>JBCBCI010000317.1:0-511 GCA_038530755.1 Cyanobacteria bacterium J06592_8 | reverse complement strand
GCCACGAGTCAGTTCCTCTACTACTGTCTTTCGGACACGCCAACTCTGATCAGTCGTCGCACAGGATTTAAGGATTGTCAGAGTTTCTGGGTCATCCTTAAAGCCACGAACCAGTTCCTGCATTGCTGTCCCTCGGACCCATGAATCCTGATCAGTAGTCGCACGGGATTTAAGGATTGTCAGAGTTTCTGGGTCATCCTGGAAGCCACGAGCCAGTTCCCCCACTGCTGTACATCGGACACGCGAATTCTTATCAGTCGTCGCACGGGATTTGAGGATTGTTAGAGTTTCGGGGTCATCTTTGAAACGACGAGCCAGTTCCCCCACTGCTGTACGTCGGACATCCCAATGCTGATCAGTCGTCGCACGGGTTTTGAGCCATGTCAGTGTTTCGGGGTCATCCTTGAAGTTAAGAGCCAGTTCTTGCACTGCTGTACGTCGGATAATTTCATTCTGATCAGTAGTCGCACAGGATTTAAGGATGACCTAGAAACTCTGACAATCCTTAAAT
>JBCBCI010000316.1:0-518 GCA_038530755.1 Cyanobacteria bacterium J06592_8 | reverse complement strand
CGGATTTATTTTGGTCTATTTTATCATCAATTTCTGAAAAAATGCCTCTGAATCCCAGAAATAACCTCTTGTATCGCCAATGCGTTCCCCAATCCATTATTAATTGATACTACAAGTTATGATCCGCGAAATCCCAACTCAAGCTTAATCAGTGGAACCTCCGAAGCTGAGATTTTAGAAGGAACCGATGAGGATAATCTTCTCAATTCTGGGAGTGGAAACGATACTGTTGCTGGCGGTTTGGGAGATGACCTAATTTATGGAAGTTTTGGGGATGATGTTTTACGAGGAGACGAAAATAGTCGTTCAACTGGCGGAACAGTTGGTGGCGATGATACCATCTTTGGGGGTGAAGGAAGCGATCGCATTGGCGGAAAAGGCGGAAACGACCAACTGTTCGGAGATGCAGACGACGATCAACTTTGGGGAGATGACGGCGACGACTTGTTGCGAGGCGGCTTAGGAAATGACACCTTAACAGGCGATGACTTCTCCGGAGGTGAAGGCGCCGATACCTT
>JBCBCI010000315.1:0-519 GCA_038530755.1 Cyanobacteria bacterium J06592_8 | reverse complement strand
ATAACAGGATTCATTAAATAGAAAGGAGTAGTCATGATTTATTGAATAGCGTCAGTTGTGTTGTTTCAATCCCGATAACAGGATTCATTAAATAGAAAGCTTAGAAAGACTGAGCAGTGAGATGGGTGATGTTTCAATCCCGATAACAGGATTCATTAAATAGAAAGTTGATTCTCATCCTACACTAAAACCAGTCAAATGTGTTTCAATCCCGATAACAGGATTCATTAAATAGAAAGGTAACTATAACGAAGATTTCTTTGGATATATTGAATGTTTCAATCCCGATAACAGGATTCATTAAATAGAAAGAACTATACCAAATCCCGGAAGCTAGGCTAATTTTATGTTTCAATCCCGATAACAGGATTCATTAAATAGAAAGAATACCAAACCACTACTGCGTAAGGATTGCGCCAAGTTTCAATCCCGATAACAGGATTCATTAAATAGAAAGGTAGCTCCAATGTTCTGTATGGGATAAAGTGCGATGTTTCAATCCCGATAACAGGATTCATT
>JBCBCI010000314.1:0-521 GCA_038530755.1 Cyanobacteria bacterium J06592_8 | reverse complement strand
GTAAGTTTGTCCTCGGTACTGAGCCTCTGCGGTGGCGGTTTCAACTGCTGCGTCAATCGCTATTTTTATTTGGGTTAAAGGGTTAGTCTGCCGAGTCGTCGAGGTTGAAATATCGTTGCTCGAACAGTGGGCCGCGTCAAGTTTTTAATTGGGCAACGCAATAGTTGTTTTCAAGCGCCCAAACTCGCATTGTTAATTGGGGTCGGGAGTCCCTCGCTCCATTTAATACGTACCAATCGTCAACCCAGGCTGTCGGGTCATGGCTGATGCCAGACCGAATCAGGTACAGTTGAAAATCAAAGAGTTTTCTCTTGCCCAGCAAATCCATCACAATTCGCTGATCTGATGAGTGAAAGCTATAGAATTTATTTAGATGCTTGCTGCCTCAATCGCCCATTTGATGACCAAACTCAGTCTCGTATTGCCTTAGAAGCCCAAGCCATTCTAACGATTTTAAGTCAATGTCAGTCCGGACAATGGAAGCTGATTACCAGCACCGTCTTAGATGCAGAACTTGCTCA
>JBCBCI010000313.1:0-528 GCA_038530755.1 Cyanobacteria bacterium J06592_8 | reverse complement strand
TTTTCTTCGGGGTCTGAATGCCAGGGATTATTAATCGTGTCATTAACTTCAGATTCACCAACGCCGAGAAAATTGGTCGCCGCCAGGGACTAGATATGTTAACGGGGATGTGGTGTTTGTTGAGGAATGGGTGTCACTTATTTGTGTGACTGTTCATTAAGAATGGATTTAGGTATATTAAAAATGTGTGAAAAATGAATGAGTAACAAATACTTCAAACCACAACAAAAATTCCGGATGATGCAAGGATTATTTTCAAGTGTGAATCGCTAGAGATTACTTATGGAGAATAACGATCAATCTCAATCTGCTAGTGAGAACAGTAGTAGTTTCTGGACTACATTGCCCGGTATTTTGACTGGAATAACAGGTGTTATTGGTGCAGTAACTGCATTGATTTTGGGACTTCAAGAAGTAGGGTTAATCGGTCAAAATTCTACACCGACATCGACTACACAACCCTCCTCACAATCGAATGAGAGATGGGAGTTTATGGGTTCTGCTTCAACAGGAGAAATAGTATCTGTC
>JBCBCI010000312.1:0-536 GCA_038530755.1 Cyanobacteria bacterium J06592_8 | reverse complement strand
CAGACAATCCCGAATATCTGAAGCCTCTACACCAAGCTGATCTAGGTTCAAACTGTGAACCGAACCGAAGTATCCGACATTAAATTCTCGTCCAACTGTCCCGACAAATCACATCAATTCTTTGAACTTCTTGAACAGTTCTTTAGATTGTTTGACTAGGTTCAATAAATACGTCCCGTCATCGAATAGAAAACGCACAGGTTTATCGTTGAAGTCTCGGTCTTTTTCTGATGTGTTTTTTCGTTTAGTTAGAATGTCTGCAACAGCCTGAAGCTGCTCTACAACTTGCTTGGCTTTACTACAAACTTTAACCCGTCCAGGGATTTGATTTAAGCCTAGAAATGAGTCATTTTTGGCGCAGGCGACATACACTTCGGCTTGAGGATAAATCTCGTGTAATCGGCTCAACCAGGCTAAAACTAAGGTTGTTTTTGTCGTCCCTGGTATTGCTGAAAGGATAGAGGATTTCTTGTCTTTGACCAGTCGATCTAAGTGATTGGATGTTGGTGAATTGGGGACGATGTGGGGAGTTGAAT
>JBCBCI010000311.1:0-541 GCA_038530755.1 Cyanobacteria bacterium J06592_8 | reverse complement strand
TAAAGGCATCGTAAGCCAGAATGGATTGGTCTGGGATGTCTCCTGCGGGGGCTGTATTTGGAGGTGTTTGAACTTCAAATGCACCAATATCAGCTTGGCTACCAAAGACACGAACAAACCCAGTACCTCGTTGGTCTGTGGTTAATCCATTAGCCGAACCTGCATCAATTGCTGGACTACCTGGGAGTAATGCTTGGGTGAATGTTGGGCCACCATTGTCTTGTAAGGGACCGAGTTGAGGGTCAACAGGGTTGGCGGAGGTTCCGACAATATCACCGTTAGAACCATTACTGAAGCCGAAACCCCCATCTCCATTACCAATTAGGTTGCTGCCATTACTGGTGAAGGAACCATCGATGTCGTTATCGCTGACGTTATCTGCATTGAGAACTTTGGGGGTACAACCAATGTCAGCAGCAGCATCATTGCAGATAACGTCAGCGATAACGACATCGATGGTTCCTTCAACAGGGTTGGCGGAGGTTCCGACAATATCACCGTTAGAACCATTACTGAAGCCGAAACCCCCATCTCCATTACC
>JBCBCI010000310.1:0-546 GCA_038530755.1 Cyanobacteria bacterium J06592_8 | reverse complement strand
CCAAAAGCTCTTAGAAGAAGCCCCCTCGCTTTTTTTAACCCCGAAAATGCGCTCGAAAATGGGCCAAGCAGCAGTTAAAGCAGCCAAATCGATTAATTATATCGGTGCTGGAACTGTAGAATTTTTAGTAGATAAAAACGGCGATTTCTATTGTATGGAAATGAATACTCGCATTCAAGTCGAGCATCCCGTGACTGAAATGATTACGGGAATAGATATGATCGCCGAACAAATTCGCATCGCTCAAGGCGATCGCCTCTCAATTTCTCAAAAAGATATTAACATTACCGGCCACGCGATCGAATGTCGGATTAATGCTGAAGATCCCGATCGCGATTTTCGCCCCGCACCCGGCAGAATTAGCGCGTATCTGCCCCCTGGAGGCCCGGGGGTTAGGGTAGATTCCCACGTTTACACCGATTACGAAATCCCCCCTTATTACGACTCTTTAATCGGTAAATTAATCGTTTGGGGCAAAGATCGCGAAATGGCAATCAAACGGATGAAGAGGGCTTTGCGAGAATGCGCTATTACCGGAATTCCCAC
>JBCBCI010000309.1:0-570 GCA_038530755.1 Cyanobacteria bacterium J06592_8 | reverse complement strand
GCTACGTTTCGTGGCTCGCCTCAGGGTGTCCGTGCACCCTGCCCGGCGGTCCGTGTCGACTCGGCCGGACGGCTCGGCCCTCGATCGGGTCGGCCTGACAACCCAAACGCAACCCGCGCCGCCTTGAGCCGCGCGGCCTGGATACCCAGCCGGGCGAAGAACCACCTCGGCCCCTTCGCCACCCTAGCTCAGTTGGTAGAGCACACCCTTGGTAAGGGTGAGGTCGGGGGTTCGAGTCCCCTGGGTGGCTTCCGACCCCCGCCCGCCCCGACCTCCCACCTCGGCCGGGCACCCGACAACGCCGCGTCGCGTCGACCGGCACCACGCTTCCCCTGTCGGCCCCACGGCCGGCCTTTAACACCAGACCGGTACTCACGTACCCCGCACCGGAGGTAACTCCCCATGGCCAAGGCCGTCTTCGAGCGCACCAAGCCGCACGTCAACGTCGGCACCATCGGTCACATCGACCACGGCAAATCGACCCTGACCGCTGCCATGGCGGCGCGTTCGGCGGTCAAGAACGGCGGCGTGGCCAAGAGCTACGCCGAGATCACCAAGGGCGGCACGGTG
>JBCBCI010000308.1:0-589 GCA_038530755.1 Cyanobacteria bacterium J06592_8 | reverse complement strand
GGTAAGCTCATCATTTCTTCTTTGATAACTCGGCGAACAATTTTTGTTAGTAATTCTTCTAAATCACCTACCGTGAGAGTAATATTAGATTGATTTATATCCGGTTGGGAGTTTTCCATAAAAGCCTCTGTTGATTAGAATTATAGACTGCAATAAGTAGTTAAATCTATTGTAGCTTGAACAGTGTGATCATAATGAATTGAATCACTATCCAAAGATATATATCATTTCTATAAATTTATTTTATCTTCTGGTCAAAAATAGGTGTTCGCGAAGCGTGCGCGACAGCGCAATCGCCAGTTGTCTATCTTAATTTAAAAGGGTGCATCAAAATCCAACTTAATAGACCTGACACACCCTATAAATTCAGGAGTTTAGTAGTAGTCTTGAATGGCTTTTACTTCTACTGACTCGGACTTTAACGCTCGAATTGCAGCAACGGTTGCTTTGGCTCCGGCTATGGTCGTAATAATCGGAATTTTGTAGGCTAAAGCGGTTCGGCGGATGAGTATTCCATCGGCTCTGGCTTCTTCCCCAGAAGGTGTAATAATTGCCAGTTGAACGTTCTGGTTCTTCATCGCATCTAACA
>JBCBCI010000307.1:0-597 GCA_038530755.1 Cyanobacteria bacterium J06592_8 | reverse complement strand
GTTTTCTGAACCTGTTACCATTGAAGCCGTACAACAATTAATTCCTGAAGATACAGCATTAGTTGAATTTGTATTGTATGAACCGTTTGATGCTAAAGCGAGTACAACAGACAAATGGGGAAAACCTCACTATGCTGCTTATATCCTCAAATCTTCAGGCGAACCGCAATGGGTTGATTTAGGAGAAGCTGAAACCATTGATAAAGGTTATTATTTTGATCGACGTGGATTTGGTCGAGATCTAGTTTCCAAGGAAAATTTAAATCTGATGAAGAAATCAGCTCGTTCTCTAGATGAACTGTTGATGAAACCGATTCGAGAAAAGTTAGGTGATGTTAATCATATTATTATTTCACCGGATTCTCAGTTAAATAAAATTCCGTTTGCGGCGTTAGTTGATGAAAATAATCAATATCTGATTGAAAATTATCAAATTACCTATTTAACCACCGGACGAGATTTAATCCAGTTACAAAATGAATACAATTCTCGTCAAAATCCTGTTATTGTTGCTAATCCGAATTATGATAATCCCGGTCAACCGACAACCGTTCCCGTTGCAGAAAACTCTGATTCCCCCCAAATTTGGGGGGCGAG
>JBCBCI010000306.1:0-598 GCA_038530755.1 Cyanobacteria bacterium J06592_8 | reverse complement strand
GTACTTTAACCCTTAATACTCAACGTTTATCCGTTCGAGATGGGGCGCAGATATCGGTTGCAACTTTTGGTAACGGAAATGCGGGAGATTTAACTGTTACGGCGACGGATGTGGAACTGGTTGGTACTACTGCTGATGGTGAGTTTCCTAGTAATTTAGGAGCTTCAGTTGAACTCGGAGCGACAGGAAAGGGTGGAACTTTAACTCTCAATACTCAAGGTTTGTCCGTTCGAGATGGGGCACAGATATCAACTGGTACTTCGGGCGATGGAGATGGAGGAGATTTAACGATTACAGCAACTAATGTAGAACTGGTTGGTACTTCTACTAATGGTCAGTCTTCTAGTTTACTAGAAGCTTCAGTGCAACCGGAAGCCATTGGAAATGGAGGAACTTTAACCCTTAATACTCAAAATCTCTCCGTTCGAGATGGGGCGCAAATATCAACTTCAACTTTTGGCAATGGAGATGGAGGAGATTTAACCGTTACAGCGACGGATGTAGAACTGATGGGTGGTGTTTTAAGAGCTTCTGTTGGACAAGGAGCCATCGGTAATGGAGGAACTTTAACCCTTAATACTCAACGTTTATCCGTTCA
>JBCBCI010000305.1:0-618 GCA_038530755.1 Cyanobacteria bacterium J06592_8 | reverse complement strand
ACTTTCTAGTTGGGTTTCACTTTGTTTAACCCAACCTACATCCGGTTTTTTGGGTTCAACTCAACCTAAATAGTACACCTAACAACTAATCCAATGACTACTAATCTCAGCCGCAAAACCGTTTCCTCTGTCGAATTTTTAGGCGAAGTTACCTTTCCAACTGGAACAATCTTTCAAGATACCGAACTCGGTGGACTTTCCAGTATTGTCTACGATGCAGACAATCAAGTTTATTACAGTATTTCGGATGACCGTTCTCAACGAAATTCCGCCCGCTATTACACGCTTTCTATTGACTTAAGCGATGGCAGTTTAGATGAAGGTGATGTCAATTTCGAGGCTTTAACCACACTATTAATTGCTGAGGGCCAACCCTATCCAGAAAATAGCGTCGATCCAGAAGGGATTGCCTTAACCGAAAATCAAACCCTATTTATTTCATCTGAAGGTAATGCCAATAATTTAGTTAACCCATTTATTAACGAGTTTTCTCTTGATGGAGAACTGTTAGCTGAATTACCTATCCCAGAAAAGTATCTGCCAACAGAAGATCAAACAGCCGGAATTCGCCAGAACTTAGCTTCTGAAAGTCGGAATACGTCCCCCCATAACCTCTTT
>JBCBCI010000304.1:0-632 GCA_038530755.1 Cyanobacteria bacterium J06592_8 | reverse complement strand
TGCTTCTGCTTAGAAGTAGGCGTCAAGTTTTTTGAATGCCTTTGTTTACTTCTAAAGCGTCTGTGCAAGACTTTCTCTGCGATTAGGGCGCGACTCCTAACCGCCCACGCCTTCCTAAGCGTTGCTAAGAAAGCGTAGGCGAGTAGGGTTTAAATTAATCGCTTTGAGTTTTAGGCGAAGTTTTATCCGTTGCAGTGAGCCGATCAACTAGCTTTGACAAATCTTGATGAATCAGCAAAATGTTTTCGCTGCGAACTTCATGTGACTCCCTTATTTGTTGCAGTCTCACATTAGTTTGAAAAAGGGGATCTCTCAGGTCGCGAATGTTTGTTTGTAACAGTTCAAGCTGCCACACTTGGCTTTGCATCAATTGCAGCATTTCTTGCTTAATTTGATTGCCCTCTTTTAAAGCGGACGCTATTTGAATTAATTGATACTCCAAAGAAGGATCTTTTTCGTCTTTACTCATTGTGTCCCGCCTCCTCATCCCAAGGTTCATTAGAACTAGAGTCTGATTCTGACTTTAGCGATCGCAGAACATGATCGGGTATTGGACCGCCAAAATTTATCGGGCGTAGGGTCGGATTCTTTAAAGGCTTATACTCGCAGTAACAAATGAAAACCTTTTCGTA
>JBCBCI010000303.1:0-656 GCA_038530755.1 Cyanobacteria bacterium J06592_8 | reverse complement strand
ATATCCATCACAAATTCTCCTAGATTGTTTTAAATTGGTGAAATTCGCGTCATTAGACTCAAGTCATCTGCCTCTCTATCTATCTCTTAGAATTTAGGTGGCGTTTTTACGGCAAATGCTGGATAAATTTTTCAGTTAATTGTCAGAATGCTGGAGAGGAAGGCGTTTCCTCCTCTCTCTTGAATATTGACTTGATGAAGGAAAAATTCTGAGGTTTGTGTCCTTTAAATTAACCTAAAAACGAAATTTGCTCATTGGTTAAAGAACCACCTGCATCTACTGTCTCACTCAAACTGGTGAAGTCATTTGCATCGAGATTACTGGGAATAATACCTTCAACTAAAATCAGTGTTTGCTCGTCCAGTAGAATTTGTGAGGATTGTAGCGCGATCGCACCATCAACACTGAGCTGAATTGGATTAATCGTCAACTCATCAAACGTGATACCCTGGGGCAATAACATTAAATCAGTACCGTCTTCAAACCCACGAATCAGATCCGCCTCTTCAAGTTGTTCATCCTTGACCTCAAAAATATCCTGTGCGCCATCAGGATTAATCGTGCCATCCTCAGCCAGCGTACCGCCAATTAAAAGGTCTTTACCCTTATCGCCGAATAGGAAGTCACTACCTTCTCCGCCGATTAAAATATCATCA
>JBCBCI010000302.1:0-673 GCA_038530755.1 Cyanobacteria bacterium J06592_8 | reverse complement strand
ACCGATGTATAAATTGAAGGACATCCCCTGGCGTAAGTTAGAAAGGATGGTCTTTAAGCTACAAAAACAGATTTATCAAGCGTCTCGTTGTGACAACGTCGCATTAGTTCACAGACTTCAGAAGTTGCTGTTCAAATCTTGGTCAGCCAAAGCTATCGCGGTGCGTAGAGTTACCCAAGAAAACAAGGGCAAAAAGACAGCAGGAGTGGACGGGGTAAAGTCCCTATCCCCAGCAGCACGCTTGAAGCTCATAGACAAACTCAAATTGGGTTCAAAGGTTAAGCCAACAAGAAGGGTTTGGATACCTAAGCCTGGAACGAAGGAAGAAAGACCTTTAGGAATACCTACCATGTATGACCGCGCATTACAGGCTCTAGTAAAAATGGCATTAGAACCCGAATTGCGTTGCCAAATTCGAGCCAAATAGTTACGGTTTTAGACCAGGAAGAAGCTGCCACGATGCCATAGAAGCCATATTCGCCAGTATTAGCAAAAAGGCTAAATACGTCCTAGATGCTGATATAGCTAAATGCTTTGACCGAATCAATCACGGAAAACTCTTAGAAAAATTGAATACGTTTCCAACCCTTAGAAAACAAATTCGGGGTTGGTCACAGTTCTCCCGGATGCAAGCTCCGGGAGCTGCTGTGACTTCGTTAAAATCTGGTGTGAT
>JBCBCI010000301.1:0-700 GCA_038530755.1 Cyanobacteria bacterium J06592_8 | reverse complement strand
CCATCGCCAACATTCTTTATGGCGTGGGATTCCCAAACATCACTACGCGGAAGGCGTTTGGGGCTTGCATCCGGGATGTAAAATCCCGGATGTCACCCAAATTTGGGTTCCTGTTTCTTTCTCTTTCTAGAAGAGATTTTCGCACCCGGCTTAACAGATTTACTCTGTTCGGCTCTTATGGTCGCTCCGCAGGCTGAAACTGCTAGTCCAGCAGCCAAAATATTCACACTGGCATTAACATCACGATCATGGCGAGTTCTACATTGAGGACAATCCCATTCTCGAATATTGAGAGGAAGGTTATCGACAATGTGTCCACAGTTTGAGCATCGCTTTGAACTGGGAAACCAACGGTCAATTTTGATTAGATCTCGTCCGTACCAAGTTGCTTTGTACTCAAGTTGTCGGACAAGTTCTCCCCAATTCGCGTCACTAATTAATCGGGCAAGTTTGTGATTCCGCACCATATTCTTCACTGCCAAATCTTCAACTGCAATTATTTGATTTTCTCGAATCAGTTGAGTCGTTAGCTTGTGAGTATGGTCACGTCTAGAATCAGCAATTTTAGCTTGGATACGAGCTACTTTAACCTTGGCTTTCTCTCTATTCTTCGAGCCTTTGGCTTTCCGGCTCAGAGATTTTTGAGCAAGCCTAAGTTTTTTATAGAGCTTGTTGTAATGTTTCGGATTAGAAACCTTTA
>JBCBCI010000300.1:0-707 GCA_038530755.1 Cyanobacteria bacterium J06592_8 | reverse complement strand
TATAGCGATCGCAAATGAGATGTGAGAAAATTAGGAAGAGAAGTTACTTAGTATTGAAGTGGACGAATTAGCAACCTTTATAGCATCTAACCCTGATCCAAGAGAACTTAAACGAGCCTTAGCAGTGAGCATGACTTTGAAGGGACACACTCACAAAAATATTATGAAAGTATTGCAGGTGAGTTCTGGATTTATCAGCAAGTGGAAGCAAGCTTTCATCATGAAAGGGATAGCAGGTTTGAAGCTAGGTTATCAAGGCTCAAAGAGCTATCTCAAACTGGAACAAAAACAGCAGGTATTAGACTGGCTGAAGAGGAAGAATTATTGGAATCTCAATGAATTGGAGTGCTACATAGCCCAAGAGTTTAATGTAGTATTTGAAGGACGTACAAGTTATTACAACTTATTTCATGAGGCTGGACTCTCTTGGAAAAAGTCGCAAAAGGAAAACCCAAGTAAAGACTTAAAGTTAGTGGCTCAAAAAAAAAGGAAATTGAAGAATGGATAGAAAGGAATAGAGAGGAGATCGAATCCGGAAAGTTAATAGTATTTTTTGTAGATGAATGTCATTTATTATGGAGAGATGTCTGTGGATATGTATGGGGAAAAACAGATAGACGAATTGAGATACCTATGACGAATGAGAAGCAGAAACAGACCTACTATGGAGCTTTAGATTATCGGACAGGGAAAGTGATAGTCAAAGG
>JBCBCI010000299.1:370-711 GCA_038530755.1 Cyanobacteria bacterium J06592_8 | reverse complement strand
AGTACCTAACCCCTAACACCTAACACCTGCGCGCAGCGCTATAGATGATCATCAGCTTGCTACGAACCATTAATCCTGATGACATTGATCAGTTGAATAAAGCTCTTTCACCAAGTTCTCCCTTAACCTTATGGGCCAGTTTTTAGCCACTATCAAAAAACCTGAACATTTAGGGATTGACAAATCAAAGTCAATATGTATCAACTCTAATTTCTATAAATATTCCTGAATATTTCCTGAACTTTTCGGGATTTTTTCTGCTGGAGACTTCAGCAATAATGAGTCCAGAGGAGATAGATAATAATACAAAAATATCCTGAAAGTTGAACGCAATCAGGAGT
>JBCBCI010000299.1:0-360 GCA_038530755.1 Cyanobacteria bacterium J06592_8 | reverse complement strand
GTGTTGAATTTGTTTGTGTGGGAAGAGGTTGTTCTCTTTCCTTGACAATCAAATTCAACACAAAGGAGAAAAGAACAATGGGATGGAATGGTAATCCTGGTACAGAAATACAAACTGGTGATGACACCAACAACTATATCCAAGGAAAAACAAAAACAAGTTCATATTTTAGAGCCGCTACACTCAAGAATCAGAACTATACCTGGCATCGCGAAGATCAGATATGGGGTAACGGAGGTGCGGACACATTAGTAGGACGTGGTGAGAACGATACTCTTTATGGGGGAAATGATAACGATGTGCTCTATGGTGGTGATGAAAGCACAAATCCAAATAGTGATAATGGATATAATTTTCAAT
>JBCBCI010000298.1:0-713 GCA_038530755.1 Cyanobacteria bacterium J06592_8 | reverse complement strand
TCAGTTCTGGAATAGCCCTGACGAATATTCAAGTTCAGTCGGGAGGAAACATTGAGTTCACGGGAACAACGACAGGCAGTGATGGCAGTAGGGGAGTGATTATGAGTAATAGCACTGTCGAGACCACTGGAAACGGCAGCATTCTCATAGAAGGAACTAGCTTCGGAACAGGAGAAAATAATGATGGCATCAGGCACGCTGGAGTGACCTTACAAACGCGAGGAGGCGGGGATATTACCCTGACGGGAAGGACCAATAGCACTGCCAATCTCAGCGATGGTACTTCATTGTTCGATTCCCAAATTCTATCAGGAGGAGCAATTAATATTACAGGGGTTAGCAGCGAGACTAGCGAAGCGTTTACGGATGGCATTGTATTGGTAGATGTTCAACTTCAGTCCCAAGAGGATATTCAACTGACAGGAACCACTACAGGCGGAGCGGGAAGTGAGGGAATTATAGTTCGAGATAGCCGTGTTGAAACCACTGGAAATGGCAATATTTTCTTAGAAGGAACCACCTTGGGCGAGAACAGTAGTTCTGGAATTGTTGCTCTTCCTCTGGATGGTGAAGTGATTTTTCGCACTTCAGGAACCGGAGATATTACTTTCATCGGAACCAGTCAGAGTAATGGACTCAGTTCTGGAATAGCCCTGACGAATATTCAAGTTCAGTCGGGAGGAAACATTGAGTTCACGGGAACAACGACAGGC
>JBCBCI010000297.1:0-715 GCA_038530755.1 Cyanobacteria bacterium J06592_8 | reverse complement strand
CATCGGTTGTCAATATTTCTCCATCGGAGGTGATTAAACCGATGTACTTTTAGATACAGGGTTTACCGCTGGTTATTTAGCCATTGACAAGCAAGATATCTCAGCCTTTGACTGGGAATTAAGTGAATCCGATGTGATGATTCCGATAGCTCAAGGAAAGGGTCGGTTTGATATTTACGAAGGTCAAGTTATTATTGATGGTAGACAGTTTGCTATTCCCGTTCAAGTGGGAAAGAACTTACCTGAAATTATTATAGGAGTTAAGTGGTTAAAATTATTTAATCTTGTGGTTGATTATCCAGATGTTTTGACCTTAGAATATAAAAGTTGACTCAGTAACGCCTCTCATCAAAACCCCAACTTCTGCACCGCTTTCCGCTTCGTTTCTTCCCCTCTCCTATCATACTTCGCTGTCGTAACTGGACTGGCATGGCCCGCCAACTTCTGCACGGTCACGATATCAACCCCCGCATCCAACAAGTCACTACAAAACGTCCGCCGAAAATCATGGGGACTGAAGGATTCAACCCCCGCCTGTTCAGCTCGTTTCTGCACGATTAACAACACTGCTTGAGGCGTCATATAACGAATCTCAATTTGTCCACCTTTGCGAATGGGACACAACAACGCCCCCGGTGAACGTCCTCTTACAGCTAACCAATTCTCAACCAACACCACAGCACTATCGGGCAAATACACCATTCTGTCCTTACCA
>JBCBCI010000296.1:0-729 GCA_038530755.1 Cyanobacteria bacterium J06592_8 | reverse complement strand
GTAACCGAATTCACCCTCTCCAACCTGTGTACCTAACGTAAGTCTTCTTTTTATGAAGCGCCGCGATGTGCGACCAAACTCTCGCTTCTTAGTTGAAGTGGAATTAATGGAAACAAAATTGTCAACGTACCACTGGCCGGAGCCAGGGTACACCGCTCTCGCTTCTTAGTTGAAGTGGAATTAATGGAAACTTGTTGGTGATTTCTTCTACTTGAATGAACATCTCCCCAACTCTCGCTTCTTAGTTGAAGTGGAATTAATGGAAACACACCGTTGCAGGTATTGGTGGAATTGTTGTTTCGCACGGACTTCCCACTCGCTGGGAAATCTAATTGAATAAATAACCATGAAAAGGAGAGGAAGCTAACACCTCTCCTTAATTTTTTGAATCAACAGTCCGCAATTTTACTGATGTCATTCACATCTTGAAGATGCCAGGTTAGAGAAGAAATCGTTAGTAACGTCACGAGAAAACTTTGGCAATCATTCGTATCATCACTCCAACACCAGGGCCAACCACAAGTGAACGAATTCTAGAACTCATTCGTCACAACCCACAAGGAATGACAATCACAGAGTTAGAGCAACACCTCAACCGCCCCGTGTCTATGTTGCAAATTTGTTTGAAAGGTTTGATAGCGGATAAGTTGATTAAGAAGCGAAAGCAGGGAATGCAGTTAATTTATTATCCAGTTCAACAACAAAATTGATACAACAAAGCCCCAGCAT
>JBCBCI010000295.1:0-745 GCA_038530755.1 Cyanobacteria bacterium J06592_8 | reverse complement strand
TTCTACGACAAAACATCCTTTGACTACATAATCAATTGAAGTACCTCCGGGAAACTCAATACTACCGCTACCGTCCGGTTTCATTCCTACGCCGAAACCACCGAATTCTATTCCCTTCTCTCCTTCTCTATCCCAAGAAACGCTACCGCCACCAGGCAGCGATGCACTCCCTCCCTTAAATCCGTCGCTATCCCACTCTACAGAGAAAGGAGAATCGCTCAGACCAATCCCCCGTCTTTTTTGAGTCGCTCCTTTTGACAGGTCTATTCCTGATACTGGATTTTTTCGCTCAGTCTGCTCACGAGATTCTATCCCTTGAATATCTCCCTCTCTTGCATCTAAGGGATCGTTCGCTTCTTCTCTTGCTTCTCTCCTTAACTGTTCTACCTCACGTCTCGTTAACCCCGTTCTCTTGATAATCCCAGTTGTTGTGTAACTCCACCTGGACGGATCTGTTGCCGATAGTTTTGGCATCGTTTTAATAGTGCAAGTCTTTTATAAAAATAACTACGGTTGAAACTCAAAGTAATATATCTCTTTCAAATGATTTTTCAAAATTTTTAACCACATCTTCAGTCCAGGCGACTTGAAGCATCGAGATTAATTTGTTGTTGATGAAATCAATTAACCCATCATCTAGTTGAACTCCATCTGCTGATATTTTTTCAATTTCTCGATTAATGTCTGTGGATGGATTTAATGTACAGCGATAGTTAGAGATAGAGTCAGCTAACGGTATTTCATT
>JBCBCI010000294.1:0-748 GCA_038530755.1 Cyanobacteria bacterium J06592_8 | reverse complement strand
CGTCTAGTTATCAGCCTTCATAAACGGCAAACACCTCTGCAAGCGGTGGGTCAACCCATTGACTCTTGCAGGGGTTACAGCTTGTTCTGTGGGAATATCTAAAATTCGGATCTGTTCATGTCCAGTGGAATAAATTTGCAATTGTCATAGTTGTAATCACACTGTACCTGAACTAAAATTCCGAGTTCATTCTCATTTTTTGAGGTAATTTTGCGATCGCCCCCATCAAATTCAACCAGTCCTGTTGCCCCTTGAACAGAAAAATCACCTTGAGAAAGTATCTGCTTTAGTCCTTTACGAGTCGGGTTTTTTCCTAACTGCCTCAATCCTTCTACCAAAGCTTGAGTTGCATCATAACTACTTGCAGTACGCCAGTTAACACTTTGAGTTCCCCAGAGTTTTTGGGCTTCTTTAAGAAAGGTAACACTAGCACTATTTTTGAGTTCGTGATGCCAAGGAATGGCAACAACCATTCCCTCAACTTCTCGACCAAATTCACGAAGAATTTTATCCCCATAAATAGCATCCCCAGCGATTAAAGGTAAAAATTGACGACCAGAGAATGGCAGATTATAGTTTTGCGAAATCAGAGTTTGAATTTCATTTGACAGTTGTGAACTGGGAAATAGGGCTAGTATCTCTGCCCCTTTATCAAAAGCATCTTCGACGCATTTAGAAGCCGAAAAATCTGGACTCGATAGATTACATCCATGTGCAATGCTAATTGTGTTAGACCAATCAGAATGAG
>JBCBCI010000293.1:0-749 GCA_038530755.1 Cyanobacteria bacterium J06592_8 | reverse complement strand
TGTTCCAACCACGCCCTCAAATCACTCACACTGGTAAAGTCTAATAGAGCTTCTCCTAAGTTTTCGAGTTGTACCACAGGTAATGATCGAATTCTCGACTCTAAATTGGCATCAATTTCACCAATTCGACGTCGGAGTAGCCGTAAAACTAGAGTCGCTTCTTGTTGGAGACCTTGTTGGAAGCCCTGTTGCAAGCCCTGTTGCACGCCTTGCTGTAAGCCCTGTTGCAAACCTTGTTGTACTCCCTGTTGTAGACCTTGTTGTAAACCCTTAGCAGTGGCTCTGGCAACAATATCTTGATAAATGACAGAATCTTCCATGATTTCCTCCCTCAATATTTGTTGAATCATCGCTTTGTTTAATGATAATCCAGCTAGAATCGCTGTCGCTGCGGTGACGTTTTTTCGTTCATTGGGGTCGCTGAGAGTTTCAATTCGTTGCTGAACTTGATAGAGAGTTTGAGTTGGGTTTTCGCTTTGACCCAGAACCGCTAGAGGTAATAAACCTGGAAATTGTAATAATTCTTCTTTTGGAGTTTCCCAGAGTCGAATCACTTGAAATTGATGACGAGTTCCCGGGATTTCAAACACATTTTCTTGAACCAGTGGAGAACTTGTGGGTTTGAGGTAAATTACCACTTGTCGCACGGATTTGTCCCGATAACGTCGATAGATTCGGATGCGATAATCCGCCATGCGAAAGGGAATTTCCGGGTCCGGTCGTGTTTGAAATTCTAGATGTAGTATTGT
>JBCBCI010000292.1:0-761 GCA_038530755.1 Cyanobacteria bacterium J06592_8 | reverse complement strand
AGGGAACTGACAACCGTTAAACTTAAGGCGAAATTAAAGCTAAGTTTGGCTTGACGTAACCGTTCTTTCAGAATTTCCTTGTCCATGTTACTTTTTTCCTATCGGTGTTTTGGGTGTATATTTCTATGAAACCCCATCACCTACTGAGTTCTCGGTGGAGAAAAATTAGAAATTGCATGACTTTCGGCTGAGTTTAGCCCCCTCAATTCTCCGCCCCCTAAATCAAAAAAAAATACTCCCCTCGCCTTCTAGGAGAGGGGTTGGGGGAGAGGTTAGTATAATTTAAACAAGCTTCTACTTTGATCTTGTTATGTCCAACGGGCGATCGCTAAATGTATCTCCAGAACAACTCGAACGAGTAAAAACAGCACTACAACGCAATAGTTTTCCTAGTAAGCAAGCCTTGGCGACGGAGTTGGGAAAGTCGAAGTCAACCATTGACAACTTTTTTAACGGCAAACGGATTGATCGCCTCAATTTTCAGGAAATTTGTGAGAAACTAGGACTAGATTGGCAATCTGTCGCAGAAATTGCGGATGAGGAAGCGACTCTCTATGTGAAGCGATCGCCTGTTGAGGCTAAATGCGTTGAAAGCGTAGGGCTGCTTGGCTGTCTCATTCGCATTAAAGCATCGGAACGCATGGGGAAAACCTCCCTGATTAACTGGTTGCTCAAACAATCTCAACAGCGAGGCTATCACACCGTTTATTGGAATTTGCTACAACCCCGTGAAGCGGTCACTCAAGATTTAGATCAACTGT
>JBCBCI010000291.1:0-782 GCA_038530755.1 Cyanobacteria bacterium J06592_8 | reverse complement strand
TTATTCAGCGCAATAAAAAAAAAGATATCGAAAAGGCAAAGAAAAAAGCCGAGGAAAAACTAGCACAAGAAATCACTGAAAAGAAAAAAGAAGGCGGAGATTTTTCAGCCGCAGACCAAGCAAAATCAAAAGCTGAACAGCAAGCGGAAAAAACAAAAGAACTCGCCAATGCCGAGAGTGAAGATGCAGCCAAACAGAAGGGAGACACCTTAGAAAAAGAATCAGAACAGGTGAGCGAAACCCAACAAACTGACGCTGAAAATACCGAGAAAAAAGGCGAAGATATTATTAAAACAGAGCAACAGAAAGATCTGACTGAAGCTCAAAAAGATCAGGACACCGCAGACGCTCAAGCAACTGACCAAGTGACAACTGAAGGTGAAGACAACCTGGGAGAACCAGACACTCCTTCCGAAGATACAATCCCAGATGAAGGTCTATTAGAAGGAAAGGGGGAGATTGAAGGGTTAGAGAATGCAGGACAAGCAGAAGCCGCCCCAGATTTGGAAGGACAACCCGCACCCCAATCTCCCGATGCCGATCCCGCCTTTCAAGCCGCCGTCAGTCAAACCCAACAGTTAGCCGGAGAACAAAGTAGTCACAAACCTGCTGAGGATAAAGCCAAAGAAGCCCAGGACGCCGCAGTAGACCCGAATCAACAAATGCGGCAAGCCCAAGCCTCTCAAACCGAAGAAGCCTCTCAAAAGGAAGTGAAAGCTTTTGACCGCGAAGCTTTTGTCAGTGCGTTACTCGCGGTTCTAGAACAAAATAAACCCCAAAGT
>JBCBCI010000290.1:0-844 GCA_038530755.1 Cyanobacteria bacterium J06592_8 | reverse complement strand
TCAAGGGCTAAGATAGGAAGAAATGTACTTGATTAGATGAAAACTTCCTACACTTAAAATGAAGATTGATAGACACGGGAAAGCCGCGATTATTCTAGATAAAGATTACGATAAATTATTCAGAAAAATTGAGAATCCGCAGCACCGATTAATTTTGAATATTCTCCGGTACACGGGTGAGAGGATTGGGGCGGTTTGTAGTTTGAAAGTTGTAGATGTTTACTGGGATGCAGTTCGGAGAATATTCAAAATTAATCGGTGCTGCGGATTCTCAATTTTTCTGAATAATTTATCGTAATCTTTATCTAGAATAATCGCGGCTTTCCCGTGTCTATCAATCTTCATTTTAAGTGTAGGAAGTTTTCATCTAATCAAGTACATTTCTTCCTATCTTAGCCCTTGACAGCTATGGGTGCATAACTTCAAACTGCTCTGTAGTGGCAGGTTTCGGTAAGTTCTATAGGTTAGGAACTTTTAGGTAAAAGTTCCCTATATCTACCCCTATTTTAACAGAGGGGATATCTGCTGATCAAGGTTTGAATTAATAGTCTTACTCATCAGGTAAATACAACCTGACAAGTAAAGCGAGCGCTTTGAGTTGATCAAGTTCTCAGCTTGACATCAAAGAGGATTAATCGCTCTTTGGTTGCCTATTTAGGTTATAGCTTGAAACTAAGTGTCATATCGAGAAAGTTGAGCTTAATCTGAAAGGATCGGAGTTCTATCAATATTCATGCTATTTCAATTAAAATAGCTGAATTATTGACAAGAAATCCTATGGAATCACAAATTAAATCAAAAATAGCAGAACAAAATGCCAGGTGGGTAAATGAGAATAATAAAC
>JBCBCI010000289.1:0-879 GCA_038530755.1 Cyanobacteria bacterium J06592_8 | reverse complement strand
CCGCCAAAATTTATCGGGCGTAGGGTCGGATTCTTTAAAGGCTTATACTCGCAGTAACAAATGAAAACCTTTTCGTAATCAGACTTTCTAAGAATAGGTTCAACGACTTCAAACTCCTGAATACGAGTTACAATCCAATCCGAATCACACCAGTGGGTTGAGGATTTGTCTTTGCCAACAGGCGTGAACTCTTTAACCGATATAAATCGAGGTGGGCGATCTCCAACTTCGGGATCTCGTGAATCAAGAGAATCGAGATGATCGTGCAAAATTCCCATCGTCGCGACTCTTTTTTCTTTGTGTTCGATTTTGGGAACTGCATGACCAAACTCCGGGCGAAATACAACCCATTTGCCGCCTCTCATTAGTCTTCCTCCTCATCATAATAATTAGGAAACGTTGCATCCCCTTCAAATTGACACTCTACAGGTAAATCTGTGCCATCCTTTGAGTCCGACGCTTGCGTCAAGTTCCAGTTATATTTAGATCTCATTTCCTCGCAGTTTTCCTCTGATGTCGCCCAATGGTTGGTATATTGTGGTTGTTCGTTTTCGTTCATCTCTGTCTCAATGTTTAATTTATTCCCCTCAACGGTGAGAGGATTGTTCTCAAAAATCGAGAGTTACTTGTTCTCGAGTTCCGCCGCAACTTGATCGAGGCTAAGCGATAGCTGATCAACGGATTGCTGAATGGCTTTTAGCATCACAACGCCACTGGCTGTATTTTCAGCAATTCGAGTCAAGGCGAGATCTTAAGGCGAGGTGATAAATTTTTGAATTGACCCACCGTCAAATAACATCCGCTCAATCTTGTTACAGCATTCGCGCATGGAGCGAACTTGATCTAAAACCCGCCGCGAGGTTTCGTGATTCGCAATTT
>JBCBCI010000288.1:0-898 GCA_038530755.1 Cyanobacteria bacterium J06592_8 | reverse complement strand
GGAGATGGATTGATACCTTGTTCTAAATCGGGTGTGGGAGAGGAGAGTGCCTGTTTTTGATTGCCAGAGTGAGTCATTTTGACAACTTAATATGCTGCTTTAGATTAATAAAGATGTTTAGCTATGTAGCTAAATTTTGATTCAGTTATAACTCAGTTATAACTCAGTTATAACTTAGAATTCACTCCAGCTCAGTTCAACTCTCATCCCTTTACAAAAGTTTACAAATAATTTTTTCTCCGTACTATAACTCTAATTCTTCTCAAAGGAAGTCGGAAATCAGGAATAAATAATAAGAAATCACTCTCATCATTCTATTCAACGCAATTCCCGCCCAAAGGGAAATAGAGCCATTGGCACAAGCTTAAAATGTTGTTGAGCAAAGGGAATCCCAATAATTGTGATCAATAAAATCAAACCATGAATTAAATGAGACAGAGCAATTTCCCAACCAAATAAAACAGCCCATAAGACATTAAAAATCATAGTCAGGAGATTAGAAGAATCTTCCAAAACCACATTGTCTTTCCCAAACGGAGTCATGGTGGCAAAACCCAATTTAATCGCCTGCCATCCAAAGGGAATCCCAATAATTGTTAAGCAGACTGCTAGTCCACCGACAATATAGCCAATCCCTGTAATAAAACCACCAAAAATCAACCAAATAATATTTCCGATTAAGCTCATGTTTAATTTCCTCAATGAAGATTAACGGTATTTTACACCCATTCTCGCAAAGTGTTGTGTACGATAGCTAAATGCCACATATAGTCTTCTAAGGGATATTCTGAGGCAGCTTTCACCATAAAATTCTGAGCTTGGGCTTGATTCTGTTGTGCTTCATAATACAACCCCACGTAGAGATGAGCATAAAATTGTCCTTGCTTTCCTAACTTTT
>JBCBCI010000287.1:0-902 GCA_038530755.1 Cyanobacteria bacterium J06592_8 | reverse complement strand
GCTTATATTGATCGATTTTAGCGCAAATATGAAGCATCAGATTTTGAACTGCTAGTTCATAAATGTCTTGATAGTGATCAACAAATTGATTGGGGTAAGGATGACATAACCGACCCGAATTCAAAATTTCTTGGGTCAGTTGAGTCAAAGCTTGGCGTCGCTCTCGACTTCGACGAGGATGTTGTTGAGCTTTCAAAGCTAACTGTTTAAAATATTCATCTTGCGATAGAGGATGATCCTGTGAATACACAATCAGTGCTACTCCTTTGAGCTTGACCGCAACTATCACGGCCTTTTACCTCTCTATCAAAAAGGAAAGGGAGATTTTACGTCAAGGGAGTCAAAAATTTACAAAATCTTCCAAAAGTTCTCAGCAACACCCACCCAGATGTGCTTCCATTATAAAGTTTTGTAACAATTTTCTCCGCATCCGTAAAAACATCCAGCTTTTGACGAGAGAGAAGATGAACGCTGAAAAATGTGTCGCAATGACCCTTGCTGAACCTTTTCTATCAAGGGTTCCGGGTACATTAACTTCTGTTCATTTGAGCGAAAGGAGTTCAAACCAATGACAACATCTTTCCGGGCCATCTACAACGTTTGAAGACTGAAATCAAGCTAAATGCCTTCCGGCTTGATATGGAATGATTTCAAGTTCTACTCGAATGTCAACTCTCGATATTTTTAGGGGTATCTCATGGACTTTCTTCAAGACAATACTTTTTTCGATAGTCAAAATATCAATGTTCTATCCGGAACTCCTGATGCCGATCAGATTTTCGGACTTGAAGGAAATGACTTCATTTTTGGGGCAGAATCAGCCGATCAACTGTTTGGGAATTCGGGATTAGATACCGTTCTTGGACATCAGGGAGATGATGAAATTTATGGCGGTGCTGAGG
>JBCBCI010000286.1:0-917 GCA_038530755.1 Cyanobacteria bacterium J06592_8 | reverse complement strand
ACTCCGGTTCTAAAGCCATTTTTACTAGGGCTTGCAATGCGCGGTCATACATGGTCGGTATTCCTAACGGTCTTTTTTCCTCCTTTCCCGGTTTGTCTATCCAAACTCTTCGAGTTGGGCTGACCTTTGAACCCAATTTGAGTTTATTAACAAGTTTCATACGCGCTACTGGGGATAAGGATTTGACCCCGTCCACTCCTGCCGTCTTTTTACCTGTGTTATCTTGAGTTACCCGACGCACCGCTAGACATTTTGCTGTCCAGGATTTGATGAGTGTTTTCTGGAGTCGTCGAACTGTCAGTACATCATCACGACGTGACGCTTTGTAGATGCGCTTTTGTAATTTAAAAACTCGTTTTTCGGCAATTTTCCAGTCAATTTGATTCCATTGCTGGGTTTTGTTGACCTTGATTGCGTTTACGGTTTTGCATCCCACAGTATTCATTTTTGAATCTGTTTTAGGCATATTTGTTACTACTTGTACCTCTACTTTCCGTTAGTCCGTGAGTCCGTCTGCATATCCATAACCATTACAGTTAGGCATTCGCTTCTGACCCAATCTTTCCTGACCTGCTACCTACTGTGTGTAGAGTTTGCGTCTTAGCTGACTACTCAGACCATCGACCTGGAATGAGAGTATACAGGTAGGTTACTTCGTTCCTCACAATCTTAGGTTGGTCACGTTAGGATGATACTCTTCACCAGGTTTATGGGAGGTACTTGATAAGTCGGCTCAAATCCTCTTATCTCCCTAACCTTGCCCTTTTTGGGACTCCCAGTGTATTAGCCTTTTCACTGGTTCGCCTTAACGATGATTCATGCGTATCTTTACTTGCGTTATCCATGGTGACTTGCTCACGGGATACCGAATTAGGCTATCAGTATCTTTCCGCTTTGATTCCCGCTTCAGGGGTTGA
>JBCBCI010000285.1:0-922 GCA_038530755.1 Cyanobacteria bacterium J06592_8 | reverse complement strand
CGAACGCATGGCGGAAGCGGTGATGCAGATGTCTGATACCGATCCGGTTGTCTCTGGAACGGGAGAAACTCCTCAGCGAATGCCAGAAGATGGGGAAAATCATACCATTGAGCGATCGCCTCAACCTGCAATTCAGCGTCAAGACGCTCAGGGATTTACCGCCGAAACTCCAACTCAAGAAGGAGAAGTGCTTCTTGATGAAAACCGAGTGGAATTGTATCAGTCGGAAGCAGGAATTGATGTAACGGGGGCTGTGAATGAAGCTCAAAGCCAGGTTGAGACATCTGAACAACAGTTTCGAGAACAAGAACAAGGAATTCAGACTGAAACCTTAGATGTGCAAGCGGGGGCGATTCTGCAAACAGAAGATGAGATGTTTGCTACCCGTTCAGAGGAATTTATTAATGTTGCTAATACTCAAGCCCAAACTCAACAGCAAGATGAAGTAGAACGAGCAAAAGTTACCCAAGAAATTCAAGCCATTTATGACGAAACTCAAACCAATGTAAACGGCATTTTAAACCGTATGGATGCACGGGTAAATGCTGAATTTGAAGCCACGAATAAACGGGCAAGAGCTGCCTTTGAAGCCCGACAACGGGAATTATTTGAAGCCTGGAAGCAAAAATATTATTATCAGGAAAATCCGCTCTGGATACCTTGGATGAAAATTAAAACAGGCTGGGCGTATGTGAGAGTCAAGTTTTACTTGAAACGTTTTTTTAATAGTCCGCTTTGGGCGATTAATAAAATTTTTACCGGATTGCCTGATGAAGTGAATCAAATTTATGTTCAGGCACGAGAAGCATTTATCGCGGAACAAAAAGCTGGCGTTTATCGAATTGCTGATATTGTCGAAGCTGAATTGACTGCGGCTCAAAATGCTGTTCAAGAAGGGCGAAATCGTGTTAATACTTACGTT
>JBCBCI010000284.1:0-952 GCA_038530755.1 Cyanobacteria bacterium J06592_8 | reverse complement strand
TATAGAACCCATTTGGTATCTTTTGAGGTAAAGGTTATACTTAAGTAGCGATCGCCAATTATCCTAAACAAGAGTTAGGTAAATGCCATATTCAAGCAGTTTAACAGACAAAGAATGGGTTCTTATTGAACCATTATTGCCCAAAAAGAAGAAAACTTGTCCAACCAAATGGAGCAAGAGAGAAATTTTAGATGGTATCTTATATCAATTAAAAAATGGTTGTAATTGGTGTGATTTACCGAAGGATTTACCACCTTATTCAACAGTATTTTGGCATTATAAACAATGGCGAGAATCAGGGGTAATTGAGAAAATTAGAGATGTGTTGCATCTCTCTTGTACGTCAACAGGTAAAAAAAAAGCCAAATGGACAACTTTAATAATCATTGATTCACAGGCAGTAAAAAATACTTGTAATGCTAGTGTCAAGTCCAAGGGATTCTGTTTTTACAAGGCTACTAACGGAATTAAGAGACACCTAGCAGTAGATAGTCTCGGTTTTCCTTTTTTTACCCATTGTACTAAGGCATCAGTATCTGATGATGTAGGATTAATAGAAATGTTATCAGACAATATTGACTATTTGAAATCCAAACCAGTCAACATTCCTAAAATTACTATCTTACTTGATAATGGATACCAAGAGCGAAAAAATCATACAGGAGTTAGAAAAAATTTATCCAGCGATTATGACCAAGATTCGGTTTAAACTATCACCAAAACCATCAAAGACGGAGAAAGAAAATCTTGGAAAAACAGGATTTGTTCCTGTGAAAGCAAGGTGGGTCATAGAAAGAACTAATTCCTGGATGGAAAGGTGTAAAAGCTTGACCAAAAATTTTGAAAGAACCCTGGAAAATGCTACTGCCAAGATTAATATGTGTTTTATTCGACTAATGCTTAAGAGATTGGCGATCGCCTAAGTTTTTAGAGATACCAAATGGGTTCTATA
>JBCBCI010000283.1:0-957 GCA_038530755.1 Cyanobacteria bacterium J06592_8 | reverse complement strand
GTGACTGACTTGTAACGGGCCTTGAGTGGGTCAATCTGACTGACCACCTGAGAAAATCTGACTTGTGACTGACTTGTGATGCAATAAAGATTTATTTGAAGCTTGGTGCTCAGAATTGTTTGATGCCTCAACTCGAACCCGGAGACATTATCATTATTGATAATGCCAGCTTTCATAAAGGACAGTATATTAAGGAGTTGAGCCAAGTTATGCTATTCAAGCCAATAGAAAAGTTGCTGTGTCGTGGATAGGCTCTTTTCGGTTCAGTCGGGCGAGTGACATACTTAGCTATCCCTTTTTGCCCCTACTTGTCGCCCCTCCAGGATGTGAACACAATATTCCCAAAAAAAAGCCTGGGGAGCAACCCCAAGCCGATTGAATTAATCAAGCAGAAAACAAACGTGCGACAAAATCGAGCCGGAACGAAAGAACTCTAAGACCAAACAGCCGCGAACATATCGCTAGTACCAAAACCAACAATGTTATCTTGACCATTGCCAGTGATGTCAGCCGTGGTCAGAGGATAATTGTTGTAGCTATAATCATTGTGGTCAATAAAGTCGGCAATGGTATCACCTTCTATTCCACTCAGCTCAACAGGACGAGCAAACCCTTCATCAGATGCGTAGGCAACCATGAGCTTATCATTAACGGAGTCGTAACCAAAGATATCGTCTCTGTTATCACCATCAATGTCAGCCAGCATCCGAGGAAATTCCTCTTGGCTAGTCCAACCGTCGCTTTCGCTCATGATATTGTAGCTACCGTCGTCAATATTTGGTTGAGAGAAGGTACCATCTGCTTGACCGTAAGCAAAGCGGACTTGATTATCATTAATACCAACAATATCAGCACGGCCATCTCCATTAATGTCACCCATCATGCGAGGATTTTCGTTCTGGCTTGTGTAGCCATGAGAAACAGAGAAGTCAGTATCTATAGCTGTGTAGAAATCAC
>JBCBCI010000282.1:0-973 GCA_038530755.1 Cyanobacteria bacterium J06592_8 | reverse complement strand
GCGAGACGCGGCGCACATAACTCAAAAACTATGCATTTTATCAAAAAATTTTATTGAACAAAAAAGCTTTAAAATAAAAAATTACCTACTTGGTGACCTCAAAATTGCAAAATTCCAAAAAAAATTTTTTGTGGAAGCTTTCAATTCAAGCTACTGCCAACCGGATTTGAGGTATGGTCATGAAGTTCAAACTCCGTCTGTGCTGAGATGGTCCGGACGTTGTGTGAAAATTTCGTCGAGATCGGTTAATATCTTCAACAAAAAAGTTAGCGTATAACGGACAGAAACACAAAAAAAAAAAAAAAAAAAACTAGAAAATTCTTATCAGAATTGCACCGCCCGGAGACGCGCTGCACGTAGCGCGAAAACTATGCATTTTATCAAAAAATTTTATTGAACAAAAAAGCTTTAGAATCAAAAAGTACCTACTAGGCACCCTCAAAAGTGCAAAAAAAGCAATTTTGAAAAAAATCAATTTTTCCGAGACGCGCTGCGCGTAGCGCGAAAACTATGCATTTTATCAAAAAATTTTATTGAACAAAAAAGCTTTAGAATTGAAAAGTACCTACTAGGCACCCTCAAAAATGTAAAAAAAGCAATTTTTAAAATTTTCGATTTTTTGCGCGACGCGACGCACATAACTCAAAAACTATGCATTTTATCAAAAAATTTTATTGAACAAAAAAGCTCTAAAATCAAAAATTACCTACTTGGTGACCTCAAAATTGCAAAATTCCAAAAAAAAATTTTTGTGGAAGCTTTCAATTCAAGCTACTACCAACCGGATTTGAGGTATGGTCATGAAGTTCAAACTCCGTCTGTGCTGAGATGGTCTGGACGTTGTGTGAAAATTTCGTCGAGATCGGTTAATATCTTCAACAAAAAAGTTAGCGTATAACGGACAGAAACACAACTAGAAAATTCTTATCAGAATTGCACCGCCCGGAGACGCGCTGCACATGGCGCGAAAACT
>JBCBCI010000281.1:0-981 GCA_038530755.1 Cyanobacteria bacterium J06592_8 | reverse complement strand
AGGCTATTGGATCAAAGGAAAGTCCCTTGAAACCATTACCTAAATTCCACCTACACAGTCCGACAAAAATTTTTAGATTCAACTGCGCGACCTTTAAGGGTTGAGTGTTAGACTTTACACTAAAACTCCCTCTACACAATCGTTTCAGCGTTTGCTATCTTCTAAAAATGACAGACAAATTTTTGGAGAGGATTGACAATGGCCGAACTGACTATTGCCGATTGGGCGGCAGGAACGACTGATCCCGATGTTGCGAGCATTTTGAACGCTATTACTTTACCCGCTTCTCTAACCTCTAGCGAATTTCTCTACAAAACATTGGCCGCTTACAGAACCGCTCAGGAAACTTGGAATACTGCCAACACTAACGACCCTATTAATTCGATGAGCTTGCCTTCGACTGGAGGAGTAACATCTGATGATAGTGGAAATTTATCCTTTTTGACCTCCTCCACTTATGGCGTTAAATACTGATTAAGCTGTAGTTTTGGCTTCATCCAAAGATACAGGGACTTCAACCGTGAAAGTGAAGGAGGTCAAAAAGGATAAATTTCCACTATCATCAGATGTTACTCCTCCAGTCGAAGGCAAGCTCATCGAATTAATAGGGTCGTTAGTGTTGGCAGTATTCCAAGTTTCCTGAGCGGTTCTGTAAGCGGCCAATGTTTTGTAGAGAAATTCGCTAGAGGTTAGAGAAGCGGGTAAAGTAATAGCGTTCAAAATGCTCGCAACATCGGGATCAGTCGTTCCTGCCGCCCAATCGGCAATAGTCAGTTCGGCCATTGTCAATCCTCTCCAAAAATTTGTCTGTCATTTTTAGAAGATAGCAAACGCTGAAACGATTGTGTAGAGGGAGTTTTAGTGTAAAGTCTAACACTCAACCCTTAAAGGTCGCGCAGTTGAATCTAAAAATTTTTGTCGGACTGTGTAGGTGGAATTTAGGTAATGGTTTCAAGGGACTTTCCTTTGATCCAATAGCCT
>JBCBCI010000280.1:0-1034 GCA_038530755.1 Cyanobacteria bacterium J06592_8 | reverse complement strand
ATCCGCCTCGGTATGAAGGATTTGCCAAGCGTTGGGATTGGGATTGCGCTGAATATTAAAAAAGCGAGGAATTGTCCAACTCATAGGATCAATTTTCCCCGCTCAACGGCATCTAAATTTGCCTCTACAGTTTGTATATAGTCATCAATTGAGAAGAGATAAGGTGAGCGGACGAGATCCAGAAATTCGTCGTCCGTCACTTCGCCATTGAGGAAGCGTGCGATCGCTTTGTTAGACTCACCGAGAATCTTAGCAAATTCCAAGCACTCAGATTCACTCAGATTATGGTCGGGAACCCATAAATATTGACGAAATAGATCGGCAGGTTCTTCAAACATTGCGGCTACACAACTTCGTCTTTAAAGCTCACTGATTGATTGCCTCTATTAATTTGAGAAACCAAAAATCCTCGCATAAAGATCTCATTATCGCGGCGATTGTCGCCTTTCTTTTTTCCGAACGGAAACGTGTAAGACTCTCCATTTGTAACCTCATAAGGCAGTCCAGTAATACCAGAAGTTTTTGTTTTAGTTCCTCCGGTTTGACCGACGAAAACAACAACTTTAGCGGGTTTAAACCCTGAAATCTTCGCGCCTTCTGCCTTGTTTCCAAGCGTTAAGTTAAGGTTAGTCGCACTAACTCCAGTTACATTCGCAGTCCCCGGAGGTGCGCCTTGACCGGGTTGTCCAAGAGACGGTCCACAACGCCCGGAAAGCTTAGTGATGATGAGATCGGTATCGTCGGGATAGCCAAAGGCTTGCAACGCTCCAGGAAAAGAAACTCCCCGTTTTTGCCCTTCAACTTTGTACTTATAATTGGCGCCGTTTCCGGTTGCTTTGGCATACCGTTCGCCTAACTTGAACGCTGCGTAACGCTTGACTAGATCTGAATCTTTAACTTGATCTCCAGCTACATCTAGGAGATATTCTATTCGTTTAAATCGCTTGGCCATGTCGATCCTCCACTTATGGCGTTAAATACTGATTAAGCTGTAGTTTTGGCTTCATCCAAAGATACAGGGACTTCAACCGTGA
>JBCBCI010000279.1:0-1048 GCA_038530755.1 Cyanobacteria bacterium J06592_8 | reverse complement strand
AATATGTGTTTTATTCGACTAATGCTTAAGAGATTGGCGATCGCCTAAGTTTTTAGAGATACCAAATGGGTTCTATAGGTGATTTCGACTCGGCTTGAATAATGGCGTTTTGAGAGGCTAGGTTTCAATCCCTCATAGGGATTATCGGTGATTTCGACGAATAGTACAACTCTTTAAGATATGCCTGCTCCAAGTTTCAATCCCTCATAGGGATTATCGGTGATTTCGACGTTGATTTCAAGCTGTTGAATGTTTCTGAAGTTGTTTCAATCCCTCATAGGGATTATCGGTGATTTCGACATGTATCGTCTTTGTCAAGATGGTGAGATTAGTGGTGCTAGGTTTCAATCCCTCATAGGGATTATCGGTGATTTCGACAAGAGTAGGAGCAGGCCGGCCCAAGGGAGCAAAAACGTTTCAATCCCTCATAGGGATTATCGGTGATTTCGACAGTTTCAAACACGGAGAAATAATCGCTCCTCGCCTGTTTCAATCCCTCATAGGGATTATCGGTGATTTCGACCTCTTTGACAATGGCGTTACACCGATTGATGTTGTTTCAATCCCTCATAGGGATTATCGGTGATTTCGACCTTTCGGGTTCGTCGCGACAATATTTCTAGTCCAGTTTCAATCCCTCATAGGGATTATCGGTGATTTCGACCATCAATAACATCAGTGAAATCAACCACTACATCTACATAGTTTCAATCCCTCATAGGGATTATCGGTGATTTCGACTCGTTAGATAGTTATTACCAACATATTATCATGCGTTTCAATCCCTCATAGGGATTATCGGTGATTTCGACAAGATAATGAGTTCTTCGATATTGAAAATGCCCGTTTCAATCCCTCATAGGGATTATCGGTGATTTCGACATTGCTGAATACAGAAAGCTCAAAAAAGCTGAGTTTCAATCCCTCATAGGGATTATCGGTGATTTCGACTGCGGCTTTCTGAAACCCTTAATATATTTAGTTTTCGAGGTACGTTTGCGCCGAGTGCTTTAAAAGAGATCATAGCAGATCGCTTCATCTTTGTCAA
>JBCBCI010000278.1:0-1049 GCA_038530755.1 Cyanobacteria bacterium J06592_8 | reverse complement strand
TTAATGGTGCGGAAGGCACCGACAGGCAAGCACTCGAATTGAATTCGAGTGAACCTGTCGGCTCAACACGCAGGTTATTCTAGGTGGATTTGGAATTGGGCGTTAAATCTCTGGAGTCAGGCTTATGATGCAGGTTTAAAACCTTCTGCCAATAAACTCAAGAAATTCTATACCCATCACGTCAAACCGCTCTATCCCTGGATGAAAACCCTGTCCTCAAGAGTGTATCAGTTTGCTTTCATGCACTTAGGAGAAGCTTTCAATCGCTTTTTTAAAGGTTTGGCAAAGTATCCTAAGTTCAAGAAGAAATGGATAAATGATAGCTTTACTCTTGATAACTGCGGCAAAATCATGGAGTTTTCGGGAACTCGATTAAGACTTCCTTTTATTGGATGGGTAAGCACTTATGAGCCACTGCCTGAAATCCAGACTAAACGAGTCACTATAAGTCGAGTCGCGGATAGTTGGTATCTTTCAGTCGCTTATGAATTCACTCCGGAACCTACCGTTAAATCTCAGAACTTTCTGGGTGTTGATGTAGGCGTAAAAGTTCTAGCTACCTGTTCTGATGGAACTGTTTTCGAGAATCCCAGAGCCTATAAAAAGGCGACTAAAAAGTTAGCACGACTTCAACGAGAACTTTGTCGAAGACAGAAAGGTTCAGCTAACAGAAACAAAACAAAATTAAAGTTAGCTAAAACTCATCAACGTATCGCTAACATCCGAAAAGATGCAATCCACAAACTTACTTCTTGGCTCTGCAAAAACCACGCAGTCATTGGGTTAGAGGATTTGAATGTTTCTGGGATGATGAAAAACCACAAATTAGCGGCTGCTGTTGCCGATTCATCTCTGTATGAAATCCGTCACCAAGTTGAGTACAAAGCCTCGTGGTACGGAGCTAAACTGGTCTTTGCCGATCGGTTTTATCCATCATCTAAAACCTGTTCAAGCTGTGGACATATTCAGCAAATGCCCCTCAAAGAAAGGGTCTTTAAATGTGAAGCTTGCCATACCATCATCGACCGAGATTTTAACGCCAGCCTCAA
>JBCBCI010000277.1:0-1063 GCA_038530755.1 Cyanobacteria bacterium J06592_8 | reverse complement strand
ACCTAGCGGGACTCTACCTTGCCCAAGGACAGTTTGGTGAAGCTGAATCCCTCTATAAAAGTTCCGTGATGATTCGATTGGGACTCACAAGACAAAACAATCTTAACGTTGTTGATTTCCTTAACAACGCACTTGATACCGCCAAGAGTTTAGACAACTTAGGAACACTCTACTTGGCCCAAGAACGCTACGATGAAGCTGAAACCCTCTACAAACTTTCCTTGACGATTCGAGAGAAATATTCAGGAGAAAATGGAGAAAATGGAGAAAATCATTCTGATACCGCCAAGAGTTTTAATAATTTAGGAACACTCTACTTGGCCCAAGAACGCTACGATGAAGCTGAACCTTTGTTTCAACGTTCCTTAGCAATTCGAGAAAAAGTTTTGGGAGAAAATCATTCTGATATCGCCGAGAGCCTCAACTACTTAGCGAAACTCTACCGAAGCCAAGGACGCTACGACGAAGCTGAGTCTTTAATTCAACGTATTCAGAGTATTCAGAATCCGGCATCTAAGTAGCAATTGTAGAGAAAACAACGCTAAGGAGGACTTGTCAAATGTCCTCTAATCCCCACTGAATACTACAAACTGTGGACGTTTTGTTCAGATTTGTTAGATGCAGGAGTTGATATCGTGACCGTGCAGAAGTTGGCGGGTCATGCGTCTCCTGTTACTACTGCTAAGTATGATAGACGGGGTGAGGAGACGAAACGACGGGCGGTTCAGAAGTTGGGGTTTTAGAGTGCAGGCTTGTCCGTATCGCTTTTAGTATCTCCAACGATGAGCCAAAAATTTAATTAATCAATTTTTCCATCTGCATAAACAGTTTGATCTTAAACGTAAAGAGAAATAGCTCGACAAGAAAAGAGATTCAACTATCGAGTACAAAATTATTTGAGCAAGCTTACAGATATTGAAGGTGAGTATATTGGTCAATTAAATACAGCACAAACTCGTATTGTGAGAAAAGAATTATACAAACTTAACAATAGTATTAAGGTGATCGCCTCAGTTCAATTAGAAAACAGGTTATTAAACAAACGACTAACAGATCCTGAGCA
>JBCBCI010000276.1:0-1081 GCA_038530755.1 Cyanobacteria bacterium J06592_8 | reverse complement strand
TTTTTATTGGCCATTGTTAATTATAAACATACTGTACAGAATTCCCAAACTGTTCCCAAAATCCACTCAACAACCCTTGCACCACGTTTTGAATCCTCTCGTCTGAAATCTTCTCAACTTGTTCATTTACTGCCGATTCTATCGTCCAGGGTTCGCTGCCAGTTTCGCCCCAATTCTCAATTTTTTTACCTATTCCGGGTATGAGTTTTTTAATGGATTCGGGCGATTTTTCCCAAAGTTTTTTGATTCCTCGCCGTCCGTGCATCAATGCCAGTTTAATGCCAATTTCTGAAAAGGTTTGCATTCCGAGATAGGCCAGTTCAGACACATTATCAAGCAAGTCTTGCCGAATCTCAGGGTTTAACGCCCACGCCAACGAAAGTGCCTTAACATTAATCTCAACCTTTGGCGGTTCGGTTGCCCCTCCGGCGACAATTGCCGCAATCTGTTTACCGAGAAATTCGCCTGCGGGTTCGTACAGGTTGTTAATACTCTGGTTGATTTCTTGCATGATGCTTTCATCAGATTGGTTGAAGTCCAGCCGATAAATGGTTTCGGCCGTGTTCAACACTTTTTCCGCAGCACCCCCTAAGCCAATAGCGCCGCCAACTTTACCCAAAATTCCGACTTTTCCGAGAACACTTCCAGCACTTCCGACGACCCATCCAATAGCCTGACCGCCAACAATTAACATGGTTCCGGCGGCCAAACCCGCCGCAGCTACTCCAGCGGCAGCCCCAACCGGATCATCTTTTGCCCATTGCCGAAAAATTTTACCGAAGCTGCCATTACGAATTGACTTCCACAGCTCAACCGCACCGTCTTTCATGTTTTTTAAAAGTTGTCCGGCACTGGCTAAGGGTTTTTCTAACCATCCGGCAACTTGCGATCCGAGTTCGCTAAACCATTTGAGATCTGGAGTTAATCCCGGAGTCGTGATTGCACTGCTCAGGGTATTGTCTAAAATTTCCATTAAGAATTACGAGATGAACGACGAGATGAACTGGTTTTAGGTTTGTTGGGTTTACGTCGATTCGGCGTTTTGCCCTTTCTATCTTGACTGACCGTTGTGTCTCGACTA
>JBCBCI010000275.1:0-1110 GCA_038530755.1 Cyanobacteria bacterium J06592_8 | reverse complement strand
CTTTACCCTTGACCCTACACCCCGCTGCGGTGTACCTTAATGGTAAAGGAGTCGTCAGAGAAAGTGTAGCCGTGGCAATTGAGTACATTTACTTATGAGAAGGACTCTTCTAGAAAGTAATTATTTTACACCAATGGACAGTCTTGTTCTACAGGAATAAGAACTACTGCCCCAAAATTACCCCGATAATCCACCGGGGTTAAATTGGTTTAATCCTTATTTCAAAACCAATAAATTTGTTAACTCGCAATAGTTTTTCAATCAACTAAGGTTCGGTCAGAAATACTCGTACATCAGCCCGATCTATTTTTCCAATGATGATGAATAGGGATTTTTGGTATATGAGTGCAAGCTTAATAGCACTAGCAACTTAGAAATTGCCATCTTCTATAATTCCCATATCTCTTCTAGAATCCAGCTTGTTAACACATCACTAAACTCAAGGTCGTTAGAGCAATAGGTGCTTTTTCTCATCAACTAATCGATCCACAAAATCTTGGTGGAGGCTCTGAGCCTAGAAGATCGTTCTTATTTGGAGATTGCGAAAGATGACGGAAAAATTAGTAGCTGTAGCGGTAACGAATGATGGTAGCATTGCTGCTCATGCAGGAAGAGCATTGCGATGGAGGGTCTATGTTCTTTCTGATGAAGCAGACATAAGCCTAGTCTGGATACTTGACTTAACGAAGATGGGTTGCCTTCACGAATGGCATATACGAGGAGACGGTAATCGTCACCCACTACATTTTGTTGATACTGTCATAGCGGCTTCTGCTGGTGAGGGAGTGAGGCGAAGACTACAACAGCGAGATACAGAATTGCGAACCACCATCGAGACTAATCCCGAGCAGGCGGTTTCAGCCTATCGAGCGGGAAATTTAGTCGAAGGCTTGCCCCATGAAAACCCGGCTTGTCATCATTAAAGCCGATCAATTGTTCGATGCGAATAACAACTACTGCCCCAAAAAATTACCCTGGCAATCCACCGGGGTTTTGTTATTGAACCTTAATTTCTCAACTGAGCCCGGATTAAGGGTCTTGGCAACTTTTGGTGATCCTCAAAGATGGCGATCGCAATTGCCCACACCAAAGCAATTACGTGGAGCGCAT
>JBCBCI010000274.1:0-1118 GCA_038530755.1 Cyanobacteria bacterium J06592_8 | reverse complement strand
GCTCCTCAGAAAAACGGCTGTTGTCATTAGCACGTCACCAGCATATCTTGCACCCATTTGTAATTTTCTGGTAGTTTGATTTGACTGATTAAGTCTCTGTGCAAACTTCCATCTGTTCTGGTTTTTTCATCGTGGCAATGTCGATGGAGTAGTTGATAGTTACTGTATTCATTCTTTCCGCCTTTTGACTTAGGAATGATATGGTCTAATTCTATGGTGTCTCCATTTTTGAATGACAGTCCGCAGTGAGGACATTTCCCTTTTTGCTTTTTGAGCAGTGATGCTGTTCGCTTTAGCATCTGGGGGTGCTTGCCCATCCTCGTACTCCAATAGATTGTGTCACCGTTGTAGGGACTGGCATCGTCTTTAACTTTGACATAGCGAGTTATTTGAGTCTCACTATGTTTTAGTAACCGCATTGGATTTTCACCTTCAGGGCGGGTTGCGAAAGTCCAGTTATCCCCTCCGATTGTTTGGAAATACTTGAGATAGACCCAAATATTTCCTTTGTTTCGGTGACGTTTGATACCCCATTTAACTAATTTCCAATATGTCAGATTCCAGATTCGTTCAAAGACTTTCTGACTTACTACTGTAGAAAAATAATTGCACCATCCTCTGATGACTGGGTTCAGATTCTTGATTAAGTTAAACTGAGATTGCCCCTTATGTTTGTCAATTATTTCTGCTACTTTTTTGTAGTGCTTTTTCTGACTATCTAAACTTGGGGTGATTATGGTTTTGAAGCCTAGCAATTTTCCTTTAACTCGTGATGAAGTGTGTTTACCTGTTGGGTATTGTCTGACATTGAATCCAAGGAAATCAAAGCCAGGTTTATCCTCCAGATATTCCTCCAAGGTGTGAGCTAATCGGGTTTTACTCGGCTTGAGTTCTAAACCCATGCCTTTTAACCAATCTGCTATGAATTCCTGACATATTTTTACTATGGTTAAATCCTCGTGTAATATGACGAAGTCATCTGCATAACGCACGAAGTTTACTGATTTTCGTTTGTCCCTTTTGCTTAATTGAGTACCATCGGGACGTTTTAGGTCAAATGTATCAGCTAACTCTTTAATGGCGTTTTCCATTCCGTGTAAGGCAATATTTGCCAGTAA
>JBCBCI010000273.1:0-1122 GCA_038530755.1 Cyanobacteria bacterium J06592_8 | reverse complement strand
CTTCGTCTCCTCACCCCGTCTATCATATTTAGCAGTGGTCACAGGAGACGCATGACCCGCCAACTTCTGCACCGTGACAATATCAACGCCTGCATCCAACAAGTCACTACAAAACGTCCGCCGAAAATCATGGGGACTGAAGGATTCAACCCCCGCTGCTTCCGCTCGTTTTTTGAGAATCTTCAACACCGCATCCGAACACATCTGACGCATCTGTAGATTACCGCCTCTGTTAATCGGACACAATAATGGCCCCGGTTCAGTTCCTCTAATCTCCAGCCAATCTTCCACCGGGGGAATTAATACTTCTGGCAAATACACCAACCGATATTTATCACCCTTCCCCTTACGGACTTCTAACGTTCCTGTCTCAATATCAAAGTCTTGTAACTCCAAACTCACCAACTCTTCCCGCCTCATGCCCGTACCCCGCAAGAGAGTAATGAGGGCAATATCTCTAATATCAATCGGTTTAAGGGTTTGAGGTTGACAAACTCCCATCAAATCCCCAATTTCATCTAAGGTTAAAGCCCGACCCCTCAGTTTTTTTTGACCTGTTCTGAAGTTAGGTAAATCAATCGCTTTGGAATAGTGCAAGGGGTCGATTAAGTCCAATCTCAAAGCCTCTTTGAGAACTCTCCTTAAAGCACAAAGCATCTTATTCACCGTTGTTGCCGCATATCGTTGTTTAAGAGCCACCCTCACTGCTGCCGTGTGTCGATATCGCAGTTTGGCCCAATCTAGAGTCAAGGCATCACATTCACCCGCTGTTAGAAGAGAGGCGATCGCATTAAGAGCCTGTCTCATGGTTGGAGTTGAACCCTCACTCAGAGATGCCAAATACACCCCCGCCGGATGCTGAGTGATGGCAACGGGGACGGTTAACTTCAGACTCTCACGCTCATCAAAACCCAGCGTTCTGCTCATCGGCTCTTTGGAAGTTGGCTTCCAAAGACTTATTTTTTCACACATTGGATGTCTTGTTCTGCGCGAATAACAACAATGCTTGTAATACGCTCTTGACCGTTTGTAGTATCACTATGTAGTATATAGAACCCATTTGGTATCTCTAAAAACTTAGGCGATCGCCAATCTCTTAAGCATTAGTCGAATAAAACACAT
>JBCBCI010000272.1:0-1135 GCA_038530755.1 Cyanobacteria bacterium J06592_8 | reverse complement strand
TTTTAAAGCTTTTTTGTTCAATAAAATTTTTTGATAAAATGCACCGTTTTCGAGTTATGTGCGCCGCGTCGCGCAAAAAATCGAAAATTTTCAAAATTGCTTTTTTTGCATTTTTGAGTGGGTCTAGGGGGTATTTTTGGATTCTAAAGCTTTTTTGTTCAATAAAATTTTTTGATAAAATGCATAGTTTTTGCGCTACGCGCTGCGCGTCTCGAAAAAAATTGAATTTTTTCAAAATTTGTTTTTTTGCATTTTTGAGGGTGCCTAGTAGGTACTTTTTCATTCTAAAGCTTTTTTGTTCAATAAAATTTTTTGATAAAATGCATAGTTTTCGCGCTACGCGCAGCGCGTCTCCGGGCGGTGCAATTCTGATAAGAATTTTCTAGTTTTTTTTTTTTTTTTTTTTTCTGTTTTTGTCCGTTAAGACCTAACTTTTTTGTTGAAGATATTAACCGATCGCGACGAAATTTTCAGACAAGGTCCGGACACTCTCATAGCAGATCGAGTTTGAGTTTCATGACCGTAACTCAATTTCCGGATGTTGTTAAGTCCGGTTAACCGAAAAAAAAATTTCTAATTTTGGGAATTTTGCAATTCTGAGGTCACCAAGTAGGTAATTTTTTATTTTAAAGCTTTTTTGTTCAATAAAATTTTTTGATAAAATGCATCGTTTTCGAGTTACGTGCGCCGCGTCGCGCAAAAAATCGAAATTTTTCAAAATTGCTTTTTTTGCATTTTTGAGTGGATCCAAGGGGTATTTTTGGATTCTAAAGCTTTTTTGTTCAATAAAATTTTTTGATAAAATGCATAGTTTTGGCGCTACGCGCTGCGCGTCTCGAAAAAAATTGAATTTTTTCAAAATTTGTTTTTTTGCATTTTTGAGGGTGCCTAGAAGGTACTTTTTCATTCTAAAGCTTTTTTGTTCAATAAAATTTTTTGATAAAATGCATAGTTTTCGCGCTACGCGCAGCGCGTCTCCGGGCGGTGCAATTCTGGTAAGAATTTTCTAGTTTCTGTTTTTTTTTTTTTTTCTGTTTTTGTCCGTTATGTCCTAACTTTTTTGTTGAAGATATTAACCGATCGCGACGAAATTTTCAGACAAGGTCCGGACACTCTCATAGCAGATCGAGTTTGA
>JBCBCI010000271.1:0-1138 GCA_038530755.1 Cyanobacteria bacterium J06592_8 | reverse complement strand
AGCCAACGCTCGATCACTTCGGATCGACTGGTTTTCAGGAGTTGAGCTTTTTTCGACAAAATTTGATTCGCTTTGGGGGAATCCGTAGCCAGTTAAAGCAGTTGCAAGCTGATCACTTGGCGTATGTAGAAGCACACGGACAACGCTTGGAGGCTCGCCTTCAAGAAAACCGGAAACACAAAAGTAAAGTGCTTGCTGATATTGAAGTTTTGCAAAAGGAATTAGACGACCTAATAGCTGAGGCTGAGGCTGAGGCTGAAGAAGAATAAACCATCAACCGCTCTCTGTAAGGGCGGTTCAGTTTTTTTAAGGAGACATTGTGAACAACCCAAACATCAACGAAATGCTACGAGATGATTTCGCGGTTGACCCGACCGCAGATGGATCGGCTACAGAGGAAAATTTAGCCGATTCGTTGGGACTCAGCAAGAGCGAACTAGACAGTGCGATCGAGCGGGTCAGCTCAATGGCTGATGAGTATTTCGAGCAAAGTATTAGTGTGGACTACGCTGCGAAAATCCTAACCGCGTTGCACTCTGTCGGATTCAAATTTGATTCAAAGGAGGACAACTTAAGGAGTTCCGATCAGCCGAATCCGATAGAATGCAACGCGGTTAGGATTTTCGCAGCGTAGTCCACACTAATACTTTGCTCGAAATACTCATCAGCCATTGAGCTGACCCGCTCGATCGCACTGTCTAGTTCGCTCTTGCTGAGTCCCAACGAATCGGCTAAATTTTCCTCTGTAGCCGATCCATCTGCGGTCGGGTCAACCGCGAAATCATCTCGTAGCATTTCGTTGATGTTTGGGTTGTTCACAATGTCTCCTTAAAAAAACTGAACCGCCCTTACAGAGAGCGGTTGATGGTTTATTCTTCTTCAGCCTCAGCCTCAGCCTCAGCTATTAGGTCGTCTAATTCCTTTTGCAAAACTTCAATATCAGCAAGCACTTTACTTTTGTGTTTCCGGTTTTCTTGAAGGCGAGCCTCCAAGCGTTGTCCGTGTGCTTCTACATACGCCAAGTGATCAGCTTGCAACTGCTTTAACTGGCTACGGATTCCCCCAAAGCGAATCAAATTTTGTCGAAAAAAGCTCAACTCCTGAAAACCAGTCGATCCGAAGTGATCGAGCGTTGGCT
>JBCBCI010000270.1:0-1145 GCA_038530755.1 Cyanobacteria bacterium J06592_8 | reverse complement strand
GAGAACAAGCGGAACTGAAGGGAACGAATGTCCGATTACCGATTGAGTTGATTGATTGGGTTGATGACTTAGTGAAGCAGGGTAGTCGGGATAAGAACAAGTCTAGGATTCCCAAGGAGGTATGGTTTCAGGCTGCCTTAGAACTGTTTCAGTCAATGCCTGTCGATTGGGATGACATCTCAGATAAGGATGAGTTGAGAGATGTACTCAATACTCTAGAGTCTAGATTCAAGAGTCTATAGTCAAGAATCAATAGTGTTGAGGCGACACCAGCGAAGAAATTTGTTGGGAGATAGGCAACTCAAATAGAGAAGCGAATTCCCCGATTGTGTCACGAGCAACATACAAACTTGAGTAAAAGCATCACGCTTATCTCTAACTGAAAAAAGTTTCAGGAATTTCTCACAGTCTGCTTAGTATACTCGCCTAAGTTAAGGATGTCGATAATACTGAAGTTGTAGAACCTGAAAAAAACTCAAGCAGAAATAACGATGACTCAAGCTTTATCAAAAACGACCAAACCCAGAAAAAACTCTGCTTTTAAGCATTTAATGTCCATTCACTGGTGGATGTTCTACTGCTACATCATCCTTTTCATTGGCGGGGCTTGTATGGCACGTTTACCGAGAGATTTGTGGGGACGTGGCTTTCTTTACGACTTTCATAAAACGGTGGGAGTGCTGACAATGGCATTATTAACCTGGCGAATTTTGACTTTGCTACGGGTGTGGTGGAAGAAGTACACTAAGCGTCTACCGAAGTATAGCCCTGAGTGGATGCAAAAATTTGTTCTTCATACTTCTCTTTATTTATTTATGTGGGCAGTTCCCATTAGTGGTTTCTTTTTTTCTAACTCTTTTAAAAGCGACAACGTGCGTTTTTTTGGCATAACTTTACCTGATCTATTTCCTCAAAATAGTGCTTTAGTTGAACCGGGCAGAAATCTGCATTTTTGGCTAGCTTATACTTTCTTCTCTTTTGTTCTGTTGCACGCCATCGAGCAGCGAAAAGTTGTTCGAGGATTCTGGCGAAGAATCACCCAAAAAAAGACCAAAAAATTAAGTTGATCTTCATTCAAGGGGTAAACCTAAGGAAGCTGCAAACAGTGCCAATTATAGCAGTAGTTTTAGAATCATTTGGCACTG
>JBCBCI010000269.1:0-1158 GCA_038530755.1 Cyanobacteria bacterium J06592_8 | reverse complement strand
TCACTTGCCCTGATTTACCAGACTGTTCCAGCACGTAGGACAAACCGAGAAATGCTTGGAACTGACGTAAAGAGCGATCACACTTTACCCGTTTACCGCTACGGCTAATTCGCCGTTCGATCCAACGTTCACCATTCACCAGAAATTTATCAAATGGGTAGATTTGGATCAGTAAACCGATTTGATTTTTGATCCCAAACTGGAACGGTTCCATCGCTTCTAAATAGGGCGCGAATTCTGGCTGATGGATGAACTCAAGACATTTAGCCTTAATCGGTTCGATTTGTTGCTGATTCTCACACACCCAAGCCGCGTGCTGACGGGTGTAATCGGAAATTCCTGCTCCGATTGTTTCAGAATAGGCGCGGTCAAACTGCCAATAAGAATGCGTCCCTGCAAGAGCTGCAAAGAACGCCGAACAGCCTAACCTTTTGTTGGGTCTTTCAAAATGAATAACGGTGTCCGCTTTTTCTGGAAACTCGTAACAGAGTCGCTGACGGATATGGTTAACGAGAGCATTCCTGATCTTGTCTAACTGTTCCCATTCATAGAACCAGTTGCGAAGTTGATCAATTTCAGGGTTAAACGTTAGAAATCGCTTCCGCCCCAATACATCTATAAATCTATTATCAAAGTAACAAGCGGCAAGGCTCAAAGCGTCCTCCTTATCTCGCTTTGACTTAAACCCGTAACTTTGACGCTGGGCTTTAAGCTGGGCATGACCCACCCAATAAACAGCAATACTCCGCTCTTGGCACTTCTCAGAAACTAATCGAGAATACCATCGCCCGGTTGGTTCCATCACAACTCCGTCCGGCTGCATCTCCCAGAGTTTATCAAAGCCATCAGACGCAAATTTCAGCTTAATAAACTCTTTTTCATGCTGATGATAGTAGCGTTGAATGTTAGGCGGAAAAAAATTTAGAGCAGCACAAACTACGTGGTTTTCTCCCACGTCTAAGCCAATTATTTTTGCCATGACAGAAACTCGCTGTTTTTAAATGAACTCTCGCTTATGAATTGATTGAAGGCTCAACAGTTCAGGAGCCTAATTCACTCTGAAACCAATTGTTCACAGAATGAGAAAGCCTTGCTATATTGAATGCTTCTGCTTAGAAGTAGGCGTCAAGTTTTTTGAATGCCTTTGTTTACTTCTAA
>JBCBCI010000268.1:0-1161 GCA_038530755.1 Cyanobacteria bacterium J06592_8 | reverse complement strand
CTGCTATCGAAAACTGATACAACACGGCATAACCCGTATCAACGTTCCGTTCCTGCTTCTTTCCAAACGAGCTTCGCTCAGGGCATTTCATAGGGTGTCGGCACTTCCTATTCCACAGGCTCTAACCGAATAGCCTTCGGCGTAATGCTTTAAGTTGAAGCTAGCATTCAAATCACGATCGAGTACAATATGGCAAGCTTCGCAGTCAAAAACCCTTTCCTTGAGGGGCATTTCCTGAATATGACCACAGCTAGAACAGGTTTTAGATGATGGATAAAATCTATCAGCGCATACTAATTGAGAACCATACCATTCAGCCTTATATTCGACTTGGCGACGGATTTCATAAAGGCTAGAATCGGCAACAGCACCCGCTAACTTATGGTTCTTCATCATTCCAGAAACATTCAAATCCTCTAAACCAATGACTGCGTGGTTTTTGCAAAGCCAAGAGGTAAGTTTGTGGAGCGCATCTTTTCGGATGTTAGCGATACGCTGGTGGGTTCTAGCTAACTTGAGTTGGGTTTTGTTTCTGTTGGCTGAACCTTTGTGTCTTCTACAAAGTTCTCGTTGAAGTCGTGCTAACTTTTTAGTCGCCTTTTTATAGGCTCTGGGATTTTCAAACACAGTTCCATCTGAACAAGTCGCTAAAACTTTCACACCGACATCAACGCCTAAATACTCTCTAGTTTTAACTATCGGTGAGGGTTCAAAGTCATCAGCGACTGAGATATACCAATCATCAGCTACTCGACTAATTGTGACTCGCTTTGTCTGAATTTCGGGTAACGGCTCATAGGTGCTAACCCATCCAATGAAAGGCAGTTTAAACCGAGTTCCGCACAACTCCATAATCTTTCCGCAGTTGTCAATCGTAAAGCGATCATTTCTGCCTTTCTTCTTGAATTTGGGATGTTTAGCCAAGCCTTTAAAAAAGCGGCTAAAAGCTTCACCTAAGTGCATAAAAGCAAACTGATAAACCCTTGATGATAATGTTTTCATCCAGGGATAGTTAGGTTTGACATGATGGGTATAGAACTTTTTGAGCTTGTTGGCAGAGGGTTTTAATCCGGCTTTATATGCCTCGTTCCAAAGGTTTAATGCCCAATTCCAAATCCACCTAGAATAACCGGCGTGTTGAGCCATTAAAGTCTTCTGTTT
>JBCBCI010000267.1:0-1163 GCA_038530755.1 Cyanobacteria bacterium J06592_8 | reverse complement strand
GCCTATGTACCGCACTGGTTAGCCTCAGTTTTAAAACCCGATCAAGATGCAATTTGGTTGGAAGTTCCCTTTACTTCTCTACCCAAAGCACAGGAAAATGTGACTGAAGCAGAAACATCATTCCAGGGTAAAAACCTCGGATTTGCAGTGGATAATGTTCGAGTGCTAGCTAACAAAGAGTTTCTCGAGGCGAACCCAGCCGCTCAACGTTTATTTGAGCAAATTACCATTCCTATTGAAGATGTCAATGCCCAAGAACAACTTATTCATAATGGTGAAAATCGCCCCAAAGATATTCGTCGTCATGCTGAAGAATGGGTGCAGAAAAATCAACAGCAGTTTGACAGTTGGATAGAAGCAGCCAAACAAGCTGTTCAATAAATAGTGATCACATTAAAACTTATGAAATCCCCCAAAATTAGATCCGAAAAATCTATTCTTCTCTCTTTATTATCCAGCTTGTGTTTGGGTTTAATTGCTTGTCAGCCCACATCTCAAACCTCGACAGAATCAACAACCTCTTCCTCTGAAAAAATGCCAGGTACTGGTATTACAGTCCGTGCGAGTGTCGGTACAACAACTGAGGGGGTATTTACAACAGAGATCATTAATATTGGCTTAGAAAAACTCGGGTATAAAACTGAAGCGATCCAACAATTGACTCCTCCTATCGCTCATACTGTTGTTAGCAATGGAGAGTTAGATTTTTATGGAACGCATTGGGAAAAACTGCACACAGCATTCTTTGAAAACAGCGGTGGCGATCAAAAATTAGAAAAAGTTGGAGTGATAATGAAAGATGGTTTACAAGGATATCAGATTGATAAGAAAACTGCCGACCAATATAATATTACAACAATAGACCAACTCAAAAATCCAGAAATAGCTAAACTCTTTGACTCGGATGGAGATGGCAAAGCTAACTTAACAGGTTGTAATGCGGGTTGGGGTTGTGCATTAGTGATTGAACATCAATTAGATGCTTACGAATTGCGAGATACTGTTGAACATGATCAAGGACAATACGAGGCACTCCTAGCTGATACAATCACTCGCTATAGACAAGGAGAATCGATTTTATACTACGCCTATGTACCGCACTGGTTAGCCTCAGTTTTAAAACCCGATCAAGATGCAATTTGGTTGGAAGTTCCCTTTACTTC
>JBCBCI010000266.1:0-1231 GCA_038530755.1 Cyanobacteria bacterium J06592_8 | reverse complement strand
TCTCAAATAGAAGAAGATCGCAAAGTTACCTATCTAGGGAAAAATCATCCGGAACTTGACCCCGAAGATCATCCCAATTTTAAAGTCTTTGAATTTTCACCGAATAGATTGCTAGACCAAAGCAATCGCTATTACTTGGCAGGGCCTGAATGGTCAGTCATGCAGCAAGCAAGCCACGTCAAAGCCACGCATGATCTCATCGGTCAACGCCTGGGCTATAACATCAAGTTTGAGCAGTTTTGGACGTATTGGGAACAAGGATTTAAAGGCTATTCAAGGCGATCTAAGGTTGCAAGCTTAACCACGAACTATCCAGAAAATGACATTACCGAAGACGGTAGCGTGGTCACACCCGGCTGGCGGAAAGACAAGTCAACTCGTCCAGCTTATGTGGAGTGGGAACCCGTCAAAACTGAAGGATTGAAGAATGTTCGAGTGATTGAGTATTGGCCAGATCGCTCTAACAAAACGATGAGTAAATTGTTTATTGGCTCAGATTGGACAATTATTCGTGACATTATTCAATACGACTATGAAGGCGGAATGGGAGTTGTTGAAATTGGCGAAGATGACGGGGAAGTTCGCGCATTACCCGAACGAGAGGGACGAGTTAATCAACCCTATTTAAAGTTAATTTTTACTCAAAATGCCTCAGAAGTTCCGAAAGGTTTTAGACCTTTACGAGCAAGGTTAACTATTTTTTTGCACGGACTAACAGACAATCCTCAGCGAACAAGTGCTAGACATAAACTTATAACTAAGACTGATATTAATCGATTTTTTAACAAAATTAAAGCAGAGTTTGTCTCTAGTAACAATCCCTACAGTTATCGTAAAGGGAAAAAATATGTAAGTTATTACAACAGCGAACAAGGGTACAAGTTTCAAACTAATTTTAGCTCTAAAACACAAGCTATTGAACTCTATAAAAAAATGGTATCTGTTCAAGGTGATATTTTAGATTTGCGCTCAGTGTTTGTCAGTACCAATGAAGTAGAAAACCAAACCTATCCTGACAATCCCGAAACAGTTTTAGTTTTAGGACAACCTGAGAAATTAATTACAAAGCGACGCTCAGGGACAATGTACTTCTCTAAAGCAACGTTAACTTTTCCCTCTTTGGGTAAAACCCACGTTTTAATCCACAATTATCAAGGCTATTGGATCAAAGGAAAGTCCCTTGAAACCATTACCTAAATTCCACCTACACAGTCCGACAAAAATTTTTAGA
>JBCBCI010000265.1:0-1235 GCA_038530755.1 Cyanobacteria bacterium J06592_8 | reverse complement strand
GTAGTAGCCCAATTGCTATTCGCAGAGTAGCCGAAATTCGAGATTTAATTAACCGAAAAGTTCTCACCGCAGACTTATCGGATGCAGAGATTCGCAGACAAGTTAAAGCTGTTCAACGCAGGAGTCATAATAGTTCAAGTGCTGAACAGAAAAAGCAGTAATAGTTATGGGAAAGAAAAATCCAGCTAAACACTATCGACAAGGATATCTAAAATGGCAAAAGTGGTTTGATGAAACTATTATTTATCGTGGCTTACCTATTCAAGTGGCTTTTAACTCGGGCGAATCAAACTGGATAAATTATCGGAAGGTTCCTTTTAAAATCTTTCTGATGCCCAACTTCAAAAAAGCTCGTATTCCTCCTTGGTGGTACGAAACCCGAGCTGGTTTTATTGATGTTGGCGGCCGCTCACCCGAAGACGCGCTAGATAGTGCAATGTCTATGATAGATACTTTATTTGAGTAGATGCAAAACTGAAAAGTGATCGCGTTGAACCTTGAGCGATCACTTAAGCATCGAGAAGAGCTGAACGCGCCTCAGAAAACCGAATCAATTGCCCTCGCTCCGACTTCTCGAAGCTGGATACTCAACGGCGGTAATTCAGAGAATTACGGGGCATGAGAGTTTATCGGCCTTAGAACAATATATCGAGATTTCCGATGAAGTCGTAGCGAGGGCAATTGATTCGGTTTTCTGAGGCGCGTTCAGCTCTTCTCGATGCTTAAGTGATCGCTCAAGGTTCAACGCGATCACTTTTCAGTTTTGCATCTACTCAAATAAAGTATCTATCATAGACATTGCACTATCTAGCGCGTCTTCGGGTGAGCGGCCGCCAACATCAATAAAACCAGCTCGGGTTTCGTACCACCAAGGAGGAATACGAGCTTTTTTGAAGTTGGGCATCAGAAAGATTTTAAAAGGAACCTTCCGATAATTTATCCAGTTTGATTCGCCCGAGTTAAAAGCCACTTGAATAGGTAAGCCACGATAAATAATAGTTTCATCAAACCACTTTTGCCATTTTAGATATCCTTGTCGATAGTGTTTAGCTGGATTTTTCTTTCCCATAACTATTACTGCTTTTTCTGTTCAGCACTTGAACTATTATGACTCCTGCGTTGAACAGCTTTAACTTGTCTGCGAATCTCTGCATCCGATAAGTCTGCGGTGAGAACTTTTCGGTTAATTAAATCTCGAATTTCGGCTACTCTGCGAATAGCAATTGGGCTACTAC
>JBCBCI010000264.1:0-1259 GCA_038530755.1 Cyanobacteria bacterium J06592_8 | reverse complement strand
CTGCGAGGAATCACTCAACGCTGCTAAATTCCTACGCTGCGTCTACATAATACTGAATCATTGGGTTAAGAAAAACTGAGTTATTGCTAAATTCCATCACATCTGAGTAATCGTGCTATAATAGAAAGCTAGAAATCAGCGGATGTGGCGGAATTGGTAGACGCGCTAGATTTAGGTTCTAGTATCGCAAGATGTGAAGGTTCAAGTCCTTTCATCCGCATTGCTCCTCAACTCGCAAGGGGATTGAATTTAAGCTTCTCACAGTCATTTCATTCCTGAGTGAATCCTTCATATTTCCCTCAGAATCTAAAGTTTATCAAGAAATTAAGGGATTGTTCACCTCTTGATTAACCAGTCCATTAGCATATTACTAGCCGATCTGTCAAATACAGATTTAGAAATTTTAATCAGCTCAGATCTAAGTATTGCTTTAGGAACTCAGCTTACCTGGGTCACTCAGTGCGTTAAGGGCAAGCTGCTAGCGGTTGGTTTCACTTCGTTTGCAAGCAATGGAGGAGAGGGATTTAGGGAGAGGTTCTCTGTGAGGATAAGAGTTCTAGGAGTTGTGCTTCTGATAACTGTGATATTCCTAATTCTTGGGCTTTTTCGAGTTTGGAACCTGCTTTGTCTCCCACCACTACATAATCGGTTTTAGAACTGACTGAACTGGTCACTTTTCCGCCTGCATTTTGAATTAAGGTTTTCGCTTCATCTCGCGTTAGAGTCGGCAATGTTCCAGTCAGCACAAAGGTTTTTCCAGAGAGGCTTAAATCTTGTTTTGCAGATAACTTTTCCGTTTCATCGAATTGAGATGCTAGGTTTAATTCTGCTTCTTTCAAGCGTTCGATTAAAGCTTGATTAGCCGGAACTTTAAACCATTGATGAACTTGATCGGCGATTTCTTCTCCAATGCCATAAATCCCTTCAATTTCCGCCGGAGTCGCAGAGGCCAACTGTTCAACACTCTTGAATTTCTGGGTTAACACGTTTGCATTTACACTCCCGACATGACGAATACCTAATCCATATAATACTCTCGCCCAGGGTTGAGTTTTAGAGGTCGCAATTGCATTGACAATTTTTGTGGCTGACTTCTCGCCCATCCGTTCTAATGTTACCAGTTGTTCGACGGTTAATTCATACAAATCAGCTACACTAGAGACTAATTTTTGGTCTACAAATTGTTGAACTAATTTGTCACCCACACCATTAATATCCAACGCCTCTCGACTACACCAATGAATCAGAGATCCTCGCAA
>JBCBCI010000263.1:0-1285 GCA_038530755.1 Cyanobacteria bacterium J06592_8 | reverse complement strand
TAATCCTTATATGGGTCTAATTTAGACCGTCCTCGGTCACTACGACCCTGACGTTCAAGAAATTGAGGATGGCGTAAATATCGAAACACACTGGTGACTCCAATACCCAATTTTTGGGCAATCGCTTTTCCAGACAAACCTTGACAGCGTAATTCCCATACTTGTTGATGAATAATCACTCTTCTTTCTCGACGTTGAATGGCTTTTGATAAGTCTTTTTTGGTCTGATTTAATGCCGGGGGTAAGGGAACAATTTCCGTCTGATTGGAATCGTTGATTGGCTTACCTGTATGCAGTTTTTCTATCTCCTTAAGGGTTTTTAGATGTTGGCCAAACACCTGATCTAAAGCTTCTGCTAAATTTTGTAGGATGTGAAAACGGTCAGCGACTTGAATCGCGTCCGGTGCCCCTTGTAGAACAGCTTTCTCATAAGCTTTGGAGCGGTCGCGTGAAACAATCTCTACACCAGGATGTTCTTTTAGCCACTCAGCTAAGGTTTCAGCTTCACGGTCTTTTAATAGAGCTATGGGTTGACTTTTTTCGAGGTCAACTAATACTGTGCCATAAGTATGACGCTTGTGGAAAGAAAAGTCATCTACTCCTAAAATTCGAGGCGTTTGAATTGGGGCTAAGGGAATTCGACGCACTAAGTTTAACAGAGTATTGCGACTGACTTGAAAACCGAAATATTGACTTAATCTGACTCCAGCATTTCCGGCTAAGGCTAAACCAATAGCTGTTAATTGTTGCGTTAATCGTTGTGTTTTTCTCGCCCAAGAGACCGCTACATCCGTAATTCTTTCTGCAAATATCCGTCGTTGACAGTAGGGGTTCTTACCGAAAAATTTTCGTACATCTAGCTGTAATGTTACCCGAAAGTTCGCCCAAGATAGATCGCTTAATGTTCGTTTGTACTGGCTGTGTACCCGATGACTTGCTGCTGAACAAACTGGACACCTGACTAAATTTTGTATCGAGGTAGCATGGACTGTAATGTGAGGTGCTGTCTCATCTAACTCCCAGCTATTTAATTGGAGAGTTCTTTGAGTAGGCAGTAAGTTTGGAACAATTTCTTTCAATGGGATATTTACGCCCTATTGTGAATAACACCTAATTATAAGAATATTGAAAAATTTTTTCTGTAGTATTCAAATCCAATTTGTAGAACCTGGGGTCGAAACTTAGGGTACAAGCGATTGGCAACGCCTATGCGCTCCACGTAATTGCTTTGGTGTGGGCAATTGCGATCGCCATCTTTGAGGATCACCAAAAGTTGCCAAGACCC
>JBCBCI010000262.1:0-1294 GCA_038530755.1 Cyanobacteria bacterium J06592_8 | reverse complement strand
CAAGCAGAATTTAACAGTCTTCATAAATTCGCCCCTTGACGGCACAACCGACTCGATCTGTTAGATACTCTCGCCGCAACAGCAAAACTCTTAATAGAGCCACGTCTATTTGCTGATAACTTTCTATGATTACAGGCATTGAATACGGGGTAGCTTTGTAAGTTACATGGTATTGATTCAAAATTTTTTGCAATAGTAGATACCTCCATAAACGGGGGAAATTTCCCCCTAAACATACACGCTTAAACTCTCACGCATTTTTCTAAATCTACGGTTTTGTTTCACCTCCTCTTCGTCCCGCACCTTTGTTAGGGTCAGGCTTTTTTGGTCTACGAAATTTAACGGCTAAGATGCACCCAAGAAAAACTAAGGCAATTAAGTAATCCATGCAGTTACGAACGATTTAGGAAAGGGGATAAGATAGGAAATATCCCCAAATTTCTTACAATTAATGTCGTAGTTTGAGATTAGGTTATTGATGATTTTTGTCTAAGCGATTCCTCAATTCGTTACTTACGTTGTGTTTTTTACCCTCTGACAAAACTCGAAACCATTTAATTGATTTTCGTAAAGCATCACCTCCTTAACTGAATGGGACGATATTGTCATTCCACCACTCCGCTTTCATCGGAGATCTCGGAGGAACTAAAGACGGATTTCTCCTTAGACTGGGGCGTTTGGGAACGGGCGCGAGAACTTTCTTCGGAGGAAATAACTCGCTTAATTCCCACGAATCCTGGATGAAGATCTCCCAAAGCGTTCGGAGTCTTCTGTACCAGTGTTTGGCTCGACCAAAGATGAGGACGTATCCCCTCGTTGTGTGGCGTCGAACTTCCATACCCGCCATACCCGCCAGTCGATTAACGCGGCTCAAGCTGGGCTTCTGTACGGGTTCGGGGTCTTTGGCACGTGCTAACTTTTCGCGCAGTTTCCCGTTCTCGCGTTCAAGTTGATTTATTCGTCTTAGTAGCTCCTCAGTTGTTGGCATAGGACAATAAATAAGCCAGGAGTGAATTTGCCTAAAATTGACAAACGTATGTCTCCTTCATAAAAGGGATTATAATGATGTAAACACATAGTTGTCAAGTGTGTCTACTTAACCTTAGTTAATTTGTGACATTATAGATGTGTACGCATGAATCAAAAGGAACCATCTGACGAGAATGCCCAATCCCTACTACGAGGAGAAAAAGCTCAGGGTCAATATCACGTTGACACCCAAAGCGTTTAACTCGAAGCTTTCGCTCGGTTCCCGAAGCCAACGCTCGATCACTTCGGATCGACTGGTTTTCAG
>JBCBCI010000261.1:0-1319 GCA_038530755.1 Cyanobacteria bacterium J06592_8 | reverse complement strand
TCAAATTCACGTTGCATCTTTTCCATTTCAGCAAAGGGGTTGTAAGCTAACATCATATTAATTGCTCTCCTTAAAGTATCGAATAAATGAATAACTATTGATTACATTCACTATGATGCAACAGTAATCTATTAGGTAAAAGTGGAGAGAACCGAACTGGAATAGATAACTTTCCTCACCTTTAAAACTATTGATTCAAAAGAATTCTAGAAAACCGAACATTGAATTAGGGCAAACTAGAATCATAGAGTTTGATTTTCCAAGACTTGAACTGAATAACTTTAGCTCTCAAGCCGAATTACTTAATTGATTTGCCGTTCTTAGATTTCATGACTTTTTTAGCAAGTCCTAATTAAATTTGAGGTGAGGCTAGCCTTCCCCATAGCAATAAAAACCAAGGGACTTTGACATTTGGTATTAACCACGCATATTTTCTCAGTGCAGGAACAGTAAAAGGAATCAAAAAACGAAGGGAACGTATAGATATAGGACAATTCCCATTCTCATCTACAATCTTATATTTTTTAGCAACTTCAGCAACAATCCGCACTTTACCTGTAGAATTCATAAGACTTGGTTCAGTAGCAAGAGTTGCAATGACTCGGCCTATAAACAAAGGAGTTTCCCAATTTTTAGTATCATCAAAAATATCTAAAATATTGCTTGGACTCGATTGATTGGTTAAATTAATTATACGCTCTGTACCGACAATTCCTGGCCAAATAGATATAGAAGCAATATTATTGGGTTTTAAGTCTACTGCCATATCAGCAGCCAAACGATCACTTGCTGCCTTCCCCACACCATAAGGAACACCAAATATATAAGACAGACCACCCCACGAGGAGATAGTAAAGATAACTCCTCCCCCACGAGGAGCCATCATTCGGGCAGCAAATACGCTGGTAATATAGTGACTGCGAAGACCTACATTATTTACCAGATCCCAAAGATTAGGTTCAGATTTCCAGAATGGCTGACTGTAGGCATCTCTCAAGGCTCCTGCTCCTGAAAAGGCATTGTTAACTAATATATGGAGTTGTCCCTGTTGTTCATTTTCGATGCGCTCAAAGAGTAAACGTACTTGCTCGTCATCCGTGTGATCTACTTGAACGGGAATACACTTACCACCGGCTTTTTCAATAGCTACCTGCGTGTCCTGGAGAGTACCGGAAACGCCATCGTTTACATAAGGTCTTTCGAGACTACGGCCTTTGACATACTCCCTACGGATAAATCCGAGGGATTCTTAACTACCGCTAATTCTTGGTTCATCGACACAGCTTGTTGGTTCAGATTTCTCTTTCCCAATAGAGGCT
>JBCBCI010000260.1:0-1415 GCA_038530755.1 Cyanobacteria bacterium J06592_8 | reverse complement strand
AGCGATCTACAGTCCGACTAGGATCGGTGCAGAAGTAGCCGCCTGACACAAAAAGGCAAAGTCCAAGAATAAACGAAGCAACATCAATAGCTACAGTCATATTATTTAAGCGTTATTACTGCGAAACCCAAATTGAGGTAGAAATATCAATGTCTTGCACTTCATCATCATTATTATAAAAAGGCACAAATATATTGGTTCGTTTAACTCGTGTTGCCCGGTCGGTCTTCTCGGTTTCGACAGCCAGAGTTCGCTCATGTTTATATCCTTTTTTCTTGAGCAACAACTTCACTCCGATCGCCCGCCGGATTTCAGTGTTAACCGTAATCACGGGTAAATCTCGGTAATTAATCTGTGAGGGGCGAATGTTTCCGAGTTCGTCTTCTTTCCATTCAAAATGTCCAGCGCGAATTTCGGTAAAAAGTTTGTCAGGGTCAGGTTCAAACTGTTGAGTCTGACTATTAAAGGGGATGCGATCGAGAAAATATCCCTGAGTTGTACCTTTGACCTCAAACGTGATCACCCGCTGCAAGTTATCAGCCGCAGGAAGCGATTCTTCTTGATCCGATACCCAATTCATTCCAATTCGGTATAAGTTACCAAAGATTGGAAACACCGCCGGATATTTAATCTTGTGATCAATTTCCTTCTTGGCTCGACTAATCAGCACATTAATAGAAACCGTTCCCAGTGGGTCAAAATCCGCCTCGGTATGAAGGATTTGCCAAGCGTTGGGATTGGGATTGCGCTGAATAGTCGAGCCAAGAAGGAAATTGATCACAAGATTAAATATCCGGCGGTGTTTCCAATCTTTGGTAACTTATACCGAATTGGAATGAATTGGGTATCGGATCAAGAAGAATCGCTTCCTGCGGCTGATAACTTGCAGCGGGTGATCACGTTTGAGGTCAAAGGTACAACTCAGGGATATTTTCTCGATCGCATCCCCTTTAATAGTCAGACTCAACAGTTTGAACCTGACCCTGACAAACTTTTTACCGAAATTCGCGCTGGACATTTTGAATGGAAAGAAGACGAACTCGGAAACATTCGCCCCTCACAGATTAATTACCGAGATTTACCCGTGATTACGGTTAACACTGAAATCCGGCGGGCGATCGGAGTGAAGTTGTTGCTCAAGAAAAAAGGATATAAACATGAGCGAACTCTGGCTGTCGAAACCGAGAAGACCGACCGGGCAACACGAGTTAAACGAACCAATATATTTGTGCCTTTTTATAATAATGATGATGAAGTGCAAGACATTGATATTTCTACCTCAATTTGGGTTTCGCAGTAATAACGCTTAAATAATATGACTGTAGCTATTGATGTTGCTTCGTTTATTCTTGGACTTTGCCTTTTTGTGTCAGGCGGCTACTTCTGCACCGATCCTAGTCGGACTGTAGATCGCT
>JBCBCI010000259.1:1203-1497 GCA_038530755.1 Cyanobacteria bacterium J06592_8 | reverse complement strand
TGAGACACGGCCCAGACTCCTACGGGAGGCAGCAGTGGGGAATTTTCGCTACTCAAGCCGACATTCTCACTTCCGCTTCGTCCACACCTGCTTGCCGCTAGTGCTTCTCACTACCACGGAACGCTCCCCTACCAATACTTTTTGTATTCCACAGCTTCGGTAAACCACTTAGCCCCGTTCATTTTCGGCGCAGGAGCGCTTGACCAGTGAGCTATTACGCACTCTTTCAAGGATGGCTGCTTCTGGGCCAACCTCCTGGTTGTCTGGGCACTCCCACCTCCTTTCTCACTTAGT
>JBCBCI010000259.1:0-1193 GCA_038530755.1 Cyanobacteria bacterium J06592_8 | reverse complement strand
CTCTTGACGATGAAGCTTATCCCCCACCGTCTCACTGGTTAGGTTTTCCCCTGGTATTCAGAGTTTGTCTCGATTTGGTACCGCTCTCGCAGCCCGCACCGAAACAGTGCTTTACCCCCAGGTTGGAACCCTAACCGCTGCGCCTCAACGCATTTCGGGGAGAACCAGCTAGCTCCGGGTTCGATTGGCATTTCACCCCTAACCACACCTCATCCGCCGATTTTTCAACATCGGTCGGTTCGGACTTCCACTTGGTTTTACCCAAGCTTCATCCTGGACATGGTTAGATCACCCGGGTTCGGGTCTAAAAACAATGACTATACGCCCTTATCAGACTCGCTTTCGCTGAGGCTTCAACCTTTTCGGTCTTAACCTGCCATTGCTTCTAACTCGCCGGCTCATGCTTCAACAGGCACGCAGTCAGACGTTTAATCGTCCTCCTACTGCTTGTAAGCTAACGGTTTCAGGTTCTATTTCACTCCCCTCCCGGGGTTCTTTTCACCTTTCCCTCACGGTACTGGTTCTCTATCGGTCACACGGGAGTATTTAGCCTTACCTCGTGGTCGAGGCGGATTCACACGGACTTTCACGGGCTCCGTGCTACTCGGGATTCAACCCAGTTGCTGCGGTTTTCAACTACAGGACTTTCACCTTCTCTGGTGCAGTTTTCAACTGCTTCGTTTAACTTTCACAATCTTTTTTGGCTGTCCCACTACCCCTTCTGTCAAAACAGAAGGTTTAGGCTGTTTCCCTTTCGCTCACCGCTACTGAGGAAATCGCTTTTGCTTTCTCTTCCTCCAGCTACTAAGATGTTTCAGTTCGCTGGGTTAGCTCTAACTCACCTATGGATTCAGTGAGTAGTTTCTAGGTTGCCCTATTCGGATACCTTCGGTTCAATGCTTGCTTCCAGCTCCCCGGAGTGTTTCGTCGGTCGCCACGTCCTTCTTCGCCTCTGTGTGCCTAGGGATCCACCGTTAGCTCTTTCTAGCTTGACCACTTATTGTTGTCTGCTACGGTTTTACCTTTTTCCTGACTTTCTATGCAGTTTTCTAGGTTCTAACTGAACTTTCGTCCAGCATCCTACTTCTTTATAGGTGCTGTACATTTTCAAATAATATCCGAACCAAGAGTTTGAAAGCCTGTAAGAAGCTACTGTCCTTGACCGACCTAAGATGACCTCAGAGAGCTTTTTA
>JBCBCI010000258.1:0-1512 GCA_038530755.1 Cyanobacteria bacterium J06592_8 | reverse complement strand
AATGAATCCTGTTATCGGGATTGAAACACTATCTTGAGACAATCATCTATGGGAACAAATTTCTTTCTATTTAATGAATCCTGTTATCGGGATTGAAACAAGTTTCTACCCAGATTTTGTTATTGTCGTCTGTATCTTTCTATTTAATGAATCCTGTTATCGGGATTGAAACTCTTGAGTCTCATTCCCGCCAGTTTGGATTGATTCACTTTCTATTTAATGAATCCTGTTATCGGGATTGAAACAATAAGGATAGCAGCTATTGCTATCCTTTTTTAGATACTTTCTATTTAATGAATCCTGTTATCGGGATTGAAACATCGCTACAACCCCGATAGATTATGGGAACTTGTCATACTTTCTATTTAATGAATCCTGTTATCGGGATTGAAACGATTTTTGTAACATTGTGTCAACTTACTGGCAACCTTTCTATTTAATGAATCCTGTTATCGGGATTGAAACAACTTCGAGGGACGAGATATGAAGGATATAGTTTCTTTCTATTTAATGAATCCTGTTATCGGGATTGAAACAAAAGACATTTTCAAAAATCTTCTTTTCCTCTTCGCTTTCTATTTAATGAATCCTGTTATCGGGATTGAAACTGCAGGCTAGTCCCCTCGACCCTCGGCTGCCCGCCTTTCTATTTAATGAATCCTGTTATCGGGATTGAAACATGCGATCGCGTTTTCCAGTCCCTTCTTAGCTTCGCTTTCTATTTAATGAATCCTGTTATCGGGATTGAAACATGTGATTGTGAAGATTGTTCCTATGCCTTGCTCTCTTTCTATTTAATGAATCCTGTTATCGGGATTGAAACTCGTCAACAAATGTAAGCACCAGGCGATGCAGTGGCTCTTTCTATTTAATGAATCCTGTTATCGGGATTGAAACCTACCTTCTCCACCTAGAAAGATACTATTGTTACTTTCTATTTAATGAATCCTGTTATCGGGATTGAAACAGCCTTTTCAAGACAAATGCTCAGGTCTCTAATCAGCTTTCTATTTAATGAATCCTGTTATCGGGATTGAAACCTTTGGGTCTGTTTTCTGCGTAAGCAGCTATCTTGCTTTCTATTTAATGAATCCTGTTATCGGGATTGAAACGGGTGCAGATTTAGGCGGAATGCAACCTCAGCGATCTTTCTATTTAATGAATCCTGTTATCGGGATTGAAACATTTTGTAGCACTCGAACCACTCCTCATCCCATAGTTCTTTCTATTTAATGAATCCTGTTATCGGGATTGAAACGCCCCAAAGCATTATTAGATATCTTATTTGGCCTTTCTATTTAATGAATCCTGTTATCGGGATTGAAACGTCTATGAACGAGCGTCAACAGTTGCCTAACGGAGAACTTTCTATTTAATGAATCCTGTTATCGGGATTGAAACTTGAACTTGGTGCTTGCAAACTGAGACATACCCTCTTTCTATTTAATGAATCCTGTTATCGGGATTGAAACCCCAAGCTTGTAATGGCTTGGCAAGAGTTTAATACTCCTT
>JBCBCI010000257.1:0-1535 GCA_038530755.1 Cyanobacteria bacterium J06592_8 | reverse complement strand
ATGGATAGCGGTGAGCCGAAGGTGAACAGTTGATGTTATCTAGCTTTGTTTGTGGTAACATAGTCTTATGATAGTAAGAGAAGCTAAGTTATTAAATGGTTCCAAGTCTCAATATAAAAGACTTGATGAAGCTATAAGAACTGCCCAGTTCATTAGGAATAAGGCAGTTAGACTATGGCGAGATGAACGGGATGTGGATAAATCTCGAATATCTCGTCTATGTAAAGAGTTGGCAAAAGAATTCCCGTTTGCAAGGAAACTCAACTCAATGGCTCGTCAAGCTTCAGGAGAAAGAGCATGGAATTCAATATCTAGCTTCTATCGTCGTTGTCGTGAGGGTGCTAAGAAAAAGCGGTGCGACCCTGCTCCGTCTCACGGAGCCAAGGAACGCGCACCAAGAGAGGGTTATCCTCAGTTCAAAAAACATTGTCGTTCAGTTGAGTATAAGACTACGGGTTGGAAGCTTTCAACAGACTGTAGATCAATTAATTTTACTGATGGTTTTAAAGCCGGTCAATTCTCTCTATTCTGCAATAAGGAAGTGAGAGAAGACCTATTGACCTTGAAGATTAATCGAGTCAGAGTCGTTAGACGAGCTGATGGTTGTTATGCTCAGTTTTGTTTTGCGGAAAGTTGGCGGTGTCGGTTTCCGTCCCGCCAAACTTTTCAAGACGATGCTAATCGAAGTGAAACGGTCAGCTATACCGGAAACGTAGTCGGGTTAGACCTGGGATTAAATTTCTTCTACAAAGACCAAAACGACAATGCAGCTATTTATCCGAAGTATTTGAGGAAGGCTGAAAAACGAATCAAGAAACTACAGCGACGACTATCTAGAAAGTTTGTCAAAGGAGCCAAGCCCCGTCTTGAAAAGTTTGGCGGGACGGAAACCGACACCGCCAACTTTTCGCAATCAAACAACTACCACAAAGCTCGAAAAAGACTTGGAAAATACCATTTAAAGGTTCAACGTCAACGTAAAGATTGGGCTGTAAAGTTAGCTCGATGCGTAGTGGCATCTAACGATGTCGTGGTGTACGAAGACCTGAAGATTCAAAACATGGTTAAGAAGCGGTGCGACCCCGGTCGGGTCTCCCGACCTAGGGAACGCGCACCAAGAGATCATCATTTGGCTAAGTCAATTTCAGATGCGGGTTGGTATCAATTCACTCAATGGTTAGATTATTTTGGAAAAGTTTGGGATAAAGTAGTCGTCTCTGTCAGTCCAAGTTTCACTTCTCAAGATTGTTCTAACTGCGGTTTTAGAGTGAAAAAATCCCTCTCTACTCGTACTCACAAATGTCCTCAGTGCCATGCAGAAATATGCCGAGATGCTAACGCGGCTGTCAACATTTTAAAGAAGGGCATGAGCATTCTAGGAAGTGATTATCAACAATACAGTACCGAAGGGCATTCGGAAACTGCTGATTTTATATCAGGAACGCTTGGGGAGACTCCAGCCTCTATTGGGAAAGAGAAATCTGAACCAACAAGCTGTGTCGATGAACCAAGAATTAGCGGTAGTTAAGAATCCC
>JBCBCI010000256.1:0-1549 GCA_038530755.1 Cyanobacteria bacterium J06592_8 | reverse complement strand
AAATCTCTCCCGGTGTCTGTAATGTTAAACGATTTCCAGTTCCGCTTATCGGACTATTACTCAAGTCAATGTTTCCGACATTGCTGGTCATATTTACATCGCTATTCAGTTGAGTTCCACCTGTGGCTTCGGTGAAGTTGATATCGTTATTGGTTGTGAGGTTTCCATTCAAGCTTGTCAGTCCTGATGTATTAATTGTGATGCTATCCAAGGGAATACTATTCCCAACATTTCCTAAGTTGATTTCACCACTCCCCGCATTAATGAATAAGTTACCCTGTCCTTCTACAGAAGTATCGGCGAGGTTGACTTCTCCATTATCGCTATCGGTTTCGAGGATAATAGTCTCACGACTGAGGTTAATTGTGGTGACGTTGGGGACGTTGATTCCGCCATCGGTATAGATATCACCAAATAGATTCACAATACTAGCATCATTGATGGTTACTCCGGCGAGTTCATTATTATTTCCGCCAATATTATTGAGAGAAATCTCTCCCGGTGTCTGTAATGTTAAACGATTTCCAGTTCCGCTTATCGGACTATTACTCAAGTCAATGTTTCCGGTATTGCTGGTCAGATTCACATCTGTATTTAGTTGAGTTCCACCTGTGGCTTGGGAAAAGTCCAGATTATTTTCGGTGGTGAGATTATCATTTAATGTGGTTAAGCCTGTTGTTGTAACGCTGAGGGAATTTACCGGAGTATTACTTCCGACTGTTCCGAGATTAATTTCACCACTTCCACTATTGAGTTCGAGGTCAAAATTACCATCAATGCTACTATTTCCCAGGTTAATCTGACCGTTTCCTAAACTTGTATCTATATTAATATTCTCAGTTAATAGAAGGGTTGACCCATTTCCAAAGTTGACTCCATCTAAGCCACGGGTGGTAATATTTCCGCTTAAGTTGGTTTCCCCTTGACTGTTAACGCTTAGAGAGGATAATGGTTGATTATCCCCAACAGTTCCCAAGCTAATATTTCCCTCTCCTGAATTCAGTTGTAAGCGAGACTCGCCATTAATTGTCGCAGTATTAAAGTTAATCTCTCCATTCCCTAAAGCTGTATTGATAATCACATTATCCGTCAAGATAATATTACTGGCGTTCTCAAAACTGACTCCACCCACACCCTCAATATTAATATTTCCGCCTAAATTCACTTGACCACTGGTATCAATTTCTAAAGCATTCAGAGGAATATTCTCTCCAATTGAGTTGAGGGTGATGTTACCACTTCCCGCATTCAGAATCAGTTGATTTCCCGACTCAGTCCCATCAATGGGAACACCTGAAAGGTTGATTTCTCCGTTTCCAGTCTGAGTTTGGAGGGTCACAGAACTTCCCGCAATATTAACTTGATTGGCGGTGGAGAAGTCTAAGTCTCCGTTTGTAAAGATGTCACCCAATAAGTTAATTGTATTTGGGGTTTCTAAACTAATTTCACCAATTTCATTCCCGTCTTGACCGACGGTATCGAGAGAAATATTCCCATTCTCTGCGTTCAGTGTGAAGTTATTCCCAGTTCCGCTTATCGGACTATTACT
>JBCBCI010000255.1:0-1556 GCA_038530755.1 Cyanobacteria bacterium J06592_8 | reverse complement strand
ACTCCTCGCAAAAGAAGATGAGGGCGCAAAGGAATTAATTGAAAAGGCACGTCAAACGGGTTCAGACAAGGCGTTAAAAAATGCGCTAGCGGCTTTTTATCTCAAGTCGGGAACGGCTGATAATTCGGTTGAGTTTTTTCACAAGAGTTTTGGAGAATTTCTCTGTGCTGAACGGATGGCAGAAACCCTAGAAGAATGGACACAGAAAACCGGGAAACGACGCAAGACTTATACAGTCTCGACAAAAGAGTTAGAGTGGCAAATTTATGACTTGTTTGGTTATGGAAATCTCACCGTTGAGATTGTGGAATATTTGAGGGCGTTATTAATTCAAAATCAGATTGACGTTGTGGTGTTGTTTGAACGACTGCATGAATTTTACCTACGCTGGTGTCATGGAGATTTTATTGAACTCTGGGATGCGTCTGAGGAAATGTTGCCTTTGAAAAAAGCCCGACAACTCCAACAACAAGACATTGAATGCGGACAGCGACAGGTCGATATATATACAGGCTTGAACGTGATGATTTTGCTGTTTGAGTTGCATCGTTATGGACAGTCACAGGAGGAATTGAAAGAGAAATTACATTTTTATCCCTGTGGTCAACCGGAAAGTGAGGAATTTGACAAACAAAGATTACTGCGGATGATCGGGTATAGTGACAGTCTAAAAGTAAATGCTTTTCAAGAAATTGTAAGTCGGTTTCTTACTCCTACTACTATTAGTATTGACTTCACTGATTTTAACTTGTCTGATGTTAATCTCACAATTAGCACCTACAACAGCACTGATTTCAGAATTGATAGAGTCATAAGCGAAAACCAGTTCAGAGTCACCAATTTCACTTCCATAGACTACAGCAACACTAACTTTCGTGATATTGTTTGGAATAGTAATACAAGATGGTTGGACGTTATCACTGAGTCGCGTGAAGCTGTTGAAGTATCAGAAAGTTTCCAACCCCAGCCAGAATTTGCTACTGCACTTATCTTGAGTCGAGGATTTTCTCAAGTTCGATCAGGTCAGGTCACAGAAGCGATCGCAGCCTACGAAGAAGCACAAAACCTTAACCCACAACTCGAAATTGATCCTCGATTTTGGTTGAATCTCTGTTGGTATGGCAGTTTATATGGTTATGCGGCAGAGGTTCTATTTGCTGGAGAACAAGCAGTCGAACAAGAACCTAAAGTTATGCAAGATTGTCATACTGTTCGGGGATTGGCACTCGCTTTAACCGGAAATACGGAAGCGGCAATTAAAGACTTTCAGGCGGCATTAGACAGTGACGGAATGTTTCCATGGCCGAGAGGATATGAACCAAAATTCCCTTCAAAAGATCAGTTACAGTCTTGGATAGAAGCTTTAAAAGCAGGAGAAAATCCGTTTACGTCAGAGGTGTTAGAGGCGTTGCGTGATGAGGAGAAGCGATCGCCACCATAGCATGAATTCTGAGTTCTGACTTCTGTTCCCCTCCGTACCCCCAGGGCTGTTTCATTCTCAGTTAAAAATTGCCGGGGTTGATAGGGTGATGGGGTGATGGGGTGGTGGCCAGAAG
>JBCBCI010000254.1:0-1591 GCA_038530755.1 Cyanobacteria bacterium J06592_8 | reverse complement strand
ATTCGTCTGGGCATTAGGCATGATCTGCACTCAGTCTCTTTATTATAAGTGATTAGCCGGACATGATATTACTCATTGCGATCGCGCAATAACATTACACCCCGGCACAGAAATGTGACCGGGGATTTTTTTTGAATATTCAAAATATTGAATGGCGATCGCAACCTCAAACATCCTTCTCTAAAAGATCAGTGATCGACTTCTGAAGATCTTGTCTGTTGTCGTCATAGGTTATTAGAGTCTGGATATTACTGTGACGACTCAATCGTTTAACTGATCGAACATCAGCACCATTATCTAACGCTGCGGTGATGGCGCTATGCCGAATCTTGTGAGGTGACATTGATTTAGAAATCCCGGCTGCTCTTGCGGTATCACGAACTAATTTGTAAACGTGGTCATCGGACAAGCGATCGCCATAAGTCCCATTCCGGGCAAGTGAAATGAATAAAGGTTGAGTTGACCGCTTTGGCTGATCAACTTTCAACCATTCAACCAACGCCTCACGGACTTTTTTACCCAAACTCATTCGTTCGCGATCGCATTTTCCCTTTCCCAATACCCAAACGCAACCCGAGTCTAGATCCACGTCACCAACACTAAGACTAACAACTTCAGATCTTCTGAGTGCCAAACCCCATAACAACCGGAGAATCGCATAATCTCGTTTACCTTTGGTCGTTTCTCTATTCGGAATTCCGAGGATTTTGGCGATCGCTTTGCTGTCAACTCCGGTAGTGTCACGGTAAGCCTGAACCTTCTCACCATCAACATCGTCAAGAGTGAAACGGCAACGACCCGTTCTCCGAGCAGAACTGACCAAACTTTTGACCGCCGCTAGTTTCCGATTAATCGTATTGGGCTTAAGATTGCGATCGCGTAACTCAGCCTTGAAACTTAAAACTAACCGGATCGCTTCGGGTTGACTCAATCCGAGAAACTGTCCAATAGACTCGGAGTTGATAGCCAACCCCAAGAATTCAAAAAATATCTTCAAGTCCGACTCGTACCCTCGACGAGTCGTTGGACTTCGTTTATCCCTTAACAATTCGTCGAGAAGATCATCATTTGAACGTAGACTAATCCCCCCGGTCAGAGTTAGAGTGCGATCCATATAGGTATTAAAAGGTCGCTTTTCATACCTATAATTTAACACCACACTTTGAATATTCAAAAATCAGCCGGCCCAGACCAAGGCGATCTTTAGGAATGGGGATCGCCTTTCTCTTTTGAGGTTCGAGTGGTTAAACGATGATGAAAAGGGTATAGTTTGAACCGATACCTCAATCTCTACTTTGAATATTCAAAATTTGGCGATCACATTTCTCCCTAACTCAGCCTCACCAACACTAATCTCATTTCAGCAACCGCCAACCTGACCTGACTACCGATGACAATTCGATCACTGGCTCGCGCATTTCTCCCCATCACCACACTTTGAATATTCAAAATCGAACTGCTAGATTTTGGCGCACGCACAATCCCTCAAGCCCTCTCAGAAAAAGGATTTGGTTAAACCCTGACGATCACACCCCAATCACTGTACTTTGAATATTCAAAATTAGGCGATCGCTTTCCTCAACTTCATACT
>JBCBCI010000253.1:0-1609 GCA_038530755.1 Cyanobacteria bacterium J06592_8 | reverse complement strand
GCGGCTCTGACCGGCCGTAGTTTGGACCTCAGGGTCCGGATGGGCATCGATAATGAGAGTGATCAAGTGCCTTAAGAGCATCTGGTGGATGCCTAGGCATCGAGAGGCGATGAAGGACGTGGTAAGCTGCGAAAAGCCACGGGGAGCTGCAAACAAGCTTTGATCCGTGGATGTCCGAATGGGGAAACCCACCTGACACCTTCAGTTTTTCGCTATTTCTTCGGGAATGGCGCTGAACTGGCGGTGAAACAGGTATTCAAGAGCTGAATACATAGGCTTTTGAAGGCGAACCTGGGGAACTGAAACATCTAAGTACCCAGAGGAAAGGACATCAACAGAGACTCCGTTAGTAGTGGCGAGCGAACGCGGACCAGGCCTGGCTCAGACACAAGAAGAATGCGTTGGAAACCGCAGCCGAAGAGGGTGATAGCCCCGTATTTGTAAAAGAGAGCCGTTCGAGTAGGGCGGGACACGTGAAATCCTGTCTGAACATGGGGGGACCACCCTCCAAGCCTAAGTACTCCCAACTGACCGATAGTGAACCAGTACCGTGAGGGAAAGGTGAAAAGCACCCCGACAAGGGGAGTGAAACAGTTCCTGAAACCGGATGCTTACAAACAGTGGGAGGGCGCAAGCCTGACCGCGTACCTTTTGTATAATGGGTCAGCGACTTAGTCCAACGAACTAAATCGCCCTATTAAGACTCGCTTTCGCTGCGCCTACACCTAACGGCTTAAGCTTGCTCGTTAGACTAAGTCGCTGACCCATTATACAAAAGGTACGCCGTCAGCCCGCAAGGGGCCTCCGACTGCTTGTAGGCGTCCGGTTTCAGGAACTGTTTCACTCCCCTCGTCGGGGTGCTTTTCACCTTTCCCTCACGGTACTGGTTCGCTATCGGTCAGTAAGGAGTACTTAGCCTTCGAGGGTGGTCCCCCGATCTTCAGACAGGATTTCACGTGTCCCGCCCTACTTAATACGTCCATCGTGCTTCCCATACGGGGCTGTCACCCACTATGGCGGACCTTTCCAGATCCTTCTGGTCACACTTACGGCTCGGCTGGTCCCCGTTCGCTCGCCGCTACTAGGGGAGTAGCATTGCTGTCCTTTCCTCCGGGTACTTAGATGTTTCAGTTCCCCGGGTTTGCTCTTAAAACCCTATGTATTCAGGTCTTAAGTACCTGTTTCAGCTTCATATTGAGTACCATTGGTAACAATATGGAACTGTCAGGTGGGTTGCCCCATTCGGAAATCCGCGGGTGTAACGGCTATTCTCGCCTTACCGCGGCTTATCGCAGAGTATCACGTCCTTCATCGCCTCTTACTGCCAAGGCATCCACCAAACGCCCTTCTCGCGCTTGATTTGATCCAGAAGAAGAAAGACTTCTTCTCGCCCGCCGTCCCTTTGTGAAGCCGGCAGGTTTAAGATCAAAAGTCGTACTTTCCCACGCATCCCCCTGGTTCGTGAGGATGCGTTATTTGGTTAGTGTACTTGACTTGGAACAAAACTGCTTCGTTCCGGTCGCCCGGAACCGACATGCCGCATTTGGCACATCAGCAGTTCTGATGTTGTATCTCTCTTCACGATGTCATGACGTCCGATTGGACGGCC
>JBCBCI010000252.1:0-1689 GCA_038530755.1 Cyanobacteria bacterium J06592_8 | reverse complement strand
TCAACCGGAGGATGTTATGCAATATAAATACTTTTTACAGCAATTTACTTTTGATGATTTTCTCCGAGTCTCAATTCTTAGAAAGAAACGGCTTTACGATGATTCAGGAATTGAGATTCCTTTGGCCGATAGCGCCGCAAACTTTAGATGTATGCTCGAACCTTCATCAGAGATTGAGAATGAATTAAAGAAGCTCGTTGCGGATGAATCTATACTTGATGATGATCTGCAAAAATTCATCATTAATAAATTAATCCCAATGCTGAAAATCGCTTGGGATGAACAAACAATCGCGAATTATAAAAAGTATTTAGAGGATTCAAGTAACAAATTTAATCTTTAATGAAAGATGCGGCCCCAACCGCTTTTTTTTCCTTCAACAAGCCATCTCGCATCTAATGACTCGTAAGGGAGCAAAACAGACGCGCCTGAACTTCCCGGACGATAGCTAAATGGATATCCCCAAGGATCGTGAGCAATATATCCACCTTCATACTCACCGATAATCACAATCATGTGACCACCACCATAGGGGTTGAAAATTGTGCCTTTGTGAAGAACGCCAACTACTATCGCTTTACCTCGCTTCAGGCTGGCGGATAGATTCTCATAATCAAGATCGTAATGAAAGCTTGATTTAATTCCTTTATTCCAAAGCATATTGGTGTGGGCGCTGTGGTTGGTCGTGTCGCCATAATGGTTGTAAAGTTCATCAATGTAATCACAATCGCTTCGCCACAGTCCGGGTTTAATTCCTTCTACCGCCATGAAACAACTTGTACTATTACAGGTTCGCCAAGGGTCGCGACTATTGCAACTTTAGAAAGATCCCAAATCATCACATTATTGGATATTCCCTATCATTCACAGCGTGACAATAGACGCGACCCTTGGCGAACCTGTAATAGTACAAGTTGTTTCATGGCGGTAGAAGGAATTAAACCCGGACTGTGGCGAAGCGATTGTGATTACATTGATGAACTTTACAACCATTATGGCGACACGACCAACCACAGCGCCCACACCAATATGCTTTGGAATAAAGGAATTAAATCAAGCTTTCATTACGATCTTGATTATGAGAATCTATCCGCCAGCCTGAAGCGAGGTAAAGCGATAGTAGTTGGCGTTCTTCACAAAGGCACAATTTTCAACCCCTATGGTGGTGGTCACATGATTGTGATTATCGGTGAGTATGAAGGTGGATATATTGCTCACGATCCTTGGGGATATCCATTTAGCTATCGTCCGGGAAGTTCAGGCGCGTCTGTTTTGCTCCCTTACGAGTCATTAGATGCGAGATGGCTTGTTGAAGGAAAAAAAAGCGGTTGGGGCCGCATCTTTCATTAAAGATTAAATTTGTTACTTGAATCCTCTAAATACTTTTTATAATTCGCGATTGTTTGTTCATCCCAAGCGATTTTCAGCATTGGGATTAATTTATTAATGATGAATTTTTGCAGATCATCATCAAGTATAGATTCATCCGCAACGAGCTTCTTTAATTCATTCTCAATCTCTGATGAAGGTTCGAGCATACATCTAAAGTTTGCGGCGCTATCGGCCAAAGGAATCTCAATTCCTGAATCATCGTAAAGCCGTTTCTTTCTAAGAATTGAGACTCGGAGAAAATCATCAAAAGTAAATTGCTGTAAAAAGTATTTATATTGCATAACATCCTCCGGTTGA
>JBCBCI010000251.1:0-1702 GCA_038530755.1 Cyanobacteria bacterium J06592_8 | reverse complement strand
TTCAATTTGCAGTTAATTTTGACTGAAGCCCTAGCCAATTGGTTTAGGGCTTTTTTAATGTAGCTAGATGGTAAATCCGTTAATTGCGCTTAGATTTCCATGCTGAAGCTACACCCAAAGCTGAAAACGCTAACAGACCTAATGTAGTTGTCGGTTCAGGAACAGCTTGTGGACGTAGTGTTGCTGTCCACTGTCCTGATCCAAAGATCGGTTCAGGAATTGTTGAAGATGTAAATTTAATATAGCTCCAGCTTCCAGCCCAAAGAGCATCAGAAATTTCTTGCATACCTGATATAAAAAGCCACTGTTCTTGTGGGAGAAAGATCCATCTATTTTCTGTAATAGTCGGTATAGGTTCTCTCGGATCGAAAAGTTGCTGCCCTGGATTGCGATCACTTTCTGCCCACCAAGCTACAAGACCAGGTAGGGTGTTTAACTCAAAAGTGTCTTCAAATACATTAGCTGAAAACGTTTCTAAGGCTGTTTGAACTTCAAACCCCTCAACCGGAAACCCAGGAAATATTACGCTAGTTTGAACAAAAGTTGTTGTGGTAGGGTCGTAACCGAATTCACCATCTCCAACCTGTGTACCCGAATTCTCAAAAAAGTCTAAGTCCCAAAAAACTAAACTAGCTTGTGCGGGTGTCACTCCTATGGTTACTAGATTTAAGATCAGACTCGATGCCACTAATGTAATTTTTTTGAGTGAATTATTTGAGTTAGGCATTATTAATCCATTCCTTGTTTTTAACAAGAATATTAATTATGATTAGGTTTTATTCTAGAAGAGATTAAGTCTCAAAAACAATAGGGTTTTGTAAAAAAGCATATGGATTTATATAAAGATTCAGTAAATTGTTTTGTATTGGGTTTTGAGATTTTTTTTCTAGAGCTTTGATTCAATCGCACTAAGACTCCCTTCACTTCAAAAATCTTAATAATACCTCCGACTCAACAATCAGTCACTTATTTATGCGACACTTACTTCTGAGGAGAAAACAACTCTATTGTTCTCAAATAATTCTCTAGAACAACCTACCCAAAAGGCTTACCCCACCACTTCCAACACTCCTTGTTAAAGGGTGACTTCCATTTTTGAATTAACTCCTGTTCTAACTGCTGCCGTGCCTTTCTCTCAATCGGAGTATCCCACCAAAACCCAATCCCAACAAATGTTTCCAGTTGATGCTTTCGGTTCAGGATGATGTAGTTATCAATATAGGTTCGGCAGTCGTGAACTCCAGTCCATCGTTCCTTCGGAGTTTGCTTAGTTTCCCCAACATACAACAATAACGGCAGGGCAGTATCAACAACAAAATAGATGCAAGTGCGATCGCCATCATCAGGCATGGTGAAAAATTCCCAGTTGTGCAGCTTCAAACTGAACGGGTTAATTTCTTCGGGGTCGCAGTGATTCGGTGCAAGCTCAAACAGACTCATTTGTTGAGGGGGTGGACTGTTGAGAATGCTTTGCTGATGATTTTGTATTTGGGATTTCCACTGGATAAACGTTTCCTTGTCCATCGTTGGTCGGGACTGCTGGAATTTAAAGATGGGTTGGGAGAGATGGTCGAAGAGGTTGAGCTGTTCCACTTGTTCTACAGGAATAAGAGAATCCTTAGAGTAGGCGGAAGTAGAAGGTTCGTGCGACGAAGTGCAGCCTCATTTAATTTGTGATTTTTTATACCAATTTGGAGTCTAA
>JBCBCI010000250.1:0-1749 GCA_038530755.1 Cyanobacteria bacterium J06592_8 | reverse complement strand
GCGTTTTTGCCTCAGCGCGATCGCATTTTGGCAGAGGCTGAAACGCACTTGTCAGATCACTCCCGTCAAATTTGGAGATCCGACACCTACCCCCTCGGGGTTTCAGGCGACAGTCTTTCTATTTAATGAATCCTGTTATCGGGATTGAAACGGATAAACAATTGAGATATTTTCATGTAAAATGCTTCTTTCTATTTAATGAATCCTGTTATCGGGATTGAAACCTGCATTCAGCGTTGTTCCAAGGTCGATATCTGTCTTTCTATTTAATGAATCCTGTTATCGGGATTGAAACTGAATTAAAAGGAACGAATATCTCAAACATATTCCTTTCTATTTAATGAATCCTGTTATCGGGATTGAAACGAATCTTCAGCGACACTTGTTCCTAGACCCAATGCCTTTCTATTTAATGAATCCTGTTATCGGGATTGAAACCAACTCCTATGATTCGGGCTGCTGTCGGGTCATCTCCTTTCTATTTAATGAATCCTGTTATCGGGATTGAAACTTCAATCTGAAAATTGGTGAGTATAAAGAGATTGTCTTTCTATTTAATGAATCCTGTTATCGGGATTGAAACGGCTGAGAATGTCTCCAATTGGACTAAGAATAATCTTTCTATTTAATGAATCCTGTTATCGGGATTGAAACAATTATCTCCCAGTCTGGCTGCTATTGATGATAGATACTTTCTATTTAATGAATCCTGTTATCGGGATTGAAACATTCCAAACATCATTAAGGGAAGAATAAGCGGCAGCTTTCTATTTAATGAATCCTGTTATCGGGATTGAAACTTGAATACCGAGATTCTCGCCAACAATCACTTCCAAATCTTGCTTTCTATTTAATGAATCCTGTTATCGGGATTGAAACCAACAGAGGCAGCTTCCTCTAACATTTCCTTTAAGCTTTCTATTTAATGAATCCTGTTATCGGGATTGAAACAGAACTTTTTTCCCTCAGAAGTCTCGATATATTTTTCCTTTCTATTTAATGAATCCTGTTATCGGGATTGAAACATTGGAACAGACCCTGATCAATTCGTTCGCACAACGCTTTCTATTTAATGAATCCTGTTATCGGGATTGAAACGCCAAGCTTGTAATGGCTTGGCAAGAGTTTAATACTCCTTTCTATTTAATGAATCCTGTTATCGGGATTGAAACCTTGCTCAATCTCAATCCATTCAGTTTTCCTTGTCTTTCTATTTAATGAATCCTGTTATCGGGATTGAAACAGCGCTTAGACATTGACCCGCCTAGGGCCGCGCACCTTTCTATTTAATGAATCCTGTTATCGGGATTGAAACGATACACAGTTATATGGATAATGTGCAGGTGATTTCTTTCTATTTAATGAATCCTGTTATCGGGATTGAAACATAATGCTAATCAAGGATTAAATATCGATTATGATGCTTTCTATTTAATGAATCCTGTTATCGGGATTGAAACAATTAATAAAGTTTCTTCCTCTGAAAAATGGAATATCTTTCTATTTAATGAATCCTGTTATCGGGATTGAAACTTTAAATAATGTTTAGAATGATTTCTCTCTATAATTTCTTTCTATTTAATGAATCCTGTTATCGGGATTGAAACGATACTCTCACCTTCAGGAGGGAGGTTGGTACCTTTCTATTTAATGAATCCTGTTATCGGGATTGAAACATTTCTTCATGATGCTCGGTAAAGTCTAGTATCTTAGACTGTCTATTTAATGACTCCTGTTATCGGGATTGAA
>JBCBCI010000249.1:0-1777 GCA_038530755.1 Cyanobacteria bacterium J06592_8 | reverse complement strand
CCATCGAGGCTCGACAACTCGAAACTAGCGGCAAACCCACCACTGCGGCCAAACACCACATAGCTTTCTCCTGAACTGGTGCCATTGGGGTCGGCCAAAAATGCCCCAATAATAACGTCATCAAAGCCATCCCCATTCACATCCCCTGCACTGCTGACGGAGATGCCTGAGAAGTCATCTGGATTAATCCCATTGAGGACAAAGCCATTGCTGCCATTAAGGCTCGACAACTCTAAACTCGGGGCAAACCCATCACTGCTGCCAAATACCACATAGCTTTCTCCGGAATGACTCTGCCATTGGGGTCGGCAAAACTTGCCCCAATAATCACATCATCAAAACCATCCCCATTCACATCCCCTGCACTGCTGACGGAGTAGCCTGAGAAGTCATCTGGATTAATCCCATTGAGGACAAAGCCATTGCTGCCATCGAGGCTCGACAACTCGAAACTAGCGGCAAACCCACCACTGCGGCCAAACACCACATAGCTTTCTCCTGAACTGGTGCCATTGGGGTCGGCAAAACTTGCCCCAATAATAAGGTCATCAATGCCATCGCCATTCACATCCCCTGCACTGCTGACGGAGATGCCTGAGAAGTCATTTACATCAATACCATTGAGGACAAAGCCATTGCTGCCATCAAGGTTCGACAACTCCAAACTAGAGGTAAACCCACTACTGCTGCCAAACACCACATAGCTTTCTCCTGAACTACGGCCATTGGGGGAGTCAAAAAATGCCCCAATAATAACGTCATCAAAGCCATCCCCATTCACATCCCCCGCACTGCTGACGGAGTAGCCTGAGAAGTCATCTGGATTAATCCCATTGAGGACAAAGCCATTGCTGCCATTAAGGCTCGACAACTCTAAACTAGAGGTAAACCCATCACTACTACCAAACACCACATAGCTTTCTCCTGAACTACTGCCATTGGGGTCGGCACCATCTGCCCCAATAATAACGTCATCAATGCCATCCCCATTCACATCCCCTGCACTGCTAACGGAGATACCTGATCGGTCATTGCCATCAATACCATTGAGGACAAAGCCATTGCTGCCATCAAGGCTCGACAAGTCTAAACTGGAGCCAAACCCACCACTGCTGCCAAACACCACATAGCTTTCTCCTGATTCATTGCCATTGGGGTAGGCAAAACGTGCTCCAATAATAACGTCATCAATGCCATCCCCATTCACATCCCCTGCACTGCTGACAGAATCGCCTGAACCGTCAAAGGCATTAATCCCATTGAGGACAAAGCCATTGCTGCCATCGAGAGTTGATAAATTAATTACACTGGTCATGATTCCAATCCTTTTTAAGTGAATTTACGTCATACGTTGGACAACAACATCTATTTTTGGGTCTGACAGCCAGGAGTGTGAGTCACTTTCGTGAACCATTGAGTGGGAATTGTGAGTAACATGAACACGATTGTTTGCATTCAAACCTAGCCTCAGCTCCTCCTGTGAAAATGAATTCTCACCGTAATTGGGGTTTGAGTAGCAACTGTGCAAGAAGTCACGCTAAGACCTGTACCAGTTAAACCTTCTAAAAATTAGGAGGCTCAAACCACCGAAATCTCGTTCTTTTTTTCTGTACCAAATAAACTACAGTTTTACTGGTACACCAGTAGGGATACAAAACTTTACAAATATCGAGATCTGAAAGCTAATCACAGTAAGCATTTCAGCCTTAGCGGGGTTTTCTGTACATTTGCTACTGGTGCCCCGCATTGGAAAGATGTTTTTCTCTTTCCGTTGTTA
>JBCBCI010000248.1:0-1784 GCA_038530755.1 Cyanobacteria bacterium J06592_8 | reverse complement strand
ACAGTTGATTTAGCGATTCAAGCCTATTCAGTCAATGTAATTTAAATATTGAAAGTTGTGAAGATCAGCAGATTGAAAAATCATCCGGTATCTCCCGCAGCAACACACTCCCCAAACTTCTCGGTAGCATATTCAATGACACGAATACGGAGAACATCGATTATGCTAGAATCCTATCGTCAACACGCGGCTGAACGGGCAGCTTTAGGCATTCCGCCCTTACCCCTCGATGCCCAACAAACGGCTGAACTCTGCGAACTCCTGAAAAATCCGCCAGACGGAGAGAAAGAATACTTGATGGAGTTGCTACGCGATCGCATTCCGCCAGGAGTTGATGAAGCCGCCTACGTTAAAGCTGGATTTCTCACTGCTGTTGCCAAAGGAGAAATTGACTGTCCTCTCTTATCACATCAAGGGGCAATAGACTTACTCGGAACCATGATCGGAGGCTACAACGTTCAGTCTTTGGTCAGTTTCCTCAAGTCCTCTGATTCTAATTTAGCCGCAGAAGCTGCCACCGCCCTTAGCAAAACCACCTTGGTTTTCGATGCGTTTAACGAGGTTCTCAGCCTCTCAGAAACCAACCCCTACGCTAAACAAGTGATCGATGCTTGGGCGAATGCAGCTTGGTTTATCCGTCGCCCCAAACTTCCCGAAACTATTACTATAACGGTCTTCAAAGTTCCCGGTGAAACCAACACTGATGACCTTTCTCCTGCCCCTCACGCCACCACTCGCCCCGATATTCCCCTTCATGCTTTGGCGATGTTGGAGTCACGGATGCCAGACGGACTTAAAACTATTGCGGAACTGAAACAGAAAGGATATCCTGTCGCTTATGTTGGCGATGTTGTTGGAACAGGTTCTTCTCGGAAGTCTGCTATTAACTCTGTGTTGTGGCATATTGGCGATGATATTCCCTGCGTTCCCAATAAACGCGCAGGTGGCTATATTCTCGGTGGAAAAATTGCCCCGATTTTCTTCAATACAGCCGAAGACTCGGGCGCCTTACCCATTGAATGTGATGTCTCCAAAATGAATACCGGAGATGTTATTACCATCCATCCCTACAAAGGCGAAATCACCAACGAAGCCGGAGAAGTGATTTCAACCTTCACCCTCAAACCTGAAACCATACTCGATGAAGTTCGCGCTGGGGGTCGTATTCCGCTGTTAATTGGACGCAGTTTAACGGACAAAACCCGCGAAGCCTTGGGACTCGAACCAACAACCCTATTCACCCGTCCCACAATGCCTGAAGATACAGGAGTTGGCTTCACTCTCGCCCAAAAAATGGTCGGAAAAGCCTGTGGTTTGCCCGGAGTTCGTCCCGGAACCTCTTGTGAACCCATGATGACGACTGTTGGTTCTCAGGACACCACAGGCCCAATGACACGGGATGAACTCAAAGAACTCGCCTGTTTAGGCTTCTCCGCTGACTTGGTGATGCAGAGTTTCTGTCATACGGCGGCTTATCCGAAACCTGTTGATATTAACACTCACAAACAACTCCCCGACTTCTTCTCAACTCGCGGCGGCGTGGCTTTACGTCCGGGTGATGGTATTATTCACTCCTGGCTAAACCGGATGTTAATGCCGGATACCGTCGGAACAGGTGGCGACTCTCATACCCGTTTTCCTCTAGGAATTTCCTTCCCCGCAGGTTCAGGGTTAGTGGCGTTTGCGGCGGCGTTGGGAGTAATGCCCTTGGATATGCCAGAGTCAGTTTTGGTTAAGTTTACCGGAGACTTGCAACCCGGTGTAACATTGCGGGATATTGTCAA
>JBCBCI010000247.1:0-1873 GCA_038530755.1 Cyanobacteria bacterium J06592_8 | reverse complement strand
ATCCGAACCAAGAGTTTGAAAGCCTGTAAGAAGCTACTGTCCTTGACCGACCTAAGATGACCTCAGAGAGCTTTTTAATTTGGGTTAGCTCTTCTTAAGTTAGGTCTCCCTAAAAAGGAGGTGATCCAGCCACACCTTCCGGTACGGCTACCTTGTTACGACTTCACCCCAGTCATCAGCCCTGCCTTCGGCATCCTCCTCTGTTTCCAGTTAGAGTAATGACTTCGGGCATGGCTAACTTCCATGGTGTGACGGGCGGTGTGTACAAGGCCCGGGAACGGATTCACCGCAGTATGCTGACCTGCGATTACTAGCGATTCCTCCTTCATGCAGGCGAGTTGCAGCCTGCAATCTGAACTGAGGAAAGGTTTCCGGGATTAGCTCCTCCTCGCGAAGTGGCTGCCCTTTGTCCTTCCCATTGTAGTACGTGTGTAGCCCAGGACGTATGGGGCATGATGACTTGACGTCATCCCCACCTTCCTCCGGTTTGTCACCGGCAGTCTTCCTAAAGTGCCCAACTTAATGCTGGCAACTAAGAACGAGGGTTGCGCTCGTTGCGGGACTTAACCCAACATCTCACGACACGAGCTGACGACAGCCATGCACCACCTGTGTTCCGGCTCCCGAAGGCACCTCCGAGTTTCCCCAGAGTTCCGGACATGTCAAGCCCTGGTAAGGTTCTTCGCGTTGCATCGAATTAAACCACATACTCCACCGCTTGTGCGGGCCCCCGTCAATTCCTTTGAGTTTCACACTTGCGTGCGTACTCCCCAGGCGGGAAACTTAACGCGTTAGCTACGGCACTGCCTGGGTCGATACAGGCAACACCTAGTTTCCATCGTTTACAGCTAGGACTACTGGGGTATCTAATCCCATTCGCTCCCCTAGCTTTCGTCCCTCAGTGTCAGTTGCGGCCCAGCAGAGCGCTTTCGCCACCGGTGTTCTTCCCGATCTCTACGCATTTCACCGCTACACCGGGAATTCCCTCTGCCCCTACCGCACTCCAGCTACTCAGTTTCCACTGCCTTTCCGGAGTTGAGCTCCGGTCTTTGACAGCAGACTTGAGTTGCCACCTACGAACGCTTTACGCCCAATCATTCCGGATAACGCTTGCCTCCTCCGTATTACCGCGGCTGCTGGCACGGAGTTAGCCGAGGCTGATTCCTCAGGTACCGTCACTTGCTTCTTCCCTGAGAAAAGGGGTTTACAACCCAAGGGCTTTCCTCCCCCACGCGGTCTTGCTCCGTCAGGCTTGCGCCCATTGCGGAAAATTCCCCACTGCTGCCTCCCGTAGGAGTCTGGGCCGTGTCTCAGTCCCAGTGTGGCTGATCATCCTCTCAGACCAGCTACTGATCGTCGCCTTGGTAAGCTTTTACCCCACCAACTAGCTAATCAGACGCGAGCTCATCTCTAGGCGATAAATCTTTGACCTTTCGGCTCATCCGGGATTAGCAGAAGTTTCCCTCTGTTGTCCCCGTCCTAGAGGCAGGTTCTCACGCGTTACTCACCCGTCCGCCACTAACTCCGAAGAGTCCGTTCGACTTGCATGTGTTAAGCAGACCGCCAGCGTTCATCCTGAGCCAGGATCAAACTCTCCGTGTTGATGCCACGTTAGTTGAGTTCTGAAGTCATTCTCTGATAGAATTTCCTCAGTTCTCTCTCTGGCTTGTTTGTTTCTTGTTAGAATTCGATAACTTTTAGTTTCCTAAAAGTCCTCAAAAGAATAGATTCAAGGAACTGTGCTTAGGCTTTCAAACTCTTTAATTGTCTTGGTTCGGGCGCGTTGAGAGTGTTTGTTGTTTTCTCGAGCGCATTTACTAATGTATCTGAATCTTCTTTTAGTGTCAACCCTTTTGCGAAACTTTTTTTGAGA
>JBCBCI010000246.1:0-1882 GCA_038530755.1 Cyanobacteria bacterium J06592_8 | reverse complement strand
ATCGCACTTGCAACCTTATCTATCTTGAGTGTAATTCCAAGTGTTCAATATCAACTACTTGATCAGCGAGTGAGAGTGCAAGCAATTTATCGAAATCAAACGGGTCAAGTTCCCAATGCTTCCGCCGTTATTCTCCTAGTAGAAATTGATAATGCTTCTCTTGAAGAAGCAGGTTTAATCAAACCGAAGCCCATTAGTCGTCAATATTTAGCTCGTTTAATTGATCGTACTGCTCAACTTAAATTTGATATTGTCGGTGTTGATTATTTGTTAAATGTTGATTGGCCTGAAGAAGATCCTGCATTAGAAAAATCCTTAGCTGCGAGTCGAAGTCAGTCAGAAACTCAATATATTTTTATAACGAGCCGAGATTCGGGAAATGAACGCCGTTTGACACGTCCCCAATTTGCTGATCGCGAATGGCAAGGAGATAGTAGACTTTGGGAAAGTGGTCGCTACATGACTTTATTACCCTTAGAAACAGAAGAACGACCGTTTCCTTTTAGTTATCTTCTCGCACTGGTTGATACGGCTGAGGATTCTCAAATTGGTTCATTATCACAAACTAATCCAATTTTATTGATTGATCAATTATTTGTAGCTTGGATGCGCCCGATATTACTCACTCGACATTCTTACCGACACTACCAATACTGGCTACATCCGATTGTAGATTTTTCTATTCCTCAGAATACAATTTATGAAAGTATTTCAGCAAAAGATTTTCTAGCGGCTACACCTGAACAACTTCAAACAAAATATCCACAATCCGTGATGATGATTATACCTGGAGGATATGCCGAGGCCGGAATTAATCGCTCAGGAGAAGATAATTTTCCACCCCCACCTGCTTTTTGTTACTGGCAAAGACAAGCCCAACCTTATCGTCCTTGTCGGATTATTCTCGGAGGTGAAATTCATGCTTATTTGTTCTATCACTTTCTCAAAAAAAGTGCTGTCATTCCTATTCCGGATTTATGGCTTTTATGGCTCTTTGCCTTAATCGGAAAAAGTTTAACTGTTTTTGTCAAGCAATCTGAATTCGATCATCGAAAAGTTGTTATTATTTTTTTTGGAGGTACAGTTATATATGGAATCGTGAGTTTACAGCTTTATATTTCTGGTTCGGTTTTATTACCGATCCTCATGCCTACTGCTATTTTATGGGTCATTCTCATCCCTCAATTAAAACTTAGAAAATTTCAATAAATCTAATCAGCACTCAAAATCAACTTAACAAGGAAAATAATGATGAAAACCAACTCAGCGATCCAGTTTTGTCAGTTTAGTTCTGCTTTTATCTTTTTAATCGTTGTGCTTTTGCCTATACCTGCTCATTCTCACAATAGTTTCCCTGAAAGCTTTTCAGAATTAAAATGGTCTAACAGTGAGCCTCCGGCTGAACCTAGAGGAAATTCAAGTGACGGAGGGGGTAGCAGTCGGTAGTCTGTTAAAATCATTTTTAATAATTTTGATATTTTTTTATGAAGTTAAGATTTTTACCAATGAAAAACAAATTGAAGCTAAATCAGTCTATACAACTTATTCGCTTATTACTGTGTTTGACTCTCTTTTGCTCTGTAAATTTTCCCGCAAGATTGTTAGTTTTAGCTCAAGATTCATCCTCACCCAGTTGGCGTAGTTTTTTTGAAAATAGTAAGGAACCAACAGAGCCGCAAACACCGCCTGATGATGGAGGGAGTAGAACAGGAGGCGATCTTTGTTTGATTGCTCCTCATAATAATCAAAAGAATATTAAGATTTGGAGCGATCGCCCGACTTTCACTTGGGAAGGAGAAATTACCAAGCTAGAAAATCTTTTGCTGAAATACTTTCATAAATTGTATTCTGAGGAATAGAAAAATCTACAATCGGATGTAGC
>JBCBCI010000245.1:0-1897 GCA_038530755.1 Cyanobacteria bacterium J06592_8 | reverse complement strand
AATTTTTATTGAAAGACGGTTCAGAAGAAAGAGATAAAAATTTTTCCTTGTCTTCCCTCCTGTAGGGGGGACTGAGGGGGGTAACAAACTCAATCACAATTAAAGGGGCGATTAACTCTTGCCACAATACATAGGAACGTCGTATGCCATCGATGGTCGGTGGAACGTTCGGAACATAAAACCAGTCCGGTGCAACAGCCCCTCTTTCTGGCGGTTCTGTTTCTCGCCAATAAATACCCGAGTCTTGACGAAGTCGCAGCAGCTTCGGGAGCTTGCATCCCGAAGAACTGTGACCGATGGCGTATTGTTCGTCAGGATGAAGTTGGTCAAGTATCGGTCTAATTGAGTCAGTCAGTAGAATGCTTTGAGGATGTTCTTGGAAATTTTTCACAAAAGTCCCATCTGATTCCGGTAGTTGCGTGTGGTCCGGAAATGCTTTGAGATTAAGTTCAGTTGAATCAGCGATAGTCATTACTGCACTTTTGCGATCGCAACTTCTTCAGCAATTATAACATTCGAGTTATGCGGCAACAGCAAATCATTCAATTTCTTCTGATTAAGATTTTTATGAATATACGCTTGAATTAACGGACAAGGCTGGTAAAATGTATCTTGTAAACCCTGAATCATGCTAATTAGCGATCGCCTTTCTAATGATTCTAAAGCTTTCATTAGTTCTACCGTCGAATCGCTTTTAAATTCATTTGTTAAATTTTTCAGAGAAATAGGCGTTTCTACTGTCGCCAAAGTTAATAGAGTTTGTTTCTCAACGGTCGATAATCGATTAAACTGTTCAGCTATCCTCTCCCGAAAATCTCCTAAAAATAACTGAGAATTCCGAGCCAAAAATTCATCCACCCGATTCCCAAATATTTGATTGATTGTTTTTGATACAATTTGCAAGGCTTGAGGATTGCCGTTATATTTTTTGATTAAATCTGAATACTTCACCTCATTGAGTAATCCTCGCTTTTGCAATAACCGTGAGGCTGACTGTCCTAAACTTCCTAACGTTAATGTCCGCACTGTCGCCTGAACATCAGATAAATAAGTCACAGTCTTAGGAACTTCTGTTGTGGTCAGTAGCAAACAACTTTGATGATTGAGTTTTCCTATCTGTTTGAGGAATTGTCCATAGCCTTCATATCCAGGTCGATACTTTCCCGCAAAGGTTTGAGGTTGAAATAATGCTTCCCAACCATCTAGAATAATCAAACAGCGATGTTGTTGTAAACACTTGATTAATTCTCGGATTCCCTCAGCTATCAATTGCGGTTGAATTTGATGATGAAAAAAAGGTAGATTTTGATCGCCAGAATTAATTCTTGATTTCTCTCTTGCTGAAATAAACGATTGTGTTAACATCTTAATAGACTGATTAATGACTCGCCAATTTTCCAGCTTTTTATCCTGTTTGTCTGACAAAAATTCGATTAAATCTGCTAAAACTTGAATTAAAGGCGGCGCATGAGAAAGGTTCCGCCAAATAATATAATCAAACTCAGTTTGTAAAGAAGGAATCAACTTAGAAACTAGCTTTGTTTTCCCCATTCCCGCCATTCCTCGAACCGCCACTACCCGACACCGTTCTTCAACCATCCACTGTTTTAGGGTTGTCAGTTCTGTTTCCCGTCCATAAAATACCGAAGCATCCACCGCTTCACAACAGTCTATTTTCCCTAGAGAAGTAGTCGAAATCATCAACTTAGGAATATCAACTGGAGTATGGCTACGATATTCAGCCAAGAGAATCACAATATCCTTCCAACTTTTAATTGATTTTCCCGTCAAAGTTTCAATATAACGATACAATCCCCGTGACCAATCCACCCGCAACCCATTACAATCCCGATGGAGTTCTGCTGCAATTTCAGAGGGGCTACAGTCACACAAGAAC
>JBCBCI010000244.1:0-1904 GCA_038530755.1 Cyanobacteria bacterium J06592_8 | reverse complement strand
TTTTGTTAATAAAAATCTTCCCGAGCTTCCCGAGCTTCCCGAGCTTCCCCACCTCCCCACAAATCAAGTTTTAGGGCTAGAACGAAACGACCTTGCCAATCTTGGGGGAGAAATACAAAGGAATTATGATTTCGCCCCCCAACCCCCAATTCTGGGGGAGAACTACAAAGGAATTATGATTTCGCCCCCCAACCCCCAATTCTGGGGGAGAAATACAAAGGAATTATGATTTCGCCCCCCGACCCCCAATTCTGGGGGAGAACTACAAAGGAATACAGTTAAAGTCCTCTACTTGATCTGCTTCTATCAAAGTCCCCCAAAGTTGGGGGATTTAGGGGGCAAGGGATTTAGGGAGCCGGGGATTTAGGGGGCTTTGCCCCAGGGTTGTTCTGAGATTTCGCCCCCCGACCCCCAATTCTGGGGGAGAACTACAAAGGAATACAGTTAAAGTCCTCTACTTGACCTGTTTCTATCAAAGTCCCCCAAAGTTGGGGGATTTAGGGGGCAAGAGATTTAGGGGGCAGGGGAAACACGGGAGCTTTACCAAAACTATTAGGTGCATATTATGACCCCAACAGCCAACTCTGAACAAGCTACAGAACGTGCCAGAGTCCACTACAACAGTGAAAATGCTCGTAATTTGTATGAGATTGCCATTGGCAGCGACACGTTAAATTTAGGAATGTATGAGGACAATCCAGATCGCTCCATTGCTGAAGGGATGGCGAAAACGACCGAATGGATGGGAGAACAAGTCCAGAACATCAATGCCGATTTCCGTGTGCTTGACCTTGGAGCTGGATACGGGCCAGCGGCACGACATTTAGCCGGAAAATACGGCTGTCATGTCACCTGTCTCAATATTAGTGAAGAGCAAAATCAGGAAAATGAGCGGCGTAATCGTGAACAGGGTCTTGATAATTTAATTGACATTATATTTGGCAATTTTAAAGACATTCCATCTGAAGATGGTAGTTTCGATCTGGTTTGGTCTCAAGATGCCCTATTCCACAGTGATGGACAAGATCGCGTTTTAGAAGAAGCCTATCGAGTCCTTAAACCCGGTGGACAGTTACTGTTTATGGATATTTTACAAGCCGATGATTGTGCTGATGGAGCCTTAGAAGATGCACTGGGACGGCTTAATATCCATCACGAGCGGATCGGTTCTTTCCATTCCTATACCAGTAAAGCCGAAAGCTTAGGTTTTGAAACCATCAACGTCATCGATAAATCCTATCAGTTGCTCGTCCATTACACGAAATTAAGAGATTCTGTTCTTGCTCATTACGAAGAACTCAGCCAAAAATGTACCCCAGAATTTTTAGAATCTACGAAAAATGGCCTATGTCAATGGGTGGAGTCGGCTGACAAAGGTTTATTTACCTGGGGTCTATTTCATTATCGCCGTCCGTAAATAAATTGCTGTTAGTAGGATGGGTTAGCGATAGCGTAACCCATCGAAACCTCTCATGTTGGGTTTCGTGACTTAATAAATAGTTGTTAGTAGGGTTAGCGATAGCGTAACCCATCGAAACCTCTCATGTTGGGTTTCGTGACCTCGACCCAACCTACATAATGATCTTTTGTTAGGCAACCAATCCTACTTCCTATTGCTGTCTTTTCCCGTCAAGAATATGAGTGATCAAACTGTAATGAACCCACAAGAAATTATCAAAACTCATCGCGACCACGTCTTTTTTTCCTGGGTCCCTCAGAAAAATATCCAAAATCCCATCATTATGGATCGGGCTGAGGGCGTTTATTTCTGGGACAAAGACGGCAAAAAGTACCTAGATTTTTCGAGTCAGTACGTCAACATGAACATTGGTCATAAATCGAATCGATTTGGGGATGAAGCCGACATAACCGACTGACTTCTTCTTGAACCTTGGTGATGGTAC
>JBCBCI010000243.1:0-1937 GCA_038530755.1 Cyanobacteria bacterium J06592_8 | reverse complement strand
CGCTCCGTTTATAAGCCCCGTCTCCCGCTAAACGCTCCGCGTTATAACGTCCGTCCTCTTGCTCCATTTTAGATAGACTATACAGATAATCATCTTGACCCTGGCGTTAATTTTAACTTTGATACAAGCACCCAAGAGATTCTTCAAGCTGGAAGTTACAACGAGCCTGATGGTCTTAGCCTGGGTGGTCTCAACTTTGATCGCGAAAGTGGAAACGACCCCAGCCTCGCCACCGGTCTGAGCTTTTGGTCAAAGCCACCGCGCAGCAACACCCCTCACCTGCACATTGATGACTGGGCCGATGAATTTGGTTTTCCCATCGGCTTTTCTAGCCACGAGGACGTTTCTTTTCCCCCCTTCACCACTCAGCAGCTCATTGATGATGGGCGAGTTGGAGAAGCTTACCTGCCGCCCAACGGTCAGCCAGCAACACCTCTCGATCAAAGAGGGCAGTTTGCTCAGGTGACTGCTGTGCCAGAACCTGCTTCAATCCTTGGCTTGTTAGGTATTGGCAGTGGTTTGCTAATCTCTAACCTAAAGCGTCGGCTAAGTGCTGATGAGGTTGTGACCAAAACAGAAGTTTAATCACGACTTGATCGACAGACAATTGGATGAGCCTATAGCGATCGCATTTGGTGTAAGTGCGATTGCTTTTAATTTATAGTTTAACGGCATTTTTATTAATAAAAATGAATTCTTTGTTAAATTGTTGATAAAGATTTTCAATAATGATAGAGTCATAATTAATATAGATTTAAAAACTTACAGGCTTTCTAAAATTCTATTAAATTTGTATGATCAAAATTCACAAAATTCAAGTCTGTTCATTTTTTCTATATCGTTAATCTCTTTAAAAGAATGAAAGCTTTTTTCTCAGTCAGCAATCAGCAAGAGTTTTATCGTGAATTACAGCAAAAAATTGGAAGCAGCTATTATTCTGATGGGTTTGAGAGTTGTATTAAAATTCATCCGAGAATTGGCAAAGGACAAATCTATAATTTTCAGTTTGATTCTGGCTTAGAACTACAAATACAAGAATATTTTACTCAAGAGCCAATCGTTCTCGCTGCTGATATACAATACTGCTGTCTGGGTTTATGTTGGGTTATTTGTGGTTACTCTAACTATACTCTAGAGAAACAAGATTATAATCTAAAACCTCAACAAAGCATGATTCTTTATGGCAATGAGATCAGTGGCATTTTTGAAATGGGTGCTAATCAGAGGGTTGCCTTTGTAGGATTGAGCTTAGAAAATTATCTCAATCAACCTACATTTATACAACAAAAAGATCAACTCCCGACTTGCTTACAAAATTTAATTGACAGTCACGATCCTGGATTGTTTTTCCAGAATACGATCACCACGCCAGAAATTAATATGGTTTTACATCAAGTTTTAAACTGTCCCTATCAAGGATTAACTCGAAAACTCTATTTAGAAAGCAAGTCAGTTGAATTATTAGCTTTAACGCTTAATACCCTCGAAGAAAATGCTCTAGAATCTCCTCATAAATACCAACCCAAAAAAGATGAAATTGATCGGCTTCACTCAGCTAAAGATATTTTAATTAAAAATCTTAATAATCCCCCCTCCTTAAACGCTTTATCTCGGCAGGTTGGCTTAAATGAGTATAAACTAAAGCAAGGATTTCGTCATGTGTTTAATAACACTGTTTTTGGGTATTTACATGACTATCGAATGACGCGATCGCGCTTACTTTTAGAATCAGGAACCCTGAACGTAACCGAAGTTGCTCAAGCTGTTGGCTATACTAATCTGAGTCATTTTGCAGCAGCATTTCGGAAAAAGCATGGTGTTAATCCCAGTGTTTTCAAAAAAACTAAATTAGTCTAGTAATAGGCGGAAATAGAAGGTTCGTGCAACGAAGTGCAGCAATAAGCTGAAACTACCTGACAGTATGCTTTTTAGCATCT
>JBCBCI010000242.1:0-1982 GCA_038530755.1 Cyanobacteria bacterium J06592_8 | reverse complement strand
AAAGTTCAGTAATTTCAACGTAGATATCCAAGCTTGTTTCGTTTTATATTAACAACAGAGATGGGAAACAAGCCATCAGGGTTGCCACCAACAACTGTCCGTTTAAATTCAAACTTTTATAGCTCGTTCCTGATTTTCATTCATAGTTTATCTTTGTCAGTCAATCACCAACTTCAATTTGCAGTTAATTTTGACTGAAGCCCTAGCCAATTGGTTTAGGGCTTTTTTAATGTAGCTAGATGGTAAATCAGAATGGGTTTGATGGTGATGGTTTTGAGTGCGAAAGATAAGTCCTACCGGGAGTTGTTAACTCGTCGGCGTAATAAAAAAGTAGCTCCAATTATGCCTATCCCGGTTAATGCAGTAGCACTGTTTGATTCGGGAACTTTTTGAGTTAAAGGTACTTCAATCGTGCCAGTTACTCTAACGATACCCATGCTAGAACTCGTTGGGTCTACTAAAAGATTGCCGATCTGATAAACTTCGGAACCCGTAAGCGTACCAGTTGCACCTTGAAACAAACCTTCACCACCAGTAATGATGTTAGTATTAGTGCCAGTAGTGGTTAAGTTTGTTAAATCAATAATTCCCGTACCATTTTCAACTGCATAAAATAATTTATTGTCGCCTTCTCCAAATAAGCTCACTCCACCTAGCGGCAAACCTTGTAAACCGAATGTTTCTGGATTGCTACTAAATGTGTAAGAATTATTACTTAAATCAGTTTTGATATAAAGTACACCACTAGCTTCAGTTAAACCAAAAGGTGCATTATTACTGACTCCTGATACAGTTTGTGATGTAATCTCTTCAGTAATGGGATTAAGTAGGGTAGCTGATGCGTCATAAGTGGCATCAAATGAATAGGTAGTTTGTGCCTTTGCGCTTTTTATGCTCGACCCAAAACCAACTAAAGTGAGGATTCCCAGAATCAACCATGAACTATATGAACGTAGCATAATTACTATATTGATAGTTGAAATTACTGAAAATATAATACAACAATTAGAGAATATTATCTATTTCACCCAAACGGTTTACCCCACCACTTCCAACACTCCTTGTTAAACGGCGACTTCCAGCGTTGAATTAACTCCTGTTCTAACCGTTGCCGTGCTTTCCTATCGGTCTAATGAACGTTTCCCTGTCCATCGTCAGTCGGGATTTAAAGACAGGCTGGGAGGGATGGTCAAAGAGGTTGAGCTGTTCCACTTGTTCTACAGGAATAACGAACGAGTCACAAGGTTAGCATATGGCGGTATTAGGTTGTTCTACGGGAATAAGAAAGTGGGACAGTAGATTTCTTAAATGTCACTCAAATACGTGACTGTAATTCTACTTCTAAAAAAATTAAGATTGAATTAGGTTGCTCGACCTCACCAAGTCTATTAAAGAGAGGTAAAACCATTAATGGATCTTCCAATTATTGCATTTATTTTCGGAGCGAGTTTGCTTGTGGTTGGGTGTTCAGGTGGTGGTGTATCAGTCAAAGATATTACGGTTCCTCAAGTTGGTATTGTATCAAGAGTCATATCAGGTTTATCAGGTATGTTTCTTATTACATTATCAATTTTGATGATGTCTGAGGGATCACTTCTTAAGCAGCCGCTTAAAAGTTACGCTTATGATAAAGACGATATTTCTGTGAACCTTAGACAACAACCCAGCAGTAAGAGTTCCATTATACGTCCAGTTTTGAATAATACACCTATCACTTGTCTAAATGATACCTCTAGCAATTCTGATTGGGTTAAAGTTCGAGTAGAAGATGGTTCGCGTGAAATCGGTTATATGTACAGAAAACTTACCTATTGCGATAAATAGAATGCAGTTAATTTATTATCCAGTTCAAGAGAATTAACACAAAAATGCCCCAGCATTGCCGGGGCTACTATTTTATTGAGGAATCAATTATTGAGCTACTTCATTGAGTTGAGGCTGTTCAACACCATTCAAACTCACCTTGACTACACGGTTAACAG
>JBCBCI010000241.1:0-2001 GCA_038530755.1 Cyanobacteria bacterium J06592_8 | reverse complement strand
AATATTAGAGAACCGTTTAACTGGAATGATTTAAAGCGGTTATTCGGCTTAAAAAACTTTCTAGTAATCACTAGAGGCAACCGAAAGGCTACCCGTGAAGTTTACGCAATTCTGGAACAGAAAAACCACCATCTAGCATTTTTTCAAGAACACAACTTCAATCTTAACCAAGAATTTACGAGGGCAAAGAATGACTTCATTACACGACAAAAATGGACAGAGCCAGACCGCCGAAGAACTACTAAATCAGGCCCATGCAGCCACACAAAAACGAGAACCTGTTCAACCCAAGCGACCTAGTAAACCACAAGAAAAAGCACTAAGTAAAGCCTCTGAGCAAACCCATCAAAAAGGGTCTGAGGTGATCCAGAAATTCAACGATACCCAGAAGCAAATAGAAGCTTTAGAAATTAAGAAAGGGTTAGAGAAAGGTAAGCACTCTGCACGAAGAATGGCAGAAGCCGAACAAATTGGTTTTGTTGGTGAACTAACAAAATGCCGTGTACAGAATGCTAAATCTCGCTTTCAAGGTTTGGATGCAATTGAGCAGAAAATTGATGCAGAACTGGGAGAATCAGAACAGTTTAAGAACATTTTAGAGGGCGAAAGTGAAACTGACCCTTTGGAACAAATCAACGAACTACTAGCGAATATGCCCTCGTCAAATACGAACCAAGACTTGTTCAGTCTCCTGGGTTCCGATTCAATTTCCGAATAGAAATTAACTTCTCTTTTTTATGGAGATGGTTAATTCCAGACAATGATTCAGACCAAGATACACCACCTTTTAACGGAATTGTATGAGTAAGAATAAGAAAAAAGACATCTCTCAGGCTAGTGACAGTGCATTGATAGCCGCCGCATCATCTGGATACATCTGCGGTTCTGAGAAAACTGTTGATGCTGCTACGAAGGAACTGATTCGACGCACGACTTTTTAGGAGGTAAAGATGATGAACGAACATCAATTAATCGCTAACATTCAATCTCAACCCTCGGACTATCAACAGACTGTATTTTTCTCAATTGTAGACGAGAAGGATGTATCTGATGATCCATTAATTCAGGCAGTCCACAAGCTAGACCCCAACGCACAGATCCGAATTTTATCCGCAATTAATGGAGCTTTCTAAATATGCAACTAGCCACCCGATACAACCAAATCAAAAAGCGATTAGTTTGGAACCGGAATCGAGTTCGACTCACGAAAGGAATACTTGAATGGTTAATCGCAATCGGACTATTCTGTGCCTTAACTGGCTATGAAATCGGCTCAATGTTTCTCGCTATCTTTACCCCACTGTGTAAACGGTTGTGGGTGATAGGAATGACTGTTACACGTTTGTATTTTTAGGAGGTTGATTAATGGGAGTTGTAAATACAATTTCAGGGCTATTATTCGGGACATCTGGCAACGAAACCCGTAAAGTTTCGACAAATGGAAGCTTTGCTATTGAGGGTAAAGTTGCACAAATTGGGAACGGTGTCGGACAAGTCATTACACCTGATGACCGAGAAACTGTTGGTGTTTTTATTGACGGTGGTTTAGTCAAGATGGCTGAATCAAATGGTTTAGCTATTGAGCCTTGGATGGCTGCTGAAGCTGAGGCTATGGAAGAGAAGTTTAAAGGTTACAGAAAAGATACAAAACGGTTTTGTAAGGCGACTCGAAGCATCAGTAAGAACTCAGTTGAAATTGTGGATGATGTTTACAAAACTAAGTCAGAAGTCAGTCGCAACCACGTTAAACAACACCAAGCCCATAACCGCTTTCTTGATACTCAAGATAAGAATGCTGGTGCTATGAACACTGAAGAAAAACGACGCGACAGAGAGAAGCAACGGGTAGAAGACAAGCTAGCAAATTGGGAAGCAAAAATGAACGCACACGCACAAGCTGCATAGATGTTTTGGCTACAACTTTTCAAGTATTCTTGCTTCTCTCTGTCGCGTCGTTTTTCTTCAGTGTTCATAGCACCAGCATTCTTATCTTGAGTATCA
>JBCBCI010000240.1:0-2019 GCA_038530755.1 Cyanobacteria bacterium J06592_8 | reverse complement strand
AAAAACACCTCAAGAAAAAGAGAGACTTCAAACTCTTTACTGGTTAAAAACAAAAACAATCACAACAGTTAAGCAAATTGCTATAATGTTGGGACGTAATCGTGTGACCATACAAAAATGGTTGCACAAATATCGTACTGGCGGACTGAACTGTCTACTAGAACCCAAAACAAATTTAGGAGGAAGACCAAGGTCAATTCCTGGGTCGGTCATCGAAAAATTAAAGGAAGAATTACAAAAGCCAGAAGGATTTCAAAGTTATGGTGAAATTCAACAGTGGTTAACAACCTGTTTTGAGATTAATGTGTCTTATCGAACAGTCCATGAATTAGTCAGATATCAATTAAAGAGTAAGCTAAAAGTTCCACGTCCTCAGCATATTAAACAAAATGTTGAAAGTCGAGAAAACTTTAAAAAAAACTGTCAGAACTAATAAAAGAGAAAATTAATTACTTCAATAAATATTCTCAAGCCCCAGTCAAAATTCGTTATTGGTGTCAAGACGAAACCCGAATTGGATTGAAAACCATAACAGGTAAACTTATTACAGCTTGTGGAGTAAAACCTGTGGGCTTATATCAATGGTTATTTGAGTATTTATGGCTTTATGGCGCGGAATGCGCCCGCAGGCAAGCACCTGAATTCAATTCAAGCGAGTTCCCAGGTTCAGCGTGTCTATCTCAGCGAACTTTCTAGTTCATCAGTAGAGTTGGGAATTGTGAAATTAATTCTCGAACCCCCGCAAACAGCAATCGACAAAGCCAAGCAGTTGTTATCTCAAGCACAACAAGGCTCAGAGCTTCCTTTAGCTGTCATAATGGAATTGATTGAAACTACAATGGTCTACAAATTTCCCCAGTTAAGTCGCCAGGAGATTATTCAGATGTTGGAATTAGCAACAGACTCCAAGCAAACACGAGTTTATCAAGAAGGCTTAGAAGATGGTCGCCAACAAGGTTTACAGGAAGGCTTAGAAGATGGTCGCCAACAGGAAGGGCGATCGCTAATTCTACGTTTGCTAACCCGGAAGTTCGGTGAACTTAGTCCTCAAGTTCGTTCTCAAGTCGAATCCCTATCCTTAGAACAGTTGGAAGCCTTGTCAGAGGTGTTATTGGATTTTTCTACATTATCAGAGTTGACCCGTTGGTTGCAGGACAATTAAGGGAGTTGAGGTTGACAAGGATTGAAGTTGTAGGGGAGTCGTCGAACTCCAATTTGAGTTGGGTCATAACTCACTAAAATAATTTTACCATCTTTAGTTTTGATCCAACCTCGTGCTGGAATAATTGTCTCGCTGTTGACTTGTTCTTTGTTGTTGGAAGTTTGAGAATTTTCAAATAGTTGTTGTTGGCTGATGGTATATTGTTGTGAGTTGATTTCTGAGTTTTGGGCGGTGTTGTTGGGAACAGTTTCTATTAGTCCGACACGAGATAAATCCACCGTTTGCAAATCTCTAGGACTCGGTGGTAAACCGCCTCGACCTGTGGCAATAAATTGACTATCTTTTCCTTGTTCACAGAAGTTTTGAGCAATTAACGCAGCCGGATCTACAATGGTTTGAGGCAGTTCAACTAAGCCTTGAGCGGGGTCAACTTCACTATCAAGGTCAACAGTTCCACTAAATTCTGGGCCGAGTTCAGAAGTCGCGGTAATATCACTTGCACCTGTTTGTTGTTGACGGAATTGAGTTCCGAAAATAGCATTGGCATCAATAATGACTTGACCTCCGAAAGCCGCTTCAGCATTAGCAGAAATATCACTATCTTCAATGGCAATTAAATTATCGGTATTTATTTCAATATTTCCACCTGTAGCAACTCCAGTTGCATTGGTTGTGATGTTGCTATTGTTGCGGAGTCTGAGGTCTGATGTATTGAGGATAATATTACCTTGACCTGCGGTAGTTTCGGCGTTAAGACTAGCTTCGTTATCCAGAAGAATAGTCGGAGCATTGATAATCAAATCACCTGCGGCTTCTATTCCTTCAGAACGAACATCAATAGTTGCTCCATCACGAAC
>JBCBCI010000239.1:0-2078 GCA_038530755.1 Cyanobacteria bacterium J06592_8 | reverse complement strand
AATCTTGACAAATCTGTTTTCCATAATTACAGATAATAACAGATTATGCGAGATTATGGGGAACTGTTACTAGCCCCATTATATTGACTGCTCGAAGGTGGATTGGGTGCAGAGCAGGAAGCCAAAATGGCTTTGGGATGTGGAGCATTGCTTATTCCTGTTGGATTGACGGGGGGGACAGCTCATTCTCTGTTTGAGCAATTGAATCCTATCGCAATGCAGTCTTTACCAGAGAGGAACAAGCCTGGAAGTTATTAAATACTTATACGTGTAAACCCGAAGAAATCGCGCTAGGCGGTCTTCATATTAGTTCAAGGCGCACTAAAAAGTAAAATGTAGTGATATGGTTATTATCGTGGGGATTAGTTCAATCAATTTCTAATCAGTTAAAGTCTTGAAATGCCTACTGTTCTAATTGCTGACGATTCTATAACTATACGTGAGCTTTTATCAATAACGCTCACCCAAAAAGGATATCAAGTTGAAACAGCAAGAGATGGTCAAGAGGCTTGGAAGAAATTAAAATCAGGTTTAAATTGTGACATGATTTTATCCAATATTGAAATGCCTCGCATGGATGGTTTTGCTCTGCTAGAAAAAATAAAGCAAGATCAAACTTTGTGTAATATTGTGATCGCCATGCTATCTAGCCGAGGGCCGTCGCGTATGCTCAATCCACCCCTATGGAAAAGATTGGGTGCTGCGTACTGTTTTAGAAAGCCCTACAGTGAAGAAGAAATATTAGCTACTATTGCCCAAATTTTAAATCCTACAATGCCAAGTATTTTAATTGTTGATGATTCAAGAATGGTGCGTGAGTTATTGTCAATGACGTTAGTCAGCAGAGGTTATCAGGTCATCAAGGCACAAGATGGCCGACAGGCTTGGAAAAAGTTTGAATCGGGTTTAATGTGCGATTTAATTCTTGTCGATCTGGAAATGCCCGGCATGAATGGATATGAGTTGTTGGCTAAACTCCAACAAAACTCAGCCTTACAGAAAATCCCAGTCGTAATCATATCAGGTCACGAAAAAGAGAGAATTATGAATTCTCCTCAATGGCATGATTTAGAGGATCAGTATTACTTTACAAAATCTCATTCAGAGGTGGTGTTATTAGAAATGATTGCAGAAATCTTACAAGGGTAGACTCATTCGCTGGGGGTTGCCGGATTTGCTCTAGCTAGAGCTGACAAGGACTTCCTTCTTAGCATATCTACTATTGTCTATTTCCTGGCGCGTAGCGCTATATTTATTGAGTTCCTACTCCGCAAAGTTAACCCACCATGTCTGATTTTGATACAGGTTTACCCAGTATTCGTCAGGTTCAAACCTATACCCAAGATAAACAAACTGTCGAAATTAAGCTACTCACCAATGATGTTCTCGTTGGAACCGTATTTTGGCAAGATCATCACTGTATTTGTCTGCATGATGATAGCCAACAACCTATACTGGTTTGGCGACAGGCGATCGCTTATATTAAACCGACCAGTTAGAGTGAGGCGGGTTGCTTAGTTTCGAGCGTTTCGGGTTTTGTTGAGGCTGATGCTTCCATGGGAACCAAGTCACAGCGAACCTGATTGAGTTTTTGGAAGCCACCACAGAGTAAAAGATGATCGCCAACTTGCAAGTCCATTGAGGGATGGGGCCACCGCAAGAATTTTCCTTGGCGGCGTAAGGCTTGAACTTGGACGCTGTAAAGCTTGAGTAAATTCAATTCGGCAAGGGTTTTTCCAACGGCGGGACTTTTTTCGAGAATAACTAACCACTGACAAGAGACACTTTCAGAAGGAAGTTTGACTTCTCCTTTTGCGAGTTTATCTAAGATACTTAAGGCTTCTGGTTCTCCGACTAATAATAGGCGATCGCCACTGTTAAGGGAAGTATTGCTACTGGGATAATCAATTTTCTCTCCATTTTTGCGGCGAATTGCCATTACACTCACTCCACTCAGATGACGTAGGTCAGGACAATCTGTAAACCGCCGCCTCCTAAACTAATCCGCTCTCTGAGATCTACAAAAATCCTGAATAATCTGTAATTATCTGGATTTTTAACTCAGTTCTTGCTTCTAC
>JBCBCI010000238.1:0-2132 GCA_038530755.1 Cyanobacteria bacterium J06592_8 | reverse complement strand
ATTTAGTCGTGACTTGTCATCCAGACGATCTAAAAGCTCGTGACTTTATAGAACACCCGACAATAATTGTCGAAGTTCTATCTCCGAGTACCGCTTATTACGATAGCACAAAAAAACTCAAATATTATCGGCAAATTCCTAGTTTCCAAGAATATATTTTAATAGACTCAGAATCGAGGTTTGTTCAAGTTTATCGTCGAGGAGAAGGAAAAATGTGGTTTTATTATCCGTGTGAAGGTGAAGAAGCGATCGCATTAGATAGTATTGAGTTTGAATGCAATCTCAACTTAATTTATGAAGGGATTACCTTTGAGACGATATCAGAGTAATATCAATCTGAATAATATAACAAAAATAATATAACATTTTCAGATGAAATAGATGTCCTTATACTGAAATGCGGTCGCACTTTAATTAAGTTCCAACCATGATAACAACACCTAGCACCTCTCAACTCACCTTTGAGCAATTTTTGACGCAACTTCCCGATCGCGAAGGATACTATGAATTAGTTAATGGTAAACTAATGAGGAAACTCCCCACTCGACGCCATGAAGATCTGGCTGATTTAATTTTACGGATATTTGATAAAGAAGTAGAGCGACTTCAGTTAAATTATCGAGTTTCGGGTAGAATTGTGATTAGAACTGAAACGGAACAAGGACAAGAACAAGGTCGTCATCCTGACATTACCGTTGTGAATAAAACGCTTTGGGAAGCGCAACCTACAGCTTATTCTGCACTGCTAGAACCGCCGCAATTAGTTGTGGAAGTAGTTTCAACCAATTGGGAAGATGATTATGTCGATAAACTACAGGAATATCAACGTTTGGGTGTTCCTGAATATTGGATTGTTGATTATTTAGCGGTTGCGAGTCGCAGCTATTTAGGAAATCCGAAACTCGCAACGGTTTTTGTTTGTGTATTAAATGACAATAACACTTACAATATGAATCGCTACCAAGGAAGTGAACCCATTATTTCTCCTACTTTTCCTGAACTATCATTCACAGTTGAACAACTGCTTTTAAATGAAGCATAACGCATCTGGATTTTGCGGACAAACTTGTTTTTCTACGGGATTACCAAACAGATAAACTTCTGTTAAATTGGGTAAGGTTCTCAAGGGTGCAATATTCGAGACTCGATTTCCATTCAGGTTTAACTCAGATAGTTGAATTAGAGGGCTTAGGGGACGTAAATCCGAGATTTGGTTAGAACTGAGATTCAGTTCAGTTAATTTGGTTAAACCCGATAAAGCACTAATATCAGAAATTTGATTTCCGGGTGCTGATAATTCAGTCAAATTGGTTAAACCCGATAACGGTTTCAAGTCTGAAATTCGATTAAAGCCGAGATAAAGTAAACTGAGATTTTTGAGCGTTGAGATTGAATTAATGTCTGAGATTTTGTTGCTTTGTAGGACTAATTCATTCAAGCCTGACATGGAAGCAAGGGGTTTGAGATCGGAAATCTGATTTCCGGCGAGATACAAAACTTTTAACTCTGGTAATGTTGCGAGAGGCGTTAGATCTGAGATCTGATTTCTGTGGAGAATCAGTCGATTTAATTTAGTTAAAGTGGAGAAAGGCTTAAGATCGGAAATTCCCGCTCCTGTTAAATTTAAACTGGAAGCAAAGGCTAATATTCCTTCTGCATTTCGACAATCTTGGGTTCCGGCTTTATTCAATAACGCTTCGACGGTTTTGCGAGTTTCCCCAGGAAGCCGATCTTTCGCCGCACACCACTCCCCAAAACTATTAAACGTGTTAGATTGAGCAACAGATTGAGCAACAGTCGGAACTTGAACCGTTCCCAAACTAATAGCTGCACTCAAACCACCTGCAACGACACTTTTACAGCAAGTGCTTAAACTTCTAAAAATTTTACCCAGACGCTTTTGTAACATTTTTGGAACACCACACTCTTGAACTTAGATTTCTCGTTACTTTACGGCTTGCTACCGTAAAATCTGGAATTTTTTTGATGTTAGTTGCGATCGCAAACTGTCCCCAAACTTGACGCTAAACTTGACAACCAATATCATCTAACACTTGCCAGTGTTTCTGAACTGACATTAATGTATTCGCTGCAATCATACCACTTGCCGCCACCGCAGGTAAGCCAATTCC
>JBCBCI010000237.1:0-2230 GCA_038530755.1 Cyanobacteria bacterium J06592_8 | reverse complement strand
AGTCAAACCCAAGAAAGGTTGGACAAAAATTTTATCAAATATTGTGTTTCAGGGAGCAATACTTGGAGCTTTCATAGCTGCAACTTTATCTACTGTAATAGTTTTAAGATTCAGCAATTATTTCAACAACAATATAGTTTTAACCTCAAATGATATTATCTTAATTTTGATGTTTTTGGGATTAATTATAGGAATAGTAAATGGCCAGACCCTGCAATTTTTAGCTCAAAAAAGGGAAATGTCTAAATCTTTGCAAAAGCCGGAACCACCTCGCTTGAAAGTTGATTTTGAGAGTTTAAATACTTATGTAGAGCAGCAATTTGAAGCAATTGATAAGGCAGTCACCTCTTATACACCTCCTCAACCACCACCTACCCCGAAATTAGAAGACCATGATGTCATCTTAAGGGTATTACAGAATTTATTAGGTGATGCAAGTTTTAGACGGGAAAAATTACCAGATTTTGTACTCAAACAGATCGATAACATTGCCAATATATTATATAGCAACTATCAAATTGAAACGAAGTTTTATCATCCTAATGAGGAAGCTAGTGGTAGTACAGAAAACATAAACTTATTTGATTTCGAGCCAAGTCTTGTGCCAGAAATTAAACAACCTACAACCTTTAGACCAGCTCTGATTAAGGGGGAACAAGTCTTAGTTCAGGGCCGAGTTCTTCAGCCTCAAGATTTTGAAAGTTAATCATCGAACCTTTTCTGCTGTTTAGAAAACCTTAAAATTGCCCAATAATACAATTCATTAAGTTACCTATGAAAAATAAAACAATAATAATCGGTTTTGACTTAGGACATGGTAACACTGCCTTGACATGGAGTGACTGTGATCCAAAAAAAGAGCCTAAATCTTTAACAATATATAACCGCAAAGTTGAAATGACGGTAATTGCTAATAAAGAAATAGGGGAGGGTGTCGTGATTGGCGAGAATGCTTTTCTAAATATAGAAACATCCGAAAATATTTACATTTACTTTAAGTCTAGGGTTTTTGCTAACCCCGAAGAAGAGGATAAGTTGATTAAATTTGTTAACGCTATTTATCAACACTTATTCTATGAAGGAGATCCACAGCTTACCGAACAAAATAGTTATTTATTTGTGATTGGTTATCCATCAGGGTGGAAAGAGGGAGAGCGAGACGACTATCGTAAGGTTATTCAAGATAAATCAAAATCCAAACTAGCCGATAAAAATGTACTTTTAATTCCAGAATCAAGAGCTGCTTTTATGCAAGCTAAAGAGAATAAAAAATGTACACAAGAACAATTAAGAAAGTCAGTTCTTGTAATCGATTTAGGATCATCTACAACTGATTATACAGGAGTTAAATACCATGAAGTTAAACCATTAGAGTTTGGCTATGATTTAGGAGGTCATCTAATTGACCTACAGATCTTTGCTAGAACTGTAAGTGAACATCCTCAAAGACAAATAATTGAAGAACTTATTGGTACAGCAAATCGAAACTTTTTTGATATAATTTTCCGCAAAAAAAATAAAAACATATATCAACGTAGATTTCAATATTATTGTCGGAAAGCCAAAGAAGAATTTTTCCGCAAATTTAATGAAAACCCCAAATGGTATCAAGAGCAACCAGACTTGACAGTTGATATTGAAATCGAATCCACTCCTTATAATAATGAATATATAGATTTTCAGCCTAAAGTAAGTTATTCGCTCATTCAAGATATTGTTAACTCTCCTTTAAAAGAACTTGAAGAGGAAAAAAGCTGGAACGAGATTTTTTGCGAGCAGTTAGAAGAAGTTAAAAAAGCACTAGGAAGAGAAAATTATTTTCCTAGTGCCATTTTCTTGACTGGAGGAGCATCGAGAATGAATGAGGATATCATTAGTTCAGTAATTGCAGCTAATGACTTATCAACCGCGTCGCTTTTCGAGTTAGAAAGACAATATTTAGAGAATCCCTTAGATGAATCTCCTTGGATTAAGCCTGTTCCCAGTTCTTCTAAGCAACTATTATTTCCCTATTTTTTGCGTTTAGAGCAAATAGGCAAACCACAAGAAAATAATTGGTCTAATCTTTTTACTGCTTTACAGACAGCACTTACTTCTTGTCACATACCAGAAGGCTATAGCTTGATATTTATTATTTCTAGTGATGGTAGTAAGTGTAGTTGCTTGCAAACAGAAACACTCATGCTCGCAAACAGAACAATTTGCTGCTCACATTAAATGCAAATATAAA
>JBCBCI010000236.1:0-2237 GCA_038530755.1 Cyanobacteria bacterium J06592_8 | reverse complement strand
GAACTTAGTTATGGGATTGATTGGAGTCCGGTAGACTTTGAAGTTGAGAAGAAAGGGTTAGATTTAACGGTAGGTGGAGAAGTTGGAATTCCTGGCGATTTACTTGGCGTAAGTGGTGCAGTCATTCTCGACTTAGGATCTGGAGAAGTGAAGGGCGGCGAAGTAGGAATCGAGTTCGGAACCGTTGATATAAAGGTTGGCGTTGAAGGAGAAGATGCTTGTAAAAAGTCGATTAGTATTGGTTTTGCTGGCGCTTCGATTCAATACACAAGAGATGATTGTGAGGAGGAAGAAGAGGAGGAAGAAGATCAAGACAAAAGAAAGCCAACAGGAGACGATACATTATCTGGACCAGGAGCGGAAGATGTTATTGATGATATTAGACGTAGGATTCAAGATACTGGAGGATGTTCAGGAATAATAAGATTTCGATTACATGATTACTATCTCATTGTTTTTGAAACAATAACTGATGAATTTTTTCTAAATTTATCAACTGGAATTTTTACAAGTGATTATGCTTATGATAGAAACGATCCAGATGAGGCAGAATATTTTTCATATTTTGTTTTCAAAAATTCACTCCCTTATTGTGGTCCCTTTGGGTGCAGTTATATGTATATCCTGGGAGAGCAAGGGCGAGAAAATTTTGATGCTTGTATGGATAAACTTTATAAACAAACTTCAAAAACTGAAAAAAATATTCCGCCCTCACCACCCCCTTACAAAACTAAAAATATGGACAGATGCTGTCGTGACAGTTTGAAAATGATCCGCGAGATTCATAAAGTTATGGATACTCGTGAGGTACTAGATGCGGGGCTGAAAGTTCCAAATCGTTGGATCGCAGCGGACGCCAAAGGATCTCAAAAGGATGAATACCCAGATGATCGTGCATTCGCATCTGGAATGTTGCGATATCGAGATAGGTTTTCAACTTTTGAGGCGATTGTAACTGATGTGAATGCAGCAGTTGAAGGTAATCAAGGCGATGGAATTAAGGCCGTCAACGCGACTGCTGGCATTCGTCAAATCGTTGAATTACTCTTAGAAAATAAAGGAGATTCAGCCACACGCTTAAATCTAATGGTTCGGATCGCACTGGCAACAGGTCAAATTCTCAATGTTGTTAGTATTGTTGCCAAAACGATTGAGGGCGTTGTTCAGTACATTGGAATGCCGATTCGAGAACGAACAACAAAAGTTAAGATGCCGTTTGATTTTACCTTTGGGGCGCGACGAGAAACTAAAGGCAAGGGGTTCGGTAAAAATGGCACGAATAAAGGTATTAATCAATTGAATATTAATACCGAAGAAGCCACCGAGATACTGCTTCCGAAGTTTATGCAGGACGAACAGCAACCCATTAAATATGAAGACTATGACGACAGACAGCCAGGTTTAACCGATATTATCAAGCGCAAATCATAGGATGATATTGAGTATTATAGTGAGGAAATGATTGATTAATGATAGTTGATTTACAGGTTAAGCCTGTCAATAGTCCGCCGTTTCAATTGCAGCTACAAGTTAGACATTATGCGTCTTATCATGTACAGAAGATAAAACACGAGTATTATTTTCTAGAGATTCCTGAAAATGCACCTTTGCAACTTCATCCTGAACTCTTAATTGATAGCGCGATGTTAAAGCTCGTTCATGGAGAATTCATTCTAGAGCTAGAATGTCTTGATCGCTCTGAAAATCCACTTCGATTTTCTGGAGAATGCCTAGAAGTGAAATTTCGAGATGATTTTCCTAAACCACAACTCGATTAATGATTCTCTCTTACAATTAAAAAGGCGAGTTTTACAGGTTGACTCGCCTTCGTTCAATTTATAGCTGCTTTTATGAATTGAATTCATCATAGCAACTCTCAACGATTCAAGCGATGGCAAAGCGCAAAAAACCCGGAAAAATTAAACCGATTGGTAAACCCAACAAGAAAAATTCCAGGCGACAATCGGACCCGCAATCACCCACCGAAAGGAAACAGGCGATCGCGGACGACATCGAGAGTCAAATTTATAGTTATCAACCTGTTTTGGCAATGGAATCTCAGGTTAGACAAAACGATCTTAAAACGGTGATGGGAATTGGCGGTGCAAACTTGAAACTATTTATCGATCACTATGAGGAAAATTATCAAGACATAACAGGCGATAAATCTCGTCCGTCTCAGAGTGGAAAATCCGAACGTCCTGACCTGCACCAAGTTAGTCGAGACACAACGGTCA
>JBCBCI010000235.1:0-2305 GCA_038530755.1 Cyanobacteria bacterium J06592_8 | reverse complement strand
TTGAGCCGTGTGATTGGTAACAGTCACGCACGGTTCTTAGGGGAGGTGCGAGTGGCGACACTCAAACCTTACCCGCTCAATTTCAAGCATTTAACTCAACTGTCACTTGATAATCTCTTGGAGGTCAAATCGGGTGACTCTCACTTGTGAAATCCCTCCAAGGGGTTTTTAAATCCTTTGAAATTTTTTGACCTTGAATATTTTGACCTTGAAAACACAGATGATCCGATCGCTCTGCTGAGAAAGATGATGCTTCAGAAGAAATGGCGATATCATAATGATCAAACCCTTAAACTCCCCTTCTCTGCAATATGCGGCTGCAACGCCAGTTCACCGGACAGAAAATAAACCTCGACATGAGCAACCTGATCGCCAGTGGTGGTGAGGGTCGCATATTTCCGGTTGTCGAAGATCCGACTTTGGTTGCGAAAATCTATCACAAACCAACAGATCAGGATGCCGATAAACTGACCGTTATGTACAATAACCCGCCTCAAACATTAACGGTCATGCCTGGAGTCATCGCGATCGCCTGGCCTGTCGATCTCCTCTGTACCCTCGACAGCCACCGCAAAATCGTAGGGTTCTTGATGCCCAGTGTAACGCGATCGCTACCCATTCACACGTTCTATACACCCAAAACCCGTCGCGAACGCAAACCCCTATTTAACTACCTCTACCTACATCGAACCGCCCGCAACTTAGTGGCTTCTGTCGCTGACCTACACGCTAGCGGCTACGTGATCGGAGATGTGAATGAGTCAAATATTCTCGTTTCTGATACAGCAATTGTCACCTTAGTCGATACAGATTCCTTTCAGGTTCGGGACGCCCAAACCAACATCATCTATCGTTGTCCTGTAGGAAAAGCAGAATTTACACCACCCGAGTTACAGGGTCAAACCTTTCGCGATCGCGATCGCACTCCTGAACACGATCGCTTCGGGTTAGCCGTCCTCATCTTTCAACTCTTAATGGAAGGAACACACCCCTTTTCCGGTGTATATCAGGGAAGTGGCGATCCTCCCGCCCTCGAAGCACGCATTAAAGCCGGGCATTTTGCCTACGGAACCCATCGAGTTCCCTACAAACCTATGCCTTTGGCACCGTCCTTTGAAATCCTTCATCCTAGACTGCAAGAATTATTTATCCGCTGTTTTCAAGAAGGATACCTCTCTCCTCAAGCCAGACCCGATGCCAAAACTTGGCTACTCGCCTTGATCGAGGCTGAGAAAAGTCTTCTCACCTGCGATCAATATAGTCAACACCGCTATGGTCGTCATCTGAACACCTGTCCTTGGTGTGAACGCACCACCAAGCTAGGAGGACGCGATCCCTTTCCCTCCCGTGAAGCCGTGCAGCAAGGACTTCACCTACAACCCCTAAAACCTAAACGTAGACGGCGTTCCCCAGGGCGATCGCTGATTCCAACTCCCTCTCCAGTTCGACCCCAAACAATCCGCCCACAAGCAGTTATATCGAACCGTTCCACCTATCGTCGGAGCTCCCAAAGGATTCCCAGAGGATTCTCACCCCTGATTCAATCTCTGATTTTGAACTTATTCCAAGGGGCGATCATGGGTGGAATTTGGGGAATAGCCTGTTCTTCAGCCATTGTTGCGATGATGTTTGGGTTGTTCCAAGGTACCGGAGGTATTCTAGGAGGAATCTTCATAGGAACGATTTGGGGAGCCTTTTTCGGTGTATCCATTAGTGTCTTTTTGCCGCCACCCAGGGGTTTAAATCGCTGGAAAGCCTTTATTGTTGGGAGTTTTTGTGGAGCGATGATCGCGGCGGCTATTTCCGGAATTGTCTTTGGTGCTTTAACTGCTGAAATAGTAATCGGTCAAACCTTAGTTTGGGGGACTTTTTTAGGAGCAATTTGGGGCGCAATCTGGTCGGCTTTTAAACCCCCGCTTTCGTTACCGACTCCTGGGGGAGTCAGAGGATGGACAGGTGCTATTTCTGGGAGTGTTTGGGGTGCATTGCTAGGGTCGATGACGGGTACTGTTTTGGCGATCGCAGCCGTCTTGTGGGGAGAATGGCAGTTACAAGCCCGTTTAACCTTCTCCGCTGAATTAGTCTCCCAAATGTTAGTGATGGCAACGGTTGCGGCGGGGTTAGGAGCATTAGGCGGAATTCTCTCTGGAGCAATCTTTGGAAGTTTCGGTGGAGTACCTCCTTTACCGTTATCGATGAAAACAGCCGGAGCGAAAGGCGCGATTGTTGGCGGTATTTGGGGGAATTTTCTCGGCGCGATCGCAGGTGCTTTTATCGGGGTAATGGGTGCTGCAATATTCCCGGA
>JBCBCI010000234.1:0-2339 GCA_038530755.1 Cyanobacteria bacterium J06592_8 | reverse complement strand
GGACTAAATTCTATTAACTCCATAGTCAGTTTCAACTGACTTCAATTATTAGCCCGGAAATTGATTTCCGGGTAACAAGGCTAGATTGAATACAATAATACATTAATATCTTGAATAATTAAATTCATAGCGATCGCACTGCTAATCTCCTAGAAGTTCTCTTAATTTAGTTTCTTGTTCTGATTGAGACAAATCTGCATCAAAGTAAACAGCATTCGGACGTGGACGGTTTGCAAATTCCTTCCAAGCTTCTGAATCATCTCTATGTATGAGAACATAACGCCTGAGTTCAGTCAGGCTCATTTTGCTAAAATTAGGCTTCTGTGACATCGTACCTCCATTGTCCTTGTTCAAAAATTGTGATTTCGATAGTTCCCCGATCTCCAGCAATAATAAATATTTCTTTTCTACTATCATCATATCGAAACAATTGAATCGGTTGATAACAGTTAGATAAAATTTGACATAACACTATACACTGTAGCATTTGTGAATCTGTTGGCATTTTTGCTGACTTTTGATTAGTTGCGATCGCATCTTCTAATTCAGAAGCCAGAGATTGAAATCTCTGTCTAAAACTTCAAGTCCTCTTCAGAGGACTAAATTCTATTAACTCCATAGTCAGTTTCAACTGACTTCAATTATTAGCCCGGAAATTGATTTCCGGGTAACAGGGCTAGATTGAATACAATATGTATGAGAACATAACGCCTGAGTTCAGTCAGGCTCATTTTACTAAAATTAGGCTTTTGTGACATTGTACCTCCACAGTTAGTTTGAACTGATTTTGATTATTGGCCCGGAAATTGACTTCTAGGTTACGGAACTAAATTTAAAAAAATCTAAAGATTAAAAGTGAGTTTAATTTTAATAATGCTGAGTGTATTTACTCCCTTGCGAGCGAGGAACACTTAATGATTTACTGAAAATGAGTTGTTCAAATCACTGCGCGATCGCTGTTCGTCGGTAATGCTAGTCTAGCAGATATATTGCTCCCAATATTGCTGAAAAAAGGAGAGTGTAAACATGACCATTTTGCTGGCTGGAGACATTGGCGGTACAAAAACGATTTTACGCCTGGTTAAAGCTGAACCGAGTGAATCTCTCAAACGCCTTCCGCAACTCACCACTCTACATGAAGACACTTATTCTTCCCAAGCCTATCCAGACTTAATTCCGATTATCATTGAATTTTTAGGTGCAGCAGAAAAGAGTTTAAACCAAAAACCACTCCCTGAAAAAGCTTGTTTTGGGATTGCAGGGCCAGTAGTGAATAATACTTGTAATCTAACAAATTTAAGCTGGAATCTTGCTGCTAGTACCCTTGAAGAACAATTGCGTATTGCTAAAGTTCAGTTTATTAATGATTTCGCCGCCATTGGTTACGGAGTTGTCGGTTTGACCGAAAAAGACCTCTGTACTTTACAACATGGAGAACCTGATTTTAATGCACCGATTGGTGTGATTGGGGCGGGGACTGGACTCGGAGAAGGGTTTGTGATTCCAACAGCGGATGGATATCAGGTATTTTCAACCGAAGGTGGACACGTTGATTTTGCTCCCCGATCTGAACTGGAATTTAAACTGTTAGTCTATGTGCGAGAACTCTACAATATTGAACGGGTTTCTGCTGAACGCATCATTTCAGGGATGGGAATTACTGCGATTTATCAGTTTATGCGCGATCGCAATTCTTCATTAGAAAGTGAACAGATGAAGTCCATTTTTAGAACCTGGGAACAAGAAAGAGGTCAAACTCAAAAAACTGTTGATTTGGCTGCTGAGGTTTCTAAAGCTGCTGCGATTTCTGGAAAAGATTACCTCTGCGAACAAACGATGAAATTGTTTATCGATGCCTATGGAACTGAAGCCGGAAATTTAGCCCTAAAACTCTTGCCTTATGGCGGTATTTATGTTGCCGGAGGTATCGCCGCGAAAAATCTGCCTCTTATGGAACAGGACATCTTTATGAAAGCCTTTAATGCTAAGGGTCGGATGAGTCCCTTGATGGCAAAAGTCCCTGTTCATATTGTTCTGAATCCTAAAGTTGGACTCCTGGGAGCCGCTTTGTGTGCCGCTCAACTTTCCGAATAACCTACGCTTAACCTTGTTACATTTTTTAAGATCTTGATAGGGCAGCTTAGGGCTGCTCTACAGATATTTTTGGGCTTTTGGAACGCAAATTTTCTTATAATCTACTTTTAACCTCTTTTACAATTTTTAATGGGAAAGCAGAGGAAAGCAATAGACTCTTTTGAAAAAAAATTATACTTTTTTTGTTGTTATGATTATAAGAAAATTTGCGTTCCAAAAGCCCAAAAATATCTGTAGAGCAGCCC
>JBCBCI010000233.1:0-2436 GCA_038530755.1 Cyanobacteria bacterium J06592_8 | reverse complement strand
CTCATTAACCAAAATAATGCAAAGGCATCGTCTCCACCGGGATCAGTATCTAATAGAATTTTGGGTTTAGAAGTCTTAGCCATAACCTCTGTTGAGGGAAATGTGAATGCAGAACTCACCTTTATTAATGCCTGTAAATTACTCGAACTCACGGGTTATTCTAATATTGAAGTCGGACGCGGAATTATTCACACTCAAAAAGAAATTGCAGATGCAGCTTTTATTCATGGAAATGATGGACTCGGAAATTTAGCCCACACCTTATCATCTCCTCAAAAATCCTATCAACAGGCGAGAACTTCCGATGAGATTATTATCGAAAAATTGACCCAATTTCCAGGAGAAATTACCATTATCGCCCTCGCCCCCTTAACGAATTTAGCGGCGGTGGAAACTAAATCGCCCGGTATTTTGAACCAAGCTAAAGAAATTGTGATTATGGGCGGTGCATTTAATACGGCGGGAAATGTGACCTCAGAAGCTGAGTTTAATATTGCTTACAATCCCGAGGCCGCCGACATTGTTTTTAATAATAGCAATAACCTTGTTATTCTACCACTAGATGTGACGCGATCGCTCATTTTTACTCCAGAAATGGCACAGGACATCTTTCAACTCAACTCAGAAAGTCCGATTACTCAGTTTATATTAGCCCTCGCCAAAGCAATGACCAAAACCAGTCTCTCTTATCGGGAAACTCAAGGGAAAGTCGGTTTTCTAGTCCATGACGCGGTGACTTTGGCTTATTTATTTTATCCGGAGACGCTGCAATTTCGGCGGGCTTATGTTGATGTAGAACTCTCTGGGAAATGGACAAAAGGAAAAACCATCTTTGATAATCGTCATCAGGCGAAAATTGCAGCCAATGCTTGGGTCGCGATACAGGTTGATGCTGCAAATTTACTCGCAACTCTCGTCGAAGATTTGAAGAAACTTTAATTCGTCACTGTTTACTGTGTCTAGGGATTAAAATCCCTGTCTGAAATCTAAACTCCTTTAAAAAGGACTCAGTTTAACTTGCTATTTTCTGTAACCTATTTTCTGTAACCTGTTAACTCTTTAGTAGTCACTCTAAAAACTGTCTACGACTCCTGAATAAAACTGAATTTTTTCCTGAACTTTCCTGAATAAAACGGTATTTTTTATACGGAAGACTCAGGGTAGTATTGAAATATTGAATTCTAATGCAAGATAGATAAATCCTGAGATGTGGCTATCAATCATTTGTATGGTTATGCTAGGTATAGCCTACTTAAAACTCAGTTAAAAGGAGAATTAAGGATGAAAATTCAAGCCTTGATTGCAACTGTTATAGCAACTGCATTAACGACGACTCCTGTTTTAGCCCAACTTTCGACATGGGTTTATATGGGTCAAGCTGATTCTGGAGAATCGATTTATGTGAACCGGGATTCTATTGTTTATCAGCAACAAAACCACGTTGATTTTGTTTACAAAGTTGACGATGAAGTCATTGCTGGAATTGCTTACTGTCAAGAAAATCGCTGGTATGCGAGTGAAGAGGGTATCTATTCTCCTTCGGGTTCTGTGACTCAAAGTATGGTTAATTATGTTTGTGGTGTTTAATCGAATTATCAAGAAAGTCACGAATTAGCCACTCCCTACTTTTTCCCACTTTAAACAATTCCATCTTGTTTGATAATAGTCATTAATTGTTTTAAACTCAAAAACTGATGAAAAATCGCGATTTTGACTCCTTTTCAATACTCAAATTTAAAAAAGGCTATCAATCTGAAGGTATTGCGACAACAATAGTTGTTGTTTCAGATGAATACTTTGAGTCCCCAGTTCCAACTCAAAAACCAACTCAAACGTCAGGAAAAGGAGTCATCTTCGCATTTGGAATGATCGCAGTATTAACCGTTGTGAGTTTGGTTCAACTCCATCGATCAATAAAAGTCACTCCAGTTAATCCAGAAATTACTCAACAGACTACCCATTATAAATCAATCAATCACTTTAAGATTTAAGGAACATCCGTCATTCTAAATCCCCATAATTTCAGCCGATGATCTGATAAAATTTATTTAATAAAAACCCGGTCACATTGAAGAAACCGGGTCTTTTCGTTAATATTCTAGAAAGGGTAATCGGTAGAGTCAGCCCATGATTAACCGACCCTAAAATTCAGTCCTAAATGGAGAACTCATCAACAATCGTGGTGAATTTGTCCGCCCCAATTGAACTTGAAGGCGTATTTTCCACAATCGCTAAGACTCCATTACCTGAAGCACGAATAATCGTATCTCCGGCAGCACTCTCACGAATATTGAGGTCATCAAAAGTTAATCCACCTGTTAACAAGAACTGATCTCCGCGACTGGTTTCAAAATCCTTAATCGTGTCACGACCCTGACCCGCACCGAGGACAAATAGGTCACTACCACTACCCCCAAACAGGATATCTAAACCTTT
>JBCBCI010000232.1:0-2455 GCA_038530755.1 Cyanobacteria bacterium J06592_8 | reverse complement strand
GGAATGGAAACTGCCTGGTAATAGCGTACTGTCGGGGACAAACAGTCTAGATAAGTGCTGATCCAGGAATGCTCAATCGGAAGGTTGAGAAGCCCGCACTGTACTCGAAGAGTCAGTATCGGGAGAAGTCACTCCTCACTCTGTACACAGGTCAGTTTCATCAACCGCCATGACTCATCCTACCTGCTGGATTTACGATACCACGCTGCGAGACGGTGCCCAACGTGAAGGAATTTCCCTATCGTTAGAAGATAAACTGCGAATTGCTCATCGTTTGGATGCACTCGGAATTCCCTTTATTGAAGGCGGCTGGCCTGGTGCAAACCCTAAAGATGTTCAGTTTTTTTGGCGACTCCAGGAAGAACCTCTATCCCAAGCTGAAGTTGTAGCATTTTGTTCAACCCGCAGACCTGGAACCACTGCGGCCGAAGATCCTGGTTTTAAACCGATTTTATCGGCGGGAACTCGTTGGGTGACACTTTTCGGAAAATCCTGGGATTTACACGTTACAGAGGGCTTAAAGACGAGCTTAGAGGAAAATTTGGCGATGATAGCAGACTCGATTGAGTTTCTCACTGCTCAGGGACGCCGAATCATTTACGATGCTGAACATTGGTTCGATGGCTACAAACAAAATCCTGACTACGCCCTCAAAACCTTAGAAGCCGCAGCCCGTTCAGGCTCAGAATGGTTAGTTCTCTGCGATACTAATGGGGGTACTCTTCCTCACGAAGTTACCGAAATTACTCAGACTGTTGTCGAAGCTGTTGCGGGTTGGAACTTAGATACGCCTCCTCAAATTGGCATTCATACTCACAACGATGCAGGAACGGCTGTGGCGAACGCATTGGCGGCGGTGATGTCTGGGGCGCGAATGGTTCAGGGGACGATAAATGGTTACGGAGAACGCTGCGGAAATGCTAATCTTTGCACTGTTATTCCCAATTTACAACTCAAACTCGGTTATTCTTGTTTAGGGGAAGAAGACCTTCCGAAACTAACAGAAACCAGTCGGTTAATTAGTGAACTGGTTAATCTTGCGCCCGATGAACACGCGCCTTTTGTCGGGTTATCGGCGTTTGCTCATAAAGGAGGAATTCATGTTTCAGCCGTTCAACGCAATCCTTTAACTTATGAACATATTGAACCGGAAACCATTGGAAATAAACGGCGAATTGTGATTTCAGAACAGTCGGGTTTAAGTAATGTGTTAGTGAAGGCGCAGAGTTTTGGCATTGAACTTGATCGCCATCATCCCACTTGTCGGGAAATTTTACAACGGATGAAAGAATTGGAACATGAAGGTTATCAGTTTGAAGCGGCGGAAGCGAGTTTTGAGTTGTTGATGCGAGAAGTGCTTTTGACCCGACAATCTTTGTTTGAAATTAAAGGTTTTCAGGTGCATTGTGATAAACGAACAAAAAATATGAGTGATTCTTTAGCAACTGTAAAAGTGGTGGTGAATGGATCAGAAATATTAGCCTCAGCCGAAGGAAACGGTCCGGTTTCAGCCTTAGATTTGGCATTAAGAAAGGCATTACAAAACTTTTATCCAGCGATCGCTCAATTTCAACTGACAGATTATAAAGTGCGAATATTAGACGGACGAGAGGGAACCTGTGCTAAAACTCGTGTGTTAATTGAGTCGAGTAATGGTCATCAACGCTGGACAACCGTTGGCGTTTCGACAAATATTTTAGATGCGTCTTATCAAGCCGTTGTAGAAGGTTTAGAATATGGTTTACTCTTGAGTCAGTCTCAACAAAATTCTGTTTCAGTTCAGTTAAGTTAAACGGCAATTTATAGTAGAAAAGACGAGTTTAAGCCCCCAACTCTCCTAGATTTTAAATCTTAAAGGAAAGCGGGGGCGCATTTGAATGAACGCACCAAACCCGTCCCAATCTTTAACCTAACAACGCCTTAGCTTTGGCAACAATATTATCAACAGTGAAGCCGTACTTCTCTAAGACAACACCACCGGGAGCGGAGGCCCCAAAGGTATCAACACTAAGGGTTGCGCCTTCATCAGTGACGTAACGATGCCAACCCATGCTAATGCCTGCTTCTACCGCTAAACGCTTCTTCACAGATGCGGGGAAAACAGACTCTTTGTAAGCAGCATCTTGTTCTTCAAACAACTCCCAACTGGGCATGGAAACGACCCGGACTTTCTTGCCTTCAGCCCGGAGTTTGTCCGCCGCTTCAACGCACTGGTAAGTTTCGCCGCCTGTTCCAATCAGGATAATATCAGGAGTACCGTCGCTGTTATCACTGAGGATATACGCACCTTTGGCAACCACATCAATCGAACTGCCTTCTAAGTTCGGCAAATTCTGACGAGAAAAAGCCAACAACGTTGGACTCGGATGTGCTGCTTTTGCCTTTTCAACCGCGACTTTATAAGCCCCAGAGGTTTCATTTCCATCTGCCGGGCGAATCACAGTAAGTTGAGGAA
>JBCBCI010000231.1:0-2522 GCA_038530755.1 Cyanobacteria bacterium J06592_8 | reverse complement strand
GGAATGGTGAAAAGAACCCCCATAGGGGAGTGAAAAAGAATATGAAACCGTATGCTTACAAGCAGTAGGAGGACGATTTAACGTTTGACTGCGTGCCTGTTGAAGAATGAGCCGGCGACTCTTTGCATGTGGCTTGGTTAATGAGTTCCGCTCAGAAGCCTAAGCGAAAGCGAGTGTGAATAGCGCGTTTGTCATATGTAAAGGACCCGAACCCGGGTGATCTACCCATGGGCAGGATGAATCCCCAGTAAAATGGGGTGGAGGTCCGAACCGACTTATGTTGAAAAATGAGCGGATGACCTGTGGGTAGGGGTGAAATGCCAATCGAACTCGGAGCTAGCTGGTTCTCCCCGAAATGCGTTGAGGCGCAGCGGTAATTTATGGTCCACAAAGGGGTAAAGCACTGTTTTAATGCGGGCGGAGAGATCTGTACCAAATTAATGCAAACTCAGAATACTTTGTGTGATTTCAAAGTGCCAGTAAGACTGTGGGGGATAAGCTCCATTGTCAAGAGGGAAACAGCCCAGACCACCGGCTAAGGCCCCAAAATGTATGCTAAGTGGTAAAGGAAGTGACAACGCAAAGACAATCAGAAGGTTCGCCTAGAAGCAGCTATCCTTTAAAGAGTTCGTAACAGATCACTGATCAAGCGTCGTTGCACCGAAAATGAAAGGGACTAAGTATACTGCCGAAGCTGTGGGATCAACTTTTAAACGTTGATCGGTAGGGGAGCGTTCTGTTCTTGATTGAAGCATGATCGAAAGGACATGTGGACAAAACAGAAGTGAGAATGTCGGCTTGAGTAGCGAAAACATGGGTGAGAATCCCATGCCCTGAGACCCTAAGGTTTCCTCTCGCAAGGCTCGTCCGCGGAGGGTTAGTCAGGAACTAAGGCGAGGCCGAACGGCGTAGTCGATGACAATTAGGTTAATATTCCTAAACTTTCTAAAAATTAGTTATTTGTGACGGCAATAACAATTCTATCATAGCTGCATGGTGTTTATGATATCGTTCACATTGTCCAAGAAAAGCAGAATATCATGTGTTTTTAGAAACCTGTACCAGAAACCGACACAGGTAGGGTGGTTGAGAAGACCAAGGGGCGCGAGTGAACTCTCTCTAAGGAACTCGGCAAAATGACCCCGTAACTTCGGGAGAAGGGGTGCCTCACCAGCAATGGGGGGCCACAGTAACAAGACCCAAGCAACTGTTTATCAAAAACACAGGTCTCCGCAAAGTCGTAAGACAACGTATGGGGGCTGACGCCTGCCCAGTGCCGGAAGGTTAAGGAAGTTGGTCAGTCTTCGGATGAAGCTAATGACCGAAGCCCCGGTGAACGGCGGCCGTAACTATAACGGTCCTAAGGTAGCGAAATTCCTTGTCGGGTAAGTTCCGACCCGCACGAAAGGCGTAACGATCTGGGCACTGTCTCGGAGAGAGACTCGGCGAAATAGAATTGTCTGTGAAGATACGGACTACCTGCACCTGGACAGAAAGACCCTATGAAGCTTTACTACAGCCTGGAATTGGGTTCGGGCTTCGCTTGCGCAGGATAGGTGGGAGGCGTTGAAGACTCTCTTGTGGGAGAGTTGGAGCCATCGGTGAGATACCACTCTAGCGAGGCTAGAATTCTAACCTTGACCCGTGACCCGGGAAAGAGACAGTTTCAGGGGGGTAGTTTGACTGGGGCGGTCGCCTCCTAAAAGGTAACGGAGGCGCGCAAAGGTTCCCTCAGGCTGGTTGGAAATCAGCCGACGAGTGTAAAGGCAGAAGGGAGCTTGACTGCAAGAGCTACAAGTCGAGCAGGGTGGAAACACGGCCTTAGTGATCCGACGGTTCCGCGTGGAAAGGCCGTCGCTCAACGGATAAAAGTTACTCTAGGGATAACAGGCTGATCTCCCCCAAGAGTTCACATCGACGGGGAGGTTTGGCACCTCGATGTCGGCTCATCGCAACCTGGGGCGGAAGTACGTCCCAAGGGTTGGGCTGTTCGCCCATGAAAGCGGTACGCGAGCTGGGTTCAGAACGTCGTGAGACAGTTCGGTCCATATCCGGTGGAGGCGTTAGAGTATTGAGAGGATTCTTCCTTAGTACGAGAGGACCGGGAAGGACACACAACCGGTATACCAGTTATTGTTGCCAACGGTAAACGCTGGGTAGCTTTGTGTGGAGTGGATAACTGCTGAAAGCATCTAAGTAGGAAGCCCACCTCAAGATGAGTACTCTCTAAGGTCACGGTAAGAACAACCGTTAGATAGGTATCAGGTGTAAGTGCAGTAATGTATTCAGCCGAGATATACTAATAGACCGTATGAATTGATCTTTTTCTTTTTTTCTTATGTAATCGTGCTTTGAGCACAAAGGAACCACACTATTCCATCTCGAACTAGCCTGTGAAACTTTGTAGCGAGGAACAAGGTATGGGGGACACCCCATGTAAACATTCCTTCAGTGCGATTTTTATGTTTTTTTAATTTAAAGTATTTAACCAGAAGTATTTTTTTGATAACTTTTCGTTGATA
>JBCBCI010000230.1:0-2565 GCA_038530755.1 Cyanobacteria bacterium J06592_8 | reverse complement strand
ACTGCTGCTTCCGGCTGAATATGGGGGTATGGCACGAAAATGTATAGATTTTGCTTTGGTTCAAGAAGAACTCGGTGAAGTTCTGGAGTCAGGTTCAAATCAATCATATTGTTTTTTCCTTGTTAATTGGATGTTTTTAACCCGATTGAAGCTATAAAATATCGAGTTCTCGCATCAGAACGCACAGATAAGTTGACGTTCTAATGCAAAGTTTTTAGCGTGACTCTTTGCTCTTTAAACTAACAACAGCACCGAAGAAGAACAGAGCCAAAATTGTACCGGGTTCGGAGACAGACTTAGCATCATCAACTCGAACGACAGAACCATTCGTACCGATCGCATTATTGGTAATATAAATTTCTCCGTCAGGACTAACCTGAATACCTGTAGCTGAAAAGATTCCTTCCGAAGCAATGGTCATCCGTTCGCCATCAGGGGTAACTTTAATAGCCGAAGCGGGTAAATTCTTTAAGTCACCATTGACGCTATTTTTCCACTGAGCTTCATCGGCAAATTGTAGCACCAATAGGTTGCCCTCTTGATCGAAAGCTATATCTATAATTTGGGTAAAACCGTCTAAAAAGACTTCGGGTTCGCCCGCCTCATTAATTCGGATCACTTTGGCTTCTCCCTCTGGAAACGGAAAACCTGTGAGTTCCCCATAGTAAACCGCCCCGTCAGGACCGACTGTAATTCCGGTGGGTACAGCCTGCAATTCTAGCGGACCTCCAGCAATTGGAAAATTGGGCGGAACTTCGACATCTTCAACCAATTGAGTTGGGGCGACAATAGCATCAATCAATTCGCCCTCTAATCCGATAGTATAGATAACATTAGCACCCGCATCAGATACATAGACTGAATCATCCTGAATGGCGATCGCAAAGGGGTAACTGTTGTAGTCGCTACCGTCAAGATTATTAAGCTGTTCGTAGAGAGCAAAGTCAAAAATTTCTGTGAGTTCTTGAGTTGCTAAATTGACTTTAAATAGTTTACCCAAATCTGGTGTATCTAAAAGTTGGGTTGGGTCTTCAATTGGAAGCCCAACAATTGTTTGCTGAGGCGGTAGTTCAGTCCCTTCAGCTAGTTCAAATAAATCTAAGTCTCTATTCCCTGGATATCCACCATAACCGCTAATGAAGTAAGCATTTCCCTGGGAGTCAAAAGCCAGTTCTTGAATACCTGAACCTTGCTCCTGACTGGGCTGATAGGCTGTAGAATCAAATTCAGTGATGACTCTAGTTTGAGTGTTATTAGTGAGATCGATTTGGGTCAGTGAGCTAGTTTGACCTGCACAAATCTCTATAGTTTCAAAGGGAGAGGTCTGACATCGATCTGTATTACCACCTGTACCTGTTTCTGCGACGTAAAGGCTACCATCCGAGCCAAAAGTAATTCCGACTGGGTTATTCAGTCCACTTCCTACAGTTGTTAAATTAGCAGCTAAAGCGGGGATAGCATTCGTAAATACAACACTGAAGGTTAGAAGTGAATAACCAATTGACTTGAGTTTCATTATGTTTACGAAATAAAGAGTTGTTAAGACGCTAACATAATCGACTCAATGAAAAGCCGTCATATTTTCACCAAAACATGATACTTTTTACGCAAAGAAGTGAAACAGCAAATTTGATTAGTCTATTCTAGATATTGTGCGTTGATGTGCGGTCTAGATTACTAATTGCTTTCAGGGGCAAGGTCGCGATCGCCCCGAATTTCAATCTATAATCTCTATCTCTCAGAACCTATCTGATTAAGAGTTCTGCAAAATTTCTCGAACAGCCATTAAAATTTCACCGAGTTTATTCTTTCCGGTACCATCTTTCCCACACCCCCAGTAATAATCGATGGGGGAGTTTTCGACAATTAATTCATCACCTGTAGAGAGCAAAATTTCTTGAATACTTTTATGGGTTTGAAACTTACACAAAACGACTTTTTGCATGATATCATCTTTGACTTCCTCCCAATCTGAACGCAGAGGATGTTCACGACTGCGACCCATTCGAGCGGATTGGGCTGGAGTTTTTGCATTCTGAATTTTCTCAAACCAATCTGGATCTGTTGTGACAAATTTTTGAGCTTGAAAATAATGTTCGTTCGTCGGCCACCACAAGTCATCTAGTGAAAAACCATGATATGAAAAGTTAGAAAAGCAACCATAAGTTTCTTCTCGGCTGCTATAAAAGTAAATTGTCATTTCTTTAGTTTATCTAAACTAATCATCTATAATTTTAGCATAATTTTTCCCTGATCTGACTTTTCCATCTAAATTTAATATGGTAAAAATCGCACATTTATTTAGATTTTTTTTAATTTTCAATGAAACTATCAAGCTAAAGTTGATTAGAAAAAATTAGATTTTTAATATTTTTTTTTAAGGTATTAATCGAACAAAGCGTGCAAGTAAATAGAGCATGATGCGCCTTCTCAGTTACTAGAGGGACTCCGCCAGTGAGTTATTACACACTCTTTAAAGGATGGCTACTTCACTCTAGACTTGTTCGGCACAAATTTTTATAGAGTTCAGCAGTCACTTTAAACAGAAGCCGGATGATCGCATCA
>JBCBCI010000229.1:0-2597 GCA_038530755.1 Cyanobacteria bacterium J06592_8 | reverse complement strand
TTGTCACCTCGAATACTGTTGACAATGTACTCACAATACCGTGTTGTGCTGTTAATCGTCAACTAGATTACAACTCTGAGTCAGAATTCAGAATTGAGTTAACCTCTTCCAGTAACAGATAACCCTTCAACCGTTAGCGAAGGCGTACAACAAGATCCATTCCAGTCTGCATCTTCTCCAACTTGTACAACCTGTTTGAGAGCCGTGTAAACATTTCCGGCAACCATTGTATTCTTGACTCGGCCTACAATTTCACCGCGTTCAATTCGATAACCTAAGTCTACATTAATTGAAAATTCTCCACTAATTCCAGCACCCCCTCCCAACATTTGGTCGATGATTAACCCTTGATCGAGACTTTGAATTAAATCCTGTAATGTTCCTTTTCCAGGTTTAACTAATAAATTAAATAAACCCGGCGTTGGATAACTATTTAAACCCGCTTTAAATCCATTCCCGGTTGTACCACTTCCCAAGATGCGACCCGTACCTAAATCAGTGTAGAATAACTGCAACACTCCATCTTTAATAAAAACAATCGGACGAGTTTGGATGCCCTCATCATCAAACGGACAACTGAATGGCCCTTCTTCTGGAGCTTGATATACGGTCAACAGTGATGAAATCACAGGCGATCTAAGGCGATCGGTCCAAGGTGAAGCCCCTTCCAAGACTTGTTTCCCATTCAACGCCGCCGCCACTGTTCCCCAAAGCATATCCGCCGCTTTCGCCGTAAATAAAATGGGAACTCGACCCACAGGCGGTTTGACATTCTCCTTCGCCCAATTCAAGCGCTTAACAATTCGTTCAGCGATCAAAGCCGGATCTAGGATTCCCCGCTGAGTTTGACCATCTGAAATACTGAGAAAATCATCTCCACGTACCCATTCAGTTTCTAGGTAACCACTCAACGTTGTATCCATATAACCTGCGTCTAGCCCCCAAGAATTGACCAAACGAGTTGATTCAATTTCACAGTCCCACTCAGCGCTACAGAGAAGTTCTGGATAATCTTGTCGAATTAAAGCGATCGCCTCTCGCCCCCACTCGATCAGCTGACTCACCTCAACCATCTCACCCAAGTTCGGATAATGCTGATTAATGGCAGTTGCCGTCAGTTCAATGGTTTCCGGTTCATTCAAACGACTCAGGGCGATCGCTCGTTCCACCAATTTTTCCGGTTCTACAGGGCCATGAGCTACAGCCAAACCCGGTCGTCCATCTCGCCACAGTCGTAAGGCTGTCCCTCCAGTTTCAATACTTTCAAGTTGTTTAAGTCGGTTCGCTTCAAAAAAAATCGGTTGAGATTGAGATTGAGACTGAAAGACCTCAGCAGCTTCGGCTCCAGCCAATAAAGCCAACTCCAAAAGCTGTTCGGCAGATTGGTCATGGGTCATAAACAATCGGTCATCGCGGGAGTGTTCATCGTTCCATCCTACCTTGTGGTGCGTCACTTCTATCTAAAATCTCACAAGAGGATTGCCGATCAACTCTGATCCGCTCTTGGTAAAAGGGAATATTTCACCTTTAGAAATCAATTTTAACGCTGATGATTTAACTCTGTTCAGGTATGGGGTTCTCCAAATCAAACAATCGAACACGTTAATTGCTTAATCACCTCTGTCGTCACATTACTCACGGTTAAACCTCTGGTGTGAGGAGATTTTAGAAGATTCTCAGTTTAGGGTGGGAGAACTTTGAAGATGTATTAAGCATCTTTTAGATGAGTTCGACGAACTGAAAATGAAGGGAGAAGCTCAGGTATTTATGCTTACTTGCTCAGAGGATTAAATCTTTGACAATATAACCAGACTCCTCGTAGTTTATGACGGGAAGTTTCGGGAGAACGCCATAACGACAAAATCGAAACAAGACCAATTCTTAACAAGCGATATCCCAACACTGTAAAGTGAGTATGCTTTTCTAAACTGAGTAGATAACTATAAATACTCTGTTGAATTTTTAAGGGTTGATTTTGGCTGGTAATGGCTGAGGCTTGGTGAAAAACTCGGATTTCTGAAGAGAGAACGATTTGATGTCCTTGTTTCCCGTATCGCATACAGAAGTCAAAATCTTCGTAATAGAGGAAATAATCTGGATCAAATTTCGGACAATTTAAAAATTTATTGAGGTTAATTAATAGACTACATCCACTTACCCATTGCATCGGAATATAAGGAGAATGAGTTGGAGATTCATCCGTAATATAGTCTTCAGCAATAATTTCTCCGGTTTTCGCGTTAAATTTTCCGCCTCTAAATCCAGCTTTTCCGTCGGGTTCATCCACGAGGGTTCCTAAAATTGAAATCTCCGGATAATTCTGGAAAAATTCAACAACTTGTTTCAGGCTATTTTCGGTTAAATACGCATCCGGATTAATCAACCAAACAATTCCTTGGCGATTGTGTTGATAAACCCAATTTAATCCTAAATTACACGCTCGACCAAAGCCTATATTTTCAGGAGAATCTAAAATCAGAATAGATTCACTTTTTAGATGATTATTTTTGAGATCATAAATCGAGCTATCATCTGGAGAATTGTTAACGATGATAACTCGATAATCGATTTCAGATTGAATTGGAATTGAGTTTATT
>JBCBCI010000228.1:0-2709 GCA_038530755.1 Cyanobacteria bacterium J06592_8 | reverse complement strand
ATAAAAAAGTCTTTGACAAGATCTTGCTGCATTAAACCCTTAATTAAAAAGTAGCTATTCGGAACTGCTTTCAGGATCTGAATCTGCATTCGTGCAGTTTGTGGGTTGTATTTATAACCCATTTGAGAACTGAGATAAATTACTGCATCACTGGGAATATTCAGTTCATCTCGTCGCAGAGTTGACACACCGACTTCAAAACAATCAACAGCAATATAGGTTTGTGGAAGTCGCCAAATTTTCTCGCTGTAATAGTCCTGAGCATTTTCTGGTAACACATAAGGATCGGCAATATAGTAATCAATGGTTGGAACTTCTGACGCATCCCAACCCAACCAAGTCACCTGAACAGGTGCGGTTTTTACAGCCATAATCTCACAGCAAACATCGAGAGTGATACTATCAAGATCGATGAGAATATCAATTTCATCCTCAGAGATTTGATCGGGGATTTCCTTAAAACCGACAGGAAACGTATGAGCTTGATTAACTTGACTTACATACCAATCTTGTAAACCATCTTCCCGACCTTCTGAATTAATTAAATAGGCGTAAATTTGAAACTGTTCTCGGTTATGATGAAGCAACAGCCATCGAGCTAACCATCCGACAGAATGAGTTCGTAAGCAATGGGAAAGGTAGCCAATTCGCAGAGGTCGGTCTGTGCTTCTAATATTTTGACGAGAAGCAAGTTTTTGTTTATATCTAGAAATTACGTCACTAGCGTAGACTTCGATATTATTTTGACAAATTTGAGCAACTTGTTGCCGCAACCGATGATTAATTTTCGGATCATCTCGTAAATAAGGGGGAAAAAATAGAGTTGAAAACAGACGCATTGTAATATCTTGAGGGAGATCGGTTGGGTTTAACTCGATCAAGGACTGAAGTAGAGTTTCATGGCGTTCAAGAGTTGAACTTACTTCAGTTGCATATCCACCTCCAGCAGACATCAAACTTTGTAAAATAAGGTGATTAGTATAAACTCGATTAGCTAAATCTTCACAAAACACATAGCATTGCTTTGCTAGTTCAATTCCTCTTTCTACATTTCCTGCTTTTTGATGAAGGATGGTAGTTAGAAATAATGCGGTTTTACTTTCCGGCTCTAATTGTAAACCTAATTCAGCAAATTGAACCCCTATCTTGGAGTGAGAATAAATTGTTGAAATTTTAATTGCAGTCGTTACTAATACATCAAGCAATGTGCTTTGATCTGATATGTAACCTAGACAAGCTTTTGTGAATTCTAGAGATTGAGGATTGAGAGGAGCATAACCTATAAGTTCCTGTAAAACCAGCAGCAATAGCTGAGAGTCTACCTTAATCAATGTCTCAGACTTAAGCAAGTCTAGTACACCCCATGAACTCAGTTCCTCTCCTGTATAGGTTTTGAGAAAAATACTGAGTCCGATTAAATTTAAGAGATTATTGATATCTTTGGGAGCAATTTCTCGGATATGCTGTCGAATTGCCCAAGCAACTGTCCAATCTTCTAAAGATTCTCGCCGTTGAGCTTCTGTTTGCAAGACTTGAATTAATTCTGCTGTCCATGCTTCAACCTCCTCTGGTTCTCCTTCCGCCATCGCAAACAGCCAGGTGGTCTGAGCTTCGGCTTCTTGTCCCTGCAACAGCAACATTAGCCCTAACTTCCAATAATGGGATCTGACTTCGGGTTCAGTCTCAATTGCAGCTTCGTAGAGACGGCTTGCTTGCAGATAGTTTCCATCTAATAAATGTTGATTAGCTTGTTGTTGCCAATTTAGGGTTTCTGAGTCAGAGGAAGACATTGTTATATGAAATACTTAAATGTTGACTACTTGTTTCAGTCAGTTGTATTTATCCCCCCAACCCCCTTTGGTAAGGGTTTATTTGTCTCTCCTAACTCCGCTTGGTAAGGATTTATCCCCCCCAACCCCCCTTGATAAGGGGGGAGAATTGAGATGAAAAGCTAGCTCGAAAGTCCCCCTTTCTAAGGGGGATTTAGGGGGATTTAGGCGGATTTAGGGGGATACTTTCCAGAGGGATTTAGGGGAATATTTTCAGGGAGATTTAGGGAAGAGACATAGAATCTAAAAAACAAGTGGGTAGCGACCGCCACCCACCTAGATTAACAGTAGATTGTCTCAAATTCTGAGAGCAGTAAAAACTTGCGCTGAGAATCTAAACACTTGTCATACCAGTAATAGTTGTACAGCCAGGATCAGCACCAGCAGTAAAGCCTGTAGAACCAGGGGAAGCAATTGTACCTGGAATAGTCTGAGTTGGGGTTTGAGTTTGGCAGAGTAAGCTTCTAGATGTTGCTTCTCCACCAGTACCACCACCAGCCTGAACCTGAATTAAATACACAGCTCCCAGATAGGATCGAAGAGCATCTTTCCGAGCTTCTGCTTTACAGTTAACAACACCAGCCTCTGATGCACAAGTATAATCGTAGTTATCTGTTTGAGTCTTGATACCTACACCGAGAGATTCAATACCATCAGTAAATGCACCTTTCTCCGTAAAATAAGCTTGCTGACCTTTATTGATTGAAGCTAGGTATTGCTTGGCTTCAGACTCTTTTGCTTTATTCGCTTGGTTCAAGAAAGAAGGCAACGCGATCGCTGATAAAATCCCGATAATGATGATTACAACCAGCAGTTCAATTAGAGTAAAACCCTCTTCTTTTTTTCTTTTTGCAACGTGCTGTAAGAATTTTGCTTTAAA
>JBCBCI010000227.1:0-2724 GCA_038530755.1 Cyanobacteria bacterium J06592_8 | reverse complement strand
TACTCATTTTGGGGTGGGCGATCGCTCAAGTTAAATTTTCTCCTTTATTATAAATCATCCCGCGATCGTGCAACGCCCAATTTTTAACTGAGAATGAAACAGCCCTGCTCGCAGAAGGTATTCAACGAGTCGCCTATTTGAGTTGGTGGCATTGGGTTCCCGGCGCAAATTGGCAACATCCCTACGGCTCTGAGAGTTATATTACCGGAAAAGAGAATCATCCGGTGGTTCATATTGCCTACGAAGATGCAGTAGCCTACGCCAAGTGGGCGGGAAAACAACTTCCGACAGAGGCGCAATGGGAATATGCCGCATAAACGTTCTGGCTACTATCTTATCGCTCTTAAGTTCGCTAATTCCTGATTACTGGATTCCCTGACGAAATTTATTCTCGATTTTGTTTCTATTTTAATTTGAGTCACTAATTTGAGTGATTACCTCGAATATGGCAACGCCTCGTTTGCACCTCAAAAGCTACCATTTGACTCCGGTTGGGACAAAAAACGAGAAACCATCTTCAAGATTAGCAATTTCTGTATATTCAAAATCCATTCAATCCAGTAAATGTGATGTATAGAGTTTAAATCAATGTCCAGGACTGCGATCTTTTTTTAACCTCTTCTTTACTCGATGGGGTGCCTTCAAGCTATACCCTATAGATAACTCTATCTTTGGCAACTCTAATTTAGCAATTCTGAGTGTTAATCTCTAGGATTGATTGCGGAAAATGTCAAGAACTTTTCAGGTTTTTTCAACACTTAGGAGAAAATTCATGCAACTCCAGTTCAATGGCCGCTTTACTCAACAAATCTTCGTTGTTGTCTTTGCTGCAATTCTATTTCTGACGACGGCTTGTAGTCCCTCTACTTCTGAAATGCCTTCGACTTCGACGGATGTAGAATCTCAAGTTGAACAAACGTTAGAATCATTTCAAGAGAGAGTAGAAGCAACAGAAGAAGAAATTCAAGATCGAGTCGAAGTCTTACAAGATAGACTTGACAATTCTATCGAAACAACTTCGGAAAAAACACAACAAACTGTTGAAGAAATTCAGGATGACTTGAACAGCTTTGAAGATCGAGTTGATACTTTGAAAGAGAATGTTCAAGATCGAGTTGAAAATTTGCAAGATCGGTTTGAGGATTCTGTTGAACAGGCTTCTGAAACTCGACAAGAACTTTCTCAAGATGCTGAAGAGATGATTGAGAATATTCAAGAAGATGTCAAGGATTTTGAAGACCGGGTTGAAGCCGTAGAAGAAAATCTTCAAGATAAAGTAAAATCTCTGCAAGACCGATTTGAAGATTCTGTTGAACAGGCGACTGAAACTCAAGAAGAAGTTGCCAAAGAGACTCAGCAAGTAATCAACAAAATGCAAGATAATATTAATGAGATTCCTGAACAAATGGAATCAGTTAAACGTGAAGTTGAACAATCGGTGGATCGAGCAGTAGACCAGGTTGAAAAAGCGTTTGATCCGAACAAACCGAATGCTTAAACTCAGTTGATTGCCCTCAAAGTATGAATTAAATTCTGCATTACAATTGATGAAACGCTAGATATCGGTTTTGATACAGGAACTCCCGTCACAAAAACTTATGACTTGCCATTTGATTTTACCGGAACTTTAGATAAAGTTACCATTGAGTTGAAATCTTAGATTTCTATAAATGGGGAAGGGGTGGGCAATGCTCACCCTAAATCGACAGGATTTTTAGGAAATCAATTGATAATTTATTATTCCATTTAGTAAACAAGATGGGTCTATTTCAAAAAATCGCGATCGCTATTTTAACCCTGCAATTATTGTTAATGCCTGCTCTATCTAATGAAAGGGTAGACAACAGCATAAATCGGGTTATCAATCAACCTATTTCGCAGTCGGCACCGATTTCAGAGCCAGACTCTACACCCATAAATGAGTCTTACATACCACCTCGAAAAACCCTCGCCGAAAAAATTGCTGAAACTCCGATTGGTTCCCAATTTAAACTCTTTAATATTTTTATTATTTTCTTCGTCACTTTAGGGCCACTCAAAATCATTCCATCCTTCGTTACTCTGACTGAAAATGCCTCTGCTTCACTGCGTCGTCAATTAGCTGTCAGAAGTGCTATCATTTCAACGATTGTATTGTTACTGGTGGCGATTATTGGTCAAAATATTCTCAAGGTATGGACAATTAGTTTACCCTCTTTAATGATTGCAGGGGGAATTTTACTCTTCCTGATTGCTTTAAATATTGTGATGACACAATATGCGCCTCCAACTCAGGTTCATCCTCCCGAAAAACCCGATATAAATTTAGCCGTGACTCCTCTGGTATTCCCGACAATTTTACCTCCATTCGGGATTGCGATCGCATTAACAATGATGGTAATGTCAAAACAAATTGGCATTTCTTCTATTGGCGTTTTAGTATTATTGGTTGCGGTGATGGGACTCAACTTCATTTGTATGTTAGCCGCTAGACCGATCTTGACTTTTATTCGTCCTGTGACCTTACGAATTTTAGGGTTTACATTAGGGGTTATGCAGCTTGCTTTGGGGATAGAATTTATTCTGTATGGTATTGAAATTGAGGTGCTGGTTTTGCGTTATCTTTTAGATTCTGTGCAATAAAATTTTGGGGTTTAATTATTAAAATAATGTTGAGTCGCACTTCCTTATAATGCCTGGGTTAAATCTAAAATGAAAACAGAAGAAGTCAAAACAAATAATACT
>JBCBCI010000226.1:0-2726 GCA_038530755.1 Cyanobacteria bacterium J06592_8 | reverse complement strand
ATCGCTAAACGGAACTTTACTACTATCTTTTGGTAAAATATGAGTCCGATTTCTCGGTAAACCCAGCCAACTCAAAGGTAAATTGAGAGGAAAACTCCATTGACGAGGCGCAACAAATACATGAGCTTGGGGAAACTGACGAGCAAAAGGCCCAACAAAAACTTTATGTTCGATTCCCGAAGTCGTTGGTAGGATAATATATTTGACATCGCCATGTCGAGTTACTAACTCTCGAACCAGACGAATACATTCAGGCGTTGGCGCAACCGGAGCATAAACCAACAAGCCACCCTGTTCGAGTTTAACAACCGTCATCCGAATTGGCACAACCACGTAGAGAATGCCCTGAAGTTGATCGAAAGTCCAGAGAGTATCTTTGATAACTTCTCGCCGCAAAGTTCGTCGCTGTCCGTAGGGATAAAGCGGTGCGGCTGGCCACCAGGGCCATGAAAAGTCTCTTGATCGCATGGACTGTTGCATCAAATCAGCTATTGTACGGATGGCAAAGCCATCCAGAAGTTTAGCAGATTTTCACGACAAAAGGATCGGCAGTCCTAAAAAATCAGGAATAGAGAATAATATTATTGAAATTTTAAATAATTTTTGCAAGTCAAGCGATCGCCACTGTAGCAGCACGCTTAGGAGTCAATCCCATTATCCTGATATAATACTTTTAAATATTGCTGGAAAATTTAGTATACTCAATCTCAAATACCTTACACAAAATTTTTCAATAAATTTTTCAATAAAATTTTCAATAAAATTTTCAATAAAACTTAAAAATGTATGATAATATTTGCAAATTCATCGCCGAAGAATTCTCTACCGATTTAGCCAGTTGGTTACTCGGTGAACCTATCCAGCTTACGCAACTTAGCCCGAAAGAACTCTCGATTGAACCGATTCGCACTGATGCGTTAATTTTACAGCAGTCGGCTAACTTAGTGCTTCATGTCGAATTCCAGACTCAAACAGAAGCAACGATTCCCTTTCGGATGACCGACTATCGTTTGCGCGTCTATCGGCGTTATCCTGATAAAGAAATGCACCAAGTCGTGATTTATCTCAGACAAACGGCATCAGAGCTAGTTTATCAAAATACCTTTACCCTGACTCGAACTCGCCATGAATTTGACGTGATTCGCTTATGGGAACAGCCAACCGAACAATTTCTCAATCGACCCGGATTATTACCCTTTGCTGTCTTGAGTCGCAGTCCGGAAAAAGAAGAAATATTGCGGGAAGTGGCACGCCGAGTCCAGTCAATTCCTGACCGACGAGTTCAATCGAATATCGGAACATCCGCTTTTCTTCTAGCTGGGTTAGTATTAGAGAATGAAACTATTCAGAGCATTCTTAGGAGAGATATCATGGAAGAATCTACAACCTATCAAGCACTGAGGAGAGAGGCTATTGAAGAAGGACTCCGAGAGGGTAGAGCAGAAGGTCTTCAGCAAGGTCTTCAGCAAGGTCTTCAGCAAGGTCTTCAGCAAGGTCTTCAGCAAGGTCTTCAGCAGGCGGCTCTCAATCTACTTAGAAGTGGAATGAGTCTTGAACAAGTTGCAGGTTTCACGAGTTTATCTGTTGAACAGCTTAGACAGTTACAGCAAGCTTCTGAGCAAGCCGAACCTCCAATATCTGAGGATAATTAAGTTAAGAATACGATCAAAACAAGCGATCGCTTTAACTTTAACTCGCCAGCTTTCAAAGTAGATTGGTTCAGACACGAGCTGATTGTAGGCACTCGTTTGAAAAATGTAAATTCTATGCAACTGGCAGCTTTTTCCTCAACCTAACCGATGCGATCGCCAATTTCAACCGTAAGCATAAAAAAATTGTATCAAGCCCTGGAGTTTGTGATCCATGCTGAATACTTTTCTAATAACAATATCGCTCTTTTCCCGATTCTGGCTTAGGTTGGTTTTCTCCGTTCCGAATGACTCCAATTAAAGTAGAAATGATCACACAACGTTTTTCTTTTTTAAGGTGTTTGTGCTTGAGTCCTAACCGTCCTTTTGCTCCCAAAGAAGTTTCAGTACACTCGTCTGTGGGCCAATAAACAGGACAACCTTTGTAATTGAATAAGGCGCGATAATAGTTCGTGTCTGAGATTGTGACTTTATTGGTATCTAGATTAATTTTCGGTAGTGTGGTTTCGTGTGTTGCGGTGTCAATCTGAACCCCAGGAGGAAGGCTTTCCCAAGCAGTATCCGAAAGATCTTTGGGGAGAATATGAGGCTGATGAACTGTCCACTGAACTCGATTGTCTTTTTCTCGAAAGGTGGCTTGAACTCCGGTTCTCTGACGTTTGGCTTCACTCCGAGCGGTTTGCATCGCCCAATAGACTCGGTTTGCGCCTGTACGCAGTTGATAACGACTAACAAAACCAAGCCAACTGGGAACAGCTATTCCACTGAATATTGCAATCATAGCGATCGCAATTAGGATTTCATGGAGGGTATATCCCGCCGTTGCTTTAATATTGAAATTGGAGGATCGAGGGCTAAGATTTTGAGTCAAAAAAAGGCGATTAAATTGCGATCGCGCTGTAAGTTTCATAGATGCCATACCCTGATTAAACTATGACTAACTCCATTATTTTCTCTACCCAGTCACCTCGTCATCACCCGAACAGGCGATCGCTTTTTAATTACTACAAAGTATTTTCCATAGACCTGATAACCTTGATCTTAGAAAAAATGACTGATTTTAATACTAGATTTTAA
>JBCBCI010000225.1:0-2773 GCA_038530755.1 Cyanobacteria bacterium J06592_8 | reverse complement strand
GTTGGCAGGCTATATCAATATTAGTTTTTGTAAATTTCGCAATAAAGTTTAAAAAACCCAAAAACAATCATTTTTTTCGGGAATCTGTTTTTTAAAATCTGTAGTCACAATCAACAAAATCATTCAAGATCAGGAGTTCTAAATGTTGGGCATGGAACAAAAGGTTAAATTCGAGAACCCGCTGACTATTAGTCTTTCCGAAAAAATATTAGAACAACTTAAAGAACTGAGAAAGACTTTGAAACAATCTGGAGTATTAGGGCCAGGTATTAAAGAACTGAATAAGACTTTGAAAGAATCTGGAGTATTAGGGCCAGGTCTTAACGCTCTTGCACAGGAATCCTCTTTAATTCTTAAAGCAATTCGTCAGTTCTTTGGACAAATTATCAAGGCGTGTGTAGGTTTATCTGGTGCTGTAGGAACAGCAGTAGCTTCTACAGCCAGAACTGTTGTGGGTAGAACAGCAATCCTTCTGAGAAGTCCAGCAGCTCCCTATGTTATCGGAGGTGCAGCCGTTGTTACTGTAGGTGGTGTGGGCTATGTGGTTTATAATAATCAGCAAAAAAAGAAGAAGATTAAAGAGCTAGAAAAGCGTGTTATCAACTTAACTGATAATCCCAGAGCATTGAGAAATTACCTCAAAAGTGGTAAGTTTATCCAAGAATTATTTGAGATTTCAGGTATTACGAAGAAAGAGATTGAGAAGGCAAAAGGGAATGTTTATGACTATCTGAGAACCTTGAAGGACTTCGGTTATGATAACGTTGAGTGGGTTTAGCTTAAAGCTTTAATATTCAATCGGTTGGTTTTGAACTCTGGGTGGATTCTAATTCAATGAATGCTGAAGGAAGGTAGTTTATGGGTTCTGTCAAAATTGAGAATCACGGAAACATTGGAGATGACGAAATTCAGTATCGGTTAAAGATTGATACCGGACACGTAGAAAATACAGATACGCCCAACTGTGTCCCCTATACATTTCCAATTCCAGCTTCCCTGGAGCAAGAAGGATACATACTTCAAAAATTGAAGTTTGATGAGTCTTCTCGTGTTGGGAATTGCTACATCAATTATGCAATTGAAAACAACGTCATTCGCTTAGAAGCTGTAGCACAGGCTGTTAGAGACGCATCACGTTTGTGGTACAAGGCAGGAGGACATCTAAAAGGTACTGTCATTCTAACCTTTCAAAAAATCAAACCTGAAACCGAAGAAATCAAGTATGAATTTAACGTTGATACGGGACACGTAGAAAATACAGATCTACCTAATCGTGTATCCTATACTTTCCCAATTGACTTTCATCTTTTAAAACAAAGCTACACCGTTAGTCAATTTGAATTCTCAGAATCTTCTCGTGTGGGCAACTGCTTTATTCATCCAACAGTTGAAAATGGAGTAATTAAGATAGAAGCAGTAGCACAGACTGTCAGAGATAATGCGTTCCCTATGTTTTATAAAAAAGGAGGACATCTAAAAGGGACTGTTCGTGTAACTCTGAGAAAAACTGAGTATGTTGGAGTTAATGTTTCAGATGATATTCATAAGACAATGGGTGAGATAGTAAACTTTAAAGAAATTAGAGGTGACGTATTTATTCGTATTGACCAACTTCAATCTATTCAAGGAGATAATAATCGGGCGGGTCAAGGTAATAACAGCCAGTTTACTCAAGGAGACAATAATGAACTTAGCTAGAATTGTTGAAGTGGATTTTATAAAGTTGAGTCTAATCAATGGCTAATCCAGAGCATTTGGAGATATTGAGGAGAGGAATTGGGGATTGGTATCGTTGGAGGCGAGAGAATTCAGATATCAAGCCTGACCTTACAGGAGCTAATCTTAGGAAAGCTAATCTTGAACATTTTTATTTCAGAGGAGCAAACCTTCGAGAAGCAGACCTCCAAGGAGCAAACCTCCAAGAAGCGGACTTTCGAGAAGCTAATCTTCAAGGTATCAATCTTCAAAATACTAATCTTCAAGAAGCGGACTTTCGAGAAGCTAATCTTCAAGAAGCAAACTTTCGAGAAGCTAATCTTCAAGAAGCAGACTTTCGGGAAGCTAATCTTCAAGGTGCTGACCTTCAAGGTACTAATCTTCAAGATGCTAGTTTTTCAGGTGCTAGTCTTCAAAATGTTAATCTTCAAAATGCTAATATAACAAACGCAAATCTTGTCAAAGCTAACCTCAGCCAATCTAATTTTAGTAAGGCTATTCTGAGTAGAGCCAATTTCTATAGAGCTGTGTTAACTTCATCTAGTTTTGTAAAAGCTGACTGTAGAAATACGATTTTTAGTAAAGCAAATCTGGAAAGTTCTAACCTACAGCAAGCGGAAATGGTTGCAACTATTGCACTCAAAACTAACTTAGAAGGAGTCAAGATAACAGGAGCTTGTATTCAAGATTGGAATATTAATTCAGAAACCAATCTCAAGAATGTTGAGTGCGACTATATTTATCTAAAGTCTAGATGGGAAAAGGAGAACAGAAAAGTTTTCTTTGAAGAACGCCGACCTCATAATCCTGATGAAATCTTTGCATCCGGAGACTTTGAACGATTGCTGAGGAAGGCACAAGAAACTGTTGACCTGATCTTCCGTAATGGAATTGATTGGCAAGCCTTCTTAAATTCTTATGAGCAATTGAAAGTTGATGCCGGAGGCGACTTTCTACCCATTCAAGCTATTGAAAATAAGGGAGACGGTTCATTCGTTGTTCGGATTCAAGCTCCACCTGAACTAGACAAGGGAAAAATTCAAAAGTCTTTTGAAAC
>JBCBCI010000224.1:0-2839 GCA_038530755.1 Cyanobacteria bacterium J06592_8 | reverse complement strand
ACCCAGTTGTCAATCTCTGACTGTGTGGCATTGAGTCGGATTTTGGCGGTCATTTTGGTAATAATCTCCGTTACTAACGCATTTTTCGGTACATCTGCTTAAAGTCTTCCAGGTCGTCAAAAGATTTTATGTCATTCATCGCTGTAGTTAACTTCTGCAATTGTTTAATCCCTGATGTAACGATGGCTTTGGTAAAGGTTCTCCACAGTAAACAGAGGAAACAACCGACTAATATCCCAGTTAAGAAGGTGACGAGTTCAGCAGTGGCAAATACAATAAGGGTCATTTTTCTAATCCAAATTAGAGGGGATTGTGTTGTCCCCTCTGGTTGCAGTTAGTTGGTGTCTGGGTCAATGATTTTCGGCTCTATCACTTCGGTGAGTGATGGCTGAGGTTCGGGTTGAGGTTGAGACTCAGTTTGTGAACCTTTGAACAACCGCTCAATCTGTGTGACGAGGTCGTATTGAATTTCCTCGGATTGACTAGCTTCTTGCGCTGAGATATAGTCGGAAACAATATTTAATTCCGAATCTACCCGCGCTCTCTCCAACACAGCTACGGGTTTATTTTTGTGGTTGCAGTCATACGCCAAGATTGAGCAACCGATCGCAACTGAACTAGAAAGAGTTTTCCATCTAACATCCAGGTTAGGCGCAATGGTAAAAATGGTGAGTAGGCCAGTACAGCCGAGCCAAAAGCTAACTCGCCTATCTATTTTGTCGGGGATTGTGATTAAAGCCATGCGAGAGATATTCCGGTGATTGCAGCTAAACAACAAAAGGCAGTCTTGACCTGATGAAATCGTGATTTGTTGGACTCGGCATAGTAAACCAGCAAGCCGCCTATAATCACGGTTTTAACGAGTAGAAACACGGTGATGAGCCATTGCCACCAGATGAGGTGAGGTTGGATGAGTCGGGCGATGATGATTGCAACGTTGAATGATGCCAGTGATAGGGCAACGAGGTCTGCGTATCGGGTACTAAGCATAGATAGACTCCCTCATTTCTGCTACCTTCTGGCGGCGTAACTGGAACCGTTCGTCAATGCGACTGACTAAAGATTCTCCTTTCTCTTTGGCAAGGCTAAGTCTGAGGTTTTGCTCGTGCAGACCGGGCTTGAGTTTCCCGTTGAGATATTCTCCGGTGCGAATCTCTCCATCACGAGCATCTAGAATTTTCCCTAAGCGTTGACGCTTGTGAGATTCCTCTGATTTAAAAATGCGCTTGGTTGACTCCAGTGAGTCTGTATCAGCCGTCATCTTCTCCCGTTGCAGTTTGACCTGCTCTTTTAACTCCTTCTGGGTGAGTTTGGCGGCTTCAACGTCTTCTGGTGTAATCCGTTCAATACCGGAGAAGTCCCCTTTATAGTGAGCAGCCCAATTATATTTATTGTTTGAGATTGGGGGTGCTGTATCAGTCGATTGTAGGATGGATTCTGCCTGTGACATTGAGGCTGAACCGATTGATTTTTGCTTACTTTTTCCTAGTCCGAACATTGTTGTGTCTCCTGTTGAACTTGATAAGAGTTGTTTGTCATTAGCGTTCAATACTCCTGAGTATGGATTCAACGGTGATGAATGATTGGGCTTTTTCTTCGCTCCAATCAGGAAAGCGTGAGTAAACTTCAGCGATTCTGTTGACTTCTTGCTTGGCAATTTGGGGACGACTGGGTGAGGCAATCACTGACCACAACCACAAAGCCGCCATGAATCCGTTTCCGAGTAGAAAGTGTGTCATTGTTTCAAGGGCTGAAAGGTTGTGATTAGGAGGCATTGCCAAAGGATTTCTTGAGAATGTCCTCACTGGTTTGGTTGAAGGACTCCACAAGTGGGCTGAACATCCGGTGAGCCATTTCAGCACCGAGATGTTTGTTTTGGACTCCAATCTCATCAGCCATGATGATCATTTGCGATCGCAAGTCTGAGATGTGCTGTTGGGCATCTGGCATGGACAAGAGTTCGGGTTCGTAAACTTCAGCCGGGACTAACGAGCTGAGTTGGCCATGTTCTGTTCGGATGCTTTGCTGCCACTCCTCATAACTCATGTCGCCATCTTTGCCACAGTGAGCCAGATAGTCTAGCAAGAATCCCATGCCTTCTTCGGTCATGTACTCTTGTCCATCCTCATCCACGAATAAGTCTGATCTCCAGTCAATGGTCTGTTTAATACGCTCAACTGGGCCACGTCCATCTCGGCGCAATAGGTGAGATTCAGTTAACCCAGTGAGTTGAGAGATTTCAGATATGCTGTACATAGTTGTACATCCTTTGTTTACAGGTGATTTATCATTTGTACATCCTTGCCATGTACATTTGTACAACATAGTAAAAGACGTGTACAGGTATTGTCAACTTATCAATGCTTTACTCTTAAGTGATGCCTCAATTATCAGTAACCGTTACAGATGAAGTTTATGCAATCGTCAAAGCCGTCCTAATTGCTACAGGCAAAACTCAAAGTTCCGCTTGTGGTGAGTGGATTTACAGGGGGGCGTTAGCTGAAATGCTAGAGCTACAGAAAGCAGGGCTAATTTCCACTCCAGAGGAATCAGACGAGGATGAGGATGAGGAAAGCGACCTATGAGCATCCAGAGGCGATCGCGTTTGGTAAGGTTGGAGGGAGTAGTCTACCCTGACTTAAGGTTAATTCTCTGAAGTAACCAAACAATGAGGCTTGAAGGCCCCTCAGACAACTGAGGGGTTTACTGTTTATTACACTAGCCGCTCAATAGAAGCAATTAACTTACTGGCTGAGTTGGGCTTATAGAACCCATTTGGTATCTCTAAAAACTTAGGCGATCGCCAATCTCTTAAGCATTAGTCGAATAAAACACATAT
>JBCBCI010000223.1:0-2885 GCA_038530755.1 Cyanobacteria bacterium J06592_8 | reverse complement strand
ATCAACACCCAGTTCAATTAGCTGTTCTACCTCGTCTTCTGGGGTTTGAGGTGTACCATCAGGGTTGAGAGTCAGGAAGTTCTCTTCATTCCGCAGCGTATAAGGATGCACCTGTAAACCCGCTGCATGGGCATCTTCAATAAACGGTAAAACTTCTCCGGTTAACTGAGTGGTAATTTCAGCAACACCGTCACCATTTCCATCAACGGGTTCATCAAGAGACTCCCGTAACAAGAAGTTATTCTTCCAGGGGCCTGCGCCTTCAGCGTAGGTTTCACCTAAATATTCTAAAACTTCTGCGCTGTCGAGGTCAGCGTAAGTTGTTTCCCCATCCACTTCCACCGGGAAGTCTGCATAAACACTGGGGTCAGCATTGGCTGCGCCGGAGAAGTTGTAAGGAATATCGTAGGGAACGGAGAAGCCACCGCCATTGTCGTTGATGAAGGAGTCACTGGTATCACCATAGAGTTGAACCAGAGGAAGATCAACTCCCGCCGCAGGCATGAAGATGTTTTGTAATCTTAGTAGATTTTCGATCTCAAAAGACTGAATGAAAATGCGATCGGGATCGGTGAAATCGTTTTCAACTAAGGTATCAATTAAGATTTCAGAAGTTTTGATATCAATGGGAGTACCATCAATAAATGTTCCTTCTTTGGCAAAGAAAGTCGGGTGTTTGGTTTCGGGATAAATACCAATTTGCTTTCCAGTTTCGGCTTCAACTTCTTTAACGAGGTCAATGACTTCTTCTAGAGTCGGAACTTCAAAATCCCCATCAAAAGCAGTATTTAAAGGACGAGTTCCGGGAATGCGTTCAGTTGCGCGTAATGTCTTGAGTTCTGCTAAGGTAAAATCTTCGGTAAACCATCCGGTAAATTCATCCCCATCAATGATTTTTGTGGTTTGACGATCTGCGAATTCAGGACGGTCAGCAACATCGGTCGTTCCAGAAATTTCGTTCTCGTGACGGGCAACTAAAACGCCATCTTTTGTCGGAACTAAATCGGGTTCAATGAAATCTGCCCCTTGTTCAATGGCGAGTTTATAGGCTTCTAAAGTATGTTCAGGACGAGAACCACTTGCGCCTCGGTGTCCAATCACAATCGGATCTTGACCGTTTAAGGTATTGAGAGTCGGGATATTTGGCGTTACAATTGGAGCTTGTTGTAGAACACCTTCTAAGTCAAATTCTAACAAATAGGGGCCGAATTCATCTCCGATCCAAATTTGATCTTCAGTGACGACAATTGACTCAATATCAAAGTCAGATCCAGTTAATAAACGTTCCGAACTGTCTTCGTTAATGATTTCAAAGGGAATTAAATTATTAGGGTCAGACAGTTGTACAAATCCCTGAACATCGACACTTCCATCACCGTCTTCAGTTCCGACAAAATCCGGATCGACTTGATAGACACGCAGTAAATAATCCGAACTATTGCGGATGTTACCAAATCCGTTATCTGAGAGAAACCAATAGGTATCGCCTTCACTTCCGGGTGCAAATTGTACTCCACTAAAACCCTGAACGGGTTGTTCATCAAAGGGGCCTGTTCGTCCATTCCTAGAAATGGGTTCTCCATTACCATTGTCTGCACCTGACTGTGGGCCTTCTGCAAAAGTATCGGCGGGAAGCGATGCAAAACCAACGAGTTTGATATTTTCCATAATTTGTGGCAGATGCTAAGGTCAAATAAATTGATTCAAAGATTAGCTGTTGATCGTCGCACCCAGAATTACTAAATTTATTGTTCTATATCCTGATGATCGAAATATTCATTTCCATCTGGAGTTGAGTCTGCGGATTTAGCGAGGAAACTTATGCTAATTAGACTCCGAGACAGACAATATCAGCCCAGGTTTAAGATTGGGTTATATAAAAGTTAAAATTAGTTAAAGGTTTTGCCTGAACTAATATTTTTATTTGAAGACCTCCCCAGGATTTAGCTCAAAGTCGAACCTGAAAATATTTTAAATTTCCAATTCATCAGCTAGGAACTTTTAAGCTGTTCAATATTTAAACGGAGAATTGACTATTGTCTACTCTCTATTCTGAGAAGTTTAGGTCTCGCAATCTCGATACTGAATAGTTTACTTTATTTCATCGGAATTTCTATCACAAATTTAGCTCCTTTGTCTGGGGCTGAAATACAGTTTATTCTACCCTGATGCTGTTCAACAATAATTTGATAACTGGTGGAAAGCCCTAAACCTGTTCCTTGACCCACAGGTTTTGTTGTGAAGAAAGGTTCAAAAATTTTAGCACAATTTTCCGCTGTCATACCCGACCCATTATCAGAAATCTCAATTCTAATCCAATCATTTTCTAATTGTTCTGTTTTAATCCAAATTGTGGGCTGTTCTTCTGTCCGTTTCTGTTGATAAAATTTTAATTTTACTGCATCAATAGCATTACTAAGAATATTTATGAAAACTTGGTTTAATGCACTAGCATAGCAATAAATATCAGGCAAGTTTTCATAACTTTTTAGAACTTCAATCTGATAATTTTTGCTCTTTAAACGAGATTTCAAAATCATTAATACACTATCAATTCCTGCATGAATATCAACTGATTTCATCTCAGCTTCATCGAGGCGAGAGAATGTCCGCAACGATTTAACAATATTACCAATTCGCTTTGTCCCTTCTGACATTGAATTTAAGATTTTGGGTAAGTCTTCTTCGATATAATCCAGTTCAATTTCTTCTATTTTATCTTCTACTTTTTCAGATAAATTTGGAGAATAATCTTGAAACAGATGAACAAGGTCTAGTAAATCTTGGAAATAGTTATCAATATGGCTTATATTTCCTGAAATAAAAGTAACGGGATTATTAATTTCATGGGCTACTCCTGCGACCATTTGTCCCAAACTTGACAT
>JBCBCI010000222.1:0-2893 GCA_038530755.1 Cyanobacteria bacterium J06592_8 | reverse complement strand
TTGAGCGAATCAATCGAGCAAGTTGACGAGTATTTTCTCGGAAGATAACTTGATTTTCTGAGGATTTATATTGAAGTTCCTGCCCTAGCAAATATACTTGAGATTGTAGCGATCGCTCTGGGTCTAAATCGACTTGAATACAGTCTAGTTCTGGATGTTCTAAAGCAATGACTTTCCCCATTCCCCACAAAGGAGAATAGGCTATTCCTGGCAATTTAGTTTCTATTCCAGTTGCAACAGAACCTCTAGTAACAATTGCTAAAGACGGAGGTTGAGAACAGTTTTTTATAAGAAATTGAGTGATGTTGAGTAGGCTTTTCCATCCCAATTTTGAGGATTTTGTTAACTCCTCTAAACTCAAAGCTTCAGGGTCTGATTCTTCTAAACTCCAGAGATAAACAACTTTTATCAAAGCAGTCTTACTCAAATTTACTGCACTAAAAACATTACTAAAATCATTTATATTATGAGGATTAACCTGATAGATTTTATCCTCAAGTTTTTGGTATTCTTCCCCTGCAAACACTAAAGTACAGGATTCTCCCTGAGCTGTCAAAAGTTGAGCGAATTTTTGAGCCATTCCTTGTTGATCTGCAAAAATTAACCATTGATTTTTATTTAACTGATTAACTTGACTTGCTTGAGCCACAACTACCGCTTGTTCTAAAGGTTTATCGCCATTTGCTGTTAGGATTTTAGCTTGTTCAAATCCATTTTCTTCTAAGAGTGTTTTCCATTTTTGAGTCGGAATTAAAGGATAACTTGGACGTACATCTGAATCATCAAATTTCCACCATCCTTCCGTCAAGCCAAAGGTTAAATCAAACCAGCGTAGGGGTTGAGTTCCTTCTAATAAAATCAGCAATCCTTGGGGAGCTAGTAAATTTATGATATTCTCTAAAGTCTGCTTTAAATCTGAGGTGGCGTGCAGAACATTTGCTGCAATTACCAGATCATATTGATGACTTTCAAAGCCTTGTATTTCTAGTAATTTCTCTATATCTAAAACTTTGTATTTAACAAAATCATAGTTTCTAAACTTATCCTGAGCTTGATTGAGAAATAGAGGAGAAATATCAGTATAAACGTATTCGGTTTGAGATGAATTCAGGTGAGGAAGTAAATAGGCTGTTGTTCCTCCTGTTCCGGCTCCGATTTCAAGTATTCTTACCTTTTGTTCAGAGGTAATCTTTTCTAAAGCTGAGTTGACAGCTTTTTGGATCATATTATTCATCAATTTTGCACCCGGAGAGTCTTGATAGAGTTGAGTTGTTAGGCTTAAATCTCCATTGGGAAAAAGTAACTGAGTGGCTTCAATATTTCCTCGCAAAACTTCAGCCAGTTGGGATGCACAACGATGTAATAATGTCAATTCAGCTTGTGCGTTAGGATAACGGTCTAATAAAGCCTTTTGCTTTACTTCAACATCGATATAACTCGGTCTATTAATAACTTTATATTGTCCCTTTTCTAGTCCTAAAATTTGATCTTCTGTTAAAATTTCTAATAATCGGTTTAACAGTCTATTGTGTTTGCTAACTATTTCTAATTTTCCTAATATTTCTTCGCTTGAAAACTTTTGGTTAAGCTGAAAATCCCAACCCATCTGCTGAAAAGCATTTAAGATATATGCTGAACTCAATGACTCTAATTCAGGTAATAATTTCTGATATTCTTGGATGTCGGGTTGACTCATCAATTGAATAAATGAGGAAGACAGCTTCTGCTGAATCTCTTCGGGTTTAAGTAAGTAATCTTTTGTATGGTTTTGGGGTTTCCATTCTACTTGATAAAGCCAATCCTGTAATGAATTGGATTGATTTCTAAACAGTAATTCTCGGCTGATGGGTTGGAGTTGTAGACCCTCTATCGTCGCAATTAACCTATCATCTAAATCAGTAATTTTTAAGTCGGCGACTAAAGTTTGTTGATTTCCCGACTTTATCGCTCGAATTTCCGCCAAGCTTTTGACGGCTAAATGAGGGGTATCATAGAACGTAAATCGTTCTAAGCCTATGGGTAAATAAGTATTTTTATAGTTTTCTTTTTCTAAAACTATACCTAAAGTTTGTAAACATCCATCTAACAAGACCGGATAAAATCTATAGCTTGAACTTTCCTGTGTCAGTTTAGCTGGTATTTCAATCACACCTAAAGACTGTGAATTATCACTCCAGAGTTGACGTATAGCTTGAAAGTCTTCACCAAATTCTATTCCTCTTGCTTGCAACTGCTGATAATATTGTTCTACATCTATCGTTTGTTCAAAATTGCCTTTTGTGTCAATAATCTGAGACTCTGTTCGACTTTCTGTTGTTAATTTTCCACTAGCATGAAGTATCCAAGAATCGAAGTCTGAGAGTATTGAACTAAAGATTTCAAAGCTGTATTCTTGATTAGCTTTAGGTGTTAAAATCGTCTGTAAAATAAGTTCTTCATTTTCCTGTATAACTAAAGGAGTTTTTATACTAACTTCTTCTAAGACTAAATTTGGAGTTTTAGTGGTTTGGTGTCCAGCTTCTAATACAATTTCAATAAAACCAGCAGCAGGTAAAATAACCGTATCGAAAACACGATGATGCTTGAGATACTCTAAATCTTCTAAGCTAATCATACTTTCAAATAAAATAACGTCAGACTTGGCTATATTCAGTTTATTGCCTAATAACTTATGTTGAGTAGATAAAACCCTATTTGTTTTAGGTCTCGATGGCTTATTAGGGGTTTCAAACCAGTAGCGTTGTCGTTGAAAAGGGGTTGTCGGTAACGCCACTCGCTGACGAGAATAATCTTGGTCAAAGCCTGACCAATTCACCGAGACTCCTGCTACATATAATTGAGATAAACTTGATAATAGGCTTTGCCAATTCTCCTGTTTTGGGGTCAGACTTCC
>JBCBCI010000221.1:0-2934 GCA_038530755.1 Cyanobacteria bacterium J06592_8 | reverse complement strand
TTAGTTTAGACAGTATAAGACAGGATTTTCCTGCAACTGTTGTTTGAGGCTAGAATCCCCGTCATTTCAATGCGGGGGTGCGATTCGTTCCTACGAAATCCTCTATAGAGGAGGGATGTATGGGCTTATCAGTTAAGTAACCAATAGGTTGAGTTCGCACTTTTAATCCTTAACTGAAATGATAACTTGTGTTCCATCAAAGTGAGGTGAGTATCCTAGAAAACCAAGTCTTTGCGCCCTTGTGCGGGGTTGAAAACACACAGCGTCCCTCTCGGCAACGAGAGAGAGAAGTTTCCCCTAAATCTGGGATGACAACCCAGAATTAGAAGCGGGAGTGAAAACGGACAGAACGATAATTGCTGAAAACGTCTAACCGTGAGTAAGAGTCTCATAAGCGACCTGGACTGAGATGACATCAAGGAAAAGAAAATCGTGGGGTAGAGAAACAAATCATCTACTGAACCGCCTCAAGAAATGCGGCAGGGACTATAAGCTCAGGTACTACCAACCCTGCTACCCGAAATAACGGGAAAGGCAAAGACATATAGAGTTCCTCGTTTTCTATATCGCACAGTTAGCCTTCACAGGCGGATAGATGAACCCTAAAGGACTCAATCAATGGAACACAGGAACGAAGTAACGCAATTTCATCCCCAGATTAACTGGTAGGTATCGTCAAAACCGTATGGTGAGATTGCGAGAGATGGGTCAAGAAGCAAATGCCGAATCTGGAATAACAGATAATGCCAGAAAAAAGGATGGGGTAACGCCCCGGATAAGCAGACGTGACTCGCAATATATCGATGTGTAAAGCTACAAGTAGCAGAAAATATGCCTAATACAGATTCAAAATTGAAGACTGTGGGATGGGGCGATATCAACTGGCGTAAAGTCGAAAGATACGTCTTTAAGCTGCAAACGAGAATTTACGCAGCATCTCGTCGTGGAGATGTAAAACAAGTCAGAAAACTCCAGAAAACTCTGATGAGTTCCTGGTCTAATAAAGTGCTTTCGGTCAGAAAGGTAACACAAGACAACCGTGGTAAAAAGACGGCAGGAGTAGATGGTGTCAAAGCACTATCTCCAGAAGCTCGTATGAACCTCATAGGTCAACTTAAAATCACCGGAAAAAGTCATCCCACTCGTCGAGTATGGATACCTAAACCAGGAAAGGATGAACAAAGACCATTAGGAATACCAACAATCCATGACCGAGCCTTACAAAATCTAGTGAAAACAGCATTAGAACCTGAATGGGAGGCACAATTTGAGCCAAACAGTTATGGTTTTAGACCCGGAAGGTCATGTCAGGATGCCATTTGGTCAATCAAAAACAGTATTCAAAACCAACCCAAATTTGTGTTAGATGCTGATATAGCCAGATGCTTCGACCGCATCAACCACTTAGCCCTACTCCAGAGGCTCGGATATACGGGTAAAATCAGGCAACAAATCAAAGCCTGGTCACAGTTCTCCCGGATGCAAGCTCCGGGAGCTGCTGTGACTTCGTTAAAATCAGGAGTCATAGACCAAAAGGTTTTCACTGCCACATCTGAGGGAACGATGCAAGGGGGAGTCATAAGTCCTCTACTTGCTAATATAGCCCTCCACGGAATGGAGCAGATGTTAATGGAGTTCGTCAAATCTCTCGACATGAGGAGAAATGACAAACCTAATAGTCAAATCAGTTGGCAGCAAAAAGTCAAATCATTGACATTCATTCGATATGCTGATGATTTCCTCCTAATACATAAAGACTTATCCGTCGTCCAAAGATGCAGAGAATTAATCTCTGAGTGGTTAAAAGACATAGGACTGGAACTGAAGCCCTCCAAAACCCGAATCGCCCATACTCTATACCAAGAGTTAAGTGAAGATGGTAAGGCTGGATTTGACTTCTTAGGATACCATATCCAACAATTCCCCACAGGAAAATACAGAAGTTCAATACACCCCAGTACAAAAGAAAAACTAGGCTTCAGAACCCTCATCACACCCTCAAAGGATGCCTGTAAGAAACATCAACTCCAGCTCAAACAAGTAGTTGACAAACACAAATACTCTCACCAGGCTCTTTTAATTAAAGAGCTTAACCCCATCATCAGAGGTTGGACAAATTACTACCAATTCTCTAATGCTCAAACAGTGGGAGAACTTACAAGGCAGGATTACCTACTTTTCCAGAAACTAAGAGCTTGGAGTCGTCACCGTACAGGTGATTGGTATAAAGCACGAAAGAAATACTGGACAAGAATTGGCAACAATAACTGGGTCTTTGCTACCAGGCAAGGGGATGCGAACCCCCTTCGGTTACTAACACATACTGAGTTTGGCAGCAGCGGTTCTGAGTATGTGAAAGTTAAAGGCAAAGACAGTCCATTTAATGGAAATCTGGTTTACTGGAGTACCCGGATGGGGAAACACCCCGATATGCCTACTCGAAAAGCATTACTGCTTAAAAAACAAAAGGGTGTATGCCCCTGGTGTTGCCTACACTTCCGAGAAGAAGACATCCTAGAGGTTGACCACATCAAAGCCACCGCATTAGGAGGTAAAGATGAATATAAAAACCTTCAACTTCTACACGGACATTGCCACGATGAAAAAACTGCCCTAGATAGGTTGTACATCAGGAGAAGTCAATCCTTGCAACGATTGAAATTAATCAGTCAAGAACTAGACAAACTTGTCTGGTTTTGGAAAGACGACATCCTTATTACTTCAAATCAAAAGGTAGAGAGTTCCATTAACAAAGGATAGATATGTTGAGTAGCCGTGTGAGATGAAAATCTCATGCACGGTTTCGGAGGGGAGGGGTGTGATGGTAACATCCACCTCGACCCTAATAGGATGTCAATACAGCAACTCTACCTAAGTCTAAGAAAGTTAGCGATCGCGCAGAGTCTCAATCTTTCTCTGTTTGCAGGTAGACAC
>JBCBCI010000220.1:0-2984 GCA_038530755.1 Cyanobacteria bacterium J06592_8 | reverse complement strand
TGATGAAATTTGGGGTGATGATGGTAACGACACCCCAAATTTCATCATCACCCGCATCGCCACTGATCAGGTCGTTTCCGGCTTTTCCGCCAATACGGTCATCGCCAACACCGCCAGAGATAACGTCATCACCCCCAACATTACCGCCGGGAGAACGACTATTGAGATCACCTCGCAATACATCATCGCCGTCACCGCCGAAGATTGTGTCATCTCCTAAAAGTCCTGCTAAGAGATCGTCACCCCCTTCTCCGTCAATGCTGTTATCTCCATCATCTCCAACAAAGGTTTCATCCTCGTCAATGTCTAGAAGTTCTGCATCAATGCGAGTATCACCAACATCTGTACCAACAGCAGCATCCAAGCCTAAAATTCCAGCTAGTTCGGGGGCTAAGAGTAAATCCGCATCAGCGAAGGTTAACTCATTATCCGCCACAATGAAGCGATCGCTTACACTGATATCAAACAGAACATCAATTCCTAAGCCATCTTCAAGGGTATCAGCTACAAAGAAACCACTGTTGGTTTGGCTGACTCGGTTCTCATCAAAACCAATGGAAAAATCACCAATCGTCAGTAGAGTATCACCACCCACTAGGAAAGTAATATCTCCAGTATGTTCGATAGTGCCACCTAATGGTGTAACTGGAACTGAGGTTTCAAACAGTTCGGCTACGCTCACTGAAACTGAAAATCGGTACTTTCATCAATCTCAAACCCAAGCTGGAACTGGTTAGAGAAAGGGGTTGCGGTCGGTGTAGAATCTTGAATAATCAAACCCGCTTGTTCAAATAGGGAGAAATTGAGGAATAGACTCGTGACACCAGACTCGACTTCAAAATTACCAACTTGATTTTGAGGCGGGAAGACATTAATGCGATCGCCAAATTGATCTAAACTGTCATCAAGGCTATTAAGATAAGTTTCACCAACTCGACCTGTATCAATTAAATCTTGGGTTGTACGAGTAAAGAAGGCAACATCTTCGTGAGAACTAAACCCAATGGGGAAGCCAAATTCATCCGCCCAGTCGTCAATATGAACGTGAGGTGGCGGAACTTGACCTTGAGAGTTTAATTCCGGACGTGACCAGAAATTGACACCGCTAAAGCCATCTTCTGTTGGTGTTTTCTCTCCAAAATTAAAGCCATCTTCTCCCAGGAAGAATCCATCTTGGAGAATTTCTTCCGTTTCAGTATCAAAAGCAAAGTTAAATTCATCGAAAGTCAGATGGTTGTCTTCGTAGGTTCTGAGTAAGTTACCATCAGGATCGAAGAAATTGATATCAAAAGATTCTAGATTTTCTTCCCGAACAATACCATCGGCGGGAGTTTGACTAATATCGTAACTAAATTCTCCATCAACACTAAAGCCCGCAATTTGACCCGTCCATTCAAATTGATAGGTCACGATATCTGGTGTTGGCGGTGTAATAGTACGGCGATAAGTCGGTAACAGGTCACTCACTAAGTTACTGCTAGACCGTCCGTTAATGAGTTCGACATAGGTGATATCTTCTAAAGGAGAATACCACAAGTTAGAACGAAAGCCTAAAGTTTGACCGCGATGAGCATACCAAAAGCGGTTGCGAGATTCAAGAGTTCCAATACCTAAGCCGTAGGAGTCATAGTTGGGGGACTCAACGGGAATGGTATCTAGCATTTCATCAAGGGTTTCTGGTTCAAGTAGTTCCCCATCAACTAATAGACCGTCAAAGAAATCAGCTAGATCTTCAGTATTGGAGATAATAGAACCTGCTGACCCAGCCCAAGTTAGATTAGTAATGCTGAGGTCATCTAAAGCACCATCGCCGTTAAAATCCCAGTAACCTTTGATATAGCCGCCAGGAATCTCTTCTTCACCGAAAACAAAGGTATTGTCTAATTCTAGAGGGTCGAGGATGCGATCGCGAATTTCTTGACCATAGCTATTCCCCGTCACAGACTCAACTACCAGTCCAGCTAATATATAGTTGGTGTTGGAATATTGCCAACCTTCTCCCGGATCGAAGAACGGTTCGACCCCATCGATAAAGCCAACTAACTGTTCGCCTTCCCATTGTTGAACAAAAAGTGCAGGATTAAGAGTCGCCTCAGCCGCTAGAATATCTAAATAATCGGCAATTCCGCTTGTATGATTGAGAAGTTGTTCGATTGTAATTTCGCTAGCATTCGGAACTAGGTCTGTTACCGTTGTTGGTAGCCAGTCAGTTATAGTATCGTCGAGAGACAGTTGATCTTCTTCAGTGAGTTGTAGCAGAGTTGTAGCTACAAAAGTTTTAGTGATACTCCCGGCTTCAAAGCGATCATCGGGCTGTAGGGGTGTATTCTCCGCTAGATCGGAAACACCAGTCGCGCCGAACCATTCTCCTTCTGGGGCGATAATGGTAACAGCGGCACCGGGAACTTCTGGAGGTAAATTGTTATCGAGGGCTTCATCTAAAGCAGTAATAACGCGATCGGGTAATTGCATTAGTTGTTTTCCTTTGAATTAAGAATGATTAGAGAGTGAGACAGTAAACTGAAGTCAACAACAGTAATTGTGGGATCGATGCGAATGTCATCTTTATTAGAAAGAATTACGGTTAATCCTAAACAGTGCGGGGGTCGTCCTTGTATTCGAGGCATGAGAATTCGAGTATCAGATGTTTTAGATTTGTTTGCGGCTGGGCTAGATCGTGAACAAATTTTGACGGAAATGCCGGATCTCGAAGCAGATGATTTAAAGGCAGCACTTTTGTATGCGTCACGCAAGCTTAACTAGAATTAACTGAATGAAACGTTACTGTGTTGTAACCACAAACAATTCTGCGGTTAGTTCATCAGGTTCAACACCATCGAGAACCGCTAATGTTTCCTCTGTTTCAATAATGTTAATTGCCGCATTTCCATCAATTTCAATGATTTTAATGTCTTCAAAAGTGAGTTCACCTTCGACTAAACCGATTAAATCTTCAGTCACATCGAAGTCCGTAATAGTATCTG
>JBCBCI010000219.1:0-3028 GCA_038530755.1 Cyanobacteria bacterium J06592_8 | reverse complement strand
TTCCGTCACCGTTACCGAAGACAAATAGGTCAGAACCACTACCACCAGAGAAGTCATCGCCAGTTAGCGTATCGTTTCCGGTCCCACCCATAATTGTGTCATTGCCGTCATCACCCCAAATTTCATCATCACCCGCATCGCCACTGAGGAGGTCATTACCCGCTTTACCGCCAATTTGGTCATTCCCCTCACCGCCAGAAATAACATCATCTCCGCCAACAGTACCGCCTGGGTCACGACTATTGCGATCGCCTCGCAACACATCATCGCCACCGTTACCGAAGAGAGTATCATCTCCTAACAGTCCAGCAACGAGGTCATCACCTGCTGCACCTTCGAGGGTTTCGCTGTCATCAGTACCGATAATTTCTAGATTGCGATCGCCTGTTAGACTAACGTTGAGGTCGTAGAAACCGTTGAATACGCCCACCTCTGGGAAAGTCCAGCCGCTACCGCTTCGGGCTGTAAAAGGGTCGTAATTGCGGTTGCCCAGTTGACTTACACCGACGTAGTAAGTACCCGCTTCAGTCGCAGTGTATTCAAGATAGGGGTCACGGGAGTAGTCTTCACCAGATGCTGCACCATCATTATTAACAGCAAGTTCGTTACCGTCTGCATCAAATAACCGTAGTTCGGTATCAAACGTCTGGAGAATGTCTGCTAAAGCTGGATACACGACTGGTCTGAAATTGATGACCCCGTCAACGAGTGACTCTTCGGTATCAATATCTAGGCTGACGGTTTGCCCCGCTTCAAGATTGAAGGAGTAGAAATCTACATCTTCGGGAAGATCAATGTAGCTTTCGGCAATTAGCCCACTAATAGAGACCGAAGGATTATCAGAACTTAAGCCTAAAGCATTGGCTTCAGGTAGGGTACTGTTACTAACCTGATCCCCAAACAATTCACTCTCTTGGGGAACGGTAGCTTGATCTAAGGTATCAGCTAGGGTGAAGCTTGCGACCGTGGCAACTGCATTGAGTTCATAGGTATCACTCGCTTCTAAGGTAAAGGTTGCAGTTTCGCTGCCTTCATCCACGCCGTCATCGAGAACAGGTAGGCTAATGGTTGCCGTTTGTTCGGTAATGGTGAAGTCAAATTCATCATCCCGCACCGCAGCAATAGTACCACCTACTACTTCAATGGCATCCAGATTAAATTCACTCAGAGAAGACGCACTGACACTAACGGTTAATCCTTCTGTGGGTGGGGGCGCACTAAGACTAAAGGTATGAATGCCCACAGTGCCTTCTGATTCAACTAAGCTTTCAGGCTCTGCCGTTAAACTTACCTGAATTTGTGACTCGGGATTATCGGCAATGGTGAGGTTGATTTCACTAGCTGCATCGTCAATGGTATAAGCGGCAAGGGGTTGTATGGCAAAGTTGAGTGCAACAATCCCTTCTTGAACCGCTAGAGGGTCAATGCCAGGAACTGTCAACTCATCAAAGGCAGACAGGGTAATGGTGGCAGTTTGTTCAGTAATGGTAAAGAAAAAGCCCGAAGAATCGCCATTGGGAACCGGGAAATTGCCGCCACTGACTTCTGCTTCCAACACCGCAAACTGACCCAGAGGAGTACCCACAACGGGGTCATCCTGACTATCGATAAACACAGTTAGCCCTTCTGCTGGTGGCGCTTCGGACAGTGTAAAGGTGATGCTGGTTTCCGTTTGTTCGGTTTCAATTAATGTAGACTCGTTGACGGTAATGCCCACTTCAGGGACAGTTCCCCCTCCAGTGGTGGGTGGCGGTACATCTTCTAAAGAATCGTAGTAAATGACATCTACCGTCCCAGCATCTGGAGCAATCTCATAGCCCTCCCCAGGCTGTAGGAAGAAGGTAACATCTTCTGCTCCATCGGTTTCTAAGGGTTCAAAAGCATCAATCACATTACCGATAAAATCTGGATACCAGGGTTGATGATTGGCTGCTTCGTAGTTGACAGTCATGAGGGGTTCGTCAATCAGGAGCCGAATTCCCGTTGGAATGCCGTCTTCGTTATAAAATGCCCCCAAGGATTGTCCGCCAATTGTACTTGGAAGAGCGTTCTGACCTTCATATGAAATGTAGTCAAACAGATTGGCATTGCTATTGAGGACAAATTCAATCCCCCCTTCAGGAAGTTCGCCCTCGGCTTGAATCGTCAAAGTAACGCTAGAAAGTCCGCCAGGTTCGACGTGTTCGACGACAGCATTAATAAAATTGCCCTCGCTGTCTGTAGTTGTAGGGTTAGCACTTAAGAAAAGAGTAGGAGGATTAGTAACATCAGGATTGCTAACGGGTGGAGTAGGAGTAGCTGTTTTGCGTGGGTTATCCTCTGTTAACAGATCGATCTCAATGCCATAGTTGCCGAAATCTGTTCGATTTCCTTCACCTGAACCGGGTGTGAACGGATCATAAAATGAGTCGCCAACTTCAAAGAAGTTTTGTATCTGAGAATCACCCCCAAAAGCGATGTAGTAAGTGCCGTCTTCAAGCGCAGTAAATTCTTCGTAGCTGTTAGTTTCATTTTCATCAAAAGGACCAATCCCACCAAATAGCTTGTCAGGTGCGGCGGGACTATTGAATCCAGTAATGTTATAATCCCGAAGTGGATTTCCTTCGGCATCATATATCTGTGAAGTTAATAGGATACCAAGGCCAAACGAACTGGGATTTCTCTCATCATCAAAGGTTTCAATGGCGATGGTATCTCCTGCACTTAATTCCACTTTGTAAACATCAACATCTTCGCTGTAGTCAATGTAGGTGTAGGTGCCATCTTCGTTGAGGTAACGGTTGGCAATGTCAAAGTAGATGGAATCATTACCAGAAAATGTTGGATTCTCTGGACTAATTTGAGTATCGACCGCTTCGGGAATAACGTCATTGGGTTCTGATATAGCTCCTTGGGGAATATCTGATGCGGTATCCACTAGGTTAAACATACCGCTACTGTAATCAGTAACAATCTCGTATCCCTCGCCCTCAGTCAAACTAAAAGTAGCCGTTTCCCCTGCTTCGGTCTCGTTATCATTGGCGATGGG
>JBCBCI010000218.1:0-3083 GCA_038530755.1 Cyanobacteria bacterium J06592_8 | reverse complement strand
GGGGTTTGGAAAGAATACGTGCAAAATCAGCCACGACGTAAAGTTTTGTAAAGAGCCATGTATATACAGTCCTCAACCATGTATATACTAGGAGAAGAGCAAGGCCAAGAATCAACCGATGACTCAATATGAAGGAACCAGAAAGAAATCTCCCCGACGACCACACGCAGAAGATGGAACCTTTACTCCTGACTACGCAGGAGAAACAAAACGATTAAGAAGCATGAGATTAACGGATACAGCCTGGGAATTGCTGGCAGAAATTGCCGAAAAAAATCATATTACCAGAACAGAAGTTATTGAACTTTTTGCCAGAGGGGAAGATTTATATTAAAAGGTTAAAACCATCAAATCATCTAATTGTGTTGGGGTTTGCGTTAAATCAAGAAAATAATCGCCAAACCGTTTTATATGACTGGTTAAATAAGGACTCAAAGCCGAAACATCTTCTTTATCTAAGAAATAGCCTTCTGTTTGAAGTTGCTGGAACACCTCGGTTAAGTCAACAACATTCTGAAAAATAACTGCATTAGCGACTAAATCATTGTACTTGATGCGCTTTTCCATTTCCTCTCTATCATTAGAATTAATGATACTATCTCCACCCAAAAAGAACCATTTAGAAAAACCATGATAAGCCTCTACTTTATTCGTGGCTGCGGTAATTTGTCGTCTCAATTTACCATCAGAAATATATTCCAATAAAAAGATTGTGCGAATCACTCGACCTAATTCACGAAAAGCTTTATATAAGCGGTTTTTTCGACTCTAGTTGCCTAATTTTCTGAGGATAGCTGCACTAGAAATTTTACCAGTATAAATGGATAAAACTACCTGCATTAAATCTGTCCAATGGGTTCTTAGAAGTTCCCAATTAATAGAGTCTTTAAACAAAGAATCAATATGTTGATAAACAGTCTCTTTATCAGGACGATAAAAAATTAAGTCTTGCCAGTTCCTGATTCTTGGCATTAATTGAATCCCCAAAAGATAAGATAAAGCAAAGACAGGGGTAGATTGACCTTGAGTATCACCATGAATTTTTTGAGGTTGAAGTGTAGACTTATTTTGAAGAAGTCCCTCAAGAATATAAACAGCTTCCCAAGTCCCACAGGGGATAAAATGACCGCAGCACGCGGTCACAGGCAAGCACCGGAATTGAATTCCGGTGAACCTGTGACTGAATAAAGCAATATATTTATCCGCCACATGATGATAAGCAATTCCTCCATATCCACCATAACGAATATGGTATTCAGATAATAAATTTTGCTCTTGAACATCATATTTAGTCCCATCAGCAGCAGCCGAATCTCCTTGACCCCAAAATTGAGGTAAATCTAATACATTATAGCGATTAATAATATCAGTCAGCCCACGATTTAACTGCTCAATACTAATATGACGACTATTAATATTAGAGAGAGATTTAGCATTTACTATCCCTCTCATGTGACGAGCAGCTTGAGACGCTCCTAAATTGCAACCATAGGTAAAAATGGTCAATAAATAACGTTCAGTGGGATTTTTAAGTTTGGGGTCACTACCACTTAATGGTCCAAAATGTCTGGTAAAATTAGTCCAATAATCTACATTTTGTAAAATATCAATCAGGTTTCGGTTAGGAATTCTCTCAGCAATAATCGCCTCTAAATTTTTCAAGCTTTCTGGAATCGGACGAGCTAAGAGTTTCTTTAAAGTCGGTTCTCCCTTATCATTAATAATAACTTGCTCATTGATAGGATCACCTTCATCAACACGATTAGCTGTTTCTATTAACCAATCTTTTAGATGTTTAATAAAACTATCTGCACAGTTAGGCAAATCTAATAAACCACAGTAATCTTCTATGATTGACTGACATTCATCCCCGGGCATTAATTGTTTACGCCAATCCCCAAAAGAAGCACTTTGCTTAACGCAGACATCTCCCGATTTTAGTTCGGATGCTAAGTAGGAAAAAATACAGATTATATTCTATAACTTGAGTTAAGGGCAATGAGAGTTCTTTTTTTATATGTTCTTTGATAGACTGAGGAACTTGATCTAAGGGAGGGAAATAGCCTAATTTTTGAAAAACTTTTAAGAGAATTGTCAGGTTTAAATAGTTAGTTTTTCCCAGAGTATGATCTAAAGCAAATTTCTTTTCGATATCTGTTGGGGTATAAAGTTGTTTGAGGTCTTTGTGAGTATAATAGCGTTTAAATCTGGGATATGCTGTTCTTTCAATTGAAGTCACAAGACGTTAGTTAAAGTAAGAGTAAACATACATTTATTATCCTTTAATTGAGATTAGTCTCTCCAAAAAGTTTCAAAGCGACTGGGAGACATTTGAGTATAACGAACAGTATGATGAATATTTTTATGTCCCAAATAATCTTGAATGGCTCTAGTGTCATGCCCCTGTGATGCTAGATAATAGCCACAAGCATGACGGAGTTGGTGAGGATGAACTGGTGCATCAATGTGAGCTAACTTGCCAGCCCTGGCTACAATATGCCGAATTGTTCTGGTTGAGAGGGGAGCTTTGCGTTCAGATACAAATACATACTGGGTTTCAGGATAATCTCGCTTGATTTGGCGTAAAAGTCTTAGTTCAGGGGACCGTAAGGGATGAACACTATCATGACCATGTTTTACCCGATGGACTTCAATATAGCCTCCGGTTAAATCTATCTGCGACCATTTCAGGGCGACTAACTCCGCAGTTCGCAGTCCGTGTCGAAACATCAGTAAAATGATGGCACTATCTCGTACTCCATGTCTTCCCACTTTTCGGGCTGCATGGATCATGGCCTCTACTTCATAAGGACGCAAATATTCCCTGTCTCGTTCTGATGGTTGCTTTGGTGGAGGCGTTGAACGAGTTAACTTTGCCGAAAACAGAAGTTGGGATGTGACCATCACACTAGGCCAAACTCTCAATTAAACGTTCCTATCTTTAGTGTACATTGCCTAAAAGGAAACCAACTAGGCAATGTTTTCGGCTGTATATACATGGTGAACCGAGAGTCTGTATATACATGGCTCTTTACAAAACTTTACATCGTGGCTGATTTTGCACGTATTCTTTCCAAACCCCT
>JBCBCI010000217.1:0-3084 GCA_038530755.1 Cyanobacteria bacterium J06592_8 | reverse complement strand
GCTTCCTTGCCGGAAAATTTACAATCGATTGGGGCTGAAGCGGCGGCAAATGTACAAGCTCAATTTGATAGTTTAGAAAGCAATATTAATGATCGTCAAAATCAATTAGTTGATGATTTAACGGTGAAGTATGAAGCCAGTCTCAAAGAAATAGATGATCGGATTCAAGAGTTAAAAGACCAAAATAAAAGCTTTATTTCTAAAGCCGTAGAAGCAATAGCAGATCTGGCAAAATGGATTTTACGACAAATTTTAAAATTGATTGAACCTGTAATTGCCAAAATTCCGGGGATTGGTAGTCAAGCTGGAGAATTTCTAGATGCGTTTATTGATGATCCCGGTGGGATTATGAAAACCCTCTTTGGAGGAATTGGTCAAGGGTTTGAGAACTTTGGAAAAAATATTGCTCAGAACTTGCAAATTGCTTTATTTGATTGGCTATTGGGAGTGGGAATGCCGATTAAGTTTCCCGATAAATTTGATGTACAAGGCGTTTTAGATATTATTCTGCAAGTTTTAGGACTAACAAAAGATTATATTTTTGATATGGCTTCTTCCTTGATGCCAGACTGGGCAGGTGAGATGTTAGAAGCAGTATTAGAAGGCGGTCCGAGTGCATTAGATGAATATGTAGAATCTTCTGATGAAGATTTACCCCAAATTGCGATTAAATTCTTTCAAGCGATCGCAAAGTTTCCCACTGAAGGAGTAATGGCATTATGGGATTTAATTAAAGCAGGACTCTCTGGCTTAAAAGATATTTTGATGAGTGAAATCATGTATCAGGTCGTGATTCCTCAAATTGTTATTGCTGGAATTCAATGGGTTTTGAGTTTAACAAACCCTGCATCTGGAGTTCTCAAAATTGCTAAAGCCATTGTCGATTTATTGATATTTTTAATTAGCAATATAGATATGATTTTAGCCGTATTACAAGCCTTGGGTGCGGTGATGAGTGCTGTAATTAATAAATCAATCAGTCAGGTTGCTAATGCTGTGGAATATGCGCTGGTGACAATCATTCCACTCGTTTTAGGATTATTTGCAAGTATTCTCGGTTTGGGGGGAATTCCTCAAAAAATCCAGAAAGTTATGGGTGCATTGAAAAGTCCGATTGATGATGTATTGGGAGGTGTGTTTAATGCAGTCGGTAGTGCTTTAATGATATTCGATCCTTCCTCAATGTTTATCGGTGGAGGAAGTCGCGATCGCAAAGATAAAAAGAGTAAATCTAAAACTAAATCTACATCATCAAATAAAACCCAAAAACCCAAAACAAGTTCTCAGAAAACTAAAGACAAGAAAAAAGATAAAGATCAAAAGAAAAAAGACAAGAAAGAAAAGCGAAGACAAACTAAAAATCTGAAAAAAGTCAAATCGAAGCTGAATAAAAATATTAAGAAAGATCCTGACATTGGTGATGTTAAAGCCACACTCCCCAGTTTCAAGCAAAAATACGATCTACAATCTCTGAAGGTCACAACAAGTAAGACAACAGAGGATAGCAGTTCCTATACAATTGTTGGGGTTGCATCTCAATCTAGCAGTAGCAGTAAAAAGAAAGGAAAAGTTCAACGCAAAGCGGTATCTGGAAGTACGCCTGAAAGTAGAGTTATACCCGATATTGAACGCAGTTTAGAGCGACAACAAGGACGAGGTGAATCTTTATCAAGTTCGGTTCGTGAACCGATGGAAACCGCTTTTGGTGTCAATTTTGGGCAAGTTCGTATTCATCGAGATTCTGAAAGTAATCGTCTCAGTCGTTCTCTGGATGCAGAAGCCTTCACAACCGGAACTGATATTTTCTTCCGTCAAAATAACTATAATCCTAGCAGTTCACAAGGTCAAAAATTACTCGCTCATGAATTAACTCATGTGGTACAACAGTCAGGAGAACAGCCCAATATTCATCGCTTTTTTGACTCAGAAACCTACAGCAGAGAAGCCATTCCTTCTATTCAAACTCGTCAGACTCAAGTTCCGACGATTCAACTCGCATCGAGTAAAAAAAATAAAACAGCCAATGAGACTGAAGATGTAGAACAAGAAGTAAAAATTCGCTCTAAAGTTAAGAATCAAACTTTAACTATGAATGTAACCGTTCGGGATAAAGAAGAGCGAGAAGACAGAGACTGGGATTTTCTCCGACCTATAGAAGAAGTTGTGCCATCAGAGACTCCCATAGAACAGCAACTTTCTCCATCATTAATTAGTAATGTGGTTAAAGCCATTCAAGCAATTGTTAATAATAATCCCGACAAAATGGAAGTCAGTCGCCAACTAGAAGACGTGCGAGTTCAGTTTGATTTAGATGTGGTAAAACTGGTACAAGCTACGACAGTCGGTGATAGTTTTGCTTACATTGTTAATATTCAGGGTCGAGGTAAATTCCTAGATGCTCAAAAAATGAAAGGATTTTTGAAACGATTGGCGCGGGATACAGAAAGTCCATCTGAAACTCGGATGCAGCCAACAAATAACTCTGAAACCAGTCGTGAGATGGACAATCAAGCTGACGCTACGCTTGGCGATAATCGCACTCCATTATCAGAAATAGCAACACCTTCTGAAACTCAAACCCCCGTCAATATTCCCTCAACTCCGAAAGACTCTCAGCCTCAACCTCCAAAACGCGATCGCTCAGATACAGAAGATCAACAGCCGCCTCAGCTTGACGTCGCCACCAAGATTCGACCTATTAGTGCAACCAGTGTCGATGTCGTTGTTCGAGCCGATCCAGAGTAAAATAGGGAGCGATAACACGAATTGAGTGTCCGGAGGCAGGGAGAAATGAAAATTCGGCGCAAACGTAATGGAAGTGACCTCTTGGAACTCGCTGAATCCTCCTTACCGCGATCGCGTCCTTGGGTAGATCGCAACGCTCTCTCTCCGTTAACTCCCGAACCCCTTCCACTATCACATTAGTATTCACTGTACTCCGAATCATCGTAATTTTTGGCTTTCTGGTTGGGGGAATTTTTCTAGTCAACCAAGCCATGCAGGGGGGTGATTGGAAGCCCATCGGCAACATGATGGCGATTGGAGTTGGCTTCGTTCTCGCAATTGAGGTGTTGTCTCGTCTGG
>JBCBCI010000216.1:0-3117 GCA_038530755.1 Cyanobacteria bacterium J06592_8 | reverse complement strand
AATGATGCTTTAGCCCAACAGTTTGTCTTTGGTTCTCAACCTGAACCCGAACCTGAACGTTGAGCATCACCATCAACCAAGATGACTTTTTTCTGTACCAAATAAACTACAGTTTTACTGGTACACCAGTTTCGATACAAAACTTCACAAACATTGAAGTGTGAAACCTATTCACAGCAAGCATTTCAGCCAAGCGCGTTGTTTTCTGTACATTTGCTACTCAAACCCTTGATTCTGCTGTTGCTAAAGATAGAAAGAAACGGAGTGAAGATAACTTGCCCTGTCACAGCTTTCGTACCTTACTAGAAGATTTGGGAACAATTTGTTTGAATACAGTTGAGTGTACTTTAGAGAGTGGAAAATACGTTTTTGACAAGATAACTCGACCTACTGAACTACAACAAAAAGCATTAGATTTATTAAGCATTTCTTCTATTTGTACCCAGTAATGACCCCTAGCTCATTCGGCATATCCCTGATACAGCATACGTTGTGGCATTTTGTCAAAGGGGAAGTTCAGGTATAGTATTAGTTTTGTAGCAACCAAAAAGTAATATCCGTAATGAACGAAATCGTCACAATTCAGATAGGACAAGGTGGAAATCGGATTGGTGCCAAATTTTGGGAAGTGATTTCCGACGAACACGGTATCGATAACACCGGAACCTATCACGGAGATAGCGACCTACAATTAGAGCGTATCAATGTCTTTTACCGTGAAGCAACAGGAGGAAAATACATTCCTAGAGCTGTACTGGTAGACTTAGAACCGGGAACAATGGATGCTGTACGTAGCGGACCATTTGGGCAAATCTTTCCACCTGATAACTTCGTTTTTGGGCAAAGTGGAGCTGGTAATAACTGGGCAAAAGGCTTTTATACAGAAGGCCCTGAACTGATCGATTCGGTTTTGGACGTGGTACGCAAAGAAGCTGAAGCTTGCGACTGTTTGCAGGGGTTTATTATTATTCATTCTCTCGGTGGTGGAACTGGATCGGGGATGGGATCGTTGCTCATCTCAAAATTGAAAGAGGAATATCCGGAACAAACCATCGCTACCTTTTCCCTATTTCCTTCGCCTAAAGTCAGCGACACTGTCGTCGAACCGTACAATGCGACCCTGGCGATACATCAGCTCATTGAAAATGCCGATTTGACCTTCTGCATCGATAATGAGGCACTCTATGATATTTGTTTTCGCACCTTGAAGCTAACCACTCCAACCTACGGTGACCTTAATCACCTAGTTTCAGCGACTTTCAGTGGTGTGACTACACCTTTGAGGTTTCCTGTCGAGGGTGGATTTGGCTCTACCCTAAAGGAGATGGTGACTAATTTGGTTCCCTCACCGCGACTGCATTTCATCACGCCAGGATTTGCCCCCCTCACCAGCCGAGGCAGCCAGCAGTATCGAGCGCTAACCGTACCAGAATTAACCCAACAGATGTTCGATGCCAAGAATATGATGGTTGCTGTCGATCCCCGTCATGGCAAGTATTTAGCCTGTCATGCAAACTTTCGGGGACGGATGTCCATGAAGGAAGTTGACGAACAGATGCTCAATGTTCAGAACAAAAATTCAGATTATTTCCAGACTTCAATTCCTAACAATGTGAAAACCCATGTGTGTGACATTCCGCCACGAGGATTGAAGATGTCATCAACATTTACAGGTAATACAACGGCGATACAGGAATTGTTTAAGCGTATTTCCGAGCAATTTACAGCGATGTTTCGGCGTAAGGCTTTCTTGCATTGGTATACCGGCGAGGGTATGGATGAAATGGAGTTTACTGAAGCCGAGAGCAATATAAACGATCTCGTTACTGAGTATCAACAGGCTAGCGAGAGGATGATATAGACCCAAGTCAACTGAGTCAGTCAAGAGAATCAATATCAATCATAACGAGGACGGAACATGAGTAATGTAATTTGTATCCATGTCGGTGGAGCCGGATGTAGTCTAGGGGCAATGTTTTGGGAATTGTTGTGTGAGCAGCATGGAATTGAGCCTGATGGAATGCGTAGAGAGACCTCTTCTGGCGAAGCGTTTCGTACTTTGTTTTCTGAAACATCATCTGGAAAGAATGTACCGCAGGCTGTGTTTGTAGATTCAGAACCCCCAATTATCGATCGCATCCGCATTGGTGCGTATCGCCGACTCTTTCATCCAGAACAGTTAATGACGGGCAAAGAAAATGCCGCCGGACTCTATGCACGCGGTAAATATCGGGTTGGTCTAGAGTATATCGACCAAGTAATGGACAGGATTCGTAAACTAACGCAGAAGTGTGATGACCTCCAAGGCTTTATCGTGATGATGAGCGTTGGTGGAGGAACCGGTAGCGGTTTTGGTGCAGCAATTTTAGAACGTTTGACTCAGGAATACAGGGGTTTATCCAAAATGGTGTTTGCAGTTTATCCAGATGCCAACAGTGGTGCAACACCGATTGTAGCTCCCTATAATGCGCTGTTCGCCCTTTCCGAAGTCATGACCTATGCCGATGCTTGCGTGTTATTAGACAACGAGAAGGTATATGATTACTGTCGGAAAGTTGCAAATATAGAGCGTCCAATGCACTCCAACCTCAATATTTTCATGGCATTGGCAATGGCTGAGATTCTAAAACCATTATTGTGGGGAGATAGTCCTATTTCCTTTTCCGAGCTACAAGCGAATTTGACTTCAACTTCTGGTCAGAAGTTTGTCACCCCTTGCTATGAAAAATTCATTAGCAGTCGCCACGCATCTAGTCATCCAGGTAGCGAAGCGGTAGTTATACCCAGGATATGGAGCGAATTACTCGATGATTTCTCCTACCATAGTATCCCAGATGTACCCGCGATTAACGATGCTCCCACGAACCGGAAAGAAATCAATCGCCTGTTTGGTCAGCTTCAATCCAAGTTTGACCTGCTATATCAGAATGGTTGGTATACTGACTGGTATATTCGCGAAGGTATGGACTTGAGGGAATTCCAAGAACAACAGGAAAAGTTTACCGGAAGACGCGGAAAGCCCCTTCCTTTAGGAATGGGGATGGATAGCGGTGAGCCGAAGGTGAACAGTTGATGTTATCTAGCTTTGTTTGTGGTAACATAGTCTTATGATAGTAA
>JBCBCI010000215.1:0-3498 GCA_038530755.1 Cyanobacteria bacterium J06592_8 | reverse complement strand
ATTTATATTTGCAGCTAATGTGAGCAAGAAATTGTCTTGTTTGCGAGCATGAGCGTTCTTGTTTGCAAGCAACTACACATATCAATCGGGTTGAGGTGGAATTTCTAGGGGTTCTAAACCTTCAGATTCAGAGGGGAAAGAACGACCGGGTTGAGAGGGTAAAGGTTGAATTATTCCGGATTCTGGTGTTTCTAATTCTCCAGTTTTGGGGATAGAAAATGGACTCGGACTAGAACTATTGGACTCATAGGTTTGAATAACAATAGATCGAGTTTCTTGTTCGCCTAAACTATTGGTTACTAACAAAGTAATGGTTTCAGTTAGGGGAGCCTGGCTAATCGTATAGGTCATTGAACCTTCAGGTTGTATCACTCCAGCTAGGGGTTGTAATTCGACTTGAATTCCCTCACCACCTTTGACTTTCCATGCTAACTGAAGAAAAATAGGTGTACCTTCTGAACTCATCGCAATGGGTGGATAATTTTCTACTGCTTGAGTAATGGATTGATCGTTAACTATAAATTCGATTTCAATTGGTGTTGGTATTACTTTTACTGGGGGTGAAGTGCGCGTAATTTTAGCCATTTCTTGTGCTTTTTCAGGAATTACATTTAGCTGAAGCGTATATTCTCCGGGAGGTAAAGTTTTTGTAGGAACATCTCGACAAACAAGCGGTAAATCAACAGTTGCAGGAATTGAACAGAATTGGCTAACTTGATTGGGATATTGATAGCGTTGAATTTCTTGACTTGAACCTGTTTGACTTTGAGCAGTAATAATAAGTTCTTTAACTGAGTTAGGATTTTGAATCACCCAGTTTAACTTTATCGGTTCTTTTTGAGCTTCTTCATAAACCGCTTTTGCTACTGTAAATTGCTCTAGTTCAGGTAAAGGTTCCGGTTGTACAACAATTGTATTCTGTAGAGGTTGAGAATCTGAGGATTCTTTGGGATTAGATGAAGAATAAACTGCAACTTTTAAGGTATAATTTCCTGGTTCAATCAAACGAGTATTTAAACGCCACTCACAGCTTAAATCTTCGGGTTTTTCAGCGGCTTCACAAACTAAATTACCCCAAGTGTTTCTAATATTTTTGGGCTGAAGTTGAGTATTTTCTAAGCCTTTGACATAAGAAGCCGTTCTGATTACCTGATCACTTCCCTGAGTAATAATATCAAGTTGAGCGAGCTGACTCTGATGTTTGAGATCGAACTGAAGAATAATTTCTTCTTCTTGAGCTTTTGAATAGGTTGATTTTGGAGAAGTTATATCGTTGACTTGAGATAATTCTGGTAAAGGTTTAGGAATAATTTCAATCGTGTCCATTCGGCTAGAATCAGAAGCATCGTTTGATGAACGCTTTCTAAACCGCTCATTAATAGATTTTGGAAACGTTTCAATTTCCAGGGTATATTTATCCGGAGAAGGGGGCGCTAGAGTCAAGCGACAACGACTAAACTTTTCCTCTTCATTCAATTGACAAGGTTCATTGTTATTGCGAACTTCATCTAAAAAATCAGGTTTTCCATCTAAAAATGGATAGTTTTTAAATTCACGGCTTCCTTGGCTGTTAATACGGGTTAAAACAAGTTTATCTAATTGTTGAGGATGGCGAACTTCCCACTCAATTTCAATGGGTTCACCTTCATCATATTTTTGGGAGGGTTTTAGGGTACTAAATTCATTAATTTTAGGTAAAGGTGGCATTTTGAAGTAATTCCACCAAATGGCAAATGCCGTTCCGGCTAAAATACCCAATGCTAATAAAATTAACAGCCATAAATGCCACCAAGGACTTCGATCCCAAATTAATGTTCCTTGACGGGATTCGCGATCTAGAGGTAAGTTTTGAGCATCTTCTATCTCAATATCAAACGGAAGTTCCAAAGCTTTTCGCGGAATTAGACGACGCCATCGCCAGCCTTTACGCTGCACTTCTAGGGTGATCGTTTTTCTTTTGCTCGGAAAAAGTCTCAGATCCGCATGGGGATAAAAATAGCAATTCCAGAGCTTTTCTTGTCGTAGGAAGTTTGGGGTTAAAAATAGATATCGTTTAGTATTTCCTTGATTCGCTAATTCAATTTCAAATCTTGTTTTTCCTTTTTTAATTTTATTTTTGCTGGGTTTTAAAATAAAATCTAATTGGTATTCAGGTAGAATTAACAAATAAAATACTCGAATGATAAGCTGAGACTCATTATTTTTTGAAATGAGTTGAATCGTTGGAAAATAGTTCCCAGCGGGAGTATACTTAGGCGGATGTAAGATTAATTTAATCTCTCCAGGAGGGTCTTCTGGATTAAGTTCTAGTCCGTCTGTTTCTCGAATTAAGCCCGGTAAATTTGTATTAACCTCTGGATAACGAACTTCATACCAATCCGGTTCTAAATCTGGACAAATCACGTAAAATCGATCTACTAATCTAGAACGGTTTTTGACTTGAATTGGAATTTCGACTTCCTCTCCCGCTTGGAGTTCATAGGGTTTATTCGGATTGGTAACAGGAAGAATAAATTCGGGTTCATAATCCCATTCTATTTCTCGATCTAAACTAACTCGAAGTTGTTGGGGACGACGAAAAATTTGATCGGGATATTGTTCGGGAGCTTCCGCAAATATAGTATAGTAATAAGTTCCAGGTGCAGCTTGCTGGGGGACTTCAAATTGCAGCTCTATTGATAGAGATTCATTGGGTTTGAGTCGGAGACGATTATTAATCGATGATTTATCATCTATAATTGTACACCATCTTTCTATCGGCTTTGAGCGACCATCGTTGGCTTTTATCCAAATGACAATTAATAAGTCTTGGTTATCTGAGTTTGTAACTTTTAAGCGATATCTTTCTGTTAAACCTTGTAAAATATTAAGACTTTTTTGAGATTCATCTTCGTGAATAAAAATCGGTGTACGGGTTGATTGCATCCTGAATATCTCCAATGTAAAGAATAATAAAACTGACTATCGAGTTCTGCGTTCATTCATACAGTTTTCCATCTCTTTCATTTTAATTTTTTGAATATTTACATGATGATTTTCTCCATCAAATGTAAGGCGAATTTCATCATCAAACGTTTTAATATCAACGCTATTGAGTCTAGTCCCTGGAAATTGAGCAACAATTTTTCCCTTTTCATTTACTCGTGTTCCATCAGGATTTAATGACCAGAGCATTACTCGTCCATCATCTCCGGTACTGGCAAGATAGCAGCCATTTTGATTCAATGCAACTGTCCGAACAGGTTGGCGTTTATGACCATCATTCCACTGCTCTAACATCGCTTCTGAACAGTTAAGAGTCTCACCACGTCCCGGCGACTGTTCAATACATTGACGAATTTTATTTAAGTTCCAGAGCGTAATATATCCTTCTGTATCTGCACTTGCTAAGAGATTAGGGAAGTTAGTACCATCAATTTCTTCGTGGGTTGCTAGGCTAGTAATATAGTTATATTGGTTAATTAATTTTTCCCCTATAATCGAGAAATTAAAGGAGAA
>JBCBCI010000214.1:0-3703 GCA_038530755.1 Cyanobacteria bacterium J06592_8 | reverse complement strand
AATGTCGTTCAAAATGGAGGATTTAAGATTCAATCTAATCAGGTTGCCTATTCTCAGTCAATGTGTGAAATCGAGGCAATTTGGGCAAAATCGGTAAATGGAAGTGTTAATGTAGCAATTCGTGAGTTGAGTTATTTATAGCTCATGGCTTTTAACCTCAAAATGTTAATCAAGATTCTTAATAATTCAGAATACAAAAAAATGAATAAAATCAAGCAAAAAACTAATAAATATAAATATTAAAAAAACTGTCTATTCAAGAATTTAAACATTTTTTTGTATTCTGAATTATTAAGAATCTTGATTAACATTTTGAGGTTAAAAGCCATGAGCTATAAATAACTCAACTCACGAATTGCTACATTAACACTTCCATTTACCGATTTTGCCCAAATTGCCTCGATTTCACACATTGACTGAGAATAGGCAACCTGATTAGATTGAATCTTAAATCCTCCATTTTGAACGACATTACCTGAATCTTCTATCGTAAAAAACACATCATTATCACCTTGATTCTGAATTTCCCAAGCGGTGCGAAGCGGGTTTCTGGGAATGATAATTTCGGGCGATATTCCAATGCTTTTCGTTTCTTGCAAACTGACTCGCCGATTTCTTTCAAATTCAGATTTATCTAAGTCAATTCTATAATCGCCTTCAACTTGAATCTTATCTAAAGTGCGGTTGTCAACAATCGGCCCTTCACCAATCACCCCATCACCATAATCAATTTTTTGAATTCCAATCTGAGATCCGCGACTTAATATCTTTAAATCGTTAACTGTGAAGTAGGGAACGACTACCGGAATTTGTGTTCGGCGTCCTCTGTTTTGCAAGACAATTTCACTCAAGTAATGCCATTCAGATTCCGATGATTTCTTGCGATAAAACGCGATTCCACACTTCGGCGCTTTCGCCTCAACTTTCATCAGTTTGACGTTTTTCTCCGCTGCGGAGTCTTCGGGGTAAATGTCGGGGAAGGGTGCTTTGTCAAACGAAGGGAGGTAAACATCAAGGCGAATGGATTCTAGAAATGTTCCGACTGTGAACAATTCGCGAGGATCGATTGCAGCGGTAAACTCATCTAGGCTACTTTGACCGTCCCAAATCATCACAATGTCATTGGGCGTGTTCGCATCAATAATATAGTCAAAGTTTCCGGTTTCTCTCGCCACATCTCACCTCAAATTAAATAGGGCTTGGCTTTGCTGTTAGACGTTCCCCCGCTTAGCTCAATCTCCAGCGGTAGATCTTGCATCGTGACTCCAACGATCACGGGCTTGGCATTGGTGGCGGGTTCGCCTTGCCCGACTGTGAACGAAATATATCGGGTTTCAATATCTGGATTGTGATCTCGGTTGAGTTCATATTTTGATTGCGTAAGCGCCAAGTGAAAGAAGGCGTCTACAAGGTGAGTTCGGTTGTAGGGGTAACTACCCATTCCTTGAGTAAAGGCTGTGCCCTGGAAGTAGTTAAACAAGAATAGATTTCCATCCTGGAATTCTGCCTCAACATCGGCAAACTCAACGGTGACGGTTTCGGCCTCCTCATCTAGAGTTATGTTGATTTTATCAATCGTGTTTGGATTGCTAACACTTGACTTTTGGAGATTGAGAATCGTTCTCGCCATTGATAAGGTGAGTTCTTCGAGTGTGGTTTCCGATGTAAAATCAGGGTAAACTCCGGTTGAAGGAAGCAGCATTTTATGCCGATTAGTGGTGGTGGATCATCTTCTAATTTATCAGATGAACTCATCGAAAAACTCGTTGAGGCTCTATCTAACGGAAATCTTGGAGGATTGGGAATTCCGGCTTATCGCTATGTTAAGGGGGCAAAACTTGATCTCAAAGCCGATACTCTCACGCTGCTACTGGATGCAACACCAACTGAATCACCGCGAGAAGTAAATGTTTTTAATCGTTCAACTACTCCTATTGATATGTACTGGGTTGAAGGCTCCAAGGCTTACTATCTCAGCACCTTGCAACCGGGGAATCATTTTCACGATAAATCCGATGGTGGGATGAGATTGGAGGCTCGCGCCCCGAAATCTGCGAAACTTGAGATAATCATTCGCAGTGTAGAGCCAATTAACTACGAGATAGGAGAGACGATGGTTTTAGCGTTTCCGGTTGGAGTTAGTTTACATATTGGAACAGGAAGTAATTTCGATTATGTTAGTCAGTCGGTTCAAGATGCGACTTCTAGCATTTTTAACAACAACATTCGCCAGTTCTTTGATAGTGACGATGGAGTAACAGGCTGGAAACTAGCGGCGATTAACTCATTCACACCCGGAGAAGAGATTGAGTTTACTGTTACAGTGGAGGGTTCGCGTTATCAGTCGGGAACTGCGATTCAGTTTCAATACCTCAATTTATTTAACCTTTCTCGTTTGCTATTAGCAGTGGGGTCAGATGTCATCAATCCAGAAAACGAATACTTAGACTCCTCTATCGCCGGGATTATTAGTCAAGGGAAAACCGGAGGTGAATGTGATGTAATAGGTGGAGCAATAACAATTCGTCCTAATTTTCTAAATATGATTGGCAGGTTTGTAGCAGTCAATCCGTCTACGGGGGCGGGCGACACTGCTATTATTAAGTTGTACACACCTAATAGTAATCCGTTATTGGGCGGAACATTTGTATTAGAAGGATTTTAAATAGAGGATTTTAAGATATGTCTAATTGGATTATCAATGGTCAAGATTCACCCAATTACATTCCCAATTACTCAGCCCCCCAAAACTTCGATATTAACACGACTGCTTCTGATGTAATTCCAGCAGGTGCAGCCGGGCGAGTAGCCTCGATCTCTGTCACCTCTGACTCGTCAATTATTTGGGTTGCTTTTGGAATGGACGTTCAACCAGGGGTATTTTGGCACGTAAAATTGCCCCCTGGGTATAACAACAATAACTTTCAAATTTCAGCTCAGAAAGTCAGCATGGCTTGTGATACAGGGAAAACCGCTAAAGTATCAATAGGAGTAGCGGGATAATGAGTGATGGAGGTTGGAATGTTAATCAAGGAAGTAGTACACACAGTCACACTAAACTTGAGAATGAATTAGAGATTAACAATCAATTAATTATTAATAGTGCCAGTGACAACGGACAATCTTTTATTTATAGAGATCATAGAAGGCTCTGGTTTTTAGTTGATAGGGACGAAGATGGAAACTATGAAGAACCTCATCCCTTGTTTTTAGATCATCAACTAAATGCAGCTAGAATTTTTGGAGATTTGGTCTGGACTGAAAATAATTTACCCATTGAATCTGGAACTTGGTCTCCTCAACTTAGATCAAGTGCAAATGACTTTGAACCCACTTATCACAGAAGGACGGGAATCTATAAACGGATTGGAAGTTTAGTCTACATTGCTTTTAATTTTTCCACTTCATCAATAATAGGGGGGCGTGGAGGGAATTTACAAATTCATGGCTTACCCTATCCATCAGGAGATTTAGGAATAGAAACCTATGTAAAGTTCCCTGTGGCTCAACAATTCGGATTTAGTATAAGTTCGGGTTATCAACTTTCTATTCTTTTGAGTCAAAATCAAAGTTTTCTCAGTTTATGGGAAAATGATCAACACGGGGATATCAAGGCTTTAACTATTTTTGATTTAGAGGCTAGCTCTTTGATTTCAACCGGAGGATGTTATGCAATATAAATACTTTTTACAGCAATTTACTT
>JBCBCI010000213.1:0-3721 GCA_038530755.1 Cyanobacteria bacterium J06592_8 | reverse complement strand
CGCCATGTACGCGACTCCAAAACTTTGTTTATGGAGCGGGACTTAGAGCTGCCCCAAACCCCTCATTAGTTAATTGATTTGAGTAGGATCGAAAGACTCAATCTTTACTATTATCTAATTCTATACCCCTATTTTGTCTAGTCTTTATGAACTACTTTTTTTGAATAAAAATTTTGCGAAATGTTGTTAAAATCTGTAAAAATAATCTTAAAAATAATTGGGGTATTCTTGAGAGGAGAACACTTTTATGGTAAACATTCAGGTTCAAGGGAAAACGATTACTTGCGATCGCGGTGCTAACTTGCGTCGAGTCTTACTAAAGCATGGGATTGATTTATATAATGGCAAAGCGTCTGTGATTAATTGTCGAGCTGTTGGCACCTGTGGAACTTGTGCTGTAGAAATTGAAGGAGAAGTTTCAGAACCTCAGTGGCGAGAAAAAGCCAGATTATCCCTTCCGCCTCATTCTCCGGAAACGACTCGCCGTTTAGCCTGTCAGGTCAAGGTTTTAGGAGATATTAAGGTGAGAAAATATGAAGGATTTTGGGGACAAGGTCAACAAACCGTTTGGACAGAAACCGAATAATCACAGATTCTTTACAATGTTGTCGGTTTTTTGGTTAACTTTTAAGTCGCCTCCAATTTAGGTGTTGATTTCAGGATAGAGTGGCTCTGTGATGATTTAACAATCAGCAATAATATTGGAGGCAGGAAAATGGGAACGGCAGCATTTATTCAAGATGAAACGGAATTCAATACACTTTTGGAACAGGAGTCATTATTAGTTGTAGATTGTACGGCGTCTTGGTGTGGCCCTTGCAAACTGGTCGCACCTTTGATGGATCAACTTGCAGAAGAGTATAGCGATCGCGTGAAAGTATTTAAACTGGATTTAGATGCGAATAAGCCTGTTGCGAAACGATTTGGAATCAGAAGTATTCCGGCTGTTCTATTCTTTAAAGGCGGTGAATTGAGCGAAACATTGGTTGGGGTGAAACCCTACGAAGAATTCAGCCAAGCAGTTGCTGGACTATTGTAGTAGGTTGGGATACTTTCTGTAATTAACGCCAGAGAAGGAATAGATATCATTATGAAACGAATCGGTTTATTCTAACAGTATTCGTTTTTAAACTCGGACGCTTGAAATATGGCAGAGCAAGAGAACCCAACACCAGGAAACACCCCGCTGAATTCTTCATCTCAAATACCACCCGGATTATCTTCATTAAACCGCTGGAGTAAGGGAAAAGGGTCAGCCCGCGATCGCATTGCCCTGGGTGTCACCATTCCAGAGTGGAATCCCTCTTTTCAAATAGCATCGGATGCGAAGGTATTTGCAATTGGGTCTTGCTTTGCCCGTAATATTGAAGCTGAACTTCTCCACTTAGGGGTTAAAGTGACCAGTGCTGACCCCAAAAGTGAATTATTAGAACTGCGGACTAACCTGCAAGTTGGCTTGCTGAATAAATACAATCCCCTATCCATCCATCAAGAGTTAGAATGGGCCGCAGGTTTATCTGTTTTTCCCGACAATGGTTTGATTGAACTGGGCGAAAACAGCGGAAAATACGTTGATCCCTATCTGCGAGACCAAGCACGACAGGGATCTTTAGACATCCTAAAAGCAAGGCGAAAACAATTAAAAGACTATTTTTCTCAGGCGTTCCAGGCAGATTTAGTCATTTTAACTTTAGGTTTAACTGAAACTTGGTTTGATCGAGTCACCCGACGAGCATTAACGGAAATCCCTTCACCTCGGTTAATGAAACAATACCCAAATCGGTTTGAGTTCAAAATCCTTTCCTACCCTGAGTGTTTAGCGGTGCTTCAGTCTGTTTGTGCATTGCTGAAAAAACACGGGTTACCGAATTTAAAAATTGTAGTTACGGTTTCCCCTGTTGCATTAGAACGAACTTTTAGTGGTCAGGATGTAATTGTTGCTAATATGATGTCAAAGTCAACATTGCGATCAGTAGCTGGGACAATAGCTGCGAGTATTGAGGGTGTGGATTATTTTCCCAGTTATGAAGCTGCCATGGTGTCCGACCCAGCGTTGGTTTGGCAACCAGACCGTCGTAACGTTACTGATTTTATTGTGGCTCAAATTATCGGTGAGTTTACCCGTCGCTATGGTCTCAAACCTGCATTAGATCCCGATCAACGAAGAGCCTATTACCAGAAAATTACCCAAACTCGTTTAACTGTGACTCAACGCCGAGTTCCCCAGTTAGAACAGGCATTACGTCAGATGCAGCAAACTCCTAACTCTACTTCGGAGTCATAAGCCTATGGCTCTGATTGTATCAATCAAATTCTAATTATTGATCGAGATCAATCAATAAACTGAGTTCTTGACAACTTAGATTGAAAATTTGTTGATTAAAATTAAAGTTTATCTCTAAGAATACAACAAAAATTTTTGATAATATTTATTTTAATTAAAATTTTATATTTTGCTTGATTTTTGTTTGGATTGTCTTTGTAATTTAGGGAAACTTTGTTGCCTTTTAGGAATAAATGTCAATTTCACAAAATTCTTATCTCAAGGAAATTTAAAGCATTATTTAAGATTTACAAAATTCAAGATAGTCGCACCAATTTTTAAACTCATTATAACTTTTATTTAACCTTCGATTGATAATCTAAAGCCAGCTCATTATTTCACACAAATAATAGCTAAATAATTTAGGTTTGTAGTCGTAACTTTGACTATAAAAAATTTGTTTGGGTGTATCAGTTTGCATTTTTTTTGAGGAGAACCTACGAGCATTATGGCTTTTGATACAACACAACCAGGGCAAATTGTTGGCTTGGGTGAATATGAATACGACCCTATTTTCACAGTCGGAGAAACAATCGAAGGATACGCACCACCCGGAATCCTAGATGGAATCGGCGCCTTTGAACTCGATGAAAACACCGTTCGAGTATTAGCGAATCACGAGTTTAGCTCGGCTGTCGGTTACGCCTACGAACTCGCCAACGGGACTCAACTCCAAGGCGCAAGAGTTAGCTACTTTGATATCAACAAAGAAACCTTCGAGATAGAAGACGCAGGTCTAGCCTACGACACCATCATCAACCGTCAAGGCGAAATCGTTGATGACCCGACAGACCTAGAATTTGAAGGCTTAAACCGTTTCTGTTCTTCAATTTACATCGAACCTCAGCAATTTGGGGATGGTATTGGTCTCGAAGACGGCATTTACTTCACCGGAGAAGAAAGTTCTCAAGGCACCGAATTTGCTCTCGACCCCAGCAGCAACACCCTCTATGCTGCACCTTGGATGGGTCGCGCCGCTTGGGAGAACGTCACCGAACTGAACACAGGTTCAACCGAAAAGGTGTCTATCTTAGTTGGAGATGACCGCGAAGCCGCACCACTACTGATGTATGTTGGCGACAAAGACAGAAGCGAAGGCGCAGGTTTCCTCGAACGCAACGGTTTAGTTGGTGGTAAAGTTTACGCTTGTGTTCCCGATGGAGAAGTTGGGGATACTCCCGAATTTGTCAATGAAGACGGAGAAGTGATTGATGCAGATACTGCACCGGACCCCTTTGGTTTCAATGGCACCGGTAATAGCCTCTCTGGTAGTTGGGTCGAATTAGACCATTATCGTCCAGACTTAGCGAGTGAGGATGGTTCGACGGGTTATGATGCGGATGGCTTTGCGACTCAAGAACAGCAAGATGCAATGTTCATTGAAGCGGGAGGTTTCCA
>JBCBCI010000212.1:0-3830 GCA_038530755.1 Cyanobacteria bacterium J06592_8 | reverse complement strand
CCAATAACTGTAAGTGGGACAGTTTCTAGCAAAAAAACTCTTAGCGACCAAAATTTCCCCTTTGCTAAACAGACACCTAATCGTTCATTTGAAAATCTTGATCAGCTTGAAGAAGTGCTATGCCAACGTTGCCAAACTTTATTGAAGCAGCCCGAATTAATTCAAGGCTTGACGAGTTTTCATTGGTGGAGTCAAATTGATGATGATATTATAACTAATTAATCGGACATGATATGAATCGCCACTGAGCAGTTTTCAGTTTCACGGGGTCAAGATTCTGTTTGTCGGATTGGAGGATGAATGGGACTCTTGGCGGCGATATGTTTAAAACGTCTGGTCAACTCAATTTAAAAACTCCCCGCACAGCTCAGACATTGCTAGGACTAGGTTTCAGCCAAAAAGTTAAAAAACTCCTCGCACAGTCAATCCCAGGAAACTCGTACATGGGGTAAATAGAAGGTCGGTGCAACGAGGGGCAACATGAACTTGAAACCTTAGTTCTCTGCTAACAGATCTGTGATGTCACATCCAGGTTTCGTTGGCAGGTTGGGTAGAGTTAGTACAACATGGTCATTCTATCTAGAGTTGAGGTGATAGTGGTGAGATTTTCAGGTGCTTACCTTCAATGTAACGGGTGTCATTAAGGCAAAACCGTAGCAAGTTATCCAATCTTGGTAGAATTCCCAAAAAGCCAACACTTAAACTCCTGACTCGCCAATGCTACACCGGGACTTTAAACTAGGAGGAAATTGTTACATCATCTGCGGGGAATCAAAATGTCGGAACAAGTCGAGAAAATCAAGAAGTTAATCAAAACCGCCACCAATCCCAAACAGAAGGCGATGTATCAAGAGTTGCTGGCCAAACTTCAAGCCTCCTCCAACACCCAAGCGATAGAGAAAACCGAGTCCAAACCTCAAACCGCATTAACCCAAAAACCCAAGCGACAAATCTCTAAATCAAAATCCAAGTCAAAACCCCCAGAACCGACTGAACCCGAACAAGTGGAAACAGAAGTAAAACCCACGTCAGAAAAAGGAGATTTGGAAACTCAATCGGTTGAATCTTCCCCCGAAACTGTTAATCAGACAGTCAAATCAGAATCCTCTCAAATCCCAACCGAGGAATCTATTGAGTCTACCCCAGAACCACACACCTCAGAATCAGATCCTGAAAAATCCCCATCGGAGATAACAGCCGATAGTTCAGAACCGAGCGATGAATCTCAATCGGAATCTGAAGAACCTGAAAATCAAGCATACTTCCAAGGTATCGGTATCATCAAAGGGAAAGTCACTTTAACAGACGAGAGATCAACAGTAAAAATAGAGAATAAAGAATATCGGCTTTACTACATTCCTGGGAAGAAAAAAAAGGCTTATGATGCCCTCGCCAAAGAAATTGAAACAACAGGAAACGACACCTTAAGACTCATTGTTTATCCAAAAGTCCTCCACCTACCGAAGAAAGAGCAACCCCACCGAGTCGGATTTCAAGTCGTGGGTTTTATCGGTAGTCAATCAAAACCAACAGCACTAAACGATGAGTTGAAGGATGGAGAATTTAAACTCTCGGGACTCTGGCAATTTATTCCCGTTTGTCGAGTTCCCTGCATTTCCATCTTTCGCAACTTCAACAAAGAGAGATTAGCTTGGATCAAAGAAACGGAGGCTCATCGTAAAGTCAAATTTATGAAAGCCTCCCACATTCCGGTACTGTGGAAAGATTCACCCGTCAAACCATTTAGATTCAACCCCAAACTGGAAAAAGAACAGCAGGGACAAACCTACTTTGTGCAGATCAAAGTCAAGTTTATACCCAGCCGTGATGTATTTGGATTTGCCGAACAACTTGACGAACCAACAGAAGATACACCTGGATTCTTGAAAGCCTCCAAGAAACTGAAAGCCGAAGCCCTCAAGGAAGCTAAAGAACATAAACAACGACAATCCGAAGGTGAACAGCCCAAACAATTAACCGAACAGCCGAAGCAATCAGAGGAAAGTAGAGAAAATCAATCCACTCCCCCAAAACCTAAAAAACCCAAATCCAAGAAACAGAAACAGTCCGAAGCCGAACAACCCAATCAGTCTGAAGTTCAAGAAACTGTCAAGAGTGAAGATTCCGCTAACGAGACAGACCCAAAATGATTCATTAACAATAGACTATTCCTCCTCTAGAATCGCTTCCATTTTTTGAAGTAAAGTCTGCACTCGCTATCTAATTGTAGAGATCAAAAAGGCTGAGTATTTAAACTAATCATTAAATAAGCACTCATAATGATTTTCCACCCTCTTTCAATAAGAGAGAATTGAGTCAAACGGTAATCAGTCCAACCCAGTTCTTGTTGACACTGTCGGAAACCATATTCGACCCATGTTCTTAGACCATAAAGATTACCTAATTTCTTTTTAATTTGGTTAGTTGTTGCTTTGAGATTAGTCATTTAATCTGGTCTCAGTTTCAGATAATGTGGGCTGAAAATGTCGATGATTTCGGGTCGGAGTGATTATAATTTCGGTCAGTTCTGGTAGTGTGCGATCGCCATCTTTGAAGATCACCAAAAGTTACAAAGACCCATTTTTATTAGCACGGGGGATGTGGGCTGAAAATTGACTTGTTTGCAAGCTGCTACAGATAGTAACAGAGGTTTATATGAATTTATTTAAACTTGGACAAACTTGCCAAATCCTGTTAAGCTACTTGCGTCTATTCCCTGAACAAATCCTATGAGTTCACGTGAACCAAAAGATGGGTTCAAGAAAATTCCAGCACCAGAGCCTAGACCGGGTAATGAAATATTATCTAGAAAATAATCACCAGAACTTGTAACAATAATCAAATCTCCTTCTGATAGATTAAAGTCAACAATTAGCGCATAATCATCGTCACCTGATTCGTTATAGTAAATGTTCGATGTATCTCCTAAAAAAAATTCATCGGCTCCGGCTCCACCGATTAAAGTATCTTTCTCGAAAGAAGAAAATGTGATTGAGCTGAAAGGATTAGGTGACAGCGATAGCAAATCAAGATCAACCCCAACTAACAAATCATCTCCCAAGTCACCAGATACCAAGTCACCGCCTGTTCCTCCAATGATTGAATCATTCCCTTGACCTCCAAACAAAGTGTCAGAAAGCTCACCTCCGAAAATGATGTCTGCACCTAAATTTCCTAGAATTAAGTCATTGCCACTGGGGGTATCTAAATCCAAGAGGAAGTCAATTGAAGTAGTTGGAATGCTATCACCATCTAAAAAATCGTCTCCTTTACCACCATATATAACGTCATCGTCTGAGCCTCCGAACACCTCATCATTCCCTTGATTTCCATAGATTGAATCGTTTCCTGTTGAACCCCTGATTAAGTCACTTCCCTCCAAGCCAAAAATAATGTCGATTCCGGATTCACCAAGAAGCGTATCAGGCAAAGAAGTACCAGTAATAGAAGTCATCTAACTCTCTTAAAAAGTGTACTCACTTCTCTATCAGGTGAGATCGATGATTTTTATGTCTAATTGCCAAAATTTAATACTGAAGCGATCGCAAAGGCTGGAAAACTGTGATTACTATTTGATTTTGAGTGAGAGGAAAAAGTTACCTCAATATCTTGGCGGAGAACGTTCTTAAAGCTTGATGCAAAGGACGTTCACAAATATTTATTCGAGGATAAAACCAACACAGCTTTCCCAGTATACCGCCAGCAATATCGTGCGAGCAAAGCTCGTTTTTTAATCTAAAATCCCCCACTACAAGGCGGAAGTAGAAGGTTCGTGCGACGAAGTGCAGCCTCATTTAATTTGTGATTTTTTATACCAATTTGGAGTCTAA
>JBCBCI010000211.1:0-3845 GCA_038530755.1 Cyanobacteria bacterium J06592_8 | reverse complement strand
GTTCAACACTCGGTAAAGGTGCTGTTTCTAAACTGTCGTAAAAAGTCACAGTAGAAGAAGCATTTCCTACAGTGAAACCCTCTCCTTCTTCTAAAGAAAATGTGGCGGTTTCTGGCCCGTCGGTTTCGACTTCTTCTTTGTCTTCTAGCTGTAAACTAACAAGTGCGTTGGGAGAATCAAGCCGTATACGGAAACCTGTTGCAGTACCGTCATCATCATAAACAGCTTCTGTAACTTCACCACCAACGGTAAAAGGTAAACGACCGAGATTCCTGAAATAATCGGTTAATGCAATATCACTATTAACCGTGACTTCTACGCCCTCATCGGGAATTTCTCCCTCGGTTTGCAGACTAAAAATTACTAGAGAAGCACCTTCTTGTTCTCCTAAAGATTCAACAACTTCAGGAGTCAGGATAGTGTCGCGGAGTTCAGTGCGTTCGCCGTTGAAGGTTCCAGTTAAGGTTTGTAGTGAAACAGTTGCCATTTTTCTTAGTTAGTCGTGTTGAGTAGATGACATCTAGAGATGTCGATGAAATTCAAGAATTCTTCTCAATTAAGAGCAGGCAAGACACCCAATATTAAAATTCAGATCTATTCCAGCACCTAATTAATTCAGAAATTTTCGTTCAAGAGTTTAACTTTTGCTAGGAATAGGTTTAACAGATTTGCTCTGCCCTAATTGCTTCGGTGAATGCTGTCTTTAATGGAATACGATCATTTAAACATTTTTGAGAATTAATTTCAATAGTTTTAGAGAAAATTTTTTGATCATTTTTTTGACATCAAAATAATCTGGCTTTTAGGCATAAAAAGTCAGTGAAAACTTATATCAAATTGTCTCCCCCACAGTTGAGGGAGGCTGGTGGGGACAAGTTAACTAGCTGAAGGAAACGTCAGGCGTAACCATGAATAATTCAGAAGTCAATTCTGAGACTTCAACACCTTCGAGAACGGCTAAGGTTTCGCCTGTTGACATCACACTAATCGCCGCATTGCCATCAATTTCTAGGATTTCAATGTCTTCAAATGTGAGTTCGCCTTCGACTAAACCGATTAAATCTTCAGTCACATCGAAGTCAGTAATGGTGTCTGTTCCGTCACCATTTCCAAACACAAACAAGTCAGAACCACTTCCACCAGAGAAGTCATCGCCAGTTAAGGTGTCATTTCCTGTAACCCCCATCAGAGTGTCATCCCCATCATCACCCCAGATGAGATCATCGCCAGCATCACCGCTGAGGAGGTCGTTACCGCCTTTACCCCCAATTTGGTCATTGCCATTACCACCAGAGATGACATCATCCCCGCCAAGTGTACCGCCTGGGTCACGACTATTGAGATCACCTCGCAATACATCATCACCACTGTTACCGAACAGAGTGTCATCGCCTTCGAGTCCAGCAACGAGGTCATCACCTTGATTACCTTCAAGAGTTTCGCTGTCATTAGTACCGATAACTTCGAGCGGGTCACCATCGGGAACTTCTACTTCGGTAAAGACAATGCGCTGGATCAGCTCATCAGGAGGTATAATTGCTGTAATACCTGATGTTTCAAAGCTATCAACAATATCATTCACATCAGTAGAAGCAAAAGGTTCGTCAAAGTCTAGGATGAAGTCGAAAACGTCGAGGCCAAAGCTCAGAGTATCTTCAAACACCAGGGTATTGTCTAGGGTATTTTCTGGGGCATTAACGTCTTCTGCATTAACTTCAATGGGTAAGGCTCCCGTAGCATCAGTATTTCTGCTTCCATTTAGGTCAATGAATAAAACTTCCCCTTCATTTACCAGAACGTCTCCAATCGGATCATCTGGAGCAACTTCTAGGGCAATATCAAACAGGCGTGCTGTATCTGGGACATCCGTAGCAGAAGCAGTGAGATCATAGACTACATTTGCTAAACCCGTTTCCTCAAAACCGAGTAACTGATTAACTTCTCCTAACTCTAAAATGGGTTCATTACCAGCAGTGGTAACGGCTATGTAGTAGGTTCCATTTTCGGGAACTAAATAGTTGAACACTCTCGAAGCTAAACTATCCGGCTTATCTTCGGAAAAAGCCAGAACATCTCCTGCTTCGTTGTAGAGATAAAGTTGTGTATCATCGCTAGTGTAGCCAATACCCTCTAGGATTTCGGTAACATCAATATCGATAGTTAGCAATTCTCCTGCTTTGGCATCAATAGCATACACATCATTACTCGTACTGACTGCACCATTAGCTGTTGCTTCTCCAACGGAAATATCTAACTCGGTAACATCATCAAAAGGATCATTATCGGGAGTTGCGGTTGGGGGTGCTTCATCTGTTATTAGTACAATTTGACTGTTCAGAGAATCACCAGCGTCAATCGTGAATAGTAAATCTCCTGTGACTGGATCGACTGTTAGCGCAAATATTGAACCTCCACCCGGTCTGGGAAAATCTTCTAGAAAAGTTCTTTCTGTTTCTGGGACGGGATTTCCGAGTCCATCAACCTCGAAGGCAGTAATCCTGTTAGTTGAATATTCCGCAACTAGCACGCTGTCGGCTGTAAAATTCGGGTAACTATCATCTACATAGGTAATACCTTCTAAGCCCCGGAAAGTGTCATCAGCAGGAGTTAGATCGACGCTTCCTTCTAGGCTAATATCATAAGTTCCATCATCATCAGGAATTAGCAGGGCATCATAGAAATTGCCGTTATCAAAAGATGTAATCTTGAGCCTTCCCTCACCTGGAAATCCTTCCGGCACAATGGTTAAAGCCCCTGTAGATGGTGGGTCAATGCCTAAAGCGCTCAAGTCAATAAATTCATCGGGATCGGTACTTCCGGGTAGAATCTGACCGATGCTGTTATCAAACCAGGTAGTGTAAAGTAGCGTTCCATTAGGAGCTACAACTAAACCACCATCTAGTCCACCAACCTCTATATCAGGATCGGTCTCTACATCAGGATTAGTAATGTTGATACCGGGTGCATTCGCTAAGAAAGTTGCTGGGCCTGCATAACCTGTAATACTGTTGGTATCTGGATCACGCAGCAAATCCACTTCATAGATAGTTGCTTCAGGACTATAGGGATCTCCCGTAACCAACAAAGTATCTGAATCTAAAAAAGCTATTCCACCGTAGCCACTGGGAATATTCTCGCCAGTCTCTAGAGAAATTTGACCTAGACTTTGAGAGGAATAAAAATCGCTAAACTCGTCAGTTACTGGCGTTATATTGATTGCACTACTCATGGAAATTATACTCCTGATTGCATTGTCAAAAATTGACAATATTTTTTATTTGAATAGTCATCACTTTAGCACTATTGAAATTTAATATCAATAATTTTATAAAGAATTTCTTATTCAAAAAAAACCATAAAAATTGACCAAGATTTTATTAAAAAACTCGGCTAAAGTCTTGGTATATATAAATTTGAAGGGAGATATTGATTTGGTTTATTTCATATTTATTCTCTCCAAATATTGACAAAAAGTAGAGACAGACTCCGAGTACATCCCTACTTTTAATTGAGTTAAGCGAAAGAAACATCAGGCGTAACGATGAACAATTCTTCAGTTAATTCTGAGGTTTCAATTCCATCGAAAACAGCTAAGGTTTCCCCAGATTCAGTTACGCTAATGGCAGCATTCCCTTCAATATCGATAATTTCGATATCTTCAAACATTAATTCACCTTCAACTAAACCAATCAAGTCTTCTGTGGGGTCGAAGTCCGTAATAGTATCTGTTCCGTCACCGTTACCGAAGACAAATAGGTCAGAACCACTACCACCAGAGAAGACTTGATTGGTTTAGTTGAAGGTGAATTAATGTTTGAAGATATCGAAATTATCGATATTGAAGG
>JBCBCI010000210.1:0-3907 GCA_038530755.1 Cyanobacteria bacterium J06592_8 | reverse complement strand
TAACCTGCGTGTTGAGCCGACAGGTTCACTCGAATTCAATTCGAGTGCTTGCCTGTCGGTGCCTTCCGCACCATTAACGTTTTCTGCTTATTATTTAGCTTGAGTTTTGTTTTGAAGGCTCGTTGCATAATTCTGAATCATTTATAGTACCGCGTTGTACAACTAATCGTCAACTAGGTTATTACTCTTCTACTATCCGTTAAAATGGATTTGACAGAGCACTAGTCAGCATACCGTTCTTCCGCCCAGGGTTCGCCCCGTTTGTGATAACCATTGCGTTCCCAAAATCCTAACGCTTCTTTGCTGAGAAACTCTAAGCCGTTAATCCATTTTGCACTTTTCCAAGCATACAGATGAGGAACCACCAGGCGTAAGGGGCCACCATGTTCAGCCGATAAGGGTTCATCAAATAGCGTATGGGCGAAAAAGTTCTCTTCTCGCAAAAAATCATCTAAAGCAATATTCGTGGTGTAGTCTCCATAGCAATGTTCCATAATATGAACTGCCTCTGGATGAACTTCTACTTGTTTCATAAAGTCACTGACTTTAACACCTCGCCATTTGACATCCAGCTTTGACCAACGGGTAACGCAGTGAAAATCCGCCGTAAACTCACTTTGAGGCATTGCCATGATATCAGACCACGTAAAGGTCTTTGCTGTGGCTAGACCCCAAACCTTAAACTTCCACAGTTCTGTGGGAATTTCGGGGGTTTCTCCATAGGTGAGAACGGGAAAACCTTTAGCAAGATACTGACCTGGAGGAACGCGATCGGCATCTGAAAGTTCGGGCTTCTGGAAAAATTTACCTGGCATGATTGGTATTCAACGGCAATCTAAATTGCACTGATCAGTATATCGCACCGTTTTATCAGTGACCAGTAACCAGTTATCAGTTATCGGTTATTCAGTTTTTATTGTCTCTTGTCTACTGAAAAGCTGGATGAGTGACTGTAGTTAACCCAATAGTAGGCAAAAAATCGTATAAACCTTTTTTCATCATTCACAATTCTACATTCATCATTAAATTCAAACCATGAGTGTACAATTCTTGATTCCGCTTTTAATCTGCTGTTTAGCCTTGTGGGTGAGTTTGGGTAAACCCTTGGGAACCTCCAATGAACTCACCTGTTTACTCTCGTCTATCCTGGGTGTCGTTTGTGGAGTGTGGTTTGTTATCGTCGCCCCTTGGATAATGCAACTCTCTTTAATGATCGGACTTTTGATTTTCACTCACCTGTTCTTGAGAGATAATTTCAGGTTAAGATAAGCAGGATATGGATTCGCTGAGAATGTGGTGCAACTTCAGGTTAAACGAACTCGACTGTTTCGGCGTGTGATTTGTTTGTGTCTTCTGCTAACGGTAACGGGATGTCAATCTCCTCCTTCCAACGTTGCAGAGTCTGTACGCAGTCAGCAAGGGATGGTGGTTTCGGCTGATCCCTTAGCCAGTCAAGCCGGAATAGAAATGCTGAAACAAGGGGGAAACGCTATTGATGCTGCTGTGGCGACAACCTTGGCAATTTCTGTGGTTGAACCTTTTTCAGCCGGAATTGGTGGCGGTGGATTTTTACTCGTGGGTTTTCCGCCCACCTCTCCCACAGAAGAATCCTACAAAATTGAAGCCCTAGATTTTCGAGAACGGGCGCCAAAAGCCGCTACACGGGATATGTACCTCGATCCAGACGGGAAAGTTAAACCTCGATCCAGTTTAGATGGACACCTCGCCGCCGGAACACCGGGAACTGTGGCGGGACTCTACACCGTTCATCAATATTATGGAACACTACCTTGGGAAACTGTCGTTGAACCAGCAATTCGGTTAGCAGAAAAAGGATTTCCCGTTAGTGATTATTTTGTGCGATCGCTTGAACGCCGTCAAGAGGTGATGAATCGTAATCCCGCAGCAAAAGCGATTTTTACTCGTGATGGTGAACTTTATCAAGCTGGAGATATCCTCATTCAGCAAGATTTAGCCACAACTTTAAAAAGAATTGCTGAAGATCCGAATGATTTTTATCGCGGAGAAATTGCCCAAGCGATCGCGACAGATATGGCAAAAAATGGCGGTTTAGTTACGTTAGATGACTTAAAAGCCTATACTCCGATTTGGCGCAAACCCGTTTGTGGAGAATTTCGACAAACTCAAGTCTGTTCAATGCCTCCGCCTTCTTCTGGAGGTGTACATTTAACTCAAATTTTAAATCTAATTGGCGATCGCAATTTAAAAGCCTGGGGAAGACAAAGCCCCAATACCTTACATTTATTAGTAGAATCCATGCGAATTGCCTATGCAGATCGGGCAACTTATTTAGGCGATCCTGATTTTGTGACGGTACCTGTCGAGGCTTTAACCAGTTTAGGCTATGCTGCCGAACAACGCCAAGCTATTGATCTGAAAAAAGCCCGAAGTTCAACTCAGGTAAAACCCCTCGATGAAGCGACGTTACAGCGGTTGATGTGGGAGTCTCCCGAAACCAGTCATTTAACTGTTGTTGATAATGAACGCAATGTCGTTAGTTTAACCTTTACTGTTAATGGTGGTTTTGGGGCGGCGGCTGTCACAGCAGGAACAGGAATTCTGCTGAATAATGAGATGGATGACTTTGCAGCAGCGCCCGGAGTTCCTAATTTATTTGGGTTAGTGGGAGGAGAAGCCAATGCGATCGCGCCTCTGAAAACGCCGTTATCGAGTATGTCTCCCACTATTGTTACACAAGACGGAAAATTTGTCATGGCGGCAGGTTCACCTGGCGGAAGCACGATTATTACGACTTCCTTACAACTGGTGTTAAATGTCGTCGAATTTAATATGAATGCAGGAGAAGCGGTATCTGAACCCCGAATTCATCATCAATGGCTACCCGATAAATTAATTGTTGAAAAAGATAGAATGAAACCTTCAACGTTAGAAGAATTGCGACGACGAGGACATAATATTGATGAATGGAAGGGCTGGGGAAATGCAAATTTAATTCGACTCACTCGCAATGGAATGTTAGAAGGGGCAGCCGATCCAAGACGAGAAGGAAAGGCGATCGGGCTAGAGAATTAAAGGTAAGTTTTGCTACCTAGCCCCAATACGCTTAAACCTTTAAAAAACACGAGAAAAGTGGATATCATTCCTAACCCTCTTTCAAAATTTGACATAATGGAGGAAACATAAAGTCAGCTTCAGATGATTTCAGGCATCATACTTACTCTCGTCCTTATAAGCGTAATCTACTGGTTGTTTTTTTATCCTTATCAGAAGATCCAGCGAATTAGAAACAAAGTTATAGTGGAAGTTGATGGAGCAGATACTCGCTATCAAGATTTACCACTCGGTAACTTGGGTGTCTTTTGTGAAGTTAATGAGAAACGTAGAATCCGAGTGATTTTTCCGAAACTAACCTCACAAGGTGATGTAGAATATATCTATTCATGGCACGATCTGAAATCTATCCATATTCCAGACTTCGAGAAAAATCAAAAGAGCCGAGTTAACTTCAAAACGGCTCAACAGTTGGCTTTTCTCATCAAGGAGCATATTCAATTTGTTGAACCAGAAATTTTTAATTTAGAAAAGCAGTGGGATAAAATTAACGAATTACTTGACTTAGTTGCCACGTCAGAGCTATATGCAGGTCAACAGGAAATTTATGAAAGGGCATTGTTTCAAGTGGAGAACTTATTAAATAAAGCCGAAGAATTGCGACAAGTGTATGTTCGCTTTATTAGAGAAGTATTGATTGGTAGAAAGATTGCCGGATATAACCCACATTTGCTTCCGGATGATAGTTTAGCGATTGATGATCAGTACAAAAGAATTAAAGAGGAGTACGAGTATATGAAGGAATTTGCAAACCGTCCACGTCCGAATGCTGTTTACTTTGATGCAGATTTGTCTCAATCAGAACAAGAAACTA
>JBCBCI010000209.1:0-4056 GCA_038530755.1 Cyanobacteria bacterium J06592_8 | reverse complement strand
CCAACAAGCTGTGTCGATGAACCAAGAATTAGCGGTAGTTAAGAATCCCCCGGATTTATCCGTGGGGAGTATGTCAACGTACCTACAATAGTGCTCCAAGACTGATTCCCCCTAACGCTGGTATTCAGACAACCTCCCCGAGTCGCCCCAGTTCTTCAGTAGGTGGAGTCAAACGAGGAGGATTTGGTTCCAGAGGACAATTCTCAGGAAAGGGAGGAAAGGGAGGAAAGGGATGAAAATCAGGGAGATAAGCTTCTATTGAAAAATTGAATACTTTGTAAATAACTCTAGGAAAGAAAGTTTTTATGAAACGCCTCTCCATAAAACCTCGTCTAAACTGGGAACAGAAATGTGATGAGGTTGGATTTCATTTCTATCATTATGATGGACTCTATTGGAACGAAAGCGTCTGTTATCAATTTAGTTCTGAACAAATTGATCAACATATTAGTAAACCGATCTTTTCCCGTGAAGGCGGTAACGTTACGATTTATCATGGCGATCGCACCTATCAAACAGAAGGCATCTATGAAGACGAACCTGTTATTTATCAAGCTTATTGGGAGTTACCCCAATTTGACAATTGCTATCCTGTGATTGGATCCTGGATTATTGGTGAACAAGCCGCCGGGATTGGAATTCGAGAAGATCAAATGCCCATTACCGAAGATACCAGCGAGTTTATTCCTCACTATTTTATTTAAAATATAAGCTTTTCTTATCATAAAAGGGACGGAGAATATACTTTTTTAGTTAGCCTTAAATCACAAATTATGACAAAGCAGGTTCAGTTGCTTGGTCTGTAACTTCCTGAAACTGAATAATATCTTGTCTCGGATCAACATGAGACACTTTCACCGTGAAACGTTCGCCTAGTTCAGCACTACGATTTAATCGCATCGGTAACTCTACAGCCAGTTCTTCGAGGAGAAGTAATCCCAAGTTACTATCTTCTCGCAACCATCTTAATAGAATTGCATCCCATACTTGATCGAGATGACGACGAAGAAATTCAAGACTCCAATATCGATTAGTTTCTCGTTCAACCTTAGATGCCTCTTTAACAGCAGGTCCTAAACTCATTACCATCTCCTGCATTTGTTCAGTTGAAAAGGGAGGAGCTTCTCCTCGTAAATGAGCTTTAATTTGAAAATGTGCGAGTAAATCACTGTAGCGACGAATTGGAGAAGTGACTTGAGTGTAAGTTTCTAGAGCTAAACTGGCATGGCGAGCAGGTGTTAAACTAACTTCACTACGAGGCATATAGCGACGCATTGCACAAGAACGGACTGCCCCCGCAGGTAACTGCAAAAGTTCCTCAGCAGGAGGTAACTCAGGTTGAGGTTGGCTGCGATAAGGTAGGGCTAAATTATGAGCTTGACCATACCGAGCAGCAACTTCACCGGCTAAAATCATCATCTCGGCAACAATTTGACGAGATGGAGAATCATCTAGAACTTTAATCGTAATCTCGTCCTCTTCCACCTTAATTAAGGACTCTGGCATATAAATACTGATCGCTCCTTGAGAATCTCGCCATTGCTTGCGGCGTTTAGCCCAATCTGCTAAGGCTTCTATTTCGGGTTCAGCCGTTATACCCAAGTGCAGCATCTCATCAACATCATCATAGGTAAGGCGATAGGTTGGCTTAATTTTACTTGCGTGAATACTGTAGTTTTCAACCTCACCAGTTTCGTTCAAAATTACACCAAAGCTTAAAGCATAGCAAAGCTGACCCTCTAGCAAACTCATTGGCCCGGTTGCCAATTCAGAGGGAAACATAGGAATCATACCTGTAGGCAGATAGACAGTCGTAGTTCGCCGTCGAGCCTCAAGATCTAATTGATCTCCAGGAGATAGTAAACGAGTTGGATCAGCGATATGAATCCATAGTCGTTGCTGACCATCCTCAGTGAACTCTACACTCAAACCATCATCAATCTCTCGGGTACTCTCGTCATCGATCGTGTAAACCTTGAGAGTCGTTAAATCTAGACGATCTATATCCGGATCGGGTGGCAACGAATTGAGACACTGTTGAGCCACTTCAAGTACCTGTGAAGGAAACTGTGTAGGAATCTGAGCGCGATATAGTGATAGGTTTTCGTGTACACTCCAAGTGCCTAAATCAACCAGCAACTCAAATGCTCCTGTAGCAGTTTGAGGACGCTCTAGAGTTGCGAGGGTCTCAAAAGCAGAGGTTGCATGAGATGCCTCCTCTCCACTTAAAGCTAAACGTTCTAAAGCCTCCAAACGAGATCTATCACTATCCTGCCATTCTACAACTATTCCAGCTAAACGCTGCCTAACGCGATTCCAAAATTCTTGAGCTTCTTGCTGTCGTTGCTGCTCAACTTGCTGCTGGTGTTTAATTTCTGCAACCTGATTAGGTTGACGGGGCTCGTAGCGATCGCCTTTCTGCTTAAAGTAAAGCTTGTCATCACACAGAAGGATATGACTCGCATAACATTGGTAAGAATCCTTCTCAGAGAAAAGCAACATTGCCATCTCTTGTGGGTTGACTGTTTCCCCTTGCTCTACAAGGATTTCCCATGCAATTTCAAGACTTGAGGGATCAATATAAGGTTCTAACTCCTGAGAGAATGTAGGGATGTCCGAAGGCTTATAAGTTTGCCCTGTTACTTCGTAAGTAATTTGTCGAGGATGAATCGTGTGAGAGTTTCCTTGCTCATCAATGACAATCCAATGTTTTTTCCCTTCAGGACGATCAGCAACGGCTAGACGGCGCTCTCCGTGTACTCTAAATTCAATCAGCGTTCCTTTCTCCACCTGTCCCTTTAGCCTTCTTTATTGACGAAGGGCAACATTGCCAAAATTCTAGCTTGCTTGATGGCTTTTGTAAGATCCCGCTGCTGTTTACAAGTTAAACCTGTAATTCGACGAGGCAGAATTTTTCCTCGCTCCGTTACGAATTTACGAAGCAACTCTATATTTTTGTAGTCTATTGGAGTTTTAGGATCAATGGGAGATACTTGACGACGAAAATAGCTCATACTCTTTCATTCCTTTTCCTAATTTGACAAGTTTGATCAGTGATTTAATGTTAAGCCTCTCTAAAAAACCCTTACTTTATCTCTTTGTGTACTGTATGTGTATTACAGTGAGGGCAGAATTTCTTTAATTCTAACCGGGAAGATGTATTACGACGGTTTTTCAAAGTTGTATACCGAGATACTCCTTTTGATCGTTTGTTAGGGTTAGTTCTACACTCTGTACACTCTAGTGTAATAATAATCCGAACACCTTTAGCCATAATTTTAGTATGATATTAGATTGCCTTACTTATTAATAGCATATCATTTATTCACAAATATTGATTATTTCATACTTTTATTGAGTTTGTCAACCCACTTGAGAATCTTAACATTTAGTGAATAGCCTCGTCTAGATCCAATAACAAGAGTTTGGCTAAGACGATCATGAAAAGTTTGTGGATTGCGAGTTGTATCAAATAAAATTCTACCCGAGTCTATAGTAATTGGAACCCAGTATAACAATACTCCTGCATTTCCAGAAACCAAACCATCAAAACCTAAAGTTGCCAAATAGCAACACATACCAACCATCAACTCTCGTTTAGATAATTCTAAGATTCCAGGAAGCTTATTGAATCGCGGATCAATCACCTTTTGATCGAAAGCCCAGCGTCCTAAACTTTGTCCTTGATTCTTAGTGACTAAAACAACTCGTAAAGCCAGCCAAAATAAAATAAAAGAAAAAAACCTGATAATAGCATTAGAACTTAAAAGCGAACTCAGCAACCCAATAATCAAAAGATCCACTCCTAAAGCCACAGAACGTCTCCAGGTTGGAACTTTCACGTAAGTAGGTGGAACTAAATCTGAACTCATCGTATAGTATACTACCTACTTGCAGATTTGCTTATCCTAGTATACCTGGCTATATGAATATTTTAAAACCTCTTTCCTACTGTCCAGAAAGAGGCTAACTTATCGTCAAAAATAGAACAAAGAAGACTGCAAAGAGAAGTCAGGAAGGAGTAACAGAGGTCAAGCCCTCGGTCTGTTAGTGTAT
>JBCBCI010000208.1:0-4077 GCA_038530755.1 Cyanobacteria bacterium J06592_8 | reverse complement strand
TCAATAAAATTTTTTGATAAAATGCATAGTTTTTGAGTTACGTGCGTTTATTTATCTGTTTATCTGTTTATTTTGTGGTGAGTGTGGCCATATATTGCTTTACAGGGCAATAGGTTAGTGAGGGAGTGATCACCCTCTACCTACACAGATCAACACCTTTGATGGCAGGGAGGTGTTTGGTTCCCAGGCAGAAGAACTCCTTGAGAGTGAAATGGCTGGGAATCTAGCTGGCACGCGATTGACTTTAGCATAGCTGGGTCCTTCGGGTGCGGGCATCTAGGCAAGTCAGCTGCCTACTGTCTAGGGGTAGGATGGACTCCTTAGCCTTGGTAGGCAGCCTTCCTAGGAGACGGTTACTCTAATACTTAACCTGGTCTCTTCTTTTGGTCATTGCCATAGCCTCTGTACCATGGCCTTCCATTGACCTGGGTTGAGTACCCCTATCCCTGCTTAAGGGTACACTTAAGCTCACTATTCTATCTTTGTCTTCCATTTTCCTGTTTTTTCTGAAGGTGTGCTGGCAGGCCGAGCAGAAGGGCTATGTTGCTCGGTGGATTCTCAGGAAAGTGGCTCTTGCTTTCTTAAGCTTTTCTCTGGCCTTCTTTTCCCTTTCTAAATCCATCATGCCTGTCTGCCCCCAGTGAATTGGCGATCCTGGTGGGACTGCAGCCTTACTTGATGAGCCGGCTCCATCAAGTGGACTTTTGTATCCGGTAATTTAATATATTCTTATGGATTATTGTCTCTTTTACCTCTATATTTATTACTTTGTTGTTGAAGTTATTCGTTATTTCTTTGTTAAGTTTTTCTCTTGTTGTTTAATTTATTTATCTCTTTTAATTATCCTTTCGGGTGACATTGAGTTGAACCCTGGGCCTGCATCTCACTATCGTAAATCTAATTGCAGGATTTTGTACTCAAATATTAGAGGGCTGCGTACAAATTTCCTTGACCTGCAGTCGCTCACCCAAGGATATGACCTCATGTTTTTAACCGAAACACTTGTAACAAGTAATAAGGATAAATCAGAGTTCCTTATTCCTGGATTTGATGGCCCTGAGTTTGTATACCGTCGCAGCATTCCGCATGCCCAAGGTATGGCCGTCTATTCTAGGTCCGGGCAACCACTTTATCGTCAAAAGTCCTTAGAGTGCAAGTGTCATGAAATCCTCTGTTTTAAGGTCTACAGCAAATTTTACAATACCTATGTATTTGCTTTGTATAGGAATCCAAATCATGATGACTCCATATATGACTGTATCTTAGAAAGAATCGCCATGGCCCAGTCCCAGGATAGCAAAGCCTCATTTGTTATCTGTGGTGATTGTAACGCCAAACATAGAGAATGGCTGAACTCTAATGTCACTGATCAGCATGGTCGATCAGCTCTCGATTTTTCGGTCTCGTCGGCTTGTGAGCAGCTCATAAATGAGCCTACCCACAAAGATGGCAATATATTAGATCTTGTATTTACAGATATCCCCGGAATCGTAGAAGCAAAAGTCTCCGAGTTTGTCGGTTCCTCTGATCACTGCAGCCTGTCAATTAATGTGTCCGTCAATCAGCGCATCCCCAGATCAACTATTGAGAAACGAATTTGGTTGAAATCAAGGGCTAACTGGGAAGCAATTGATCAGGATTATGCTGCTCTTAACATCTCTGATGCTATCAAGGATCAAAGTCCCGTATCCAAGTTGAATGAGATGATGCGCTCCATCTCTGAAAGGCACATTCCTCAGAGAGTTATTAAAATTAGAACTAGTGACAAACCCTGGTTCGATGAAAATTGCCGACGAGCCCATCATAACAAGCAAACCAAATATAATATATGGCGGCGTAATCGTTCCCGAGAAAATTGGAACAATTTTACTGAAGCTCGCCGTGAAGCAAATGGAGTTTATCGTGATGCGGAAAGAAACTATAATGATTCTCAAAAGAGGAGACTTGAGGAAATTAATCAGCCCCATCTATGGTGGACCAAGTTAAAATCATCTCTCTTTGGGTCAAATATCTCTTCTCTCCCTCCTCTACTTAAGCCTGATGGGACTTTAACTACCCTTCCCAAAGAAAAGGCTGAACTGCTTCATCAAGTTTTTGATTCAAAGCAGTCTGATAGAGAGATCCCACTTCCTGATACCTGCCACCCAGAGCCAATGCTAACCAAATTTGCATTTCGCTCTAAGGATGTGAAGAATATCCTTGATAATCTGGATTCCTGGGGAGGGGAAGACCCTGATGGTTTCTTTCCTCTTTTATTTAAGAAAGTCTCTAAAAGTTTCGCTCCTAAATTAAGTCGTTTTTATAGATTTTTATTTCGACAAGGCATCTTTCCAGACGCTAGGAAGCTTTGTAATACTGTGCCTACCCCAAAATGTGGTTTATCTGCTATTGGCACAGATTACAGACCCATTTCCATTCTTCCGGTTCTCTCGAAAGTTGCTGAAAAGCTAATTTTTAAGCCCTTGTATAGATACCTTGAGTCGACTAAATTATTACCTTCCCGGCATTATGCCTATAGGAAACGACTTGGTACCTGTGACGCTCTTCTAGATCTGACATGCCACTTGCAACAAGATTTGGATAATGGCTGTGAGACTAGAATCGTCCAACTTGACTTTAGCTCAGCCTTTGATCTTGTTAATCATAAGGCTCTTATTTTTAAACTTAAAGGTCTAGGCATTGGAGGATGGGTTCTTGATGCTCTTCAGTGTTTTCTCTCTGATAGGAAGCAGAGAGTTGTAGTTGATGGGGTTTTTAGCGAAATAAAGCCTATTCGTTCTGGAGTTCCCCAGGGTAGTGTGTTGGGCCCCCTACTATTCCTTGCCTATATAAGCGACATGGACACCGGCTTGGAAAATGACCTGATTGGCTATGCTGATGACCATACTCTGAAGGCTGTAGTAAGGTCTCCTCAGCACCGCATTGAAGTAGCCCAAAGTTTGAATCGTGATCTGGAGAGAATTCGTGCTTGGTGCAGTCGTTGGGGTATGAAGTTGAACTCCAGTAAAACGAAATCAATGCTTGTAAGTCGTTCTCGCACTGCCCATCCTCCCCACCCCCAACTTTTTATAGGTAACACTGCACTTGTTGAGTCTGATACTCTGACTATTCTGGGTGTTACCTTTGATTCACGCCTCTCATTCCAGCAGCATTTGATGAACATGTCTGGCGTTGCTGCTCGGAAGTTAGGCATAGTTCGTAAAGCTTCCTATATTTTTAACAATAATATGACCAATCACACTTGTTTTAGATCTTTTGTTCTCCCTCTGTTGGAATACTGTAGCCCTGTTTGGATGTCGGCAGCTGCCAGAGACCTTTATCTTCTTGATAAAGTGGCTCGTGGAGGGAGATTTCTCTTTCCGGATGGTACTAATTATGACCTCGATCACCGGAGAGAGGTCTCCTGCTGTTCGATGTTCCATAAGTTATACTTTGAAAGTGAGCTTCCAACTTCGTCATTAGTCCCTGGCCCTCTTCTTAATCCTCGTGCCACTCGCTATGCAGAACAGCAACACCAATATGCTGTAACTATCCCACGCTGCAACACATCTCAGTTCCAAAGATGCTTCATCCCTTTTACCAGCAAACTCTGGAATAGCCTTCCTGATGATGTGATGGTTGAGGATCCATCTAAGTTCAAGAGGAAATGCAATAGGTTTTTACGGGATAATCATGGGAGAAATTAATTGTAATTTTATCATGATTTTTTAAAATATATTTATTTATTTATCTTTTAGTCATTTTTAACTCTGACTACCAGTTTTAAAGCAAATTTTACCTTTCTTTCTCTCTTCACTTTTCTTCTTCATTTTCCGTATGGATACCATATTCCGTGGAAGCTTATTTATAAGTAAATGGCCTTTGGCTTTTTCCACATGAATAGGTATTCATTTTTTTAATAATAATAATAATAATAATAATAACTAGAAAATTCTTATCAGAATTGCACCGCCCGGAGACGCGCTGCGCGTAGCATGAAAACTATGCATTTTATCAAAAAATTTTATTGAACAAAAAAGCTTTAGAATGAAAAAGTACCTACTAGGCACCCTCAAAAATGCAAAAAAACAAATTTTG
>JBCBCI010000207.1:0-4114 GCA_038530755.1 Cyanobacteria bacterium J06592_8 | reverse complement strand
TTGCTTCTCTTTCGCTCTTCAATGCTTGAATCTTACTATTTTCTGCTATTTGATATTGTCTAAAAGTGATCAGACTCAATCCAGAAACGACAAATAAGGCTAAACTGACCGCACCCAGAAATACCCTTTGTAGTTTAGCGGTTTTTTGCTCTTGCAATAGTCTTTTCTGTTCCTCTACGAGTTGTGCTTGAATTGCTTTAGTTTTTTCAGCTTCTAATGCTTTTTGTATTTCCGATTTGTCAAATTCTACCGACGCGGCTAAAAATTCATAATCTATATCGCTTAAACTTTTTCCCTGAGACCACCTTTGAGCATCTTTTAATGCCAGTCCCCGCAACAAACGAGAGGGGTCAGTTTTGTTGGATGCTATCCAAGCTTCTAAGACCTGAGAATAAGGACGTAGAATATTTAATTGTTTTTCTACCCATTCTGTGTTAAAGATTTCCGCATAAATCTTATTTTTAACCTTCAATAAACCATTCTTTTTCACCACCAAACCGGATAAAATTAGTTCGATTTGTTCTCGACTGTCATTTGTTTCTACTTCTTGACCTTGTAAAATAGTCTGATAAATTCCCAATAACTTTGCGGCCCGTTTTTCATTTCGTTGAATCCGGTCTCTAATCGTTCTTAAATGCTCGGGTTCGTCTTGTGCTTCCCACTTATGCAATATCTTTGTTCTCACTATACTTTCTACCCAAAATTCTTCATTCCCTGGGGGGATTATGAGAATTTCACTAACTGAATCTCGACTGGCTTCAACCACTAATTTACATAACTTCTGGCTAAGAAATGGCTGCCCGTTTGTCCAAAATAATATCTGTTTTATGACTTCAAAACTATTTCCGACTCCGAGTTTTAATCCGGCGGCTAAAGGTTGAACTTGCTCTAAGAGAAAACCATCTAGTTCGATCGCACGACCCACATTAAAAGGAGTTCTAGTTTTATCTTTAATTAAATCTGATGGCGTGGCTACCCCAAAAATTCCAAACGTTATTCGTTTATATTCTGGATCTATTGCTCGTTGATTATAACAGAATCTGATTAAAGCAAAAAAGTCATCTACAGAAAAATCTAGACTGAGAATACTATCAATTTCATCTACAAAAATTACAATCGGGTTTTCGGGAAATTGTTTGAGCAGAATATCACCAATAAAACGACTCAATCTTTGCAGCAAAGAAATATCTTCAACTTCATTCCACCATTTTTTCAGATTAACTTTGCCTAAAAGTTGAAAACCCCGCCATAACTCGCCAACGACTCCTTTGTACCACTGTGTAGGAGTAATATTTTTACTCCCAATATTGGTGAGATCAATAGTCGTACATTTTATACCTTCCTTTTGCAATTTATCTCGAGTTCTAACTAATAGGGAAGATTTGCCCATTTGACGAGAATTAAGCACATAGCAAAACTCTCCTTGTTTTAAGGCTTCATATAGTTGAATATCAGCAAGTCTTTCAACGTAGCTGGGAGAATCATTTTGCAGGCTACCACCAATTTGATACATCATTTATGAGTGATCTGAGTTAACCGTGAACTCCCCCGCCTCCCAGGGCTGTTTCGTTCTAGCCCTAAAACTTGATTTGTGGGGAGGTGGGGAGCTAGGGAAGATTTTTATTAACAAAAAGCTATTACAGAATCCGCAAGCTTTCATTCTTGGTATTTATTGCTGCATTATAGCAAACCTGAATCATTCGTACACAGAGAATAGGCTGAAACTCGATCACAGCAAGGCTCGAATTTCACAAATCAGATAGGAGCGCTATATTTTCTTCTTGTTGATATAGATGGGCAAAATAAAGACGATACATTTGACAGGAGAGGTAAGCATAATCGCCATCTAATTTTACAAGTCCCATACTTTCTAGTTTATAACTCATAATTGGGTTTAACTTGACGCTCTCCCTCGTCATTACCACCTGTTTAAGTGCTGTTGATAGTGTTGGTTGTTTTTGTATGATTTCCCAGTGATGGCGCAAGATCCCCCCATAAATTCCGCCTTGAGTCGAAGCTTGTTGTAACAATTTTTCCAATGTTATTTGTTCTTGAGCCAAATGGTAGAGAGCAATGCGTACTAAATAAGGATGTCCTCCCACCATTTCCATCAACTGTTTAACTTGATCTCCTTCTGTCCAGTTGAGTCCGTGTTTGGTTACTAAATCTTGAATTTGTTTGACATTCAATTCGGGGAGCTTAATCGGCAATCCGATATTAAATGGAGATTGATTAACATCTAGAGATATATACACTTCTGTAGAGTGAACTACAACTAAACGCAGTTTTTGAAAGGGTAGACTTTGCCTTGCTTGTTCATGCCAAAATCGCAGCAGGGGTAAAAATTCTTCAGCTATGTCCGGATGTTCAAAAACTAAATGGGTTTCGTCTAAGACCAAAACGATGGGGGTGTCTACTTGCTCTAACAAATACCCTTCAAAATAAATCCCGCAACTGACTTTACTCCCCATTTCCTCATCCCAATATTCGTCTAGGAGAGGTTGTAGTTGTAGCTGGCGAGCTATATTGGCACAAAACCAGCGTAAGAATTTATTTAAGTGAGCATAAACAGCTTGATCTGCTTGCTGAAAGTCTATTTTTACTATTTTGTAGTTCTGTTGTTGAGCAAAAGCTAGAATTCTGAGCAGTAGGGAACTCTTTCCCATTTTCTGAGGTGCTTGAATGCGAATAACACTTCCGGGTTTAAGAATTTCAGCGCAGCTCAGTTGTTCAATGGGGGGACGGTCGATATAAAAATGAGAATCTAGGGGGACTGGACCGTCGGGGTAGGGAGGCGACTTATCCGCTGGTGCATCGACCAACTTAGGGGTTTCAGGATTAAAGTTGATTGTCTGGGATGGCACATCAAAATCCAAATCAGCGATTTCTCTCCAGGAGAGCGCCAATCTATTGCAAAGTTCTTCAAAAGTTGTAACGTCAACAGGTTTACCTGTGAGGAAGTTGCTGACTGTGGCTAAAGCCAGGCCGACATCTTCTGCCAAAGCTCGCTGACTGGGAAAGCCGTTACGTCTGACTGCTAGCTTGACTTTTTCAATACACCCTTGACGAATTTTAAGCGACCTGGGCATGGCTCATTTTGTCACTACTATGTACAATATCCTACCATTGACCCACTCAAGGCCTGTTACAAGTCAGTCACAAGTCAGATTTTCTCAGGTGGTCAGTCAGATTGACCCACTCAAGGCCCGTTACAAGTCAGTCACAAGTCAGATTTTCTTAGGCGGTAAGTCAGTATGCAATCGAGTTTGATGAATATATAAGGTTCAAAAAAGTTGAACTTGATGTTCAACAAAACCCAACTCTTGAGCAATCTAATTCTAAAGGTTGAGGAGAGAAGTGATATTTCTGAATAAGTAATATCCAGAAAAACTAAATATTAAAAGAAAGCCATAAAATCAATGGTAAGTATTTTTACGTCTATTCAAGGTGATTTATAATCATCTTGATATTGTCATGTTTATTTTTAAAATACAATTTATACCTGAACAAAACTGAATTTTTACTGAACTTTTAGGGATTGTTTCTGCCAGAGATTCGAGTGATAGTGGTATCAACAGGAAAAAAACAACCTGTGGCAACTGAAATTAAATTAATTAAAAAGGAACTAAAAACAATGAGTAATGAATGGGTATGGAATACTGAGAACCTTAATGCGCCTGAGGATGGGACGGTTAGACGTGTACAGCTTTTTAAGGATACAGATCCTTATGACATGGAAACCAATCAGTTCAATAACGATTTCGATTATTGGGAACTTGAATCCGTTCTTTTCTCACATTCTTATTACAAATATAAATATAAGGAAGAAGTCAATGGTACAGATGGAGGTGATACCATTATAGGAAGCACTGATAGAGCAGCCTATTACTGGAACGATCATTTGGATCATGATGGTAAATGGAGAAGCTTAGCGGGTGATGACGATGACAAAGTAGTAACCATAGAAGCTCAAGAAGAATATCTCTACGGGAAAAGTGGGGATGATTATATTGCTGGTGGTGATGGAGATGATTATATTGAGGGTAATCTCGACAATGATGTTTTGATTGCTGGAGATGGCACAGACACCGTGTTAGGTGGTTCGGGCAGTGAT
>JBCBCI010000206.1:0-4158 GCA_038530755.1 Cyanobacteria bacterium J06592_8 | reverse complement strand
CTTAATTTTATTACTAACTGTGGATGGAATTCTCCCCTACCCCATTGCTAGTGTTGGATTTCTAACGTTTTTACTTTCAAGAGCAAGGGCAGCTTGGTTGGGTTGGCTTCTCGGAATGATAGCTTTTATACCTTCACTCAAAGCCAATATTCAAATGCGGATTACTGTCAGTCTTTTGATTGCAACTTTACTGATTATTCCTTTAGCTTCTATAGAACCCTTTTCTACGACAATTAGTTCTCGTTTAGAATCATTTTCGAGTATTGAAAATGATCGAAGCCTAGAAGAAAGATCAGAAGGTTATAGTGAGTCTCTTGATGAGGCACTATCCCAATTTCTAGGCAAGGGAATGGGAACGAAAGAAAATGCTCTGGGAAATGATAGTGGTATAATGAAAATACTATTTTCTTTGGGATGGTTTGGAACCCTTCCCTATTTAGGAGGAGTGCTTCTGCTTTTGATGACGGTATTTCAGAGCTTTCAAAAACGTTTTGACGCTTTTATTAGTGCCGCCTTTTCTATTGCGTTTGGTGTTTTTGCACAAATTGGATTCAACCCAATTATGGAAGCTTCAATTGGTATGATTTTCTGGGGTTTTTTAGGAATAGGAATGGCAGGTCATAAGTATCACTCATATCATAATAAATTATAAATACTGTAGATTCAAAGTTTACAATGAACAATAAATTTTTAATTTTTAGATGGAAATATAAACATAGGACTTTAATTGTTTTATGTATAGCATTTATAGTAGGGGCAAGCACTTTAACCCAATGGTCAGCTCAAACACTGACAGAACAAGTTAAAAGTGTAGAATCTTTCATTGACTCTATCGGAGTTGCCGTTCACTTGAATTACGGAGATACTGCTTATCGTCAATACGAAGAAATTGTTAAGCCCCGATTAATAGAGTTAGGAGTTCATCATATTAGAGGTGGTGTAAATCCCAAAGATGAAAAGACATTGGATAAGTTTAGAGACTTAGGAGAAATCGGTATTAAATCCACAATTGTTATGGACCCTCGCCGAATCTCTAATCCTTCACAAGCTATTCAAATGGCTAAAGAGCTTGAAGGTTCAATAGAAGCAGTAGAAGGTCCGAATGAATGGGACATAAATCCTGAGCTACAATACAAAGGATTTCATTTTCCAGAGGGAGTACGTCTATTTCAGGAGGAACTATACGCGCAAATCAAAGCAGATAGTGCTACAGCTCATTTAGACGTGTTGAGTCCATCATTAGCTCGTCCTCAAAGAGCATCTCAATTGGGTAGAGTTGCTTGTGATGTAGGAAATATGCACAGCTATGCAGGGGGAAAAAAACCTAGTCAAAAATTAGATAAAAAATGGATACAATCAGCTAGAATAGTCTGTAATCGTAGGCTAATTATAGCTTCTGAGTGTGGTTATCATAACGCACTAAATAAGCCTCCTAATGGTCATCAACTCGGGGTGTCAGAGCTAGCATCTGCCAAATATATGATGCGTTTATTTTTTGAATATTTCAATCGTAGAATCAAACGAGCCTATAGCTATGAACTGATAGATTTAAAGCCTAATAATAAAAAGGATAAGCCTAATCTTAATTATGGATTACTGAGGGTCGATGGTCAGCCTAAGTCAGACTTTATGGCAGTTAGAAATTTAATTAGAGTTTTAAGAAACCAGGAGCAGGATAATTCTGATTCTGTTGTACCTGCTCCTTTGAAATATCGCTTAATTGGAGATCTGAAAAATATACATCATACACTCTTACATGGAGGTAAGGGAATTTATGATTTAGTGCTGTGGCAAGAAGTGAACAGCTTTGACTTGCAAAAAAATAAAGATATTAATGTTCCAAGTCAAAAGATTCAAGTAGCTTTTGAACAAGAAATTGAGCAAGCCTTGACTTATCTTCCCTTATATTCGGAGGTTCAAAGAGAAAGTTTTTTTCAGGTCAACACATTAGACTTGAACGTACCTGACCATCCACTGATTGTGCAGTTATTGATTGAAGAGTAGAGTTATTATATATACTTTATTTAAAAATGAACTGCCCTACTTTGTTGATTTATCAAAAGAAACTCAATGTTTAAACTTCCAGAAAATCAAATCAAAAATTGGATATTCGTGACTGGAGTTCCCCGCAGTGGTACAACATTTGTGGGGATGAATCTAAGCTTACCTTTAGAAGTAGATTATATTCACGAACCGTTTAATCCGCAGTGTGGTTTACCTGAAATTACTCAATGGTATCGCTATATTAGACCGAGCTTAGATACAGAAGAAATGCAGCAGTATCATCAAATTACTCAAAAAATTTTTAGCTATGATTTTACCTTAAAAAATAATATTCCTCAAAATGATTCTTGGCATCGAAAAATAATTAAGCAAGCGATAGGCAGTCGAGGGCCGTATTATTTGCGGTGGGCTAAAATAAATCCTTTTCATCAAGTCGCAATTATCAAAGATCCCATTGGGAGCTTATTGTGTGAATACCTCTACATTCAGTTTAAGGTTAAGCCTGTGATTATTGTCAAGCATCCAGCTTCTTTTATTGCTAGCATTAAGCGAGTAGGTTTTCAACCGAGTCCTACCAAGTTAAACGATCAACCTCATCTGATTGAAGACTACTTTGCTGACGAAGCTGATTTTTTAACAAAAGAATGGTCTGATCCCATCCTCGCTGCTGCCGCATTTTGGCGAGTTATCTATAAGGTATTATTAAAACAAGCTAGTCAATATCCAGACTGGAAAGTGATTACTCACGAACAACTGAGTCAAGATCCTATTTCTGTTTTCAAGGAACTCTATGAATACCTCGATTTACCCTGGTCAAAGTCCACTAAGAACAAAATTATTAAGCAAACTCAAGGAAATCGTTCAGCCGAGGCAAAAATAGGAAGAGTTCAAGACTTTAATAGAAATAGTGCAGAGATCTTTAAAATGCGTCGGGACTCTCTATCTCTAGAGGAACGTCAATCTATTTTCGAGATCGTGAAAGATGTAGCACTGCAAGTTTATACAGAAGACAGTTTTGCCCTTGATTCAAACTGAATAAATTCAAAAAATAGTTTATATCGATTGATTGTATAACAACTAAAGAGAGATGAATAACAACTTCGTTTTGATTATCGGTGCAATGAAATGTGGAACGACCAGTCTATTTCATTATCTAGCTGAACATCCTCAAATTGCACCTGCTAAAGATAAAGAACCTCATTTTTTTTCCTATGAACGCAATTTCAAGAAAGGGATGAGTCAATACAAATCTCTTTGGAATTGGCAACCTGAACATACGATTGCAATGGAGGCTTCTACAACCTATACCATGCACCCGAAGTACCTAAATGTTGCAGAAAGAATTGCAGGAGTTGAGGATGCAAACTTTCGGTTTATATATATGATGCGTCATCCTTTTGCCCGGATTGAATCTCATATTGTTCATTTGCTTTCAGGAGGACATCAGAAAACTCCAGAAGTCATGGAAGAACATTTGGTTTTCTCTGAATATGCTAGACAATTAGATATCTACGTTAGACTATTTGGGCGCGATCTCATCCATTTACTACTCTTAGAAGACTTAAAACGAAATCCTGAAATAGAGTTAAGAAAAATTTGTCAATTTCTAGAAATTGATTCTAACTATCAATTCCAAAAATTAGACTTAGTAATGAATAGTCAGAAAACTCTAAATCTACATCCAGCTTTGCGACAAATTTATGAAATTCCTATTATTAAATCCGCCGGAAAACTTATTTCTCCTGAAATTCGTCAAAAATTGTACAAGCCCTTATCTCGTAAAAAATCCTACAAAGTTCAGCTTTCAGAAGCAGACAAAATAAAAATTATCAAACGTCTACAACCTGACTTGATTCGACTCAAGACTGAGTACAATATAGATGTAGATAAAAAATGGAATTTATGATAAATTGTCAACTTTAATTTAAACACTTAATATGTTCAAAGTAGTGGTAAAAAAAACAGCAAACTTAACTGTATTCTATACAAATGTAAATTTTGAAGTATTAAGCTTGCCTTTCAAATTAGATGCTACTAATGTATACTTGAGAGTACAAAAGCTGGGTGTGTATCAAGCCAAGTTAATATAACTCTATCTAATAACATTAAGCCATGACTTCTGGAGTTTTCTGATGTCCTCCTGAAAGCAAATGA
>JBCBCI010000205.1:0-4201 GCA_038530755.1 Cyanobacteria bacterium J06592_8 | reverse complement strand
AGTCAAGGTGCTGCATGGTTGTCGTCAGCTCGTGCCGTGAGGTGTTGGGTTAAGTCCCGCAACGAGCGCAACCCCTATTCTCAGTTGCCAGCATTAAGGTGGGGACTCTGAGAAGACTGCCGGCGTAAGCCGCGAGGAAGGTGGGGATGACGTCAAATCATCATGGCCTTTATGCCCAGGGCTACACACGTGCTACAATGGTCGGTACAGAGGGCAGCGAAGCTGTGAAGTGGAGCCAATCCCAGAAAACCGATCTCAGTTCGGATTGAAGTCTGAAACTCGACTTCATGAAGGTGGAATCGCTAGTAATCGCGCATCAGCCATGGCGCGGTGAATACGTTCCCGGACCTTGTACACACCGCCCGTCAAACCATGGGAGCTGGGGGTGCCTGAAGGTGGTGGCCATAAAGGAGCTACCTAAGGTAAAACCGGTGACTGGGGTTAAGTCGTAACAAGGTAGCCGTACCGGAAGGTGCGGCTGGAATACCTCCTTTTAAGAGATTAAAGATCTTAACAAAAAACGGTGTTGTTTAGAGGGGAGGTTGATTAGAAGAATTAGGGTTTACTTTTTCCTTACCAAGGTCCAGTGAAAGCTGGAAAAAAGATATAGAGGGAGAGAAGAAAAGAAGAGGTTACGAGGAAGTCTCGTAGCTCAGCCGGTTAGAGCGCTACACTGATAATGTAGAGGTCGGCGGTTCAAGTCCGCCCGAGACTACAGTGGTCGCTGAAGCTTGCAGCGGAGGAGACCAAAGATGGGGGATTAGCTCAGCTGGCTAGAGCGCCTGCCTTGCACGCAGGAGGTCATCGGTTCGACTCCGATATCCTCCACTTCTTTTAGGAGTGGGAAAGAAAAGAAACTTGGCCGAAGTAAAAGGAAGACAAACGATCTGGTGATTGTGAGTATAGGTTCGATTCCTATAGTTTGTACAAAAGAGTGGAGAAAGCTCCACTTGAAAAGTTCATTGACAAAGATGGTAAGAGAAGAGAAAAAACGAGTAAAACAAGAGCGTTTTAGAGGAAAAATCGACTGATAGGTCAGTCGGAAAAGCAAATAAGGGCGTACGGGGGATGCCTAGGCTCTCAGAGGCTACGAAGGACGTGGTAAGCTGCGAAAAGTTGCGGGGAGGTGCAAACAACCGTTAATCCGCAAATGTCCGAATGGGGAAACCTGCATAGTTGAAGGCTATGCGACACGCAAACGCAGGGAACTGAAACATCTAAGTACCTGTAGGAAAATAAATCAATCAGAGATTCCGCAAGTAGTGGCGAGCGAACGCGGACGAGCCCTAAAGCATTATAGGAATTAGCAGAAGTGTCTGGGAAGTCACACCAAAGAAAGTGAAAGTCTTGTAAGCAAAAATGACTATAATGTTAGACGAGTAAGGCGGAACCGGAGAAATTCTGTCCGAAAGTGCCAGCACCATCTGGCAAGGCTAAATACTCCTGAGAGACCGATAGTGAACCAGTACCGTGAGGGAAAGGTGAAAAGAACCGCAAGAAGCGGAGTGCAAAGAACCTGAAACCGTACGTCTACAAGCGGTCGGAGCGCAAGCGACGGCGTGCCTTTTGCATAATGAGCCTACGAGTTACTCTTTGTTAGCGAGTATAAGTTGTTCAGCAACGGATGCGAAGCGAAAGCGAGTCTGAATAGGGCGTAAGCTAGCAGAGGTAGACGCGAAACCATGTGATCTACCCATGGGCAGGTTGAAGTGTGGATAGTCTCCACATGGAGGACCGAACCCGTTGACGTTGAAAAGTCTTGGGATGACCTGTGGGTAGGGGTGAAAGGCCAATCAAACTTGGAGATAGCTCGTACTCCCCGAAATGCATTTAGGTGCAGCGTTGGGAAGAGTGTCATGGAGGTAGAGCTACCAATAGGGCTAGGGGGCTTCACCGCCTACCAACCCCTGATGAACTCCGAATGCCATGACATTGCACCAGCAGTGAGGCAGTGGGTGCCAAGGTCCATTGCCAAGAGGGAAACAACCCAGACCATCAGCTAAGGTCCCTAAGTATTTACTAAGTTGAATGAACGAGGTGGGAATGCTATGACAGCTAGGATGTTGGCTTGGAAGCAGCCATTCATTTAAAGAGTGCGTAACAGCTCACTAGTCGAGCGTTCCTGCGCGGAAAATAATCGGGCATCAAGTAAATCACCGAAGCTATGGATTAATGGTAGGGGAGCATTCTGATTGCGTTGAAGATAAGCTGTGAGGCTTATTGGAGCGATTAGAAAAGCAAATGTAGGCATGAGTAACGATAAAATGGGTGAGATACCCATTCGCCGTAAGACCAAGGATTCCTAGTTCGATGCTAATCAGAACAGGGTTAGTCGGGACCTAAGGCGTACCCGAAAGGGGCAGTCGATGGAAATCAGGTTAATATTCCTGAACCTGTTATACAACAAAAGTGACGGAGTCATGTAGTGGTTACGTAGTGACGGAAAAGTACGTTGAGCCTATCCTACGGGAGAAGCGAAATCATGAGTTGGCTTCCAAGAAAAGCGAGTATAACAGCCCGTACCGTAAACCGACACAGGTGGTCGAGGAGAGTATCCTAAGGCGCTCGAGTGATTCGTGGTTAAGGAACTAGGCAAAATGGTCTCGTAACTTCGGGAGAAGAGACGCTCGCAAGAGCCGCAGTGACTAGGCCCAGGCGACTGTTTACCAAAAACACAAGACTCTGCAAAATCGAAAGATGAAGTATAGGGTCTGACACCTGCCCGGTGCCGGAAGGTTAAGGAAGGGGGTTAGCGCAAGCGAAGCTCTTAACTGAAGCCCCGGTAAACGGCGGCCGTAACTATAACGGTCCTAAGGTAGCGAAATTCCTTGTCGGGTAAGTTCCGACCTGCACGAATGGTGTAACGATCTGGGCACTGTCTCAACCACGAGCTCGGTGAAATTGAAGTATCGGTGAAGATGCCGATTACCCGCAACGGGACGAAAAGACCCCGTGAACCTTTACTACAGCTTCACGTTGTGCTTGAATATAAGATGTGTAGGATAGGTGGGAGGCTATGAAGCTGCCACGCCAGTGGTGGTGGAGCCGTCCTTGAAATACCACCCTTCTTATATTTAGGTTCTAACTCAAAGAGGACAGCGTGTGGTGGGTAGTTTGACTGGGGTGGTCGCCTCCTAAAAAGTAACGGAGGCTCGCAAAGGTACCCTCAGCATGGTTGGTAATCATGCGAAGAGCGTATGAGTATAAGGGTGCTTGACTGAGAGAGGGACGCCTCGAACAGGTGCGAAAGCAGGCTCAAGTGATCCGGTGGTTCCGCATGGAAGGGCCATCGCTCAAAGGATAAAAGGTACTCCGGGGATAACAGGCTGATCTCCCCCAAGAGCTCACATCGACGGGGAGGTTTGGCACCTCGATGTCGGCTCGTCACATCCTGGGGCTGGAGAAGGTCCCAAGGGTTGGGCTGTTCGCCCATTAAAGTGGCACGCGAGCTGGGTTCAGAACGTCGCAAGACAGTTCGGTCTCTATCTGTTGTGGGCGTTGGAATATTGAGGAGAGCTGACTCTAGTACGAGAGGACCGGGTTGGACGTACCTCTAGTGTACCAGTTGTGCCGCCAGGTGCATTGCTGGGTAGCTATGTACGGAACGGATAAGCGCTGAAAGCATCTAAGCGCGAAGCCAACTCCAAGATGAGTATTCCTAGAGGGTCGTAGAAGATGACTACGTTGATAGGTGACAGGTGGAAGTGCAGTGATGTATGGAGCCGAGTCATACTAATTACCCGAAAGCTTTCGGAATCTGCATATATAGTCGATATACATTTTAAAACGCTCTAAAGCTCGTTGAGCACTCTTTTCTTACCGCTTGTCAATAAAAGAACTTGAAACAAAGAAACAATAAAGTCTGCCAGGAAGGGAAATAGAAATACTGGAAAGGTAGATAAAGAATTGTTGGTGGTTATAGCGAGGAGGTACCACCTCTTACCATTCCGAACAGAGAAGTTAAGCTCCTTAGCGCCGATGGTACTATCACTGATGGGAGAGTAGGTCGCCGCCAACCCTTTTTACAAGTAAAGAGGTAGACCCAAAGAAAAGGGTCAACTGACTCAAATAAAGGAACAATAAAAAGCTGTGAATAGTATTCACGGCTTTTTTTGTTTGTTCAAGCTTGAGAACTTTAGGGTGTTAAGCAGTTCACCACAGACCGAAGTGTATTAAACTCCTAATCCTCTAAACACTAAAC
>JBCBCI010000204.1:0-4224 GCA_038530755.1 Cyanobacteria bacterium J06592_8 | reverse complement strand
TTCCCAGAATCATCCCAAACCGAGTTATATCAGCCAGAAGTCAAGACTGCTCTAGTAGCTAATGAGCCTCAATCTACTGTTAATGGCCACGATACTGGTAACAATAGCCATCAAGGTAGTGGTAGTAATGGTCATTTGGTCATGGTAAAAACTGCTCCAGAAGTCAATGTTGAGCCACCTCAAGTTTACCCTCCCAAACAAGATGATAGCAATGGTGGATCTCTAGGTACAGTAACTACTATACCATTGCCCAACGGAGGTAACATACAACTGCCAGATGAGGCAGATAGTATTGCAACTCCTCCAGATGTAGAGAAACCCCAATTTGATAAGACTATTATTAATGAGACATTGCAACAGTCTCGAAAAGCAATTACTGGCAGAATTATGCAGTTTATTGACTTTAAGCGGGATATATCTGGAGGCTATGCTGAGTTATACGAAATGCTAAAAGATTATCCTTTTCGTAAGGGGAAAATGTTGCGGCCTACAATGTGTATTAGTGCAGCGAGGGCTATGGGAGGAATGGGAGATAAAGTGTTGACAACAGCGGCAGCCCTAGAGCTATATCATAATGCTTTTTTAATACACGACGATATAGAAGATGGTTCTGAGTCTCGGCGGGGTAAGGAAACTCTCCATCATACTATTGGGGTGGCTCGGGCAATTAATGTTGGGGATGCTACTAATGTTTTAGCAGTGGGATTGCTGTTGGAAAACCTATCACTGATCGGGATACAAAAAACCCTCAACGTCTTGCATGAAATAGAATTTATGGCACAGCAATCTGTGGAAGGGCAAGCAATGGAGTTGGATTGGGTTGCTAATAATACGGGTCATCTGACAGACCAAGATTATTTTACGATGTGTGTTAAGAAAACTTGTTGGTACACCTTTATGACTCCCTTGCGGATCGGTTTAATTATTGGGCACCCGACGGTGAATCTGAGCGATTTAGTTAAACCTCTGGCTGATATAACTCGGTTTGGGATGATTCTGGGAATTGCTTTTCAGATTCAAGACGATCTGCTTAATCTATTGGGAGAGCTAAAGACCTATGGTAAAGAAATAGGGGGAGATATTTATGAAGGTAAGCGCACAATTATGTTGAATCATGTTATTGCTAACAGTAATGCTGCGGATCGGATTTTAGGAATTTTGGCATTGCCACGAGAACAGAAAACACCAGAACAAATTGGATTTATTCTAGAAGAAATGAAGCGTTGCGGTAGTATTGACCATGGTTGGTATTTAGCTCGAACCCTGGCTAACCAAGCTGACAATATTTTTGAGTCTATGGATTTTCTCAAGCCAGAATCTCCTTTGCAACCCGGAGAAAATTGGGGTTCGTCTCTGCAAGATCGTCGCTTTCTGAAACAATTGATTAATTATGTAATTTATCGAAATTTGTAAGATTCACAAAATTTAAGCCAATATGAACGCATTGCAACTTCCGCAACTTCAATTCCAACTGCAACCGGGTTCAACTCTGGTGCTGCAAATGTCTTTTCAAAGCTGGATGAAGGAAGCTATACTATTACGTCCGACTTTAGATGATTGGGTAGTGGATGGAGACTTAGTTCTTACAGCACGCCAAACTCTCGATCCGCCTTATATTTATCTATTTTCTGGCAATAATGGAAGTCAGACGATAACAATTTCCATTCCTGATGATGTGTTGCCTGGGCAAAGGTTAAAAACTTGGTTACGATTTCCGGGCAGCCAAGAAGAGGCTATTCCTATTGATGTTGAAATTATTCCCATTATGCAACCGGAGTCTCAAGTTGTAGAGCTTCCCTTTACTGTTACCTTTCCTGATTCTGAAGAAGCTAATTCGGGCTTTTCCCATACTTTTAATGCAACCACGGCGGGTATTTTTGGCCTAATATCAGGGGTTATTGACCTGGATAAAATTCCTAGTCGTTGGTTGGTGGCAGAACTTTTAATTGTTATTGTTCAGACCGGAGAAGAATATGCTCAAACTTTACCCGGTAGTAAGTTACTAGAACAACTTAAACAGACTGTTTTTTATAAAAATGGAACGATCGCTCTTTCCTCCGCTCAACTCCCGAGTTGGATATCTGAAAGTTTGACGATCGCTAATACTATTCTAGGAGGTAGCAGTCAGACACCGGGAACTCAACGATTACTTTATATTTGGGAACGATGGTTATTGAGTTTGGTGGGAACTGATGTGGAAGCAGAGGAGGTGGGACAGCAAATTTTTGTGCCTCCATTTTTGGCAGAAGCAGTGGTTGATCAACTGGGGATGAATGCTGATCGCTGGTTTGGTAATCTTCTCTTGGGTTTGTCAGTGTTGTCGCCTCGTATTGGTAAGACTTTGGCAGCAATTGCTGAATTGGCGACCCCCACCCCCATTGGTGATGCTAAAGCAGCGGCAGCCGGTTATACTTTGGCAACGACGCTGCCTGGATTAAATTTCTTGCCAGCGCGGTGGTTGGTGCTGGAACTGTTGGTAGTTCTCGCCCAAATAGGAAACGAGTATGCAGGGAGTGAAACGGGAAAGCAGTTCAGTGATCGCTTGAGTCGGACTCGCTTCTTTAAAAATGGTGTAGTAGCTTTAGCATCAGCAAAAGTGCCTCGCTGGTTGCAGATCAGTCAGTCTACTGCTACAGCTTTTGCTAACTCTATCGGTGCTGCAACAGGAATGGGAGGAATGTTAGTGTTTTGGGAATGGTGGTTGTGGAGTTTGCTACCAGATAACAGTAATATCCAAATCTCGGTTCCTAATAATTCTGCTAGGGAAGCTTTGAGTGCGGAACTAGGGATGAATGGCGATCGCTGGTTTGAGGCGATTATTTTGGGGTTGGCAGTTATCTCGCCCAGGATAGCAGCTATCTTAGAAGCGATCGCTAATTTAGCACCAGAACCAGTAACTCGTCCCTCCACACCCCCAACTTCTGTTGAAGATGTAATTGGGGAATCTAAATCTATTGGGCGATAAGTAGGTTCAGTGTTGGATTATGGATGAATTAACCTTAGCGAATATAGAACAGTTACGCATTCCCACCGACGATCAGCCTTCCCCAGTCGATTGGAAGGATTGGTATCATTTCATTTTAATGGAACCCAAAAGCGGGGTGCGAGTGTTGGTGAATTTGACCCTCAGCGGTAGACTGACCAGGGGCGAACTGCAATTGAGTTTTATTGCCACTATACCGAGGGAACTTCTCAGTGCTGAACTTCCTCTGGAGAATCCTTTGGCAACATTCGGTACTGCTTACCCCCAGAGATGGGAAGGGGGGATGGTGAGTCGTGAACCCTTGTGGTTGCAGGGTCAGAATGTTTCTTTAGAAATAGATGGCAGACAGTCACTCGTAGAGGTGCAAGATGAAGGATCTGGGTTGGCGATCGCCTTTGTAGCTGAGGCAGAGGCAACTCCACTTTTGATCACAGAAGATTCTCCTTTCGGTAGTGGTTTTATTGGTTGGGGTTTAGTACCGGGTTTGCGAGTGGCGGGGGAGTTGTTTGTCGGGGACACAAAATTTCCCATCCATCAAGATTGGTTTTGCTACCATGACCGTAATTTTGGTAGGTTTCGTTGGGGAGAGGATATTGGTTGGGAGTGGTTTGTCGCTTTTGCCACTTGTGCCGATGGCAGAACTTTGACTCTGGTTTTAGACCGACGTACTAATAAAGATCATTCTCAATGGGGGTTATCTTATATATTCGTTTATTTGGGGAATCAGTTGCGGAAGATTTTTTTAGGGCCTACTCTGGCGATCAACTGGGAATGGTCAGAGAATTCTGTATTGCCGATGCGACTGCCAGGAATTATGGCTAGTGTGTTTTCCCATCGTAGTTTGCCCATGCCAGAAAGTTTGCAAGTGGAGGCAGCAGACGAACGCGATAGTTTGTCTGTTTCGGTGAATTTTGATAGTGCGATGGAGTTAGTTGTGCCCGATAACCGTTCGCGTCAATATAGTTTTATTGAGGAAGTCAGCGGGAATGTGGAGGTGAAGCTTTTGCTAGATGGGGAGATGTTTCACGGTCGGGGTTTGATTTATGCTGAGTATGTTATCTAGATATACAGAATTAATCATTGAAAAATTAAGGTTTAAAGCCTCTCGCCGGACTTGAAACAATTTTTATTTTGCTTGCAATATTACTTGGTAGGATCTAAGACTGGATATTAAAATGTTAGCGTTGCTGAATTGAAGTCTGAATGCGCGATTTTTTTGATCTGGTCCACGCCCGCTAAAT
>JBCBCI010000203.1:0-4293 GCA_038530755.1 Cyanobacteria bacterium J06592_8 | reverse complement strand
GTTGAGGACTGTATATACATGGCTCTTTACAAAACTTTACGTCGTGGCTGATTTTGCACGTATTCTTTCCAAACCCCCAGGATGTTCTCCTTTGCGATTGACCCAAAAAATCGGGTGAAAAATCTGCATGGCGGTGTGAGTATCAAGAGTCGCCGTAATCTGGCTAATCCGTCCTAAATTGTGATAAATAAACTCACAAAGTTTGACATTATCTTCCACTGCGGCTTGACCCGAACGCCCACCAACAAATAGCTCAAACTCTGGAATACAAAAGGTATTTTGAACATCAATGTAAGAGTAAACAAACTCGCAGTTCATCTGTCGCTGCGGGTTGAATATTATGTTGCATTGTCCAGGTTTGAGCTTCCGTCGCCCTCTGTTGATAAGGAACGCGCCAAACTTCCCCAACCTTTTTTGGATCAAAATGAGAAGGAAGCGGAAGTCGCTGAGTTGATGGTGTCATCTTTAATCTTGCTAGACTAGCCTTCTACCGTATGACCCGCCGCCGCAATTGCTTCTTTCACAGAATCCTCAGAAGGCTTTCCGTCTACCTTGACCGTTTTTGTAGACAAGTCAATCTCAACATTCGCATCAGAATCTAAACCAATGATCGCTTTAGTGACAGTTTCCACACAACCGTCACAAACCATGCTGGGAACTTTCAACTCTAGTGACATAATCAAAATATAGACTCTACATAATCTATAAGGTAGCAGAAGATGCGATCGCTGTTTCTGTTAAAAAGTTAAAGATGTGTCAATTCTGAGGAGAGACTATCATGAGTAACCGTTATCTCCGTAAACAGAAGGACGCTGTACCGGAATCGGAAACAATTGTTTCAGTCTATTTTGACGTTCTTGGGAAGATTCTTCAGCCCATTGCCATAAACTTTCATAGAAGAAAAACGAAACGCCAGCTAAATCATATTCACGCGCTTTTTCAACCTGCTGTTCGATGGTACTCATCGGAGTTGGACGATTTTTTAAACCACTTAAAATCCCAACTGCAAAGGGAATATGATTTTTCCCTAACTCAACTTCGGTTCGTTCTAACTCGGTGATAAAACGTTCTAAATCTGGGCGATAAACCTGTAAGACAATTTCTTCAATCCAGCCTTTTCTTTCCCAGGTAAACCAATCCTGTAAATGAGCAGGTAAGGCAAAATGAAGCGGATTAGGAGAGAGCGAAACAATACACTCTTGATCGATTGCTTTTACCGTTTCAAAAACCCGCTCTACAAATTGATTTAACTTATCCGCTCGCCACCGGACCCAATAAGTTTCATAAAAGTCTTCAGAAGGGAGTTTTCCTTGATGTTCAGCTTGATAAAGACTTACCGTATATTCATCATAGCCAAAATCAGAAGGCAGACTAAAATGATCGTCAAATTGAATCCCATCTACATCATAATTTCTGACAATTTCTGCAATCAAATCAAGGATAAATTGTTGAACTTCTGGATGAAAAGGATTCAGCCAAACTCGCTCATCATTACCCTGTTTTTTGATAAAAGTTCCATCTAAGCGGCGAGTTAGCCAGTCAGGATGTTGTTTAGCCAAATCTGAATCTGCGGGCGCCATAAATCCAAACTCAAACCAAGGAATAACCGTTAGCCGTTTTTGATGTCCTCTTCTCACTAATTCCTTCAAAACATCTCGCCCTTGTAAGCCTGGAGTCGGATCGAGAGACTGTCCGAAATATTCTTGAGCCACTGAACTCGGATAAAGCGTATAACCGCCTTGCCAAACGGTTGGATAGATCGTGTTAAAATTGAGTTTTTTTAATCGATTTAAAGCCTCTCTAACGCCTCGTCGAGAAAACAAAACCTCACTATCAATATTTGTAATCCAGACTCCTCGAATTTCTACCCTTGATATTGGGTTCGTTAAGGCGGGTTGGACTAGGAATAGAACAAAAACCACACTCAAAAAAATGCTTAAAAATCGAGCAATACTTCGCGTTTTCTTGATTTTAAAGTTTTTGATTTTAAAATTTTTAATATTCAACTCAATCCTCATAGATTCTCGTTCAATAAATCTAAAGTTAACTAGGACTCTGACAGCAAAATAATCATAGCATTATTAACCATCAGAGCCAAGAGCAAAAGACTAGAACGCCGATTTTAGTTTAACTTCTTAAAACTCGGCTAGCATTTAAAATCGCTAATAACGCCACGCCAACATCAGCGAAAACAGCTTCCCATAACGTGGCAATTCCAATGATACCCAAGAGAATAAATAAACCTTTCACTCCCATTGCAAACAGAATATTTTGCCAAACAATTCGATGGGTTTTTCGAGCAATTTTGACCGCTTCAGCCACCTTAGAAGGTGCATCCGTCATAATCACAATATCTGCCGTTTCTATGGCTGCATCTGAACCTAATCCACCCATTGCAATACCAACATCCGCTCTAGCTAGCACTGGAGCATCGTTAATTCCATCGCCGACAAAAGCCACTTTATTTTTGTCTCCCATATTGTGAAGAATGTTCTCAAATACTGAGACTTTATCTTCGGGTAGAAGTTCCGCAAAATAACGATCTAGCCCTAATTTTTGAGCAACAGACTGAGCAACGCTTTCCCGATCACCTGTGAGCATGACAATCTGTTCGATGCCTATTTTTCTCAGGTTTTCAATAGCTTGAGTCGCATCTTCTTTGAGTTCGTCAGCAACGCTTAGATAGCCGACATATTGCTTATCAATGGCTAAATGAACCACTGTTCCGTTAACATCACACGTATCGTGAGCAATATTTTCTCGATGTAAAAGGCGATCATTTCCTGCTAAAACCACTTGTTTGTTGACCGTAGCTCGGATTCCATAGCCAGCAATTTCTTCATAGTTACTAATCGTTTTTTTCCCATTACTATCCCCGACAGCCTCTCGAATAGACTGAGCAACCGGATGATTAGAATGAGATTCCACTTGAGCCGCTAAGTTCAGGAGTTCGGGTTGACTTAGACCATTTTTAGGAACAACTTCACTGACCTTAAATACTCCTTGAGTTAGAGTTCCGGTTTTATCAAAAACAACAGTTCTCACCGCCGTTAATACATCTAAAAAAGTCGCTCCTTTGACTAAAATCCCTTTTTTTGCTGCACCACCAATCCCGCCAAAGTAGCCAAGCGGAATACTAATAACCAATCCACAGGGACAAGAAATCACTAATAAAATTAAAGCTCGATAAATCCATTGTTCGGCTGTAGCACCGGGAATAAATAGAGGCGGTAAAAGTGCAACAGCAAGAGAAAGAGCAACGACAATTGGTGTATAATATTGAGCGAATCGAGTAATAAATTTTTCAGTTTTTGCTTTTTTGCTGCTAGCACTTTCGACTAAATCTAGAATCTTAGCCACAGAAGAATCACTAAACTTTTTGCTGACTCGCAAGGTTAAAACTCCGGTTTTATTCATCATTCCCGCTAATACAGTCTCTCCTACTCTCACCGTTCGAGGAACAGATTCTCCGGTTAAAGCCGAGGTGTCAACTTGAGACGTTCCTTCTAATATTTCACCATCTAAGGGAATTTTTTCACCGGGTTTAACGAGAATCAGATCGCCAATATTGACTGTTTCTGGATTGACTTTTTTAATGCGATCGCTAACTTTTAGATTAGCTGTATCTGGACGAATTTCTAATAGAGATTTGATCGAACGACGAGAACGACTTACCGCTAAATCCTGAAATAATTCTCCAATTTGATAAAAGAGCATCACTCCAACGGCTTCAGGAAGTTCCTGAATTGCGATCGCTCCCAATGTTGCAATAGTCATCAAGAAATTTTCATCAAAGATTCGACCTTTGAAAATATTTCGTCCCGCACTACTGAGTACCGTCCAACCACTAATTAAATAAGCAGGAATGAAAACCAAATATTCACCAATGGAATAAGGTGTATTCTGAAGTTGCTCTTGAAAAATTAGTCCAATTCCGAACAGAAGAACAACGATAAGAATGGGAATTATTTCTTGTTTGAGGTCAAATGCGGTAGAATTACTACTGTCCTGTTCGCGATCATGAGTACAGGCACAGCATGAAGACCCGGACTTAGCGTTCATTGACGATTTCTCCTAAATTTGAATACATGAACAGTTTTTCATAAGTTTTAGCAGAAAAGAGTATTTCTGACAACCATCGAGATCTAGCGTTTTCGTCTGAGATGTAAATCTTAATATTATCTTTGGGTAATTCGTTCTATAACTGTCAGAGTTTGTAGTTGTGCTTCAGCACGACAAAACCTATTTTGAGCTATAGATAAATTAATGATTCACTGACAATTTCGAGAAGAT
>JBCBCI010000202.1:0-4420 GCA_038530755.1 Cyanobacteria bacterium J06592_8 | reverse complement strand
GCCAGAAGGTTTTTTTCCTTTCAAAAATAGCTTTTTGTTAATAAAAATCTTCCCGAGCTTCCCGAGCTTCCCGAGCTTCCCCACCTCCCCACAAATCAAGTTTTAGGGCAACGAAACGACCCTGCCCTTGTATGTGGATGCTGAAACCGAAACAGAATTGCATCTTCAAGGGTAGCCCGAATCAGACTTTAGGTCTTGATCGACACTGACTACTGATTAATGAAAGATCTCAGTTTTCCTGTACAATTTGGAGACATTCTGATGCGATCGCCCAGTCTTCTTCGGTATGAATAATTAGCACGCGAACGGGTGAATCGGCTGTCGAAATATCAGTATCAACGGGAGATTTTGCATCTTTTTCCACATCGATTTTCACGCCCAGAAATTCAAATCCATCACAGGCAGCTTCTCGAACTGGCGCTGAATGTTCACCAATTCCGGCTGAAAATACAAGGGCATCTAGACGAGACAGATTTCCAAGCATTGCACCAATGGAAGTCTTGAGGTGATGAATAAACATTTCAAACGCAAGCTTGGCGCGTTCATCTCCTTTGTCCATCCCTTCTAGCACATAACGCATATCGCTCGATTTCCCAGTAATCCCTTTTATTCCCGATTCTTTATTTAATAATTTGTCAAGTTGATTGGCATCAAAATTATGATTTCGCATTAGATAGATGAGAATCGCTGGATCGATCGAACCGCTACGAGTTCCCATCATTAATCCTTCTAAGGGTGTAAAACCCATTGTTGTATCGACACTAACACCATCTCGAATTGCAGCTAAAGAACAGCCATTACCCAAATGACAGGTAATAAGCTGTAAAGAGTCTAAAGGTTTACCCAATAATTGTGCAGCACGTTGAGCGCAATATCGATGGCTGGTGCCATGAAATCCGTAGCGACGAACTCCCTGTTCAAACCACTCGTAGGGAATGGGATAAATCGCTGAAGACATGGGCATTTTACTATGAAATGCTGTATCAAAAACCGCGACTTGAGGAACATTTGGGAGTACGTTTTCAATCGCCTCAATTCCCTCTAAGTGAGCAGGATTATGATTCGGAGCCAGAGTAATTAAACGTCTAATTTCTTCTTTAACATCTGGAGTAATGCGGGTGGCTTCTGAGTATTCTGAACCGCCATGTACCACCCGATGACCCACAGCATCCACTTCTGACAATTCACCCAGAACCTTAGTATCTCCATTACTGAGTGTATTTAACATCTGGGAAACCCCATCAACCCGTTTGTTTGGGTCTAATTGCATTTCCTGTTTGACGCCATTGGCTTTAACTTTTAAGATGCCAAAATCATTGGATGCAGTCCAATCAATATTAGCTTCCCAAATCGGTTCGGGGTGTTGCTGAGGGAGTACATTTCCCTCAATATTATACAAACAACTTTTCTGAGAGCTAGAACCTGCATTGAGGACAAGTATTTTCATGGTTCTGTTGAGTTAGAAACTTTATAAATGTCATCCTCTAGCCCCAAATTAACAATCATTCCCTCTGCGTGTATCAGCCGATTTGCTGCGGACAGAGAATCACTCAATGCACCCATATAAGCGGCTTGCTCTCCAAGTTTTTTGAGCTTGTCTCTAAGTTCTTCTTGCTGACTATCATCTTCAATCATTTCCATCGAACTGAGGATTCTACCTCGTTCAATTTCATAGTAATCTAGGAAATCTCTGAAGTAACTATGCAATTTAGCGACTAATAGCGAAGGAGAATAGTTATCAATATGAAGTTGAGGTTTACCGTCTGCCATCGATTCGGGATTTAAAAGGTTCGCGCCTAATACTATACCAGTTGACAGGGAACAGTACACACTACACAGTTTTTTTAGAGAACAGGTGACAGGTGACTATGACTGATAACTGAAATTAGGTTCCGACCCGTGAACGCAGAGTCTCGTCTAAATGAGATCGATCCGCGACACAGTGCATGAGTGGCCCGTGAGGTCCCATTTCTATAATGCTGACTCCTCCGACTGGCATTAAAATGCGATCGCGAAAACGGCCTACATCAATTCCCAGTAAGCGACAGAGCATGATCCGAATAGTTGCTTTGTGAGAAACAACCAGAACATTCCCACTTGAATATTGATCTGTAATTTCGTGAATGACTCTAGAAGAACGCCGAGAAACGTCAATACCCTTCTCTCCCTCAGTAGGAGAGTTCCAGCCGGGGTCAGTTAACCAGCGAACGTAATCATCGTGATATTTCTGGTTCACCGTTTCTGGACGTTCATCTTCCCATTTTCCATAGTTGAGTTCTTTGAGTCCATCTCGCAGTTCCATTTGCAAATTAATAGCATCACACAAGGGTTTAGCCGTTGCAATGGTTCGCTTCATCGGACTCACATAAGCGGCTGTCCAGGGTAAATTTCGGTAAGCATCAGCAAACTGATGTGCCATCTTCTCCCCTTCAGGAGTGAGTTCGGGATCGAGGACCCCACAATAACCCCCAGTTTGGCTGTGAACGGTTTCTCCGTGTCGCAAAAAATACAGGCTTAAAGTCATAAAAATACAATCTATGCTGAAAATTGGCTGAGGAACTGCGATCCCGAAATAGGTAGGAACAAGAAATACTTATTAAGCTCTATCACGGGTGATCGGTCACTATGTGCAAATCTGTCCCTTCAATGTCTCGTGAAATACTGCGCGAACTGCTACCCTCCAAAATACCAAGTTCTTCCCATTTCAATTTTAAGTAAAAGTTAAATTTAGGTTAAAAATTATTCGATTCAGGGTCAAACCTAAAAAAAATAGAAACACCTTGCGATTTATTACAAATTGAACTTTAATTGAGCGTTATAAGGCAATAAGCTGAGGGCCGAGTTGATCTTCAACTGGCTTAATGTTGGTGCTTTAGGATGTCCAGATGACAACCCACAAATAGCAATTTGAAGGGATATCCTATCAGGCCCAAGTTTCTTCGATAAGTAGAACATTTACAAGGAATTCGGACATTATGGTAGCAGCACCAAATATACCCACAGAGATTACCAACCCACTCAATGACGATGAGCTGCGTAAAATACAGGCTTATTGGAATGCCTGTCATTACCTAGCGTTGGGTATGATCTATCTCAAGGAAAACCCTTTATTAAGAGAACCTCTAAGACCTGAACAGACAAAGCCTCGTTTATTAGGTCACTGGGGCGCAAGTACCGCTCTGAGCTTTGTGTACGTTCATCTGAACCGACTCATCAAAAAATACGATTTAGATGTTGTTTTAATGGCTGGGCCTGGTCACGGCGCACCGGGAATTTTGGCTCCGGCTTACCTAGAAGGAACTTATTCTGAGGTTTATCCCGATAAGAGTCAAGACCTAGAAGGACTGCAAAAATTCTTCAAGCAGTTTTCTTTCCCCGGTCATATCGGTAGCCACTGTACGCCTGAAACTCCAGGTTCTATCCATGAAGGCGGTGAGCTAGGATACAGTATTTCCCACGCTTATGGAGCGGTTTTTGATAATCCCGATTTAATTGTGGCTGCTGTTGCAGGAGATGGAGAAGCTGAAACAGGCCCGCTCGCCACTGCATGGCACTCGAACAAATTCCTCAACCCGGTTCGAGATGGTGCGGTTCTTCCCATCCTCAACCTGAATGGATACAAAATCGCCAACCCCACTATCTTGTCTCGGATTTCCCCTGAAGAACTCGAAAGCCTATTTGTGGGTTATGGTTACACGCCCTACGTTGTAGAACACGTGGATGGAGATGATGCTAGCATCACCCATCAGAAGATGGCGGCGACCATGGAACATTGCGTTAACCAAATTCGTTCCATCCAAGAAGAAGCTCGTCGCACCGGAGAAGCCAAACGTCCTCGCTGGCCAATGATTATTCTTCGCACCCCCAAAGGCTGGACGGCTCCCAAAGAAATTGATGGTCACAAGGTTGAAGGTTTCTGGCGGGCGCACCAAGTTCCGATGTCTGATGTGGGTCGCAACCCCGATCATCTGCGGGTTCTAGAAGATTGGTTACGCAGTTATAAGCCTGAAGAACTCTTTGATGAAGACGGAAAATTCCTTCCTGAACTCAAGGAACTTGCTCCAGTTGGACATCGCCGCATCAGTGCCAATCCCCACGCTAATGGCGGTATCCTACGCAAAGACCTGAAAATGCCTGATTTCCGTGAATATGGTGTTGAAGTTCGGGATCATGGTCGCTCAGAAGCGGAAAATACTCGTTATTTGGGCTACTTCCTGCGGGATATCATGCGGAACAACATGACCAACTTCCGGGTATTCGGTCCGGATGAAACCGCTTCTAACCGTCTACAAGCCCTCTACGAAGTCACCAAAAAGACTTGGTTAGCAGACTTTAAGGAAGAAGACCTTGATGGTAGCGAACTGTCTCCCGATGGTCGCGTTATGGAAATGTTGAGTGAACATACGCTCATTGGTTGGTT
>JBCBCI010000201.1:0-4647 GCA_038530755.1 Cyanobacteria bacterium J06592_8 | reverse complement strand
TGACCCAACTCAAATTGGAGTTCGACGACTCCCCTACAACTTCAACCCCTGTCAATCGAGGTAAAACCTCATACCAGTAAAGCTTTCAGCTTCAGTTTCTGCAATTTCTCCATAAATTTACACAAGCCAAATCGAATTTAATGTTAAGTTTTGATACAAACTCGATCAAAAAAGTTAAAAGTCAATCATAGCAATACTTTCAGCTCTATCAACCTGAAAATTATGGTTCAGAGTTGTCTGAGGAAAATCTAAAAGTAGAAAAGGCTGAAATAGTTATCATTCTGGACATTGAACGACTTGCTGACTTATTCAATATTAAGCTGATGAATTCTTCAATTTTGTCTAACGTTGCATAAGCTTCACCCCTCAAAAAATATGTGGCGATAGCAGAGACAAATACTCTCTGTGAACCACTAGAACCCTTCTCAAATTTGAGCATAGGGTTCGAGAAACCTAAGTCTCGACATTAGTAACTGACAATCAAGTACATAAACATGGGTAATATTTACAGCATCACCGTACAAGGTACAACATATTCTGGAAATACATCTTTTCCTTCCGCCGAGACTCTTTACTGGCCAATCGAAGGATTTGAGTTACCTGGCTTTGTCGCTATTGAAGCTCCAATTCCTGCTGGAAATGCTGGGTTTACAGATCCAAATGTTCTTGACGCATTTCTGATGGTTGGCTCACCGCTAGATACTAATGTACTGGCTGGTGAATTGCAATGGGGAAGCAACAGTGCTACACACTCAGAATTTTCAGATGGAAATATTTCTCAAGCTCTTGCAGCCATTGATGAAACGACCCAGGAATTTGATCCTTTAACCAATACCCTAACTATTACCATTCCAGATGCGACTACTGCTATGATCAGCCAACTTGATACGTTTACAAAAGCTTCAAATCTGATTAGCACTCCAGCAGAAATTGTTGGAGGTATCATTACTCTAGATTTTTCTCCAGATTGGACAACACTGGTCGGGAGTGCCACCTTCTATGGTAATGGATTTATTGAACCCGGTTCTTCAGCCTGGAGCGCCAGTTTTTCTGGTGCATTTACCCAAAATTATCAAGGTTTAGCAGAAGTTTAGTTGGCATAAATTGAAGATGATTGAACTCCAGATTAGCTTAAGGCTATCTTGAATCTAAACTAGAATCATTATCTTCAAAATTGAGGCAATGGATGCAGTAGAATATTCTCAAGCATCTATCCTCAATACCTATGCAAACCAAATATTCAATCCCCATTTTAACAAGTGCGATCGCCTTTTTCGGCTTCGGGAGTGGGGTTCCATCGAACGCTCAAATTGTCCCTGATCGTACATTAGGTTCCGAGAGTTCTGTTGTTACACCAAATGTGAATATTAGAGGAATTAATAGCGATCGCATTGACGGTGGTGCAGTTCGAGGCGGAAACTTATTTCATAGCTTTCAAGAATTTAATGTTGACGTTGGACGGGGAGCTTATTTTTCAAATCCCGATAATATTATTAATATTCTGACTCGCGTTACAGGTGGGAATATTTCAGAAATTATGGGGACGTTAGGGGTTTTAGGAAATGCGAATTTCTTTTTAATTAATCCGAATGGGATTGTATTTGGGCCAAATGCACGATTAGATGTTGGGGGTTCATTTTTTGCCACAACTGCGGATGGAATATTATTTGAGAATGGCATTGAATTTGCCGCCAGTAACCCAGAAGCACCACCATTATTAACGATAAATATGCCATTGGGGTTGAATATTCGAGAAAATCCAGGGAGTATTGTTAATCAATCAGTTGCTGTCGATAGCGAAGATAACTTTGTCGGTCTTCAAGTTTTACCAAGAAGAACCCTTGGTTTTATTGGTGGAGATATTCAAGTAGAAGGAGGAATTTTAACTGCACCTCAAGGACGAATTGAACTGGGAAGTGTTGCCGGAAATAGTACAGTAAACTTAACTCCAATTGATAAAGGATATGCTCTAGGTTACGAAAATGTGCAGAATTTTCAAGATATTGCACTGTCTCAAGTAGCGTTAGTAGATGTTCGGGGTGAAGGAGGGGGAGATATTCAAATACAAGGACGGCGCGTGACAGTGACAGACGGTTCAATCATTGGTGCACGTACTGAAGGATCACAACCTGGAGGACTGCTAAGTATACGAGCATCAGAGTCAGTAGAAGTGATTGACAATAGTGGGATATTTGTGAGTCTGGGTTCCAGTGCGACAGGTACAGGAGGAAGCATAATCATTGATACTCAACGCTTGCTAGTTCAGGATGGATCACAGATATCAACGAATAATTTCGGTAATGGAAATGGGGGTAATTTAACGATTAATGCCACTGATATTGAAGTCGTTGGGACTGCTACTGATGGTCAATTTCCGAGTGCTGTATTTTCTTCAATTCAAGAAGGAGCAATAGGTAATGCAGGCATTTTAACCATTAATACCCAAAATCTATCAGTTCGCGATGGAGCAGAGATATCAGCGTCTACATTTGGTAATGGTAATGCAGGAAATTTAAATATCAATGCCATTAATGTAGAACTTATTGGAAGTAATTTGTTGGCTGTAGTTGAACAAGATGCAATAGGGAATGGTGGGAATTTAACTATTAATACTCAAAATCTGCTAGTTCAAAATGGAGCGTTAATAGATACTTCAACTTTTGGTAATGGGGACGGGGGAAATTTAACCGTTACAGCCAATGATATTGAACTGAGTGGAAGTAATTTGTTAGCCTCAGTTGAACCGGAAGCAATAGGGAATGGAGGAAGTATAACAATTAATGCTCAAAATCTGTTGATTGGAAATGAAACATTTATATCGGCTTCAACTCTTGGTGATGGGAATAGTGGAAATATAACGATTGATACTCAAAATCTGCTAGTTCAAGATGGAGCATTTATAGATACTTCAACTCTAGGCAATGGAAACGGAGGAAATTTAACCGTTACAGCTACTGATATAGAATTTATTGAAGGTAACTTGTTGGCTTTAGTTGGAGAAGAAGCGACAGGCAATGGAGGAAATATAACAATTAATGCTCAAAATCTGTTGATTGGAAATGAAACATTTATATCGGCTTCAACTCTTGGCGATGAAAATAGCGGAAATTTAACAATTAATACTCAAAATCTGCTGGTTCAAGATGGAGCATTAATAGATACTTCAACTTTTGGTAATGGGGATGGGGGAAATTTAATAATTAATACTCAAAATCTATCGGTTCGAGGTGGAGCACAAATAGGATCTGGAACCTTTGGTAGTGGAGATGCAGGTCAATTAATTATCAAGGCTACTGATTTTATAGAAGTTGTGGGTACTTCTAGCTCAGTTACTGCTAATGTTGAATCTGAAGCAACAGGAAAAGGAGGTAATTTAATAATTAATACTCAAAATCTATCGGTTCGTGATGGAGCAGAGATAGACGTATTTACTTTTGGCAATGGAGATGGAGGACAGTTAACTGTCACTGCTACAGATGTGCATTTAGTCGGTACTTCTAGCGATACTCAAGAGCGTAGTGGTTTAGGAGCTACAGTTCAACAAGGAGCAACAGGTAATGGTGGTACCATAACAGTTAACATTCAAAATCTACTGATTCGAGATGGAGCAGCAATAGCGGCTGGAACTTTTGGCAGTGGAAACGGTGGAAATTTAATTGTTAACGCCGCTAATATAGAAATGATTGGTACCACTGCTGATGGGCGAGGAACCACGGCTTTATCTGTCGCAGTTGAAGAAGGAGCAACAGGAAACGGCGGAAATTTAACCATCAATACTCAAAATCTGTCGGTTCGAGATGGAGCACAAGTCATAACTGGGACTGCGGGAAGTGGAGATGCAGGCAATTTAACTGTTAATGCAACTGATTTAGAACTGATTGGTATTTCTTCTGACGGTCAAATTTCCAGTATTATAGGTGCTTCAGTTGAACCAGGAGGGACAGGAAACGGTGGGATTTTAACCATTGATACTCAAAATCTGTCGGTTCGAGATGGAGCACAAATAGGAGCTGGAACTTTTAGTAGTGGAGATGGAGGACAGTTAACTGTAACAGCTACTAATATAGAACTGATTGGTTCTATTACTGATGGTTCGGTTTCTAGCGGTCTATTCACTTCGGTTGAAGAAGGAGCAACAGGAAACGGCGGAGATTTAATCATTAATACTCGAAATCTATTAGTTCAAGATGGAGCACAGGTAGTATCTGCGACTGCTGGAGGTGGAAATGCAGGAAAGTTAACTGTCATGGCGACTGATATTGAGTTAGTGGGTACTACGACTAATGGTCAATTTGCTAGCAGTTTGGAAGCTACAGTTGAAGAGGGAGCTACTGGTAATGCTAGTATTGTAACGATTGATACTCAAAATCTACTGGTTCGAGATGGAGCACAAATAGGAGCTGGAACTTTTAGTAGTGGAGATGGAGGACAGTTAACTATAACGGCGACTGATATTGAATTAGTAGGTCGGTCTGCTGATGGTGAAACTCCTAGTGGTTTGTTCACTGCTGCTGAATCCAATTCAACAGGTCGAGCTGGAACATTAACAGTCAACACTGAAAACTTGACGGTTCGTGATGGAGCAACTATTGATGTTCGTTCTGAAGGAATAGAAGCCGCAGGTGATTTGATTATCAATGCTCCGAC
>JBCBCI010000200.1:0-4667 GCA_038530755.1 Cyanobacteria bacterium J06592_8 | reverse complement strand
ACACTCAAACACAACTTTTGTTGTCTTAATTGCAAGTGTTGCGGCTTTAGGGGGCTTTTTATTTGGCTTTGATACCGCCGTGATCAATGGTGCCGTTATTCCCCTACAAAACTTCTTCCAAGCTACTCCAGTTCAAGTGGGATTAGCCGTTTCTTTAGCCTTACTCGGTTCCGCAGTAGGAGCCTTCTTTGCGGGGCCAATAGCCGATCGTTATGGACGTGCTAAAGCCATGATTGTAGCTTCGATCATGTTTACTATAAGTGCGATTGGTTCCGGTATACCCATTAACTTGTTAACCTTTATCTTTTGGCGGGTATTAGGCGGTTTAGCAGTAGGGGTTGCAAGTGTAATTGCTCCTGCTTACATTGCAGAAATTTCTCCTGCTCATTTGCGAGGACGTTTAGGATCTTTGCAACAACTTGCGATTGTAATTGGGATCTTCATTGCTCTTTTGAGCAACTACGTTATTGATACTATTGCTGGATCGGCTGAGAATCCATTTTTATTCGGAATTACGGCTTGGCGATGGATGTTCTGGATGGAAATTATTCCCGCCGTTTTATATGGTATTGGTGCTTTGAAAATTCCAGAATCACCTCGCTATTTAGTTGCTCAAGGACGATACGATGAAGCGGCTCGTGTTTTAGAACAAGTCGAAGGCGGTAACGTTCGCGCTAAAATTGGCGAAATTCGCAAAACGATTCAAGGCGAAACAAAAGCTAAACTCTCTGATTTGATGAGTCGTCGAGGCGGACTGCTTCCGATTGTTTGGATTGGGATGGGTTTATCGATTTTCCAACAGTTTGTGGGAATTAACGTCATCTTCTATTACAGTAGTGTGTTGTGGCGAGCGGTGGGATTTGGAGAATCACAATCTCTGTTAATTACCGTGATCACAGGGGTCACGAATATTATTACAACTTTAATTGCGATCGCCTTTGTTGATAAATTTGGACGCAAACCATTACTCTTGTTAGGTTCAATTGGGATGGTGCTAACCCTGGGAACAATGGCAGTTCTGTTTGGTAACGCACCTCTTGATGCCAGTGGTCAACCCACACTGACGGGTTCTGCGGGAGTGATAGCATTACTGGCTGCTAACCTCTACGTGTTCTGTTTCGGGTTCTCCTGGGGACCGATTGTTTGGGTGATGTTAGGGGAAATGTTCAACAACCGAATTCGAGGTATTGCTTTAGCAGTTGCGGCTTCGGTTCAGTGGATTGCCAACTTTGTTGTTTCCGCCACATTTCCGCCATTATTATCTGAATTTGGGTTAGGTGCAGCCTACGGTTTATATACTACAGCCGCTGCGATATCTTTCTTCTTTGTTTGGTTCTTGATTCGAGAAACCAAGGGAATAGAACTCGAACAAATGTAAATCCTTCCCAATCCGAATTGGAGGGGATATTCTATCGGAGAATTAATATTGGAATTTTATTAAGACTAGGGAGCTTCTAATTTAACCTTGATTGAGCGTTCACGGCACATTTTACGGAACAATCAATGGCAACGGGTTGATAGTGTAGCATTAGGTTTAAAAAACAACCATGCCGAGAGTTTTCGTCACAAATTTGTTCGCAGTCGCCATGGTGAAAAGCGGGTGGTCTGGGCTTTTACTAAAGTAGTTCGCCTGAAAAAATATGCTCGAAAACGATTAGTGATTGTACATGAAAAATCCGACTGAAGTGATGCCCCTAGATTTTTATTAACGGATGCCTTACATTGGGATGCTTCCCGAGTATTTTCTACATGGAGTTATCGTTGGTCTGTCGAAATTTTTCATGAGTTCTCCAAACAATTTGTGGGTTTTGAGTCGGCTCAGGTACGCAACCAAGAAGCGTTCAAACGTCACTTCTGTTTAAGTTGTGTAGCGCAGTCATTACTTCAAACTGCTAGTTGTAGTGGCAGAAAATCTGAAAAATTTAATTGGACTTCTGAAAACCCGTCTACTATTGGTCAACAACTTTACACTCTCACTCGTGAAGCTTTATCCAATTTACTTCAATTAATTCACAGTTTATTTCTTCAAGACAAATCTACAGAGCAGATTTTGGAGGTGATCATGCCTTCCTAATATTTATGAACTCAGTTTAGTTTCCCTGATTTGAGAAACCTTCCAAGTCGTGTATTAATTAATAAGAAATAAGCGATCGTATCGTGTGAAGTGCGATCGCTTTTTAGTTTTATATTGTTTCAATCCCGATAACAGGATTCATTAATTAGACTAAAATCAGCTAAGAACTACGAGTGGGCACTAAATACCAGCTTCTTTAGTTTTACACCTAAACAATGGCAAACTATTCCAAGGGTCAAAAGGAATCAACTTCTGGGATAAAAAATGGGGGCGACAGAAAAATTTTCCCCGTTGATTGAGCATAGAAGCAGCAAAGGAGAAAGTGCTGTTCGAGATGGCTACAGCATCAGCATGACTCAACATATAAAAATCCAGATAAAACTCTGCCTGTGGCAACTCTACTCGCAAATCTTTCGCTGTTATCGGTTGATATTTGGCAAAACACCCCAACACCTTCTCTATATCATCACTAGCAACATAAAGTATTGGCTCTTCGAGAGTCTCCCAGAAACCCCGCAACCACTCCTCATACCATTCCCAAGGTGCTATCCAATCAGGGTAGAGATAAAAATAATCTCCCAGTCGCATATGTATCGCCACTACAGTCTTACCTCTTACGCTCAAATTTTCCCAAGCAGCTTGCATTTTTGCTGCAATTTCTCCCACAGGTTGAAATAGCGATCGCCAATACTCCTGATCTTTAGCATAATAAGTAGTATGATATTGAAAATATCCCCAAAAATCGACGTTGCTTAAAGCCTTTGGGGAGTTGACAATATCAGAAATTGACTTATTGCTTTCTATATTTTCGGTAACCATAGGAAACGATCGTCTAATTGGTGGATCGTCTAATCCAAAAATCTCTTTTCCGATCCATTCAGGCGTTTCTACTCGCAAATTATGTTCCTTGGCATAGGTTTTCAAGAAACCATATTGGAATAGCTGATTGGCAAAACCACCGTTTTTGCCGAGAGTTGTCATAGTAATTGTAGGTTGTCGCGCATAAAAAGCATCTCCCCAAGAATGGTGATAGGGAGTCGTAGTTGCCACCCGATCAAAGCCTACTTTATTTAGAGATTTGTCAATATCATCAATTAAAGCGCAACCTTGATAGATTTCCTCATAATTAACTTCAATATTAATCCCTTCTATAAATTGTAAAGTATTACTTGCCCCCTGTAAGGCCAACAACTCTGCCCCTTGAATATCAATATTGAGTAGATTAAAATCCTCGGGTGACAGTTCCAATTCTGCCAGTAAATTATCCAAAGTTTTAGCCTCAATAGCGATGCTAGATATTTCTCTTGTAAAAATACTTTGGTCACTATCTTTTGTTGGAGATAAAATTGAACTACTTTGCTCATTGGCAGCAATGTGTAAATCTACTATACCATCGCAGTTAGAAATAGCATAGTTAGCAACTTGCACTTCTGGCATTCCTGCCATCTTTTTCTGGAGGCGATCAAATACTTGAGGGTTAGCTTCTACAAACAATATCTTTTCCATTCCCATCTCTCGATAGGTTTGAATTTCCTCCCCTTCATAAGCACCGATATGAATTACACCCCTGGGTTGAATAGAATTTTGCTGACAAAGTTTTGCTAAGTCAAACATTTGAGGAAACTCGCCTAAAACTCCAGACAAAAACCGCTCATTAACTGCCAAATAATTACACCATTGCCAGTCTTCGTCTTCAGGCGAAAATTCTTGTTTGTAATCTAATTTATCGGGCAAAATCTTAAATAGAGAATAGCGAAATTTTTTCAGGAAGTCAAAAACAACCTGCAAAGAAATTCCTGCATCCTGAAAAGTTTGCCCATATTCAAATTGGAGATAATCTATTTTTCCAGTCTGCAACATTTTTGTTGCTCCCTTTAAGACATTCAACTCACTCCCTTCAACGTCAATTTTAATAAAGTTAATCCGTTTAATTTGCCACCGTTGACAATAAGTATCAAGAGTGGTAAACACAATCGGAAACTGTTGAGGTGTTCCCAACTCAAATGACTTTTCATTCTCCGAGTTGCGGCGATATATAGTATTGAGAAAAGGAGTATTCTGATAATCGTAAAGGGTTTGAATTTCTTCCGAGTTAGACAGAGCAAAATTATTGGGGATGACCTGGCCGACGGCCATAGCCTGAGTCAGATTACCAACTAATTTTTGATAAGTCTGAGGATGAGGTTCAAAACTATGGATTTGGAGGCGATCGCCCTGGCATTGCTTGCAAACTTCATCAGTCCACTGACCGACATAAGCACCCACATCAAAAACTATATCTCCAGAACGAATAAATCTATGAATGACATTTAATTCTCCAAGGTCAAGAGTAGCTTTCATCTAAATATTAGAGCACTTTGCGCTGGTGTATTTACAAGAACTAAAATGCAGCATCGGCTGCGTTTTTAAAATTAAAGAATTCTGTTGTCCCTTTATTTTGTTGTCAAAGATTAAGTGATAATAGCAATAGTGGCGATCGCTTTAATGATAATTGAGAAAAGCGATCGCTCCCCAGAAGGCAAAAGGTGGAAGTAAAGATGGCTATTTCTGCCGAGTCTAGCTTGTTTTCCAACTTCCCTATTCAGTTCCGTTC
>JBCBCI010000199.1:0-4759 GCA_038530755.1 Cyanobacteria bacterium J06592_8 | reverse complement strand
TTACAGACTTTAATTTTAAACCGTGCGCCTACAGAAACGCTAATTTGGGCAGACTGGGTGAAAAATTGGCAATTTGAACGAATTATTCCTTGTCATTTTGACTCGCCAATTCTGGCAAATCCTGAACAATTTCGACAGGCGTTTTGTTTTCTAGAAAAAACAGTTTTTAATTCTGTAAGTCATCAAAGTTCAGTTCTCCCAGAAGAAGACTTTGAACTCCTCCGAGAAATTGACGAAACGCTCAGTAAACGGAAAATAATCCCGCCCGTCTAGAATTAATGATTACTTTTTCTTGCTAAATAAAAGACTTCCTGGAATCAATCCCAAAGCCACTAAAGTTATCGGTTCAGGAACAGAAGTCACAAACCAGCCTTGAGAAATAACCGTTGGCGTACCTGCAACAGAAGCTGGAACAAACTGAAAATTAAACTCACTCAAACCCGGCGGAATACTCACCGCATCCGGAACTGAAGTGGCATCTTGTAAAAAGGAGAAATATTCAATTTCTGCAATACCAGATCCTCCGAGTGTTGTTCGATCTACCGGACTATTTTGAACCGCTTGTACAGCCATTGCACCACCTAAAGACCCCTCCGTTACGACAAAGAAACCTGAAAATTCTCGAAATCTCATCGCAAAGGGATCGAAGACAGAATTCTGAAAAATTCCATCGTAGGTAATATTATTAATAGTCGTTGGGCGTTCGGTGTAAACCGATTCTATCGTTGCAGTTTGATAAATAAAAGTTGCACTCTGAGCCGGATTTGGAGCCAGAAAGATCCCAATTAAAGCGGATAGAGTTGTCGCGATCGCATTGGAAACTGAGATTGTTTTCATTTTACTGCTAAATGATCAATTTTTTATAATTTTAAACGATTCCCAATTTTGGGTTGAAACAGAGTTAGACAGACAACACCAAAACAGCTAAACGTTGTATCCTCAACTCTGGAGGTCTATTTTTGAGGTAACATCAGCTTTTTATCCTTGGTAGTACCCTCACTCTGGGGGTAATTTCAGTTTTTCACAAAATTTATCAATGGATGCTTATTGAAGTGATAGTATGTGTTTTATTGTATAGTTAAGTTATGTTTCTGAATGTTGCTTATAGAAAAAATTGAAACCAACCCAAGAGCATATCTAAAGTGTGCTGTCTGTGGTCAAGAGTATCCACTAGAACTGCGATATCGCTGCGAAAGTTGTGATGGTGGTGTCTTGAATGTGGTTTACAATGACACTCAAACCATCAAATCGGGTTCAGGACTTGGACGTTTTGAAGATTTTGTCCCCATTAAACCTCTGCCAGAATTTGACTGCCCAGAAACTCCTCTAGTTCGATTCAATAATTCTCAATATGTTGATCATAATGGAATTTACTGTAAAGTTGAAGGGACTTTAGCAACAGGAAATACCAAATATCGACAGAGTTGTATGGCAACACCTGGGTTGTTATGGGGTGGAGTTAGAGAATTTGTTGTTTCTTCTACGGGAAACTCTTCTTCTAGTTTCATGTATTGGGCAAAACAGCTTGAAGGCTTAATTCGGGTTCATGTTTTTGTTCCCTCAACTCACCGACATCGCTTAAAGTTTCAAAGTCCCTATGCCATTATCCATGAGACAGATGTAGATTTCGTCGAAACGGGCAAGTTAGCGAAAGAATATGCTCAAGAAAATAATCTATCTTGGGAAGGTGGCTTTTTCAACTACTTTCGTCGCGAAGGTCTGAAAACGGGATATATTGAAGGCGCAACTCAACTGGATTTTCAAGTTGATGTGGTCTTTCAACCTATTAGCAGTGGGATGGGTTTTTATGGCGGATATTTTGGTTTCAAACAGCTTTTAGCCAATGGATATATTGAGAAAATGCCGCGTTTTGTAGCAGTCCAGCAAGATACTTGTCCTCCTGTTTATACCGCGTTTTATGCTAATCGAGAACAAGTTTCTGATCAAGATATTATCCGCAATCCGACCGGGAAAGCAGAAGCTATTCTTAGGGGGAATCCAACCGCAAGTTATCCTTATTTGCGAGATTTAATTCTAGAAACTAAAGGCACAGTAGTTGCCCCAACCCAAGCCGAACTTCTCGAAAGCTACCAGGTGTTACAAGAAGCTGGAATTTCGGTTTGTCACACAGGTTCATTGTCTCTGGCTGCTTGTAAAAAGTTAATTGTTGACGGATGGATTTCTCCAGAAGAAAAATGCTTATTGATGTTAACTGGAGGAACCATGGATTAACGATTGATCGGGTTCCTCAGTTGGCTGTTCTTCACTCGTTGACAGCAAAGGAACTCGATTTAGCAATATAAATGCCTAGTATAACCAGTGAAAATGCGACATAGTTCCAGAAACTCAACACTTCTGAAAACAATACCCAAGCTAAGAAAGCATTAATAATGGGGATGAGTAACTTGCCTACAGCCATTAATCCTGATGATAAACTTTTGAGGCAATAAGTTACAAGTCCTACACCTAAAAGTTGACAAATTAAACCTAACAAAATAACAAAAATCCACCCTGACCAAGAGTGAGGAAAGAGCTGAGTTTCTGTGACCAAGGCAATGGGTAATATAAACAGAGTCGATATTGTACAAATCCATGACAGGATCGTCCGAGAACTCAACTGGGAGCGCAAAGATTCTATGGGTAGTAGATAGGTACTATTGAACAGTGCAGCCAGTATTGCAACTCCATCTGCTGTTAAACTTCCTGTTGCTAATTGCCAGTCTTCTATGCCAATTACACAAGCTCCTGTAATAGATACTCCCATACCGATTAAAAAGATATTGTCAAAGGTTTGATTCCAGATCAAGTAACCCAAAATCACAGTCCATATCGGAGTCATATTGGTCAACACAGTACTGTTGGCAACGCTAGTTTGACTCAGAGACCAAGCTAATAAGAGTTGGTTCCCAGCAAAACTCATTCCCGCTATTAATAATTGCAGCAGGACTGAACGAGTATAGGAATTTGAGTAAACAGTTCGCTCTGGGGAAAACCGATCTTGGAGATATTGCCATCCATTCCACAATCCTAAGAGAATAGTGACGAGCCAAACGCGATGAAATGCAGTGGCAAAAGGACCGATTTCTGTTTCGAGGAACCGGAAAAAGATCGCAATCCAAGAGAGGGCAAATACAGCTAGTCCTAAGGCTGCAATCGCTCTTACATTGCTAGTTCCAGAAACCTGTTCTTGTAGAACTTTTAACATAGATGGTTTTTCAGTAATTGAGTATCGAATTCCAGAAACTCAGCAGTCCAAGTAAGAGGTTCATCAATAAACTGATTTCCCAAAATAATACAACTATCTAAAAATGGGGTATCAACTCCTACTAAACGGGCTAAAACCTGTAATGGAAAAGCCCCAAATGGTAATTCTTCTGTAAGATAGCGATGGTGAAGGTTCCTGAGAGTAGCATTATCTAATGCTTTGATCTGGTGAAGATGTTCGTAAAAAGATGGCCCTGAAGTTCCATAAGACATCTTAAAATAATCATACATATCGCTAAGATGGGGAAATCCTAGTGCTTTAGCTACGGCTAGGCGATCGCGATCAAACTCACCAATTAAATTCGCAGTACGAGGGCCGATACCCCGGTAAATATTGTAACTTTCTCCCAACTCCCATTTTGCTAAAGAAGCAATGATTAAAGGAACATGAAAAATATCATTACATTTATCTAAATTCACTTCTAAATTGCAAGAAGCTGTTCGCAAACTCTGGAAAGAATTTTGATAAGTTACAACAATACGCTCTGTCATTTCTGTGTTCTGAGCCGCGACCTTGAATTGATCTTTAAACTTGTTGATTTTAACTTCATCGTCAGCATTTCCTCGGCTGGCAAAAGGACTATTGTTGACATCTGCTATTGCGGGTAATGCTGTTTCAAGGAAGCCAAATTCTTTTCGTAAAATTTTACAAAAAACGCGACCCGCAAAACGAGCAGAACAAATCAGCAAAATATTATTTTGAGCGGTAATATGTTTCCCCAAGATCCGAGCATAAGATTCAAGATCCTGACCCCGACAGCAGATCACAATATTATCCGGTAATTTACCTTTATTGGCAGTTGCAATTTCTTGAATTTGGTTAGAACAAGCGGCAATTGGATAATTCCCAGGTGAACATACACCCGTTGAACGAATAATCTGAGTTTGATGGATTGAAGAAGAACGACGAGAAAACAAATAGACCTGATTTCCTTGAGAACTCAGATGAACTGCTGTGGCTAAACCGACATCTCCTCCACCGACAACGAGGTAACTATTTTGTGGCATAAAACTCCTTTTCGAGTTGATGAACTCAAGTATAAATTATCTTTAGGAGGAACAGTATAAACGTTGTATCCTAAACTTTGGAGGTCTATTTTGAGGCAATACTAACGTGACGGATCAAACATCCCCTACAACATCTGAAAATACTGAAGTTGTCGTCATTGGCAGTGGCATCGGCGGTCTGAGTTGTGCGGCTTTACTCGCCCGTTACGGTTTTGCGGTGACGGTTTGTGAGAGTCATACTATTCCCGGTGGGGCGGCCCATGGCTTTGAACGCAATGGCTACACCTTCGACTCTGGACCTTCGCTTTATTCGGGAATGTCCGACAGCCCCTCTACAAACCCTTTAAAACAAGTTCTGGATGCCATTGGTGAGGATATCTCCTGGAAAACCTACGATGTTTGGGGATGTCGTTTACCCGAAGGTGACTTTGATACCTCAGTGGGGGCGGATCAATTTTGTGATGTATTAATGGGTTTGTAGAGGGGC
>JBCBCI010000198.1:0-4817 GCA_038530755.1 Cyanobacteria bacterium J06592_8 | reverse complement strand
GTTTGAGGCATTTGACAGTTAGGGTCAAACCTGGATTCATTATGAATTTGAAGTCAGATTGCTACTTATTCTCCTATGCTGATTTTCAGCAATGAATTGGAGATAAATGGTTAAACAAAATTGGGAGACAGAAGAACTCATAGAAAATTGGACGCTATTACCCCAAGAGTTAGAATTAGCAAAGAAAAAAGTAGGTGGTAATCAAATAGGCTTTGCACTTTTACTCAAGCACTTTCAACTGTTCGCCTATTTTCCTGAAGATAAATCCTCAATCTCTCAAGTTGTTATCTCCTACATCGCTTCGCAGGTAAATCTCCCAGAAAGTTCCTACTCTGATTATGATTGGCAAGGGCGTTCGGCAAAAGTCTATCGGGTTGAAATTCGCCGTTTATTCAATTTTAAGGTAGCTTCCGTTCAAGATTCAGAAGATATGGTAACTTGGCTGATTGACGAAATATTACCCGACGAACAAAAGAATGAAGCCATTAAAGAATTTGTCTACCAAAGGTTCAGAGAATTACAGTTAGAGCCACCAACAAAACCTCAAATAGAACGCTTAATCAAAAGCGCACTCGCTAAATACGAAGCTGATTTTCAATCTTATACTTTAAACAAACTCACTCTAGAGATGACCGAACAAATTGATGTTCTTCTCTCTACGGTCGAAACAGAAAGTGATGAGTCTACTGAGCTGTCGAGCCAAAAGAGCAAAATGTCAGACTTCGCTTTCCTCAAGACTGACCCAGGAGCAATTGGATTGGACAGCTTTCTAACTGAAATAGAAAAGCTTAAACGTATTCATGCTGTTGGTTTACCAACTAATTTTATGACAGGCAAATCGTCTAAACTGATCAAAACCTATCGTCATCGAGCAGCTACAGAAACTCCCTATCTTCTTAGACAACATAAAGATTCTATTCGCTACACCCTCATGGCAGCCTTCTGTATTCAACGCGCTCAAGAGATTACAGATAGTCTAATTGAAATATTAACGACTATAATTAAACGCATTGATAACCGAGCCGAAAAGCGGATTAACCAGGAATTAATTGAAGAGTTCAAAAAGGTTTCGGGCAAAACCCACTTATTGTATCGGATTGCTGAAGTATCTATTGCCGAACCGAATGGAGTTATCGAACAGGTAATTTTCCCTGTGGTATCTCTCAAGACTCTCAAGGACTTAGTTGCTGAATACAAAGGGACGGGATTGGCTTATAAACGCAGAGTTCACAATGTAATGCGAGCCTCCTTCGCTAATCATTACCGTCGCATGATTCCTCAACTATTAGAGGTGCTAGAATTTCGTTCCAATAATGACCTGCATCGCCCTGTCATTGAGGCATTAGAGTTATTGAAGAAATACGCCCACAGCAAAGCTAGATATTATGATTCAACCGAAGAGATACCCATTGATGGAGTATTAAAAGCAGGAGCAAAAGAAATCCTGATGGAAACAGATAGCGACGGCAATGAGCGAATTAATCGTATCAACTATGAAATCTGCGTCCTCAAAGCCCTGAGAGAAAGACTGTGCTGTAAAGAGATTTGGGTAGTTGGGGCTAATCGCTATTGCAATCCTGATGATGACTTACCTACAGACTTTGAAACCAAGCGTCAGATTTACTATCAGGCTTTAACCCTCCCTGAAGATGTGGAAACTTTTATCTCGGGTTTACAACAGCAGATGGAAGAAGGATTAGAGAAACTAGATAAGGGGATGCCTAGAAACAAAGGCGTGACCATTGGGGGTAAAGGAAACAAAGGTTTAATCAAACTCAGCCCTTTTGATGTAGCCCCCGACCCAATTAATCTCAAACAATTAAAGGGAGAAATCAACCGTCTTTGGCATAAAACCAGCCTGTTAGATATTCTCAAGGAAACAGATTTACGAGTAGATTTTACCCGTAATTTTAAGAGTATGGGGACTAGAGAAATACTCGACAGAGAAACATTACAGAAGCGATTATTACTCTGTCTGTTTGGCATGGGAACGAATACGGGATTAAAGAGAATTAATACAGGAATAGATGGCGAAAACTACCAAGATTTAATTTATGTCCGCCGTCGCTATATCCACAAAGAACAGTTACGCAGTGCCATAGCTGAGATAGTCAATGCCACTTTTGAGATTCGTTTGCCTCAGATTTGGGGCGAAGGAACTACTACCTGTGCTAGTGACAGCAAGCATTTTGGAGCTTGGGAGCAAAATCTTATTACTCAGTACCATCTTCGCTATGGGGGACGGGGGGTAATGATTTATTGGCACGTCGAGAAGAATTCTACCTGTATCTATTCTCAGCTTAAAACCTGTTCGAGTAGTGAAGTGTCGGCGATGATTAATGGGGTTTTGAAGCACTGTACCAGTATGGAAGTGAAGAAGAACTATGTGGATAGTCACGGGCAAAGTGAGGTGGCTTTTGCCTTTACTCATCTGTTGGGTTTTCAGTTAATGCCCAGACTCAAAAGGATTAAGGTACAGAAGCTCTATCGCCCTCATGCAGGTTTTGCCGATGCTTATCCTAACTTAGAACCTGTTATGACTCGTCCCATAAACTGGGACTTGATTCGCCAACAATACGACCAGATGGTGAAGTATGCCACTGCTTTGAGGTTAGGGACGGCAGAAACAGAAGCCATACTCAAACGATTCAGTAAAAATCCGTTTAAACATCCTACTTATCTAGCTTTGATGGAATTGGGCAGGGTAATCAAAACTATTTTCTTGTGTCAGTATCTCGATTCGGAAGCCGTGCGTAGGGAGATTAATGAGGGTTTGAATGTAGTAGAAAGATGGAATGGGGTCAATGAATTTATCTTCTATGGTAAAGGTGGTGAGTTTGCCTCTAATCGCTTGGAAAGCCAAGAATTATCGGTATTGTCTTTGCATCTATTACAGATTTGTTTGGTGTATGTGAACACCCTGATGATTCAGAGCGTCCTGGCACAGAAACATTGGCAGAAAAGATTGACGGTAAGGGATTTACAGGCAATTACTCCTCTAATTTTCAGTCATGTTAATCCTTATGGATTGTTCAAGCTGGATATGAAGGAGAGGATAGAGAGATTATCGCAACCATTGGTAGCTTAGGAAAAATAATTAATAAATAGTTTTTTTATTTTCTTGGTAAAATCAAATTTATGTATTGATTAACTATTAAATATTGAATATAGCGATCATACTAATTTTCATTGTGAGGTTTTTCCCAAACTGATACGTGATAGCGACTGGTGTTTGTAAATGGTTCTTTTTTCCAACTACCCCACCTTGCCTTAAGCTTTAAATTGGCGATTCTTGCCATCAGGTCAAGTTCTGACGGCCAAACGTAACGGAAAGGGATTGAAGATAGTTCCACTTTTTGGTTGCGAATTCTTAAATGATGCGATCTTAAGGATTGAGAGGCAACATCATAGGTATCTATACCCCAATGATCGTCGCGGAAATCAAATACATGATTTGTTTCTCCATGTGATAATGACTGAAGAGCAGGAACTATTACCTCAATGACAAAACTTCCACCAGGAGAGAGATGTAAGGCTGCATTTTGAAAACATCTAACTTGCTGCTCTTGAGTTGTTAGATTCATTATCGTATTGAAAATGAGGTAGACAAGAGAAAAAGAACCTCCACACGATGTAGTTGCGAAGTCACCTTGAGTTACTGGAATACGATCTCCACCAGTTTTCTCTGCAAGTTTGGCAATCATAGCATTAGATAGCTCAATGCCATGAACTTCAATCCCTCTTAGAGCAAGGGGTAAAGCTATTCGACCAGTTCCAATACCAAATTCAAGAGCATTACTGCCATCTGCCAATTCTGACAGAAAATCGACCACAGGATTAATTACTTCGGGGGAGAAAGAATCTACATCGTCATCATAGGTGGAAGCAACTTTTTCATCGAAATATCCATCATTTTGCATGGTTCAGAGCTAAAAAAGAAAGCAAAAAGTTACACTCTTGACTATACCAATTAAACTTACTGAAAATCATACTTTTGAAAGCTATCTTGAACTATCAAATCTTGAATATTGTGACTAATCAGTCCAAAAACTCTCAAATCTAGAAGGATTTAGTTGAGTGTAGCGAACGGTGTGCTGAATATTTCGATGTCCCAAATAATCTTGAATCGCTCTAGTATCTTGCCCCTTGGTCGCCAGATAGTAGCCACAGGAATGACGTAGCTGACGGGGATGAACCTGGAAGGGAAGACCAGCTAATTCTCCTGCTCTAGCTATTATGTGGCGGATAGAACGAGTTGATAGAGGGGCTTTGCGCTCGGAGACAAAAACATAGCTCGTATCAGCGTAATCTCTTTGGATTTGCAGTAAAGCTCTGATTTCGGGAGAGCGTAGGGGATGAATGCTGTCGCGACCATGTTTGACCCGATGGACTTCGATGTAACCACCCGCTAAATCTATCTGCGTCCACTTGAGAGCTACTAATTCAGCCGTTCTCAGTCCATGACGGAACATCAGTAAAATAATTGCTCCATCCCTGATACCATGACGACCTACTTTTTTGGCTGCGCGAATCATAGCGTTAATTTCATCAGTTCGCAGGTATTCTCTGTCTCTGGTTGATGGTTTTTTCGGTGGAGGAGAAAGCAACTTTGCCGAAAACGGAAGTTGAGCAGTGATTTGTAGCATGGGTCAAGTCCTCTGAGGGACGTTTATATCTTCATAATACTTTGCCTAGTTTGCTTCAAACTAGGCAAAGTGTGTGATTTGTATTTCTTATCATTTAGACTCCAAATTGGTATAAAAAATCACAAATTAAATGAGGCTGCACTTCGTCGCACGAACCTTCTACTTCCGCCT
>JBCBCI010000197.1:0-5027 GCA_038530755.1 Cyanobacteria bacterium J06592_8 | reverse complement strand
CCAATAACTGTAAGTGGGACAGTTTCTAGCAAAAAAACTCTTAGCGACCAAAATTTCCCCTTTGCTAAACAGACACCGAACAGGAATATGCTAAGGGAGTAGCCCATTTTCGGATTTGGACGAGTAACAAGGGGTCTGTGCTTCTATGGCAGAAGCAGGGGGATTTGTATCATCCATTGCAGTAAAATCATGACTCCTGAGTATTGACTCTTGACTATAGATTCTTGAGTCTTGAATCCAGACTATGGAGTATATCTCTCAATTCATCCTCATTTGAAATATCATCCCAATCAACGGGCATTGACTGAAACAGTTCTAGCGCAGCCTGAAACCACACCTCCTTGGGAATCCTAGACTTATTCTTATCTCGACTGCCCTGCTTCACCAAGTCATCAACCCAATCAATTAACTCAATCGGTAGTCTGACATTTGTTCCCTTCAGTTCAGCTTGTGATCTATTCAAGAATATAGACTCTTGGCTCTTGATACTAGACTCTACATTCTTTACTCTAGACTCTTGAGTATTGACTCTTGATTCTTTATTCTCTTTAGAAGCCTCTAACTCTCTAGACTCCTGACTTTTCACTCTTGACTCTTTGTTCTTATTGTTTGACTCTTGGCTCTTGATACTAGACTCTACATTCTTTACTCTAGACTCTTGACTCTTAAGTTCAACATCTGGGGATTCTTCAGGAGACTCAGTTTTAGAGAAAATACCACTAGAGAGAGGGTTACTGCCAAGACCCTTACCTTTCTTCACTGCCATGAGAACACCTCCTTGGATAATGCTTTGTAGGCTCTAGCCCCAGTCCCACGCGGGTCGAACTCAAAAATTGACTGGTGATGAGAGGGAGCTTCCCTGATTCTCACCGTCTCCGGAATAATGGAGCTGCACAACTTATCTCCAAAATGTTCTCTGAGAGATTCCAAAACCTCGGCACTGAGATTATTTCGCTTGTCGTAGCGGGTTGCCAATACCCCCGCAATCTCAATCGGATGATCCAAAAAATCCTGCACCAACTTTAACGTGCGTTCAATTCCCTGAATCCCCAATAATCCCATATAGCTCATATCCACAGGAACTAGAACAGCTTCAGAAGCCATGAGGGCATTAATCGCAAACACACCAACATTCGGGGGACAGTCAATCAGAATCCAGTCATATTCAGAATCAACAGTCGCGATCGCTTTTCTCAAAAGGACTTCTCGACCGGGAACTCCAGAAATGGGAATTTCTTCTTCAGCCAACAGGAGGTTAGAGGGAGCAACATCAACCCCTGACTCAGTTGGGACAATCACTTCTTTAATGTCCACTTTCCGCTGCAACGCATCTTTGAGTTGAGTCGTGAGTTCCCAAATCGCAATCCCCAAAGCCGCACTGGAATTCCCCTGGGGGTCAATGTCAATCAGTAGAACTCGCTGTTTATGGAATTTAACGAGTCCAACCGCAAGATTATAGGCAGTGGTTGATTTTGCCACACCACCCTTCATATTAAAGATTGATAATCTACAAGCCATAGTATTGACTCTTGAGTCTTGAGTCTTGACTATTGAATAGTAACAAAATAGAGACGCTGGGGGAACGTATCTGGAAGGATACTTTACCTGCTTGAGGCGGAGGCGTTCATTTCGACAAAGAGTTGACATTAAACCGTCCAGACGGTATAGTTAATTCATGAACGCATTTCCACTTTTGGCAATCCAGCTTTTAATAGGTGCGACTTGACAGTGAAAGTGTGAATTATGTTTGTGGTTCACGCCATATTTTGAGGTTACTGCTATGGGGAGTGACAAAAAGTCAAAGGCTCGATCGGCAACTCGTGAGAGGATTTTGCAGGCTGCTGGTCAAGTGGTTATTGATAGGGGTGTAGAAGCATTAACCCTTGATGCGGTTGCTCAACAAGCAGAAGTTAGCAAAGGAGGATTGCTCTATCACTTTTCTAGCAAGAACGCATTGATTGTCAATTTGGGTGAGCAACTTCTTCAAAATTTTGAAGCGGCTCTACAAGATGAGTTTGAACAGGATGATGCGCCGGGAACACCGGGACAGTGGCTTAGAGCCTATGTACGTTCTACAGAACGAATGAGTAAAGAATCGCTAGCATTGCTTGCCCGCTTATCATCGATCCTTGTTGAGATGCCGCCTGAACTACTTCAGTCAGTTGAAGCCTATGAGCAACGCTGGCATCAACGTCTCGAAGCAGACGGACTTGATCCGGTTCAAGCAACGATTATTCAGTTAGCAATTGATGGGCTTTGGTTTTCGGAAGTCTTTCAAATGGCTGCACCCAATGAAGAAAGACGCACTCAGGTCGTAGAAACCTTATTAACCATGACGAGAACGCTTTCATAAACTGATTGAGCTTCAATAAATTAAGTCAATATTGACAACCTCTAAAGGTTAGTCAGCCAGCTTGTTCTGGGAATTTCCCTATCGTTTCAATCCAATTCTAAGGAGACTATCCATGCAAAGCTATCAAACACAAGACGTGACTAAAAAATCCGTAAAAGTAGTCATGAATGCAGATATTGTTCGTCTGAAATCATCAGATTTTGCGATCGCATCAGAACATCTTTCAGCAGCATTTAGCCAAGATCCTCTCATAAGCTACTTTTTACCTGAAGACATTGCCGCAAAGCAAAAGGCTCTTCAGCACCTCAGTAAGGCATTTCTCAACTTTGCACAGCTCTACGGTCATATTTACACTACTGCTGATGAGCCGAAAGGAGTAGCGATTTGGTTGCCTCCAGAAGCTTCTCAAATTACGTTGTTACAGCTACGGCAGGCGGTAACATCGGGACTCATTATCAGTCCACTTTATCTGCGTTGGACTCGAATAGTGGATTTCATTTCATTTGTAAGCACAGAAATTCCGCTGCATGACAAGCTTTGTCCAGAACCCCACTGGTATTTAGGAATATTGGGAGTTTCGCCCAAATGCCAGGGGCAAGGAATTGGAGGAATGCTGCTGAAGCCTATGTTAGAAAGAGCAGATCGCACAAAGATGCCTTGTTATTTAGAAACGACTACTGCTTCAGCTGTGCGGTTCTATCAGCGGCATGGGTTTGAAGTAGTTCACCAAGGAATATTTGTTAATCGTGAGTATTGGGCAATGAAACGCTATCCCCTGCAAGAGCAATAGGTTGACGTGTGACTTGCAGAGGTGTTTGCCGTTTATGAAGGCTGATATTGTAATGTCTAGTTAATCTTACGCTTTAAGGCAAAGACTAAACCAAACACAGCTACAGTAACGATGCTTGACGTTGAGGCGGGTTCAGGAACTGATGTTGATGAATTACTCAGTTCAGTCAATCGATAAAAATCTCCAGTCCTTTCTAGCAAAACTCCTGCGGTTCCATCAGAAAAGGTGAAGAAACGTGGATCGGCTCGTCCGCCTGCCAAATCTAATAGGGATGTTTGATTTAACATTGAATCGAAAAGATTAACCTGAAAAACTGGAACGTTTTTATCTGTGAGTGATGCAGTTGTTGCATACACTTCACTACTGGAGAGGTCACCAAAAAGTGCAGCGATCGCATCAAATGACAATGAACTAACAACAGGGCCACTAATAGCAGCAAAGGTTGCCCCTTCTCTCCCGTATTGGGCTAATGGTTGTAGAAAACCTGATTCGGGTTCTGGAGCATTTGCAATTGCCATCGGCCCGGCGAGTTCGAGGGCTAGACCTGAATCTATGTAGAAAGTACCTTCACGGGCTAATCCATCAGGATTGCGTCCCCAGCCCAAATTCTCAATATTGTCTGTGTCGTATAAATCTGACAAAGATACAAAGTTAAGCTCCTCAGCAACAAAACTTCCGATATCAGTAAAGCCTAGTAAATTAGGTTCATCTGCCATTGAATCAGTAATTTGGAAATGCTGGACATTCCTTACACCTTTGGCAGCGACTTCAAATGATCCGTCATCAGGATTCACAATCAGAATTTTGCCCAGGTGAGAGTTATCATCTTGTGGGGCGAATCTGCCATCCAAACCAAAGGGAAGGGCATCTCCAGTTGCGAACAACAAACGACCGTTTGGCAATACTTCTAATCCCCCTCCATTGTGACCAGAGATGATTTGCGTTTCAAAGGCAGCAATAGCTTTCGGGTCAAAAAGATTCTCTCCGTCAAAATTGTATTCGTACATCACCTGGTAATTTGTTGGTATCAGCCGATACACATCAGGTACAGGCCCGTCAGGTGTTTCCCCAGGGAGCGGGTCTGGGAGGGCGTATACAGAATTTAGATCTACTAATTCATTTGGAAGCGTAGAGGATGTATAGACTACGAAAACCTTGTTACCTGCGGCATTGGAAGCGACGTTGAGAATCGATTGTCGATTATCGAGGGTTAGTCCGGCAGGCGCATCATCAATTTGAAGAACCTCAGACACGCTATTGCTATCAAAGCGATAAATGGCATCATTCTGATCTAGCAAGAATAGCTGTTCTCCCACAGGCACTGGCGACCCTAAATTCGGAGTATCCCCAAAGAAACCCGGCCCCAATATAAATGGCATCGTGCCAACATAGTCTACTCTAACGTTCAATTCTGAGTCACGAATAGGGTCTGGAACTAATTCCTGACCCATAGCTACTGTGCCTGAAACTAAAAAAGTACCTGCAATAGCAAGGACATTTGGAACAAATCTTTTGAGCATAGAGAACCTTTTGATAAGAAATATTTTAATGTTGTTAGATTGTTGCTCACTCTAATCTCCTGTGTCAATGGGAAACAGTCAACTTCATCGAATCTTCATATATGATTGAAGATTTTCTGCTAAGTAACTAGAGATGTTCTGTTCTCGGGAATTCTATTTATTGTAGGAGTCAAAAAACAAGAGGGTTTTGTAAAAAAACGAGAGAATTTATTAAAGATTCAGTAAAATTTATGCTTTCATCAATTGATGAACAAATCATCAACTTGAAAGAATAATTCTTTACAAAGAATAACCCCTGCAAGAGTTAATGGGTTGACCCACCGCTTGCAGAGGTGTTTGCCGTTTATGAAGGCTGATAACTAGA
>JBCBCI010000196.1:0-5153 GCA_038530755.1 Cyanobacteria bacterium J06592_8 | reverse complement strand
CAACCGATGCAATATGAGAAGTGGGAAGTTTATCTGTTGGAAACTCCGCAGTTTCTATTTCCTCAGTGAGTTGAGGTTGAGTTTGTTCTGGATTATTTCGGGATTGAAAATTAGTTTGTTGAACCTGACCTAAACCGCCAATTCACCCCACAGACTTAAATCGTCAAATTCTTCCTTGGGAGTCGTCGGTGATGGACTCGGTTGGCTGACAGGTGGCGATGGCGGAAGTGACTGAACGGGCGATCTGTTTGGCGATCGCCTAGCAACTTGAACGGGCAAAGTTCGAGTCATAGGTGGTGGAGATGAAACCCGCCTCGCTGGAGGAGGAGGTGATGGTCGAGTTACTGTAGTGGTTGTAGGTTTGGGCGTCGGTTTCTCCGGTTTCGTCTTCGCTTGAGTTTGAGGTTGAGGAGTCGATTTCTTTTTAGCCTGAGCTTCATTGGGTAAAGGAGATTGAAGATTACGAACTGCCACTTGCGCCCGTTCCCGATACAGAGCATCTTCAAGTTCTCTAATTTTCTGGGCTTGCTCGTCATCCACTTCTTCATTCGTCAAGGCGATCGGTTCGGGTGATTTTCCCGTTCCCCCAAACACCATCCACATCAAAGAAGCTAAAAGTACAACAACACCTAATAAACCCACTTGAAATAAAGTCTTTAAAACCGGATTTTTAGTAACATCGGGAGGTGATTCTTTGCGGACAGGATGTTTGTTTTCTTCAGATACACCTAACAAGATTTCAGCATCGGAACTCGGTTGAGAATCGGTATGAATGTGAGTATTAGCCAGTTCTTCTAATGAAACTGAGTCCCCATCTTCGCTCTTAGAAATAATTTGAATTTGATTGTCTTCAGGAGTTAAAACTATCACGAACCCTCCTCAACAATAGTGGTAATCACAACTTGGTTTTTAAGTAACAAACGAATGCTTTCACGGAAAGGGCTTGTCTGGTCATTGGGCAATAAAGCTGAAGTTTGCTTGCGGATTGCCTTCAAACCAATCCGACGCCGAATCAAAACCTCACCTTGTTCTCCCTGATGATTCGTCTCAAATCGAGCCGCCGTAACTCCGACAAGCCATTCCCCTGGTGCAATTTCAACAGGTTCAGAGGTTTCATAAATAATCACAGAAGATTCTAGTTGCCCATCCAGCACCGCCTTTGGAATAATCTCCTCGCCCATTAACCTCAAAAACTCACTTCTAAATTGAGGTTCCATCAAGAAACTGCCCATATAAACCTTTGAGGGAACTTTCGTGCCGTCAACCGAAACCCCCGCATCTTCCTCACCCGAAGGGAGTTTGTTGTCCCACTCAAACATCATCTGAATAAAGGACTCAGCCGTAGATTTGAGAACTTCTGGTTCACGATGGAGAGGATCAACTTGCACAATATCCGTTGCTGACCCATCTGACATCTGCACATAAGTGCGATCCATCTTTGCCAGTGTTCGGTTATTGAGAATCAAGAGCAGGCTACCCAACGTTCCGAAGCAAAGTGTTCCGGCTAGTAGGAGCAGGGCTATCAGGAACTTAGGAGTGTCTTTTTCAGGGATAAAAATATTTGCCATTGTTTGAAGAAATGCAGTGATGGGGGATATAGGAGATAGGAAGACGAAAACCAAAAAGCTGATAATTTATCGTTTGAGAATTCGTGAAAGGTCAGTGGCGATCGCCCTTCCTAATCCACTTCGATCAACGTTGTTAGCAAATCGAACCGCCGCTACACCCGCACCCATCGCAAAACTGCCAACTCCTGAAAGCATTGATGCGGCTTGCTTACTGATGCCTTGAAATAGAGCCACACCGCCCATTTGACCGAGATAAACTGCTAAAATCGGACTGGCTAGGGCAATAAAGGCAGCAAAGGCAATATCTCGGAAACTGGTTCCGCCCATGTCTTGCCCTGCGGCTACTTGAGCCTTTTTAATTACGATGGCAGTCAACCCAACGATGATGTTGTAACTGAGCATGGTGGTAAATAAACCAATCATTGCCGAAGCCCAAGCGAAGATAGTTTTACCCGCCACAGGTAACACAGAAATCCCCAATGCAGGTGGAAATAGTAGAGCCGTCATCAACAGTGCAGCTTCCATGCAATTAACAAAGGCCCACTGAATGGCATAGAGGAACATCATAATCAGAGTAATCAGAGCCGAACGTAATCCATTCGTAATCGGATTTCCGCCAGTATTCCCAGTAGAAGGAGTATCAACACCCACATCCGAAGCGGCTTGCTCACGGGCAAGATCTTCCATACATTGCTGTTGTTGAGCCGGAGGAAGATTCATACATTCCCCGTAGATTTCTTGCTCTAAAGCCTGTTCAGCATTCTCAGTACGAATTTCATTGAGAGCGGTTTGAGCATCTAGGGCAGACGAACCGATTTGTTGAGTCAAAACAGCTTGAACATAATAAGTGCCAATACCGTAAAAAGTTTGAACTACACCTGCACCTAACTTGCCACCCCCACCTAAGAGAAAAACCACAACCAAAGGCATCACTAACAATGCTGCTAGGTCGCTCCAACTTTGTCTTTCTAACAGAGGTCGAATCCGTTCAATTGCTAGATAAAGCAAAGAAAGTCCGGCGATGAGTAACCCTAAATTAGTTAAGGATTCCCATAAAGGACTACCCGAAGCAATCACCTCGCCCCACAACTCACCCCAAGCTTGAGTCGTGCTTTGATTCAGATCCGAACCTAAATTGATCAGGTCACTACCCGTAAGTTGAGCTAACAGCATTGCTAATAATTCTCCTAGTGACTTTCCTTAAATGTGCTGAACTGAGACCCATTAGCTAAAGCTCGAATATTGGCAGCATTTTGAACTCGTTCTCCGGCTTTATCGCCTTGCAAAGCGGTAGAAATATCACTTAAAATCTGGTTCCGCATCGCATCATCAATACGCGATTGTTGAGTCTCAGTGAATATGGCCGCTTGTTGGGCAGCCAGAATAGAAAGCTGACTCGATTGACTGGCTTCGGCATCAAGTTGTAATCCCATGGCTTCGAGTTGTAACCGCTCTAATTCTTGAGTTACGTCTGTATTTTGTCCAGTTTGAACTAGCGTTTTTCCCTGTTCTGCGGCTTTTTGAGTAGAAGCGGCGAGTTCAGCCGAAGTCTGAGTGGTTTCATCCCCAAACTCAATTTTCTCTCTGATTTTCTCTTGAGCTTCATCACTAAATGCTGAAGATTCCGCTTGAGATTTAGCCAGTTTTCCCGTCAATTCGACATGAGCTTCATTGATTAATAGGAGATTATCGGGAACGCTCGACCCCAACAACGTACCAAACGAAAAGTCACCTGTCCCGATACTTTGGAGTTCTTCAAGTAACTGATTCGGATTGGGAACATTCATCTCACCAGACAGATTTGAGAGATTAAGATTTTCTAAGTTCAAATCAGCTAAAATCTGCTCGAAGTAATCACCGGGATTAATCGCGAGGAGTTCAGAGAAAGAGCCAATCAACTGATTAATCTGACTCTCTAATTCTTGAGTCGCCTGACTCAATAACTGCTCTGGGTTTAATCCAGATAAGATACTCTCAAAATTAAAACTATTACCGCCCGATGAATTCCCACTATTATTGGTTTCGGTTTCGGGTTGATTGTTAGCTGGAATCGGCTCAAAAGGGTTCTCGATAAAAACGTTAGAGTGACTGGGTAAATTAGGATCGGGATTAGCGAATATTGGTAATGAGTCAGCAATGACAATACCTGATGACATCACAACCATTAATACAATCTGTGTAGTTTTCATTGTTAATTCCTCTGCCTTCGTTTAAGAGTTTTCAAGCTCACATCCAATTTCACGAATTGAAACACCTCCTCTTAATACCTGAATGTAAGCAGATGCAAAGTCTCTAGTTCCTTTGAGAATGCCAATTTCATTGTTAGGGTATTGATTAATGAAGCGTTGACGGGCAGCTTTTTCATCCTCCGAGTTAGCTACGGCTGCTAGAATCATCGCCCCAGGATAATAGCGAAGCGGACTCCAATAGCGATCGCCAACTTTCAACAACCACTTGGTAAAATACTCAGAGGCATCGGGATAAAAAGCTTCTGTAGCATTGGGTCGAATTGAGTCAGCATCGTACTCACAGAATTTGACATAAGCGGTCGCTGCGGAGGTTGTGGTTTTACCGACCATTTCAATTGAGGTATTTTGAAAGATTTTGCTAGCGGCTGAACAGGATGCGATCGCATTAATATCCTGCAAAATCATCAACCCCGAAATCCCATCTTTACGACCTGTCGCCCAAATCGTTCCGACCATTTCTGCAAATCCCGGCTTAGATAACAGCACACTCAACTCATCACCCACAAACAAACTTCTCGGATGAGAAAGCCCATTTGTCACACAAGCCATCGCCGCCAAAAGAGCCATAATCTGAGCATTACTATCATTATTGAGACCCGATAAAGCAAAGATTTTTACCATCGGGTCAGGCGGAATTGTTGAAGGTCTACCGATAGCCTGACCAATTTCCGGGTCATCCAACTTGGCAGAAATTTGATTAACAATTTGATTAATCGCCAATCGGTCAATTTCTTCAAACGACTTCAAGCCCAACTTCTCTTTTGAGCAAAAGTTGAGTAAGTCGTGCAAAGTCGGGATATTTTGCCAAGCATTAGAATGAAAACCTTGTTCAAATGCGGCGTTATAACGGTCAATAATTTGAGGATTAGAAGTAAACACCTGAATCATTTTGACGACTAGAGCGTTCACTCTTTCCTGTAGCTTTGGGTCATGGATAGAACCCATCGCAATCCCAACTAATGCTTGTTGAAGAAACTGTTTCCAACGATTGAGCCGTTCAACAACAACCTTTTTATCCATCCCTCTTAAATCGGGTGGTTCGACAAGGTTATAGCTTTGATTCGCCATATTGAAGAACGCCGCCTTATCTCCGAGCATTCGACAAGCAGTAGCAAAAGTTGAATCGCCCCCGGTGGAGATATCCATCCCGACAACTGGGATTCCCTGAGCGAGTGCATCGACAATAAATCGAAATCCTAGAACCGATTTCCCACCCCCAGAAGTGGCAGTAATAATTGCTCTTTCTGTCGTTTTAAATAAGTCAACATAAATGGGCTGTCCACCTCTGTTAGAAAGACAAAGTTGGAGCGACCTAGCAGCATTGTTAGTGATGCCT
>JBCBCI010000195.1:0-5253 GCA_038530755.1 Cyanobacteria bacterium J06592_8 | reverse complement strand
GACTTGCAGAGGTGTTTGCCGTTTATGAAGGCTGATAACTAGGCGTAATACTGTCCTTCATTAAATAGAACAATCATTGGCTCCACCTCCACAATATTTCTTGCAACACTTCTATACTACATAAATGTAATATGAAGTGTCAAGGGTGTAATAGGCGTAAAGCTAGGGTTCGTGCAACGAGGGGCAACCTTGTAAAGTTTTGTAAATTTCACCCGTTTTTTGGCCCTAATCCAATTGACTCTGGAAATTAAATACCAGAAAGTTTCTCCGGTTTTAAGTTTAACAAATCCATAGACATATAGCCATTCATAGCGATGACTAACAACTGCTGTAGGTCGGTCTCCCATTGGACTCCATACTTTTCTTAAAATGGGTTTTAATCCCACTCGATGTTTGTCAAAAAACCATACATCTTATCCCGATTACTTTCCTTTTGTTATAAATGGGTTTTGGCAACCGGATTTAGTATGAAGTAGCAGTGATCGTTGGGAATAGATTACCTCAACCTGGTCGTAATATTGTTCATCTGGTCTCGCTAGAGAACTATTTTGCTTCTCACTATCAAGAGTCATATCAACATTTTGTTTCCCTAAAAAATTGGGATTTTCAGTGTCAATCAGGAAATTCTGATAATCGATTTAGGCATTTATTAGAATCTTTAAATGCTGAGAATCAAGATAAAACTAATACTCTCCGGCGACCTCGGCATAAAGCAAATTCGGATGCTGAAAAATATCTCCGTCAGGGATATGTACCATTGGTTCATCACCTTCGCAATAGCGAGAAAACCATTTCTTGGTATCATAGTCCTTTATTACCTGGTGAAAATAAAGTCGCTTCCTCCACAGATATTTCTTCTATTGATACTCCCGATCAGTTGCTCATTTATGTGACTGATGTTGATATATTTGATGTATCTTATGCTGCGGCTTATCAATTAGGTCAATTACTCGCTTTACAAGATCAAAAATTTTCCCTAAGTTTATACAACTGGAAACGAAAAAACTTCCGCAGTCAACGTTCTCAAAAATCAGACGGTGAAAAAAAATCTAAAAATTTGGATATCTTATTCGAGCAAACATTAACTTCATCTTCAGAAAATATTCCCATACCTAAAGACATCAAAGCGTGGCTGGATCGGGTTGATTTACTCAAAAATATTCCCTTTAATTATCTAATTCCTGACCCTATGATGTTACCCCAGGAGTCAATTCGCTTTTTTTGGGTTAATAATCAATGGTTGAACTGTTGTATGAATGGAGCATTAAGCCTGGGGAATTTTATGAATTTGAAAAAGAGGCAGACAATGCAAGCAGAAGCACTCAAGGATTACCAAGAGCGAACAATAACTGGATTCTTATTACATTCTATCCTGCTTTCAGAATTTCCCGCATTGAAGATAAAAGGTTATTCAGGCGATCAAATACTTCCCTGTCTAAGAATGGAATATTTATCAGATACAGTTTTAATTTGCTTGTTTGAAGGTGAAATCCAAAAAGTTGAAATCAGTGCCGGATCTGAAATTTTACACTTTGGGCTTGAAACTTCTAGTGAAAACTATTGGAAAAATCAGAAACAAAAAATATTAAATATTGTCGAACTCTCTAAGCAACTCACACCTGATAAATTAGATGCTTCTCAATTGGCACTAAAAATGATAGCAAAAATTCCTAAAGCCATCTTTAAACTATCTTCGTGATTTGGAGTTAGTGCGATGTCCTCGCTGAAAATCATTGTGATTTCGCGTTGTTCATGGAAATCAAAAGAGTTAAGTTAAGGGTGAGCGATCGCGATCAATCTATGCAGATATGACCCTTTCAACTCTCGTCAATCTCCTACAAACCCGTGCGGCACAACAACCTGATACGATTGCCTACACTTTCCTGGAGAATAGAGAAACACCCGGTACTCAACTCACCTACCGCCAACTCGCCACCATTCCCTGGACAGCCACAGACAAAATCCCCACCCATCTCGCAGTCAATGGCAACCCCCCCCTCAATTAACGGCGATACCATCGCTTATCTGCAATATACCTCCGGTTCGACTTCCACGCCTAAAGGGGTAATTCTTGACCACAATAACCTGATGGCACATTTAGCCGAATTACAGCAAGCGGGGGGTTATGACTCCCACGGCATTACTGTCACCTGGATGCCCTATTTCCATGACTACGGGCTGGTTGAAGGCATTCTTGAACCCCTGTACAACGGTACACCTTGTTATTTGATGTCGCCCCTGGCTTTCCTAAAGCAGCCCAAACGCTGGCTACAAGCAATTTTCACTTACCGTGCCACCCATAGCCAAGCCCCTAATTTTGCCTATGCCTACTGTTTACGACGAATTACCCCTAATCAACGCTTTGACCTCGATCTCAGCAGTTGGCAAGCCGCTGGAAATGCCGCTGAACCCATTAACCCTGCCGTGATTGAAGAATTTTCTCAAACCTTTGCCCCTTGTGGGTTTCGTCCCCAAACCTTTGCCCCCGCCTACGGACTTGCAGAAGCCACATTGCTTGTAACAACTAGCCGAAAACCAGATACACCTCTTGTTTGCACCGTTTCGACGGCAGCCTTGGCAGAAGATCGGGTGGTTGAAACCGCCACAGGACAAAAACTAGAAGGATAATTTCTTTGAATTGGGGGGAGATTCGTTGAAAGCAGCCGTTGTGGTCTCAGAAATCGAAACAGTGTTTGGTCAACAAATTCCAGTCGAGAGTGTAGCCGCAGCCAAAACCCTTGAGACACTAGCCCATCAAATTAATCAGAACTATTGGGACACCATTGGTTCTCGTACCTTAGTTCCCGCCAACTCACAGGGAAGGAAGCGACCGTTCTTTTATGTCCACGCTATCGGGGGTCGGGGTGGTGGTTTTATGTTAGCCCGTTACCTTGACCCAGAACGTCCGGTTTATGGTTTGCAAGCAGTGGGACTTGATGGTAAAACCGCACCCTACACCCATATTCAAGACATGGTGGAACATTATATTCAAGAAATTCAAACCATTCAGCCTCATGGCCCCTATCTTCTGGGCGGTCAATGTATTGGGGGTAATATTGCCTTGGAAATGGCTCAACAGTTCAAACAACGCGGTGAGCAAGTGTTGTTGGTAGCGATGTCAGATAGTCCTAATCCCTTGATTACAGTAGAACAAAAAAATCAGCAGTGGACTCGCTGGAAATTGTGTGGCAAAGCGCACAAACGGGAGAAGTTTAAAAAACAGGGACTTACTGACAATTTAATTGAGAATATCGTAAAAGTATCTGAAGCCAACTGGCAAGTAATTATCAGTCATTGCCCCAGAATCTATTGCGGACGAGTGGTGTATTTCTCCGCAGTGGAAAATCGACAACAGCAAAATGGTTCTCGGTTTGATCCAATGCAACCCAATGGCTGGAATCAGTTTGTTGCGGTCGGAATTGAAATTATTGAAGTTCCCGGTATGCATGGTACTTATCATGTAGAACCTCATCTCTTCGTCAAATAATGTCATCTATATTTATGTTAATCATGGCTTATTTGGGTTTGATTTTTAAATTGCTTCATTACAGCCAAATTTAGAAAGCGCGATCGCCTTAACCCCATACCCGACGTAAATTTAACTTAAAACCCGGTAAGACTTGCTCACCGGATAACTCCGTCGGATTTGACAAGACTTCCACCTCTACACTGACTCGATACACTTCCACTGTTCGATTTTGGGGATCGATTAACCAACCCAATCTCGCCCCATTCTCTATATACTCTTGCATTTTTTCTTGTAGGGATTTGAGAGTATCTGAAGCCGAACGCAATTCCACGACAAAATCCGGGCAAATACTAGCAAAAGTTCCCTTTTGTTCATCAGTGAGTGCATCCCAACGTTCTGGACTAATCCAACCCGCATCAGGAGAACGAATCGCACCATTGGGTAAAGTGAACCCAGTGGAACAGTCAAATGCTTTACCCAAATTACCATTCTCATAATACCAATGATCCAATTGTCCAATAATGCTGCGGTTACGTTCTCCAGTTTCCCAGCCTGTCGGTGGATTCACAATTAACTCTCCAAGTGAGGTTCTTTCCAGTTGTAATTCTCGATTACTGGCGGCTAAGACTGCAAACTGTTCTGGGGTAACATAGAGCTTCAGGGTTTTGGGTAAATTCAGTAACAGAGTCTCGACTTCTGATTGTGTCGGTGTTTGTACCATCTTGACCTCTCCTATCATAGAGATTGGCTAGTTAAATTTTAGCCGATGTACCTGATAGTACGCGAGCGTGCAAAGGCGATCGCGCTCCGTAGGCGAGATTCCCGTACTCAACTCCAAACTGAGTTAACAGAATCTCAGACTCAACACCAGGAAAAAACGGAAGCATTAGCAGTATTAAAAACTGAACAATCTCAGACTAAAACGGAACTTCAAAAACTCCAAGAATAATATGATCATAAGATAGCAGAATTAGAAACATTAAATCATGAATATTCTCAGGCTAAAGCAGAAATCAAACAAACAATTGCAACAAAGTCAAGTAGAATTCAACAAAATTAACGAACAATTGCAGCAAACACAATCTGAGTTACAACAGTCTCAAGAACAGTTACATCAAACTCAACAGCAATTCGAGGAATTGAAGCCTCAGCAGTGTCTAACTCAAATACAATTAGAACAGACTCTAACAAAATTAGAAGCATCTGAAACTCAGTTACAACAAAAAACAATTGAATTAGATAAATTGAAGTCGCAACAACACCAAACGCGACTGGCTAAGATAATTATGCAACGCATAACGAATTAGAATGAGTTGTAGTACACTATATTGCTTTACCAGATATGGTGGAAAAATTCGTCACAGGCGGAACTTGATAAAAAACAGGCAATGCTAGATGTGTAGGCAATAGGCAATAGGCAATAGTAGTGGGCAGAAGATTTTGAGATGTTTCTATCTCTGTGACTCTGTTTCCTGTTTCCTATTCCCTGTTCCCTAGATGTAGCGCTATACGATAAAATCAATTTACAGGGCTTGAGGTATGACAACCATGAGATTTATTAACCCTAAAACTGACTACGCCTTTAAAAAGATTTTTGGTTCAGCCGAAAGTAAAAATATTTTAATTAGTTTTCTCAATGCTTTAATCTATGAAGGCAATTCTATCATTGAAGACCTAGAAATCATTAATCCTAGTTTACCACCCCAACTTGAAGGCTTGAAAGATACCTATCTAGATGTCAAAGCCAAACTAAAGAATGGCACATTGGTGATTATTGAAATGCA
>JBCBCI010000194.1:0-5500 GCA_038530755.1 Cyanobacteria bacterium J06592_8 | reverse complement strand
AATCTTGACAAATCTGTTTTCCATAATTACAGATAATAACAGATTATGCGAGATTATGGGGAACTGTTACTAGCCCTTGAACTTTTTTGAGTTCTGCAAAGGAAAACTCAACACCCAAAGCAAACAGGAGGAATGCTACCCCAAACTGAGCGAGGGTTTCCACTTGCACTAATTCTTTAATTACACCTAGCCCGGAAGGACCGATCACGATGCCCCCAATCAGATAACCCAGTAAAGCCGGTTGTTTGAGCAAAGATGCCAATAAACCACCAGCAGTCGCTGCGGTCAGAACAATCACTAGGTCAACAATTAATCTAAAATCTTCAGGCACGGATTTTCAGTTAAACAACGAATGTAACAGGATATTAATTAAATATTAGGGTAACAACACTTAGGTGATCTGTGGCAACCCTCTTTGGAATGAAATCAAGTTATTTGTAGGGTGTGTCACGCTCCCCACTCGCTCAAACTAGGATTGCTTGCGCGTTGTATTAGAATATAGCGATTTAACCCTAAGTAACGTTAAGCTAGAAGTTAACAAACTCTAATCAATCTAGAGTGTGTCGATTAGTTCCAGGAACAGGAGAGATCTAGGCAACATAATTTACACAACGTCGTCAAAGACCGCGATCTTGTTGTCACTTCTGTACAGGAGAGAGGTGTGAATGGAAACTTTAAATGGATTTGAGTTTTTTTCGTCTCGACTCAAACGCTTGAGAATGGGGCGTGGGTTCAAAAGTCTAGTCTTGGCTTTGATGACAGTCGGTTTGGCGATCGCAATTCCGGCGACGGCAAATCTACCCGTTCAGGTGATGCCATCTTCTCCCCGGTTGGGAGATACAATCTCGGTGATCGTGAATGGGACGGGAAATTCACCGAGTTCTCAGCCGAATGTGGTTTTGAAGGGTAAGACCTATCCCATGTTTCCGGTGAGTGGAAATCGTTATCGAGCCTTAATTCCGACAACTCCTTTAGAATCGCCTGGAACCCGACAATTAGTGGTTAGTGATGGCACTCAGCAACAACCTCTGAACGTACAAGTGAGCGCGCGCAGTTTTCCGACCCAGTCGATATGGCTTTCAGAGGAGAAGAATAGTATTCAGGGGACTGATTTTGAGTTTGACCGAGTCGCGGCGTTTAAAGCCCTTGTCACTCCACAAAAATACTGGAACGGACCGTTTTTGCGACCCAGTTCTGGTTATGTGAGTACCATTTATGGAATTCGTCGCTACTACAATGGTGTATTTGCTGAAAACTATTATCACCGAGGCGTTGACTATGCGGCTGGAACAGGTTCTCCAGTGGTCGCCCCCGCAGGCGGGCGTGTCGCTCTAGTCGGGATAGAATCTCAAGGCTTTGAACTGCATGGAAATACAGTCGGAATCGATCATGGCCAAGGTGTGACCAGTATTTTCATTCATTTGAGTCGCATTGATGTCAAAGAGGGCGATTTGGTCAAAGCCGGTCAAGTCATTGGCGGAGTCGGTTCAACGGGAATCTCTACAGGGCCGCATCTACACTGGGGATTATACGTTCATGCTCAAGCCGTCGATCCTGTCCCTTGGCGATATGAAGGAATTGAGTAATCATGCTATGAAGTAATTATGGAGACCGTTCGTTTTTAGGTCTAATACCGCAGAGAAAATAAATTCCAGGGTGTATCTAAACAGAGATTTAGATAATTTTTTGATGTGCAAATCGGTTTTTGAGTAATTATTGAACAATGAGGAACAGCATGAAAGAATTTCTGAAAAAATTACGCTCTCGTGGGACAAGCTATATTCACCAATCAACTTCCTCAAAGTCAGGTCAATCACTCAGATATCGAGGGAATGAGTATCCAAGTCAAGGTTCAGCCAACAAGCAATCTCAAGATTCAGCCAATAATCAAAAATCTGTACAAACCAAGTTAACCTATCGAGGGATTTCCTATTCACGCAATAACGCGGGGATTGTAACTGTTGATACTACTCAGAAAATTGACTATTGGTATTCAGGGAAGCAAAAATCTAGTAAAACTAAACTCCCTCGTAAGACTCAACTTCCTCGAAAAACCCGACTCCCTCGCAAAACTCAATTACCCAATTCAACTCAAGATTAAAATTCTTCAGTCTTACATTCTTATATCTGAAGTTTTTCAGCCGAAATTTGAATTTCATGGTGCTGTTAATGCTGAGTATCCTAGAACTGATAGGCATTTCAGGACTTTTTTTGCTAAAGGGGTTGCACAAAAGCTGATATTGTGTGTTATGCTAGCTATCGTTAACGGAATAACAAACCGTATAGGAAATAAGGAGGTGATGCCCATGATTGAAAGTAGTAAACGCATGGGTCACCTGAACGGAAAATGCCGGCTGTGCGCCGGGGCTGGCTACTAGAGTCAAGCTAATTTCTAGCTAGAATCTTGTGTTCTAGGTGAAATGGCTGCTCTAAAGAGTTCTTCCGGCAGTCAGGTTCCGATTCAGATGACCCGCTAGACCGCTCTCATCCCACTAATACTGAGGCTTAATGCTAAGGTAAATCCGGATGAGAGCGGATAGTTATTTTCAGGGGGTTATAACGTCAAAGGATTTTAGTGAAAAGAAATCTGTAAGTGGATAGAGAAATAGAGAGGTTGATTTGTGAGACGATTAACTTGTCTGTTTCTGGAAGTCTAGATTAACTAGATTAAATTAGATATGGCTGAAGTTTTAAACGAAACTCAAGTTAAAGAGAAAGCAACTCAGGTTCCTGACTGGACAGTAGAAGGAAAAGAGTTGAAGCAGGAGATGAAATTTAAGGATTTTATCGCTGCTATGGATTTTGTGAATAAATTGGTTGAACCGGCTGAAGCCGCAGGACACCATCCTGACATTGCGATTTCCTACAATCAAGTGACCATCACTTTGACGACTCACGATGCAGGGGGTTTAACGGAAAAAGATTTTGAGATGGCGAAGCAAATTTCTAGCCTTCAATAAATCTTCGCTGAAATTGAAAACCTTGAATCCCGCTAGAATCATTGAATTGAGAATTCTGGTGGGATTTTTGGTTATTGGGTTCAAATTCTGGACTCATCGAAAGATTCTAGGTTAGGTCTGCACATCTGCGGGTGAATGATGGATAATAGATCAAGTCTGAGCAACTTAATCCGAATGATGTCAGCAGTTCAGCATCTATCCTCCAGCTATGATTTTTCAGAATCCCGAATATATTAAAGAGTTAGCTAAACAAGCAGAGTTAATTGAACAACTGCTCGATATTGGTGCGGCTTTGTCGAGTACCCAAGACCTGAGTACCCTACTCAACTTGATTTTAGCGAAAAGCAGAGAAATTACTTATAGTGATGCGGGGAGTGTTTATCTGCTGGATACTAGCGATGGGACTCCGAAGTTACTGTTTAAAGTTGCTCAAAATGCTTCTCTTCCTAATCTCTCCTTTCGAGAGTTCGCCATTCCTCTGACGGATAGAAGTTTAGCGGGATATGTGGCGTTAACCAGTGAAAGCTTGAATATTCCAGATGCTTACCAACTTCCCGCAGATAAACCTTATCGGCTTGATAGTAGTTTTGACCGCGATATTAGCTATCTGACTCGTTCGGTTCTGGTTCTTCCCATGCAAAATCGTCAGGGAGAAACTATCGGAGTGCTTCAGTTGATTAACCGCAAAGTGAAGCCGGATGTGACGCTGGTTCCAGAAAATACTCTGGAAATGACTCGACCTTATGGGGAATGGGAAGAACGAATTCTGCGATCGCTAGCCTCAGAAGCGGCAATTTCTATCGAACGAAACAGTCTTCAAGACAGTATTGAATCTCTTTTTGAAGGATTTGTCAAGGCTTCTGTGCAAGTGATTGAAGAACGAAACCCTAGCACTTCTGGTCATTCTGAACGGGTGGCGAAACTAACAGTTCGTTTAGCGGAAGAAATTAATCAAGTCACAACAGGATCTTTAGCTGATATTACCTTTAGCGATCGCCAAATTAAAGAAATACGATATGCTGCATTATTGCATGATTTCGGCAAAGTTGCCATTCCCGAAACGATTTTAAGGAAGTCGAAAAAATTATATCCTCATCAATTAGATGGGATTCGTCAACGGTTTGCATTGGCTCGGCGCACTTTAGAGTTAGAATGCAGTCAAGCTAAATATGAACTCTTGCTGAAAAATAGTCATCAACAAACAAATCAACATTCTGTTGAACAGTTAGACGCACAACTCAACCAAGACATTCAACAGTTAAATGAATACTGGAATTTGATATTAGAGGCGAATGAACCCCAAACCCAGGTCAAGAAATCTTCTGATAAACTCTTAGAACTCTCCCAAGTCACCTATCAAGATATTGATGGAGAAATCAAGCCTCTCGTTACTCCAGAAGAAATAAATGCACTTCAGGTTCAGCAGGGAAATCTCACCCCAGAGGAACGGTTAGTGGTTGAGTCTCATGTCACCCATACCTACGAATTTCTGAAGAATATTCCCTGGACAACAGATTTAGCAGATGTACCGAAAATCGCTTATGGACATCATGAAAAGCTAGATGGTAGCGGTTATCCTTTGAAGTTAAAACAAGAGGAAATTCCCCTTCAGGCGCAGATGATGGCAATTGCTGATATTTACGATGCGTTAACGGCTGGAGATAAGGCTTATCGGCATGGATTACCGACAATAACTGCTTTAAAAATATTACGACAAGAAGCGTCTGAAAACAAGATTAATTCAGCTCTTTTACGACTCTTTGAAGAACGCCAAGTTTATCAAGTGATTGGACATAGTTTAGATGTGGTGATGAAGCTAGCATAAAATATCGGTATAAAATATACAGCTCAAACTTTGTTATTCAGCATGAATGTTGTTTTGTTAAATAGCTTGTGATGAAATAGAAGAAATCGGTTTAAAATAGTGTAGTTGAAAAACGAGGAGAACTGAATGAAGGTGATAAGGGAAATCCGATTAAGTCAACCCCCTAAATTATTGTGTAAGTTCTCTCAATTTCTAACTATACTGTGTTCTTTCCCTGTATTTTTCAGCCTCAGTTCAAGGTTTGCTTTAGCGGAAACTTCAGAACAATACTCAGAAAATTTAAATCCTTACCCTACAGTAGAACAACTGCAACGTTATAGTCAAGAAGGACGGAAAAATCGCGCCTCATTTAGTCAAGTTACCTCTGTTTCTCAATTGTCCGATGTTCAACCGACAGACTGGGCGTTTCAAGCTTTACAATCTTTAGTCGAACGGTTTGGCTGTATTGCGGGCTATCCTGACGGTACATTTCGCGGAAATCGTTCCTTAACACGTTATGAATTCGCCGCTGGGTTAAATACTTGTCTAGAACGAATTAATGAGTTATTAAATTCTGTCGTCGAAGACAGTTTAACTGAAGATGAATTTATCGCCCTGCAACGACTGCAAAATGAATTTGCGGCTGAATTAAGTTTACTGCGAGGTCAAATTAATAACTTAGAAGAACGCACAGAAGTTTTAGTTAGCAATCAATTCTCAACCACCACAAAACTAA
>JBCBCI010000193.1:0-5629 GCA_038530755.1 Cyanobacteria bacterium J06592_8 | reverse complement strand
AACCTTTAGCTGGCATAGTTGTAGATGCACACTCTATTTAATTATCATTTTATGCATATTAGGTGTGGAATAGCTTATTGATGACCTGATTATCGGCGCACCTTTTGCTGCATCTGGCGGAGAAAGTTATGTGGTGTTTGGTCGCAATCAGGGCTTCGGCTCCAGGGTAAATATCTCTGACCTTGATGGTAGCAATGGTTTTGTAATTGAGAATCGTAATAACATAGATCTGATACTAAATCCTGTTTTCAAAACCCACTTATAATAGAGGAAAGGTGACAGAGAGAAAGCAAATGCCTAAGAAAGCTACGCTGGCCAAGCATTATAGTTCCCTAGAACTGAAGCAAAAGTACCTAAAAAGTAAAGATAAAGTTGAATCAAGAAGATGGCATCTCCTGTGGAAAGTTTCCTTGGGATGGACAATCAAAAATAGTGCGATCGCAGTAGGTATTAACTATGATTATGCCAAAGAAATAGTTAGCAAATATAATGATTGGGGAGAAAAAGGAGTGGAAAACTTAAAAAATAAGTATAGACAGCACAAAGGAGCGAAAAAATCCTTACTGACAGAACTACAACTGGAAAAATTAGGCAAAGAGCTAGAGTCAAAAGCATTAGATGGAGGGATTTGGACGGGACCGAAAGTAGCTCGTTGGATAGAAAAAGAAACAGGAGTAGAGAAAGTCTGGAATCAAAGAGGCTGGGATTACTTAAAAAAGCTCAGGTATTCATGGCAAAGTCCCAGACCGAAACATAGAAAAGGAAATCAAATAGAACAAGATAAATTTCTAGAAAAGTTACCAATAAAAGTAAAAAATCTAGAAAAAGAGAATACGGGAGCCGAAATAGAACTTTGGTTCTTCGATGAACATAGAGTGGGATTAAAACCAATATTAAGAAAGGTATGGTCAAAAATAGGAGAAAGATCAAGAGCAATTGTTCAGCATCGTTATGAATGGTTATATGTCTATGGATTTGTCCAACCCAAAACGGGGAAGACTTTATGGTATTTAATTCCAAGAGTGAATACACAATGGTTAAACCTCGTCTACGAAAACTTTGCGAAAGATGTAGGTATTTCAGCTAAAAAAAAGTGCTATTAGTACAGGACAATGCTGGATGGCATCGAAGTCATAAACTTAAAGTACCAACAGGAATAACCATTGAGTTTCTTCCGGCTTACTCACCGGAATTACAACCCGCAGAAAGCGCACCGCCTGCGCCGAGGTTTCCTCGGCGTAAAGACGGAGCAAGCAGATTATGGAAATTAGTAGATGAACCTTTAGTCAATGAGTATTTTGAGAGCCTTGATGAAATCGAAGATGTATTAGTTAGACGTTGTAACACTCTCAGGGAAATGAAGGAAGAAATTAAAAATTTAACCTTCTATCATTGGCTGACTTCTATTTAACCAATTAAAAGGGGGTATGACAACCGGATTTAGTATGAGCTTCGGGCGTTCCGTGAGTGGTGCAGGAGATATTAACGGCGATGGCACTGATGAGATTATTATCGGATCACCTGGGAACAGCAGCTTCAACAATATTGGCAGTTATGTCGTATTTGGCAACGATCAGGGCTTTAACGCGAGGTTGGATGTCGTCTTTGATCTCAATGACAGTAATGGCTTTGGTATTGCAGGTATTGATGCGGTTGATCTGGGGCGTTCCGTCAGTGGCGCAGGAGATATTAACGGTGATGGCATTGATGACATTATTATTGGAGCCAGCAATGCTAGCTCCAACGACAACAACCTCTATGAAGGTCAGAGCTATGTAGTGTTTGGTAGCAATCAAGGATTTGACACCCCCTTTTTCAATGGCATCACTGGTATAGAGGTAGCTGACCTCAATGGTAGCAACGGCTTTGTGATTAACGGTATTGATGAAAATGACGGCTCTGGTGGCTCTGTCAGTGGTGCTGGAGATGTCAATGGTGACGATTAAAGTCAGCGACTCCCTCACGAGAGCCGCTGCTCTCGTCGGGTAAGATTGGAAGGTCGCCCTTCCGCACTCCCCGCGCGAACCGTACTTGTCTGTTACCAGTCATACGGCTCAAGCCTTCTGCAATACAGAGGTTTTACCCATGTGAGTGTGTTGATGGCAAGTTTTATGAAGGTGAATCAGGTTTTCTTCCCGGTCCGTTCCTCCTTCTGCCACTTTAACAATGTGATGAGTATGTAGTTGTTCTCCGTTGAATAAATGTTCTCTACATACTGGGCATACCCATCCTTGATTTTGAGCAACTCGGTAGAGTTTACTGCCTTTCATCCAATGGGTTTTACCCTGCGAGCGTCTGGCGTTTTTCCCAGTACGAAGTTAACATTGGGTCATCAGGCGAGGCATTGTTTTTGACCTATTCCCATCTTTCGATAGGAATAGTTGGTATTCTAACAATGGAGATGATTTTCTCCTGACCTCTTCTGTCTTGGGTTGTGGTTGCAAAAGTATAATTGTATCCATTCACCGACTTGAAGTATTTCTTGAAAATCCACTTCTTACCTTTGTTTGGATGTCTTCTTTTTGACCATTGCCAGAGTGCTTTCCAAAGATAATGGTCGATAGAGGAAAACACTTTTTTACTGACCCCATATTTGTAGTAGTTAGCCCATCCTCTGAGAATTGGATTGAGGAAATTGATGACAGCTTCGGGTTTGTCCGAAGGATGTTTCTTGAGCCAATTCCTGATTTTTGACAGCAATGATTTGACTTGGTCTTTTTCAGGTCTGGGTAGGCATTTACCTTGGAACTGTCGGATATTGAACCCCAAATAGTTGAATCCTTGTTCGATCTGAACGGTATGGGTTTTATCTCGATTGAGTTCCAGTCCTCTTTCCTTGAGCCATTGTTCGAGAATGGGTTGGATTGCCTCGATATCTTCTTGGGTTTGTGCTGTGACTAAAAAGTCATCAGCATAACGGATAAAGCCATATTTATCGCTTTTTTTACGACATTTTCTGTATTTGCCTTTTTTCGAGTCAAAGTATTCATATACTTTGATTTTCTGATCTGGGGATAGGAGTTTTTCTATCCCATCTAAGGCAATATTTGCCAAAAGCGGGCTGAATGGAGTAGGAACAAAGCGCACCTTTCAACCTTTCAATTGACGTGTTTCTTCATTCCTCTCCCCAAACCCAACGTGACAATTTCTCGTCATTGGGCTTTCCATCATTGCTACTTGCGACCATAAGAAGCCGTTTGAGCATGACAGGTTCGACATAATAATTGAAGATTATCTTCAACGTCTCTCCCGTTGTGTTTTCGAGCCACAATATGATGTAAATCTAAATGATTCACACTGCCACATTGCTCACATTTTGCCCCTCTTTCGGCTTTGATTTTCTGCTTTAATTCCCGCCATTGAGCATTGTCAGCATTACCGTTCCATACTGAGTTAGAAATGGGTTTTTCTGGTTGCGGAAGGCTGGTGATCCCATCTCCTTCAAGGTAAGGATTTTCCGGACAGCGAGAGCGATATTTCTTGAGAGGTAAGTCACTCATCCGATAAAGGAAGAAGTGTTCTTCTCCATTGACCACACCGAAATTATATCTCTTACCTTTTTCACGGTGTTTGAACATTTTCAAGATGCGTCGAGGAGGTAACTTGTGCCTCTTTTGTAACCACAAAAATAACCTTTGATTGACCCAGAAATCCAGGTCTTTGGCTATTTTCTTAACGTTACTATGGCGATAGTAGTTAATCCATCCTCTCAACACCGCGTTTAGTGCTGAGATTTTTAATAGGGGGGAATCTTGAAATCGCTTCCGCCTCGTCATTTCCTTGACTTTCAGCCTGAGTTTCTTAATGTTTTCCTGAGCAGGTGTGACCAACATTTTGGGTCGGTCGTGGGCGTTGACATAACGCCGAATGTGAAAACCTAAGAAATCAAAGCCTTGATTAACATGGGTGATGCGCGTCTTTTCTGGAGAAAGTTCGAGTTGCAGTTCATCGCGAAGGAAATCCCGAAACTCGTCTCGAAGCCGAATGGCTTCAGCCTTACTTCCATTCGTTAGGAGTAGCCAATCATCGGCATAACGAATTAACGCATAATTTCCCAGATGTTGAGTGCGACGACGTTCCTTCTCTTTGCGGTGAAGATTGCCATATTTATTCCACCAGTAAAGGTCTAACTGGTGTAGGTAGATATTTGCCAAAATCGGTGAACAAATACCCCCTTGAGGTGTACCGATATCAGTACGTTTAAATAGGCAACCTTCCATAATTCCGGCTTTGAGGAAACGTTCAATCAGTTTCAGGAAACGATTATCAGCTATCCTTTTTGCCAGCAGTTTCAGCAAAATTTGGTGGTGAATGCTATCGAATGCTGCTTTGATATCTCCTTCGATAACCCAGTAGTATTTATTACGCCGATTGATGTAACTATCTAATCGGGCGATGCAATCCTGGGTTCTACGTCCGGGTCGAAAACCATTGGAGCAGTTGAGGAAATCGCTTTCATAAATAGGTTCTAGAACCATCTTTACCAGCATTTGTACGACTCGGTCTTTAATCGTCGGGATACCTAGCGGGCGTTCTCTTGGTGCGTGTTCCCTGGCTCCGTGAGACGGAGCGGGGTCGCACCGCTGCTTGCCGTTAGATTTAGGAATGTATATTCGACGAACAGGTTGAGGGCGAAACTGATTTTGACGCAGTTCCACTTCTAACTCCGTTACTAATTCAGCTTGTGCTGTATCTGAGCGGAGAGCTTTCTTTGTCATCCCATCGATTCCGGCAGTCTTGGCTCCCTGATTAGAGAGAACCGCATTCAGGGCTGTTTGAATCCAATCTGTGCGACAAATGAGCCGATACAGATGGCCAAATTGATGTTGTTGTTGATGCTCGGCTTTAATGGCGAGACTACGTTGGGTTTTGATGATATCGGACATACGTCTTAGTCCTCTCTACTACCAAATCGCATATCTCTAACAATGACTACCATCCTTTGCCATGTACCCGACTATTTTCGGGTTCGGACTACTACGATGGCTCTGCCACGCAATAACTACATCAGTCGCAGTTAACCCAGTCTGGAATTTAGACCAATTATTGCGCTTCCTACGTTCACACAATGGTACGTCGTTACATTTAGCCGTAGGCTCCTTCTTTACTCCTGTCGGATACAGACCTAGTATCCTCGACATCAGTTGATGATTTGTACCCTTGTAATCAGAGCAATTCGGTCCGAGTCAAAAGACCTTTTCAATCAATCGCACACAGATTGATTTACCTGATGTCTCACGCCATCTCTGCTGTTTAACAGCGTGTCCAAGGTGTAGGAGCTTCAAACAAAGGTTCCTCTCGTAGCCTTAGCTAAATTCAGGCTCGAAGCCTCATACTGTAACAGGGTGTCAGTATTTTGCTCCTTGTTTCCCAGGCTTCAAACAGGTTCTTACTCATTGTCCCCTGCCTGCTGAGTCAGCCTTAGTACATCAGGGAATGTACTATCTCTTGGTAGATTCGCTCTCCTTGAGCATTACCATTGTGCGCTTCGCAGCGCACTCACACCACCCTGCGGAGTGCCTTCCTTTGTTGGGAATAACTCTTGTCCATCCATCACACCAGATTTTAACGAAGTCACAGCAGCTCCCGGAGCTTGCATCCGGGAGAACTGTGACCAACCCCGAATTTG
>JBCBCI010000192.1:0-5659 GCA_038530755.1 Cyanobacteria bacterium J06592_8 | reverse complement strand
TTTCCCCATAACAATCGAAACGGCTTTTGAGCTTTAAAAGCAGACTCAGCTAATTTTTCACTGTATAGAACCCATTTTTTGTCAAAGTCCCATAGCATACTTTATTTCTTTTTATTGTTTAAGTCCCACTAAGAAGGGTGGGGGGAGAGTTTCAAGAAGGTTTTGAGTAAGTATGGCGATCGCATCGGGTGGCGAACCTTCAATAATGCGCCGAAATGCCTTCGCACCAAAGCTTTCAAAAAGGGAAACGAACTCATCAACCATATCGACCTCTAAGTTACCTTCTCGCCACCCTTCTACTAAATGAGGAAGGTACCACTCGGCTATCCACTTCTCGTCCTCACAGAGATCGTCAAAGCCGTTAGTTTTCCTATTATTGAGATCTAATAGGGAAATTAACAAACGCTTGAACTCCCTGAAACCCATACCCCATCGTTCTTTAATCATTTGACTGATCCGGCCATGAGTAACACCTAGACTTTTTCCTATAGAGGCAGCGGTTGTTTTGGCAATATCCCCAATCTGAGTCACAGGTTCACCGGATTGGAAATCCGGTGCAAGCCTCGGACCGCCTTCCGCGATTAAATTTTTGATGATGGCATCGAACCGGGCCGTAAGTTGAGTACCCTTCGTTGCCGCCTCAACACAAACATCCTCCGTCCGGTTGAGCTGTAAGCCCATGCCTGGAAATTTTGCCTCAAGGAATGCCAGTTCGTCAGGGCTGTAATCATCAATAAGATGGATCTCAATTTGTTCGTCTGGGCGACGATGTGCGCGTGGACGGCCTAAAGCTTGCTCAAGTTCGCCTAACATGACCCGTTGAACGTAGGCGGCGAATTTTCCAGTCGGGTTGGCTGGATCTACAATCTGACCCGTCCGACATTGCCACTCTGCTGCTAATTGACCTAAATTGATTTGGGGCTTTCCGACGAGTAACAGGACATCGACTTTCTCAAATCGGTTAGAGCCAACATGGTCATTAAACCACCACCCCATCTTGACCTGGGGATTGTCTTTGTATTTGGCGTAGGGACTAAATACAGTTCCGTCGATTTCTATCCCTTGAATGTAGGCTTTAGAATCGATAATCCCGACCGTTTTGCCCTCAGCTAGAGCTTGATCTATAATTTGGGTGGTTAACCTTTGAACTCGATTGCCTGAAGCGTAACGACTAAGGATGTTAAACTGGCCCGTGAGCTTGTCACGACAAAAACGGTTGCGGGTGACTCGGCCTAAGTTTGAGTAGGTGTTGGTTTGAAGATTTGAGTATTGGGGTCGGGCTAGTTCAATCTTGAGAATTTTGTTTTCTCGGATTAGCGATCGCATCTCATCCTCAATAGAAGATTGAGCTTCCTCCAATCTGAAACGTTGTTCTTCAGAAAGTTTAATTAGTCTCATTACACCGAAAAATAACTGATGCCAACCGATGAATGTAAGAGATGAATTCCCCAAAGCCAATAGATAGTAGCTAAATTGCTTAAGTTGATTGAGTTCCGATGCTACTCCCCAACAGAGCTTCTGAATGAAGACTAATTCCTCGTTTAATTGATCAAGTTCGGAGTCAGTATTACGCAGTTTGAGAAGATCTGATAAATCGCGTTGATCGACAGTCGCATCAAGGTAAACATTGAATTGGAATCTCTTGGCTGTATTTGATTGACGAGAGCTAGGGCGAGTAACAGTTAAACAGGTAGAACTCGCTTTCAAGTGCGCGGATTCCGCACTTTCAGAGGGAGACAAGATCGACAAGAGAGGATTTAGCCAGTTGTACAGAACTTTATTGAGAACGGATTGATATTTCTCGGTTGGGGATTGTTGTAAGGTAAATAACTGCTCATCTTTTGAGTGTAAATAATGATTGAGTTGAGATTTGAGGTCATTTATTGATGGAACAATAGGATTCGTTGAAGTTGTATCTCGTTGATGTCCTTCTCTATCAGTAGTCCGAACTTTTTTGAAAACTCCCCAAATATGAACTCGCTTTTGAACAAAAGTCTCGGTACAATTTAAAGGATCTACACTCCAAGATTCTTCAAAGTTGTCCTGTAGTTCTACCCAGTCATCACCATATAATTCCCAGACTTGATCTACGAATGTTTGGTGAGAAAGCTGGGTGCGGAAATTCAAACTGTCAACCCAAATGATCTCTCCGGTCGCTAACTCAACTCGATCTTTGACATCACTAACAGTCGTCGGCTTATACCACCGAACGGGTACACCTTCCGCGCGTGGAAGGCGTTTCGGGCTTGTATTCGGGATTTCAAATCCCGAATGTTCCTCGAAAACAGGATCTGCCCAGTCATCCTCTATGGCGATTGCACCTTCTGTACCATAGGGAACTGCCGCCCAAACTTCCGTCGATTCTCCAATTAAGGGCTTGAGGATGATTTTGTTAACTGACTCCCTATGATTGGCTCCCCATTTCTTGTTATCGGGAGTGAACTCGTCCATCCCATCGAGTAGGGAGTGAATGAAGATTTTAGCCAGCTTGTGAGTTTTGTCATCTCCGGCGGCACTGGCTTTTCTTTCAATGTGAGTATTCGCTCGTTCGATATCGCTGCGATAGGCAATAAAGGAATTAGTGGCTTTCAACAGCAACCGGGCTTCATCCCAGAAGGCACTATCATTGGGCCGAGGTTCATGCAGAGCCTTTGGGTGATAGCTCAGATAAGGATCGCAATCGGGTTCAGAATTAATGATTGGGCAAATCTCAAAGTTTTCACAGGCTTTACATAAAGGAGATTTCTTTCCAGCCCTCAAAATGTACCCACGTTCAGCGGCTGCCTGGAATACAGCAGAATTAATACAGCTTGGCCCGTCTGCCAAAACCTGGGAGGTAATGGCATCATGTTCAATTTCAGTCGAACGTTTTAGATGCCTTCGCCCACTGGGAGTTTGACGAGTTGGATCTTCTACTAAACCGTTGTGTTTAACAAGTGGGACTTTGTAATTTTCTTCTACTGTGGAAGTTGATGGATTTCGAGGGGATTCTGAGATCCAAATGGCTCGACCTAGTTCTTTCTTCTCTTCTTCTGTCTCCGCAGTCCGCTTGATACCCAAATCTTCACAGGTTAGTTCACCATAGCGATGAGTTTTGCCGGCTCCGGTGTAACTCCCGTCCAAAACGTGCTTGAACCCTCGATCTTTGGCTTCCCTGACTATCTGTTTAGTCTGGTCGGGTTCAAAGGTTAATTCGGGTTCACCTTGCCGCCACCACTCAATTGGATCGGGGAGAGAGTTTGGAGAATAAGTGATATTTTTACCTATCTCTTTGGGCCCGTCTTCTGAAAGTTTTACTAGGTTTTTTAGAAAATCAGTCTCAATGGCGATCGCTTTTTCCTTCCGTTTCTTCCCAATCCGAAATAATCTCTCAACCGCCGCTAATAGCTGAGATTCGTTTTTTTGTTCTTGACGAGGTAGCCCAAATTTCTCCCACCATTCCTCTTTCGAGATAACCCCTGAGCGCTTAGGTTGATGTGAGGGTATCTCGTCAACGCCTAAGATTTTCTTGAATTCATCAGGTGTTAATAGCTTTGCGGCTTTTAAATCCTTTATCTCATCAATATCATTGTTTGGGGTTTTCTCAAATTGCCCCCACCACTCAATTGCTACCTCGTAGCCGAAGCTTTCGACTAATGCGATGGTTGCGAGATCTCGCTGTTGAACGTGCCGATTCGTGCCGATTCCTGCATCGGAATCTAAAATCACTCGGCCACCCGGCTTGATTAGAGCATCTAGATATCGCTTGAGTAGCTCTGGTGAGGCTGAGAAATTTCCCCCGGCAGCACCGATAAAGGTTTTGTTATGCCGATAAGAAGCGATCAGAGGCTTGAGTGTGCCTTCGCACAGCCTCACGTCGCGATTGGCAACGCCCATGCGCTCCGCGCAATCGCCCTCAACCTGACGAACTGTTAGCGGCGGCTCTCCCGAAGGCAGTCTAAAATCAGAATTCTCGCTTAACCAGAGATATTTGGCTCGGTTGCGATCATCGGCGGCAATCTGAAAGCCAATAATTTGACCCTGTTCGTTGAACAATGGAACTAAATACCCGTCGGCATTTTTTAGCTGATCGCCTGTTACGTTCACACCGGGAAAATCAGGTGAGATTGGAATAATTAACCGCTGCGAAGCCTCAACCGACTTGAATCCAATTTCCTCAATTTGCTCGTCTGTTAGCCCTCTCTCTCTGAGATTCTGTCTATGTTTGGTTGAGAGTCCTAATTGTTTGATGATCTGTCGGGCATGGCGCGAGCGTGACTCTTCTGAAAGTGAGTTGGCTGTCCTTTTGCGTTCGGCTTCTTTCAGTTGGGCTTGTTTACGTTGCCACTCCTCTCGGTCAAAGGTTGACTCTGTGCCGTTGTCAGCGACAAACACACCACCCATTCCGTTGGCAGCTTCTTTGATCCATTTCCAGCCTGGGACTAGAAAATTGCGATCGCCTCTCAAACAGAGGATTAAGTTGTCTGAAATCTTGCACCCATGATCTTTTCCACAGATTGGGCAAAGATTACGTTTGCTACTCGGTCTTAAGCCAAAGCCTTGATTCGTGGAGGAATTAACCATTACTTGGTACCTCCTTTAATCAGTTTGATGATTTCAGAGGGAGTTTGGTTTGAGGCAATCGCGCTCTTGACCTGACTTAACTTTTCCCGTGCCACATAAATGGAACGAACTTTCCCCTCCTCTCGCCATTGGTAATTCCAGTACCAATCCTCTGGATGGCTGTGAGGATCGCCCCTGTACGTTCGCACCGGAACCTCATACCACGTTCCATCCTGGCGTTGCTTCTTACGGGTGTGATGCCGAAGCCATCCTGAACTACTTTTTCGTAGTGGTTGTCTTGCAGTTATCTGGAATTTCTCAATTTGAGCAAGACAACGAGGATCAATCTCTCCCAGTTCAATGCCTTCGGCTATTACAGATTTCAACTCAGTTAGAAGGTGTGAGGCTCGTTTGAGTCGGAGTTCTGTTTCAGGTTGCCTCGGAGTAGTGGCATGAAGCGCAAGGCAATTGGGGTCTACATTAGCTTTAGCTGTCTGGGTGGGGTGGTCTTCAAGAAGGTGCAGCCTGGTGCCACACTCTTTCAAAAAATTGGCGTTTCCCTGAATTTCCTTGATTGATGATTCGGATATTTGCGATGCTGAGTGATTATGGTAAAAAGTACCAGAATTGGCTATGCTGTGAGTCATGTAAGGTAATCTCCTAATTATGTGGTTTTCAGGAGATTGCCTAATTAATCGAGTGATTAAGAATACAGATAGAAATGTTTGCTATACTAAACTCAGGATATTTGATGTCCAGTTAGTCATACTTGGTGAATTGCTACCAACAATTCACAAAAATCAATTTGTATCCTCAAATTGGCTAATTAGACAATCTGAAATTTTTTACAGCCCACCACCTTTGGTGGTTTTTTTTTGAAGGAGGTAAACTTAAGCTGATGCAGGGACAGGACATTTTTGAACATCAAGGCTTTCAGATAGAGAGTACAGAACACCTTGAGAATCTTGGATCAGTCTGACTTTACTTTCAGATTGTCTCCAGTTTCGCCCTGTGGTATCGTGCATCCGAAATTTTGTGATTATAGAACCCATTTGGTATCTTTTGAGGTAAAGGTTATACTTAAGTAGCGATCGCCAATTATCCTAAACAAGAGTTA
>JBCBCI010000191.1:0-5665 GCA_038530755.1 Cyanobacteria bacterium J06592_8 | reverse complement strand
ATTTCATTAATCTTGGTGAGCGATCGCCAATCAGCTTCTCTTGAAGTTAAAACTTTGTTCGCCATATCTTTCAAGCCTTAATCTTACTGACTTCCCAGAGGAGTGAGACAGGTTTTAGTTTTGGTTTAAATTGAGATCTCTCAACAGTCGAAAGGATCTCAGTTTAAGCTCAAGCTTGCTATGGAATATTCACATAAATCAACATTAGAGTTAGGAGAAACCAGCCATGTCTACCAATCAATCAACCTCTCAACCGAACAGTGAAGTATTAGAAGTCCTCAATATTAGCCAACAAGCAACTCAGGCTTTACTCACCGACTTAGCCTTACAAGAAGAGTTCAATATTTTCAGTGATATTGCTTTCGGAGAGAATATTAACCATCAAAAGCGACAGGATATTCAGCACCAGTGGTTAAATCAAGATTTTACCGATCTTCCTGAAGTAAAGATTTTTGCAAGTTCAGAGATTAATGGTGCAAATGGGGCTTTTTCTGTAGATCTCAATCAAATTTTCATCGCCCAGGAATATTTGCTTCATAACCAACATCAACCCGAAGTGATTGTCAATGTTCTCTTAGAAGAAATTGCACACTATATTGACAGTCAGGTGAATGACATTGATGCAGAAGGAGACGAAGGAGAGATTTTTGCTAAATTAGTTCAAGGCGTTGAATTGACAGAATCTGAGTTACTTGAATTGAAAGCAGAAGATGATACAGCGACCATTACTGTAGACGGAGAAGTTATTCAGATTGAGCAGGATATTAATGATGTCACTAATATCTTCAATCAAATTAAGACAACATTTAATCAAGCTGACGGAATTCTCAACACTCTTACAACAGACTTTGGGGAATTCTTGACAACAATTCAAGATTCAATTGACAGTGAAATCTATACAAATTTACCTTTGCTTGGCGATCAATTAAAAGACAGTACAGAGAAAGCTGTTAATTTTCTTGACAATCTCAATAGTGATATTTTTGAGGAACTCTATCAGTTTGATAAGTTAATCGATTTATCTCAAGATACAGTCAAGCAAGTTCTGTTTGATATTTTTAGTTCCCTAAATTCACTCCAGGAAACAATTGAAAGTTTTGATCAGATTCCAGACAAAGTTATAACTGAACTGACTCAGACATTCAACAATGAATTAGAGAAAGGGATTGGCATTTTTGATGCACTTGAAACGGCATTAAGTTCAGCCATCAATGAAGCTTCTAATTTGTTTATAGGAAATCCTCCGTCGGTTAAGCAAATTTTTGACACTGCTCTTGATGAATTAAGTCAGAGGTTACTGATTAATGAAGTCTTAGAACAGCCTCTTGAGATTATTAGTAATGTTCTTCTTCAGGTCACAGAAATCGAAAATATTCCTAAAAACATTCCTGAAAATATTTTAATTCAGCTTCTCAATACTGAGTCTGATATAAATGAAGATAATTTGAGAAATGTTGTTGAACAAGCCTTACAAGATTTAGAAGTAACAGCCGAAGATAAAGTTGATCAGATTATTTCTGAATTAGAGAAAGGACTTAATGGACTAGAAGAACAGTTGATTAATGGTTTCCTACAAAAAATATCAGGAGATAAAATAAATCTCAGTAACGTTGTCGATGATAATGGTAATTTAAAATTTGACATCACTTTAGACTTTGAAGATTCTGTAGAACTAATAGATGAAATTTCAGTCCCCGATTCTATTGATCTTGTCTTACTTCAGCTTGATCTTGAAGATGATTCAAGCTTTGGTGTGAATCTGGATTATGATGTTGACTTGACTTTTGGATATGAATCCAGTAATAATTTATCTTTGGATACCTCTTCGTCAAAAGAGCCAGAAATTGGAATTAATTTAGATTTAATTTTTCCGGAAATATCTGCAAAAATTGGTGATTTATTACAAGTTAGTTTAGAAAATAAAAGCACAGGATTAAACTTTGAAGTTGATCTCACGGGTCAAGATTTAAGCAGTCTTGATTTCACCTCAAAAGATCACGCGGATCTGAACTTCCATCTAAAGACTGAGCTAGCAGGTTTACCCTCGATTCAATCTGACTTAAATATAGATTGGAATTTCACAGACCCTCAAGAATTACCTGAAATTAATTTTAATGATATTCAATTGGATTTAGGTTCATTTTTTAATGATTTTGCAGGGCCTATTATTGAAAAAGTTAATAATGTTTTAAAACCTTTAGTTCCAATTCAAGAGATATTAACAACTAATGTTCCTGGTTTAGATGAGATTGGTATAGAGATTAACTTGTTGAATACTGTGTTGGGAATCAATGATGATATAGGTATTTTTAGTGCAATAGATATTTTTGAAGACTTTGAGAATTTCTTTAGTGATAAAAGCAATGAAATTTTAATAAACTTTGGCAGTTTTAAAATTGGTGAAAATCAAGATGTCATCACGACTTTAGAAGCAAATCCATACAACGATGCACTGAATAATGACCTGGGTGATACAGAAGATTCGAGTAGATTTCTTTCGTCAGTTAATAATTATGATGAAAGTGATGAGGGTGTAGAATTTAGTTTTCCTATTTTAGAGGAGCCAAGTGAAATTTTCAAGTTGCTGTTAGGTAAAACAGCTAATTTAGTTGAGTTAAAATTACCCGGTTTTGATACTGAAGAAGAAGAGTTTGGCCCTCCTCCCTATAACTTTATTATACCTCCATTTATCCCTGCCGCAGTTGAATTGGGCGGAACAGCAAGTCTTTCTAGCCCAGGAATTACATTCGGTTATGATACAGTAGGATTTGAAACGAGTAATCTTCTACAAGGGTTTTATATTGATGGTACAAATCCACTGTTAGAAGCAGATGTAACTCTAAAGGCCGAAGCTTATGCTGGGGTAAAAAATATTTTTGCAGCAGGTGGAGATATTTGGTTGGGAGGAGAACTTGATATTTTCCTGGCGGAACCTATTGAGGACGATAATAAAGTTCGTTTTGATGAAATTGAGGAAAGTTTTAGCGGGGATATCGAGTGCTTTTTTGATATTGAAGGAGGCGTAAATGTTGGTGCTACATTATGGGGCGAACATATTACTTACAAACCTGGAAAGCTGATTAAAGGTTTTCTTGACTTTGTACGTGGTGAACCTGTTGAAATTGTAGAGCGCTACACTTATCCCATCGCCGAACGTAATTTGTTCAGTTTCGATCATAAGTGCGATGATGAGAACTCTTTGCGTCCAAATTTAGCAACACCTTTGCCTATAAATGTAGAAACATCTTTGCCAGATGTAGAACTTCGCCTGAACTTGGGAGAATTTGCCCAAGATCGAAATATTCAGCCTGAAACTATTGATGAAACTTTTTACATTACATCAGATGTGATTGTTTCTGCTTTTGGCGAAGAAGATCCGCTATATAGCGATATTAATATCATTACAGCTTATGCACATACAGGCAATGATGTCATTTATCTCTCTGAAGAAGTCATAACCCGTGTAGAATTTCACGGTGGAGATGGAGATGATGATCTCTATGGTCGTTCTGGAAACGATCAGCTATTTGGAGACGCAGGATCAGACAGACTAGACGGTGGGGAGGGTAATGATACTCTCGATGGAGGCGAAGGAGAAGATAGAGTTTTTGGAGATGCTGGAGAAGACACATTACAAGGTAACTCAGGAGATGACTTCTTAGACGGCGGTGCCGAGAATGACCAACTCGACGGAGGAGAAGGTAATGATGACGTGTATGGTCGTTCTGGTGATGACTTTCTAGATGGAGGTTCTGGCGATGATATTCTCAATGGAGGAGAAGATCAAGATACTCTCGAAGGTCAAGCTGGAGAAGACCTACTCGATGGCGGTAGTGGTGATGATATTCTCAATGGAGGCAATGACAGCGATCTGATATTTGGAGATGCAGGATCGGATGTCCTTGATGGTGGAGAAGGTCACGATATTCTCGATGGTGGAGAAGGAGATGATTTTGTTCAAGGTTCGCAAGGAGACGATCAACTTTGGGGAGGTTCTCAAGTCGAATTTGAACCTATCTTTGATGAAAATGGAGAACAAGTCTTTGATGAAGATGGTCAGCCCCTGTTCACAGACCCCGTTTTCTCAGATGATCTGGGCAGTGATACTTTAGAAGGCGGAGAAGGAAATGACTATATTGATGGTGAAGCAGGAGATGACTTTTTAACTGGAGACTCAGGGAATGACACGATCAATGGTGACTTAGGAAACGATACGGTTAATTACGATAACTCTCCCAACTCTGTCACTGTCAATATCGATCAAACCACAGCTTACGAAAAGACGACATCCGAAACTGACCCTATTGACCTCGAAGGTAACTTTACTATTGAAGCGGGAACAGCAGAAGATGGTTTCGGAACTCAAGACAGTCTCCAGAATTTAGAAAATATCATCGGTTCTGCTTTTGATGACATTCTCATTGGTAATACCAGCGACAACGAAATTATCGCCCTAACTGGAGACGATCTCGTTATTGGTAACGCAGGAGATGATAATCTTGACGGCGGAGACGGAACCGATGTCCTCAGTTATCGTCGAGATCCGGGTTCTGTCAATGTTAACCTCGAACAGGGTGAAGCTACAGACGGCTGGGAGAATACCGATGCGATCGCTAATTTTGAAAATGTTGTCGGTTCGGAGTTTAATGACAATATTATCGCAGATGCGATCGCCAATATTATCACCGCTGGGGCAGGAAGTGATATTGTTAATGGTCGAGATGGCAATGACGAACTCTACGGAGAAGCCGATAACGATCATTTAACCGGAGAACAAGGTAACGACTTGATCGATGGTGGCGAAGGTAGCGATACCGTTAATTACGATAATTCTCCCAACAGTGTTATCGTTAATATTGATGAAACCACAGACTATGACAACTCTGGCGGCTTCCTCCACGAAACGATTGTCACCGATAAACTCATTCCCACCGACACTGAACCCGAATTTACTATTAATGCAGGAACCGCAGTCGATGGGTTTGGAACCGAAGACGTTCTCCGCAACCTGGAAAATATTATCGGTTCTGAGTATGATGATATTTTAGTTGGTAACGAAGCTGATAACCGGATTGAAGCCTTAGACGGTAGTGATATTCTGGTTGGAAATGCAGGATCGGATCTGCTTGATGGTGGCAACGATATCGACACCGCCAGCTATCGTCGAGATATTAACAGTGTTGAAGTTAACCTTGAAGAAAACTTTGCTATTGATGGTTTTGATGGAACAGATACCCTTTCTAGCATCGAAAACGTTGTGGGTTCAGAGTTTGATGACCAAATTATTGGCTCGGAAGTTGACAATATTATCCACAGTGGCAGCGGAGATGATATTGTAGAATCCCGTGACGGAGAAGATATTATCTTTGGGGAAGCAGGCGAGGACACCCTTTATGCCGAAGACGGAGATGACTTCCTCGTGGGTGGAGAAGATAGCGATATTCTTAATGGGGGTAATGATGTAGATACGGCTTCCTACTTTACCTCCAGTCGAGGTGTGGCTGTTAGCCTGGAAACAGGTAAAGGTTGGGTTGGAGACGCGAAACGAGACGAACTCAGCGAAATAGAAAACCTAGAAGGTTCAGAATTTGAAGACTTCCTCTACGGGGATGAAGGCGAAAATATTCTCAGTGGTTTAGCCGGAGATGATTTAATTAAAGCCAAT
>JBCBCI010000190.1:0-5807 GCA_038530755.1 Cyanobacteria bacterium J06592_8 | reverse complement strand
AATATGTGTTTTATTCGACTAATGCTTAAGAGATTGGCGATCGCCTAAGTTTTTAGAGATACCAAATGGGTTCTATAAATCAGTTCTAATTCTTGGGGTAGAAGTGTCCAGTTTTCAACAAGCTCTTCTGTATCCCAATGTTGTTTGACCATTTACTATCTTCTCCTCAAAAGCTCATACTCTTGGGAAGAAAGCATAGATGAAGGTCTAGTCAGAATTTGAGAAATTCAGAAAAAATGCAGATTTAAGAGTATTTGTCAAATTAACCTTTGATTTTAGATTAGTATTTCTTATAAATCAGAGGAGGTAATAGATTTTATTCATTGAAGGTAGACAAAGACTGAAAAGCTTATATATCAGTAGTTTAAAGTTCATATTGCCCCTCGTTGCACGAACCCTAGCTTTACGCCAAATGGCACAGTTTATCGCCATGCTTCGTCAGCTATTCTTCAATCATAAAGTGAGCGTGGCAGACCCTCATTCTCACATCAACAAATGGTACTTCGAGTGCTACGGCAGAGAGTACAACTACACCGAAATCAATGAGAGATTAAAAGCATACTATGACCGACTCAAACATCCAGACAGTCCACATACATCAGTCTGGGATGAGGTCACTCAGTACGATGAAAACTGCAATAGTGAGGAGTCGAAACGCTTCCTAAAATCTATCCTCAGTGATGTTCGTAAGCCTCCAGAATTTCCCATTTTATTAAGCCACAACAATACACTTTCTACTCTAGGTGGTGGAAAAGGAGGAGTGAAAAAAATGCAGATTACTGGACTTCCCGAACTCGAACTTAGAGCAACACGCGACCGATTGGGTAACATAAAACCCACTTACTGTGGCATCCTTACTAACACCAATGAGCAAGGAGAAATGGTTCAGCAGGCAATTATTGTTGAGCCGGACTGGATGAATGTTGATTATCTTCTCCGTAAATTCCCCTACCTTTCAGATGGGCATTCAGCAGCTAGCAATAATACCCAAATTCAAGGTCAGCCCCGTTCGCAGATACTTCAAAATATCGACCTAGATAAAAAGCCGATTGATGTGGATATTATTGATGGAAATAGAGAGGACGGAAATATTAACGACTCGCCTTCCAGTTCTTTCCCGGTAAAATTTGAGGAAATCTCGGAAACTCAGGCTATAAAGCACATTTCCGAATTAACGGGACTTTCAGAAGATGTCGTTAACGCCGTTATTCAGGCTCTACGGAAACAGGAAAGTGAGTCGGAAATCGTGCAAAATATTATGGGCTACAAAGGTCGTAAATATCAGAAAGGAAAGAATTTTCTGGCAACAATTAAGGAGTTTTTATAATGCAAACAGGACAAAATGTATTAAAGCTACTCGGTCAATATCCAAAGGCTACAAAGTCTCTGATTGTAGTGGGAATTGTTGGAGTATTGGGACTAACTAAGCTGTCGTGTTGGAAAAATCAAAAACCGTTGCCAGTTGTATCGGTGCATCGGATAAGCACTACCGTTGATAAATCACAGTTTTAAGTAAAGGAAATCGAGTATCCGCAGACAAAGCTTGTTGAGCTTCGCGCAATAGTACCATTCCCTTCATGGCTCGACTCAAAAATAAACCCACTTTGGGTAAGCCCCCACGAATCTTCTGACGATGACGAATCACCTGGAGAATTTTGTTACTACTGCTTAAATCCAGTCCAGAGGGTTGACAGGGAACCAAAGCCAGATCTGAACAATCCAGAATCGTTTTCGTGACTTCACTCAAACTGCCGGGGCCGTCAATCACCACAGTATTGTACTGAGCTTGGGCCGTTTCAACTACTTATTAGTTTCCCGACGCCGCCAACCTCAATCCTCAGGATTTTCCGCATCCTTGAGCCAGATATTGATCGACTCATCTATACGGCGTAAAGCTAAGATAGCTGTCATAAGTGCCAAATCAAAAATGAAAGTTCTTATTTTGACTTGGGAAAAAGAACTTATTGAAATTTTGTTGAAAACCGATGCAAAAATGACATGAATTTAGCTAACTTTTGACTCAAAAGTTCTGACACTACTTCAAATCCGAACTTCTTGACTTAGGATTCTAGCGATCACTACACTTGAATATTCAACTCTGAAAGCTAACTATAGCAGTAGTTTCAGAATTATTTGGCACTTATGGTGGCTTCCTTAGCCTTACGCCTAATGCCAAAACGTATTACCATAATTCGCGATTTGACTGGTTTTCATTGGTGGATTCAAATCGGAGCTTAATTGTAACTAATCAAGCGGACATGATATTAGTTGAACAGAGAAACACTATTGTCAACACTAAAGCCAGATGGATTTTCGAGAACGGCAATCACAGAGTTATTAACCGACAATTCATTAGTTGAGTTATCAAAGCTAACTGCACCGAGATCGCTAATACCATAAGCACTTTGATCGATCCGAATCAAATCCCCTTCAGAAGCACTGAAGTCGAGAATTGTGTCAATTCCATTAGAGCGTGCAGCCCCACGGAAAGCAAAATTATCATTACCAGCACCACCAATCAAGGTATCATTGCCTTGATAGCCTTGCAAAACATCGAAACCGTCTCCTCCTATCAGGACGTCGTTACCGTTTTGACCTCCGAGCCAATCATTGCCTCCACCGCCATAGGCATAATCCGAACCACCGTTATTGGCAATATTGTTATTGCTATCATTGCCAATGAGAATATCTTGATTATTTGTACCCCGAAGTTTTTCTGTTCCAATGAACTCAATATTTTTTAAGACATCTGCAACTTCAGAACTAACAATATTGTACAGGTTAATTGTCTGATTGGACACAGAAATAGTCAGAATATCCTCAGAGTGATTAACATCAAAACTTACCTGATTATTAGAGGCATCATAATAGTCTTGAATATCAATCTGAATCTTATCGTCAGCAGGATTGAAATCTTTAATAGTCTTTTCTCCACTAGAGAGCATGAAAGTATCGTTACCACCATTACCAGTCAGAGTATCGTTTCCTTCTCTAGAAGCTAAAACGTTATCCTTATCGTCTCCAGTGATATTATCATCATGCTTACTACCGAAAATATTCTCAATGCTGTTTAAAATGTCTTTTGTACCGAAGCCATCATCATTGTTCACCCCATTCTCTAAGTTAATAATGATACCTGATGTAGAGTCCATATAGTTCGCTGTATCAGAACCATCACCACCATCAATACGGTCGTTACCTTGTCCCGGAAAAAACACATCGTCGCCCTCAAATCCATACATCACATCATTACCAGCTGTATTTGCTACTGCTGACTCTTCATAGCCATAGAGAACATCACCAAATTGGGTTCCATAGGAATAGTCAGCACTATTGCTACCCTTGACATCAAATCCCGAATAGGCTCCCAGAACCAGAAATTTGTTTGTTCCTAGGTTTTCGATATCTTCAGGTGCAATATTCAGTTGTGTATTATCTTTGTAATTTTGGGCACCACTAGAATCAAGAATTAATGCGTTGCGTTCAAGAATATCAAACCAGCTTGACTGAAGTTTGCCGTTTGAATTACCTTCAAGATTATTAAAGTCATTAGATAGTTCAACAGTTGCAATCACATCAGTTTTGTTTGTATCGTGAAAAACCTTGAAGAGATTTGTACCAGTGCTATTTTCATCAATGTAGATATCACCATCCGATGGTAGAGGAATAAATATGACATCCTCGGTAGGGTTGAAGTCTGTAATGGTGGCAGAACCAAATTCTTGAACATTTTCCTCTTTTTCAACTGCGGCTGTAACGTCATCTGATGTGGCTTTGGCTACATCAAACAGCATTGGCACGACTTCTTTGGTCTTTTTGAAAGGCGTCAAGATTGGAATAGCTGTGAAGAATAAGTCACTAATGTCTCCAGCTATGCTTAAACCTAGCTTTCCCCAGTTAAAACCTTTTCCTGTAGTGACAGGGTCATTATCTGGCGGGGGGGTAGCATCTCCTAAAAAGAAGGTATCAGCATTTGCGCCCCCTGTCAGTGTATCCATTTCGCCATTAGTTAGAGGACCTGTGTACAATAAGTCACTGTCCTCTCCTCCGTCAAGACTGTCACTTCCTTCTCCACCACGAAGTGCATCATTACCTTCCTCACCTCTGAGAGTATCATTCCCCTTCAAACCTTGAATAACGTCGTTTCCTTTTCCTCCATTAATTTCATCGTCGAAGGTACCATCCCAACTCCTGTTACTAGTCCCAGAACCGCCAAGACCAACTTTATAACTCCAAGTATGTCTCGTTGGCTGTGCGCCGGTAATGTCGTTATCTTTATCGTTGCCATTAATAGTAGAGTAAGAGAGATATTCCTTCACATGAACGTTTTTAAAGTCCAAACCTAGGGCTTTCCTCTCCTTCCTGGTTTCATGTATTATGAGAGAACCAGGATCATGTCGATGAATATTATTTGTAAAGCTCGTCCGGTATGCTGGCATAGTGTAGGGGTCTGATTCCTCTACAGTTCGGAGTGAGAAGCGACCTAGTCCAAAGTAAACTGGAGATACTTGTTCAGAGGGTAAGATAGTTTCTGCCATTTTTTTTCTCCTTCAAATATAATTTTTGTTGGCGTTGGAAAGATGTTTTTCTCTTTCCGTTGTTAATACAAGTATTGCTCAAATTTTCGGAAAACACAATACAGAAAAGATACCGTTTTATTCAGGAGTTTTTCGGGTGTTTTTAAATGAGATATTGGAGCATGAACTAATGATTGAATTGAGTTTTTTGAGCTATTTTTTCTGTTCAACTGTTCTCAAACTGATCCTTCAGATCATTTGGGGATCACTTTTTAAATATTTGGCTCAAAACCTATAGTTTTTGAGATCAAAAACTAACTGTAAAAACTGATCTTTGTTGACGAAAAAATCCACTGAATAAAACTGAATTTTTGGCGTTGCACGATCGCGGGATGATTTATAATAAAGGAGAAAATTTAACTTGAGCGATCGCCCACCCCAAAATGAGTATCAACTGTCCAAAATGCCACTCTCATAGCATTAGAAAAAATGGTCATAGAAGGGGCAAACAGAATTATCAATGTAAAAACTGTGGACGGCAATTTATTGAGTTTTATTCAGAAGTAGGTTACTCCCAAAAAGTTAAACAAGATTGTTTAACTATGTACCTAAATGGTAATGGCTTTAGGGCGATTGAAAGAATTACCAAAGTCAATCATAATACAGTAATCCGTTGGGTGAAGCAGATAGGTCATCAGCTAGAAGATGGCAAGGAAGACTACGAAATACCACAAGTAGCTCAACTAGATGAACTTCAAACATTTATAGGTAAAAAAAAATAAAATCTGGGTCTGGACAGCTTTAGACAAGGACTACTCGGAGATTTTAAAATATGTAATCGGAGATCGAAGTGCAGAAACCTTTCAAAGATTGTGGCTAAAAATAAAGCATTGGAATTGCTATTTCTGGATAACAGATGGGTATAAAGTTTATCCAAAATTCATTCCCGATGGAGACCCGATTATTAGTAAGACATCGATGACAAGAATCGAAGGGGAAAATAGTCGTTTGCGTCATTATCTAGCCAGACTCCATCGTAAAACTTTCTGCTACTCTAAGTCAAAAGAGATGTTATTTTTGTCAATCAAACTACTAATTTACTATCTCAAATATCAAAGCATTGCTCAAATAATTTAGGTTCAAAACTTGGGTAGGATTTAGAGGCGATCGCCTTAGACAAAAAATCTATATCATCCCACATTAATGCAACGCCTAATCCTTATATGGGTCTAATTTAGACCGTCCTCGGTCACTACGACCCTGACGTTCAAGAAATTGAGGATGGCGTAA
>JBCBCI010000189.1:0-5811 GCA_038530755.1 Cyanobacteria bacterium J06592_8 | reverse complement strand
TTGCAAGATTTTGATATTGAGACAGGCACTTTGGAGATTCACAAGGGCAAAGGGGATAAATATCGGTTGGTGTATTTGCCAGAAGTATTAATTCCCCCGGTGGAAGATTGGTTGGAGATTAGAGGAATTGAACCGGGGCCGTTGTTGTGTCCGATTAATAAAGGTGGTCATCTACAAATGCGTCATATGTGTTCGGATGCAGTGTTGAAGATTCTCAAAAAAAGAGCCTCGGCTGCGGGGGTAGAATCTTTTAGTCCCCATGATTTTAGGAGGACGTTTTGTAGTGACTTGTTGGATGCAGGAGTTGATATTGTCACGGTGCAGAAGTTGGCGGGTCATGCGTCTCCTGTGACCACTGCTAAGTATGATAGACGGGGTGAGGAGACAAAACGACGGGCGGTTCAAAAGTTGGGGTTGTAGGATAATAATAATTATTTAGTCAAAGTCTTTTCATTGTACTTTTCTGCAAAGTGTTGACGGAGTAAGTCATGGATAAACCGATATCCTCCCCCAACTCGTTGTAAGAATAGACGGTCTGTAGCGTAGTCTAGGAATTTGGCATAGTTCCAGGGAATGTAATGATTAAACCAGAGAACTAAACGTAGAGAAAAGTGTTGGATAATAGATTTTCCAATAAGAACAATTCCAAAGAATAGAGAAAGTTCAACACGTGCAAGCAAAGTAGTAGAATTTGATGAGTCAAGATTTACTAAGAACAGTTCTACCATCTGTAATACTATACATATTAACAAATAAAATACTGTCAAAAATAGGATGTTAATCGATGTGGTTAAAACCCCTTGGTTGGGAATAGTTTTGGCTGAATATTCAGAGCTTTTAAAACCAATAAATATTCCTCCTATCAACCCAATTATTACTCCTTCATCAATCCCCGATACTAATTGTTGACTTTGTAACCCTGTAATCATACTAATTACTATTGCTATAAGCAAACCGAAAAGAAAACTTACTTTGAGATTTGTAAAAGAAAACTTAGGAATTTCAAGAATCCTGATATAAAAACCATTTAGTCTAAGACATATACTCAATAACATACCATATATAATTCCCCATTGTGCTAAATCTATCCATCCTTCCAAGAATTCTTGAAGATAAATAGCATAATAAGCTAGAAAAAGTCCTACTAATGTCCTTGAATCCTCAAAAAGATAGTGTCGTTTTATCGGAATAAATATTTCTATTAACCCTCCGAAAAAACCAGCAAGAACTAAAGCTATGGGTCCAAAATATATTAAGAAATAATTCTTGAATAATATGGAAAAAATCAATCCATAAATACCTCCCATTATTAAACCATATAACATCATACAAACTATTCTTTCCAGAAAAGAATCAACCCAGTAAAACTGCATTGTTTCAAGTAAAAATTCGGTCTGACTTTCTCGGGTTAATTGTCGAGCCAACCATCCTAACCAATAAGAGGTATCCTTATCTTTATAGGGTTTATTTCCTGTTTTATATTTGCGCTTTAACATCCGTCGAATATAAGCATCAAATAGATAAGCTTGTCGTTCTTTTGAGGACTGAAATTGGTTCCAGCGTTCAAAAGAAATTTCTGTACAAGATAAAACAATAATATTTAATAATAGAGGAGTTTGTGCTAACTCCATTAAATCTGAATCACGGTTGATGTTATTCCATAACTGTTCTCCTTCTATTTTCAAAACATAATCTTGAATTTGTTCGGTCGTTAATGATTGTAAAATAATCGAACCATTCAGTTCTAGATTCCTAGTATAATGTTGATATTCTTCAATGCGAGAACAAATGACAACAGAACCTGACCAGGTTTCTGGATGAAGAAACTGATTGAGTTTTTCAACACATTTTTCTTGTCGTTCTGCTGCCAACTCATCTAAGCCATCGAGTAAGGGTAAAATAATTCCTTGTTCAATCCACTGTATCGCGATATCTTTACGAACTCCATACTTAACTTTAAGGTCAGCTATCATCCAATCTTTAATACTTTGATTATTCTCTTTCCATGAAGATAGGTTTAATAATACTGGAATTCGATGCTGTGGATTTGCTTTTGCTCGTATTACCAACTGTTCTGCTAATTTCAATAGCATGGTAGTTTTTCCCGAACCGGGCGCACCTAAAATCAGGAGTCGTCCAGCAATGTAACGACGGTCAAAGACTTGTTCAATTGGTGTATTTTCGGGCAATCGAGAACTGGGCTGTTCTCCTACTTTAATGTCAATTTCCCAAGGATGCTGAATTTGTTCGGTGTCTTCCTGTTTATCTAGAACAATATAAACCCGATTATGAAGGGATTGTTGCAGGCGTTTTTCAACCTCTGTTTCTACCCAATGGAGGAATTTTTGTTGAGTTTTATCACGCTTTTCAATTGTTTGACCATCTTGAACTTGAACAAGGATAATGCTGTTATTGTCCCCTTGAATGAACTGATTATTTTCTCCTTGCACTGTGTTATTACCATCACCTTGAACTGTGCGGTTTTCATTTCCCTGAATGGATTGAGATTGGGATTTTTCAGGAAATGGGTTCATAGCAAAGAACTACATCATTGAATTGAAAAAGTTATGTTCTAGTGGTGTGTTGGAGTTCAAACTAAAGGATCTTCTAAAGAGTCTTCAAAAATAGCTCCTCTTTTAATAAGGTTTTGTTTCAATTCCGCAGTTATTCCTAAACTATTGCTGCTGAATTTTGTGTTGATTACTTGACTACTGCTAAAATCAACTCCACTAAGGTCAGCTCCTGTCAGGTCAGCTCCAGAAAGGTTAGCAAAAAAGAGGTTTGCTCCTTCAAAGCAAGATTCAGCAAGGCAAGCTTCAGAAAGGTCAGCTTCAGAGAAATTGGCAAAAAAGAGGTTTGCTGAAAAGAGATCAGCTTGAGTGAACTTAGCTTTTGTAAGGTTAGCTCCTGTCAGGTCAGCTTGACTGAGATCGGCTTTGGCGAGATTAGCTCCTGTCAGGTCAGCTTGACTAAGATCAGCTTCAGTAAGATTAGCTCCTGTAAGATTAGCTCCTGTAAGATTTAACTTTTTGTTACTTTGATTATTTCTAATCTTATGAACTAATAATTTCCTTTCATCAACTCCAGTAACAGTCGCTTTCAATTTGGCTAGATCCGTTTGAGAAATCTCTCCAGCAATTGTCAGTTCTAATTTCTCTCGATTAGACTCTACAAAATCAACATTCTCCACTGGAACTCCCAATAGTTCTGTAAGTTCCCCGGTATTAAATAACCTTTCGAGTTGCTCTAAACCTTCCTGAGAGCCTTTTAGTATAAACTTCAAACTTCCCTCTTCAACATCATCAATTGTGAGCAATAAATCATTGGCTATTTTTTGTAAGTGTTTCTCAAATTGTTTTAAAGTTACTTTAGACTTTTTATTTTTCAGTGTCCCTGATATCAAGAAATGGATTTCGGTTGACTCTTTTTCTAACTTTAAACTTCGAGTTTCATTAGAATGATTTGAGTGATTATCTTGATGAACTTCAGGATGATTGATTGGGGATTGCTTGATTACATTGATTGTTACATCAATTTTTTCTGTGGAGTTGTTAACATGATTATCATTTCCTTGTACGACTTTACTCTCATTTCCTTGAGCAACTTTACTTCCATTACCTTGAACGGTGTAGTTTTCGTTACCTTCGATAAACTGACTAGCTTCACTGGTTGGTTGATTCATAAAGCAATACAAAGAACTACATCATCCAAATTTTTCCAGCAGCATATCCTAACCATCCAGCAACTTTTACCACAGTGGGGAAAAGCTCTTTAACTAATTCTTTCACCTCTTGAGTCGTTTCACCCGCTTCATTTAAGGTTTCATTGACTCGTTTAAGACTCTTAGCAATAGACTCCTTATCAGGTTCAGACTCGGTTGCTTCTACTTTAGCAGCTTCCAAACGCTTAATAGACTTTTCCCGTTCCGCTTCTGGCAATGCAGTTAAATTCTGAATCTGTTCTTCCAAGTAAGCCAACATTTCAAGAACTTCAGTTGCAGAGACTTGTTCTCCCTGAGACATTTGGTTATTATCCCCTTGAACAAAGGTGCTGTTGTCTCCTTTAGCTGTCCGGTTATTATCCCCACGAACAATCTGAATATCTTTATCACTAGACATAATCGAATCTCCTTGCTGTTGAATGATGTTGAATGGTTGGTTTGCTTTTAGTTTAACCATTTCCCATAGGTTCGTGTTCTGCTCTCTATAAAGTTCAATTTCTCTATTTTTAAAATTTAAGTCTTTACGATACTGCTGTTCTTTAAATTTTAAGGCTCGTTTATATTTGGTTTCAAAAGACTTTTGAATTTTTCCCTTGTCTAGTTCAGGTGGAGCTTGAATCCGAACAACGAATGAACCGTCTCCTTTATTCTCAATGGCTTGGATGGGGAGAAAGTCACCTCCGGCTTCAACTTTTAGCTGTTCGTAAGAATTTAAGAATGCTTGCCAATCAATTCCTTCACTGAGTCTTAAATCAATTGTATCTTGCCTAACTAATCGTTTAAATTCCCCAGGTTTAAAAGACTTATCTTTTTGATAGGGACGACGTTCACAAAATACTATCTTTCCTTCCTTATTAGTAGATTCTAGAAAAATATAATCACATTTAATATCTTCTAAATTTGTTTGTGTATTAATATTTCAATCCTCTATGCAAGCTCCTGTAAGTATTACTTTTTGAAAGTTTGTTTCTAAAGCTTGAGTTGCTATTAGAGAAGTTTTAGCAAGGTTGGCTTCTCTAAAGTCGGCTCTTTCAAGATTAGCTTCACTGAGGTCAGCTTCTCTAAGGTTGGCTCCTTCCAAGTTAACTGCTGTGAGGTTGGCTTCACACAGATTTAGATCATGCCAATCGATGGTTAATACTGATTTTTGTTCATCAAGTCTCCACTGATTCCAAATCTCAACTCCTTGCCTCAAAATCTCTAAATGCTGGAAATTAGCCATTCGTTAATTCTTGTCCTGTGAAGTCTCGCCAATATTTCTGTTATAACCTCTACTGCATCAGAACATTTCCAACAACAAAAAACGGGACATTAATCCCGCAGAACACAGCTATTTGATTTTCCAAATCAAGATTACTTTTTCCTATAATCCCAGGGCTTAACCGCTGCGGGATTTTTCCAGCCAAAAAAAAGGGAGCCGAAGCCCCCAAGAACAGAAAAGGGAGCCGAAGCCCCCAGCAAACGCGCTACAAACCACGAACGAACAACGGAACCGACGAACCCGCAACGAACGAGAACGAACGAACGAACACCGGAACCGAAAGCACCCACCAAGAACCACAAGGACGAACAAAGGCGAACGGAACCCCACAAACGCCCGAAGAAGGACACAACAACGACCGACCGAACGACCGAGCCGCCACCGGAGAACGGAACCAGACCAAGGCAACCCAACCCGACAACGAACGCGAAGAAGGACGAACCCCGAAGAACGAAGCACCACCAACCGAAGCCGCCGACGCAACCGCCCCAGGAACCGGAACAACCCCCGACAACGAAGCAGGAGACGGAACGGGACGCCAAACCACGGACGAAGCAGGAGGCACCGAACCCACAAACGACAAGGGAACAGAAGGCCCAACGAAGAAACCAGAAGCCACAAGCAAAAACCAACTCAACAGCTATTGAGGTTCGCCAGCTACCCCCCGGAAAGGGCAAGCGGGGCCAATTAAAAAACGAGCTTTGCTCGCACGAAAAAAATTAGCCCCAGCGCAGTAGGCCGTGGCCCTTGTAGGCGGAAATAGAAGGTTCGTGCAACGAAGTGCAGCAATAAGCTGAAACCACCTTCCTGTATGCTTTTTAGCATCTCA
>JBCBCI010000188.1:0-5946 GCA_038530755.1 Cyanobacteria bacterium J06592_8 | reverse complement strand
CAGGCCAGATGGCACTCTGCTCACCGAAGGAAGGGAGAATGGACTGAGCAATCTTGATGAAAATGGAGGAAACAGCTTTGGGTTTGGTAACTTCAGTGCAGGTACACATACGCTTCTTGTTGGAGAAAGTCATGCCGTAGATACAGGGGGCTATGGATTGATGCTTCAGCGTATCCCCGATCCCATTGGTGCGATTCCCATTAATCCAAATGAGGTGATTTCGGGCCGTATAAATATCTTTGGAGAGATAGAAACCTATACATTTGAGGCACAAGCCGAAGACCTGTTTGTTCTGAATGCTTCTGACTCAGGATTTCCCTTTCAACTTGCGGCACGTCTGTATGATCCTGATGGCATCTTTGTGGAATTTGAAGGAGATGCGCCGCTATTTGGGTTTCAATCGCTTCTGGAAACCAGCGGAACTTACACGCTGATTTTAGATGATAGTGGTCCGGTAAATGGGACAGGTAATTACAATTTTGGTTTTCAGCTTATCAACTCTTCAACTCCTCCAGCTACTCCCACTCCTGAACCTGAACCTACACCTGAACCTGTTCCTGAACCTGTTCCTGAACCTGAACCTACACCTGAACCCGAACCCGAACCCGAACCTGTTCCTGAACCTGTTCCTGAACCTGCACCGGAACCTGAACCTGTTCCTGAACCTGCACCTGTTCCTACACCTGAACCTGTTCCTGAACCTGCACCGGAACCTGAACCTGTTCCTGAACCTGTTCCTGAACCTGCACCTGAACCTGTTACTCAACCTGAACCGACACCCGAACCCGTTCCCGAACCTGAACCTGTTACTCAACCTGAACCGACACCCGAACCTGTTCCCGAACCTGAATTAACCCCAACTCCGACACCAACTCGTATTATCGCTCCTCCAATTGTTACCCCATCACCTGAACCAACTCCAGAACCGGAACCCGAACCGGAACCCACTTCAGAAGCCGAACCGGAACCCGTTCCTGAACCTGAGTCACTTCCTACAGTCCCTCGAATTTTCGGTCAAACCATTGCGGGTACAAACTCTGATGATACTGAAATTGGCACCGACGACAGCGAAATTCTCCGAGGTTTTGGAGGAGTCGATCTGCTGTTTGGAGGTGCTGAAGATGATAACTTATTTGGGAATGATGGGAATGACATCTTATTCGGTAATCAGGATGATGATTTTATCGAAGGTGGAGATGGAAATGATTTCCTCTACGGTGGTCAAGATGATGATACTTTACAGGGTCAAGCTGGACTAGATACTCTGTTTGGTGATTTAGGCGATGATTTCCTTTATGGTGGCGATAATGATGACTGGCTGAATGGAAATGAAGGAACAGATATTCTCAATGCTGGCGATGGAAATGATAGCCTCTATGGCGGTCTAGGTAATGATAGCCTCGAAGGTGATAATGGAAATGATATCCTCTATGGCGATCGCGGAAATGACTTTTTAATAGGTGTCGATCCCAATGTTGTTAATGCTGGAAACAGTGAAATTGATACTTTCATTGGAGGGGAAGGTAGCGATACTTTCAGTTTAGGAGATAGTTTGCAAGCCTATTATGATGATGGTGATGCGACTGATTATGCTCTAATTTCAGATTTCGAGACTGAAGATTTCATTCAATTAAAGGGTTCTAGTCAAGATTATCGCTTAGAGACATCACCTGAAGATTTACCTGATGGAGCGGCTCTCTACCAAACTATCGGAGATAATGATGAATTAATTGCAATTATTGAAGGAACATCTTCTTTGAATTTAGACGATAATTCTTTCATTTTTATCTAGTTTTATTGGTGTTCTGGAGTGTAGATTAACCTACACCCAGAGCTGATCTTCTAGTACATCTAGATGAGAATTAACTGTTTACTGCTTGCCCTGCATTTCGACCCGGAGCGTAGTCGAAGGGCTAATATGTACTAAAATGTCATCGGAGCAATCGGTTCAATATCGGGGTCATATCCACCAATTTGATTGGTTCGTAGTACCCAAACTGAGGCATTATATTTGAGGAAGATTTTAACAACGGTATCACTGGCTTTGCGAGGCAATATAGTTCGCCAACTTCCGAGTCCCATTGCTAAATTTCTTAGAGGTTGATCTTCGAGGGTACTGCCCAGATTGTATTCGTTTTTCTCCCAGTCTGGACGCGGTTTACCAAAGGGTTGCAGTTCTCGTTTGAGATCGGTTCCTAATGCTATCAATTGTTGAAAACGTTTGGCTTGTTCTGGATCGCGACTTTCCCAATCTTTCAGCCAATCTTGATTAGATTGTATAACTGTTGTCGCGTTTTGAATACTCGCAAATAGGGCTTGGTTGGAGTCTTGAGAGCAATTATTTGCAGGCCCAACATAGGTTCCTCCAGTTCCGTCTCCGATGCGATAACGGGCGGTCATTACTTGCAATTGGTTTAACATTTGAGTCAGAGGAGAACGCACAAGACCATTAAAATCATAGTCTTCGGTAAAGGCATCCAGTTTAACTAAAATATCGCAGATCGGGCGAGTTCCGACCCAGCCAAATTGGCGATCGCCTAAATACCTTGACCAATGCAAAGTTCCCGCAATTAATCCATCAATATTATGAGAGTAAACCTGATGATAGTTAATCTCAAAACGCAGTTCATCAGCCAGTGGATCTCGCACCACTTCCGCCACGCCGTAAGCAAAATGTCCGAAGAAAATGGGAGTCGCCGCCGCAGGTTCTTTATTTTTACCGCCAATTCCGCCGTAAGTATGTAATAGTAAAGCGCGATCGCCTTCTTTCCACTCTTCGATCGCATTTTGATTAGCAGATGAAGATTCATCCTCTAAATTTGTACAGAGTACAGAAGAAATTTGCCCTTTTTGTTCGACAATATTAGCCCAGGCTTCTTTGCGAATATATTGATAACCATCCTCTTTTCCAAAAAGAACTCGATCCGGTTGTAGACGGAATAGAGAACGAGGGGCTAAAGACTGAACGACAAACTGTCCATTGGCATCTTTTGCGCCATAAATGTACCATCCGGTTTCGTTTAAGGGTGATTGTTCGATTTTATGGGTTGTTGAAGGAGAACTACCATAGAGTTTTGCGAAGACAACGGACGGTAAACGCACCTGTTCTTCTGGGCCATTGAACTGACGAGAAGCGGAGTTGAAGTGAACGACTCGAAATTGATCGCTGTTGGCGGGTGCGATAAATTGAACTAAACCATAATAGCGTCCGGTAATTTGAATTGGGGTTTGATAAATTCGCAGTGTGGCGGGATATTTTGAGTCGGGTTCTTCTTGAACGATGACTCTACCATCCAACATCACAATGACATCATCAACCGGATGAGACCCTGGTAACGATTCTAGCGGATCGACTTGCTGCCAATGGTTCAAACGCACAGGATGAATGAGTCCTTCGTATTTGCTTGTATATTCGGCATCTGCACTAAAATGAACGTCGTGAGTAACGGCTTGAACCAGTTTCTCGACTTCTGGATGTTCGATCCACCGTAACTGAACAATCTGTCCGACAAGATGTTTATAATTAGTATCTGCGTGATGAACTTCTAATAATACTTCTTGAATATTAGGACGGTTTTCGAGTTGAGGTAAAATTAATCGACCCATCCATTTTCCCAGAGGTTTATAAAGATTTGGATCGACGGTTTGATCGAGGGGATAATAGTCTGGACGATTAAATGCAGCTTCACGATAAAGGTGATAATGACTGGGCTGAATTGAGGTTAAATCAACCGGAGGCAGTAAATCGCCTTGTATCGCTTTAAGAATATAATCGATAGTTTGTTGGAGAGAACTACGACCATCCGATAAGATCACATTTGGGTCTAAAATTCCACCTGGAACTTGATGTCCGACAGGCCCCATTGAGAATATTGAAATTTTACCGCGTCGTTTGGCTCGATTCCAAAAAGATAGCGGAAATAGTTTCCAACGTCCGGGAAACATGATCGGCCCAATTGGTTCAACGCTGTCTTTATCACCAACTAAATGATACAGGTGTTCGAGTTTGAGAATATTACAATTCCCACTAATTACACCGCCTAAAGAAATCACATCTATCGGCGCACTCAAGGCTTGTTTTAAAAACGGGGCTGAAGCGCAGGACATTTGACCGCCGCCGCTATAACCAATTAATGTAATGGGAGTGCTACTATTGAGCGGATAACCATTTCTAACTAAGCCATTATAAACGACTTGCGCGATGCCTTGATTGTAGAGCGGCCCGTAACGTTGATCAGCAGAAACTCCTACAATTAAAACATTCCGAATATTGACGAGTAATCCCAGTAAACTTGTAGGATTAGCGAATCGGGCTTGATCGGCAAGTTTCCATAAAAATGCGAGCGGTCGGTCTTCATCGAGGGGATTATTTAAAACAGAATAGGGCATGATTCCCCGAATTAATGCTACATTTTTGGGTAAAGCTGGGGTTAATGTATCTAAAAATTCTTCAATATCTGGAAGGTATTCAAAGGTTGATTTGCCAATACCGTCTAGATAAACAATGTAGCGAGAAATTTTTTGAGAAGCACTCACAGGTTGAGACAGTTCTCCCGCATTAAAAGTCGTCTCGAGTTGATCATCATACCAGCCAGCCCACCATCCTAATGTTTCTAAAGGAGCGAGTAATCCTGCAACAACAATCGCAATAACCCCAATCCAAAAGAGATTAAAAACTAGCCTAAATAAACTGGGCAAGGTGTCATACCAGCCAAACCACCATTCCCGAACAGGTTTTAAAAAGATAATAATAATATAGGTTAATAGGGCAATTCCGAGTAAGCCCAGAATAGTTTTTAGGGTTCTATTGGAAGCAGTTCTAGGGCTTTCGAGTTGTTCTGGAGTATTAGCAGTTTGAGATCTTGTTTCTGCAACTGCGGTTTGTGTGCTTGATGTTGCTAAATTATCCGATTGTCGAACTTCTGTAATTTGTTCTCTCAGTTCTTCTTGCCAAATTGATGAGGATTCTTGACTGCGAGTTTGAACGATATCTCTGACATCTTGACGACGGGTTGATAAATTCACACCTGCGACAGTATCGGTTAACCAGCGACTGAACTTGGCGATCGGTCGTCCTACCGTTTGTTGTAAAATCTGTAAAGCAATCCATCCTAAGAAAACGTAACTGAATGAAGCGTTAATCCCAATTTCCGTAATGGCGTTAAATCCAACAACGATCGCCAATAAGTGCCAAACCGAGAGTAATGAGAGGATCGGAACCCCAAAATAAGGCAAAGCCCCTAAGAAGCTGAAGACAAGGGGCGCGTAACCAAGTCCAAAAACGGTGATTAGGGTAATTAGGCTGACTTTAACTGATCCAGGAAATAGCGTGATCAGCCAGGTACTAAAAACGAGAAACAGAAAACCTGCAACGAACAGCAGCGCATTAATGAGAAGGCTGAGAACAAATCGAATCGGCTTAACTTGGTTAATAAATAGAATAATACTTTGGGCGATCGCTTGAGAGAGTCCCGCAAATAAAACGACAAATAGGGCGATCGCAAGTCCTTCCGGAACTTCACTGACAACTCGAAACGCCTGTTCATTCAGCGCAAATACCCATCCCACCAATTGCCAAAACAGTGACAGTGTTGTTTCACTCATTGTTCGAGGTCAAAATCTTAATAATAGTATCGATAGGATTGTCTCAGATTGATTTGTCAACAGGATAACTTGAATTGGCTTGAGCTGATTGTCTTCAACTGCATTCACTCTTAACTCCCCTATTTAAAAGACTTTTAAGCTTTTCCAGACGTTTGATTAGCTTTTCTTATACTTAACATTTGAAAAACTTTCGTTAAATCCCTTTACAAACCTCAAAAATCAGTTAATAATAGTGACAACGGAAGGCACAAAAGCCGACCGCTGAACCTAGAAAAATACATAGCAATCATACCTACCATGACAACTACCTTACAGCAGCGCGAGAGCGCTAACCTGTGGGCG
>JBCBCI010000187.1:0-6023 GCA_038530755.1 Cyanobacteria bacterium J06592_8 | reverse complement strand
CTGCAAATCTAAAGATTAAAGAATTATTTCAATTGATTCCTCAGTGAGCGAAAAAATGTAAACAAAAGTCAAGCCTGGAAAGGTAGCCTCTCAATACAACCTATTTACAAAACTCGATCAATTATTAATTTAGTTAAAAATGTTAGCGACTATACAGACTAATTTTAGTCTTAAACTCAATATGAATTGAAGGTCAACATTATGAGTTAATCTGTAAATATTGTCTATGTGCGATCGCAAACTTTATACAGAGTTGCCGAAAATTCTTGAGATCTCAGACCCGATCCAACATCTGAGCGTCACAACTGTTAACTTTTGTTAATTTTATTGATTTTAGGAATAGCTAGATAACTTTGTATAAAAGTGCTTCTGAAGCCTGGAAAAGAATATAGGGGATTAATCCAAGCCAACGGTCTGTATTATGGCTATTGCTTCTGACAATGTATCTAGCTTGTTCAAATCTATGGACGGTCTCAATGAAAGTCTCGGACAAATCGCACTGAAAGCACAAATGTACACTTTGGGGACTAAGGAACGACAACGTCACATCAACCAACTGATTAGGATGATTGAGAAATCGGGGCGATTGTGTCGTCCACTCTGTCCCAGTCATCTCCAGGGTTCATACAACGAAATCTATGCTACGGCTAAACAAAGACTGTTTCTCTATCTCTATCAAAAGATAGAACTGTACAATCCCAGTCGCGGAGGACTGCTAGAGTGGGTGAACTGGTTACTCAAGACAAGATTTCCAGATGCGATTCGTGAATTTACCGAAGTGTGCAAAGGAATAGATTTGACTCAGGTTAAGATTAGATCCGTCGAAGAACTCGATCAAGTTCCAGATACTCAATCTTCTAGTTGTAGTAATCCTTTACCCTCTCAACAAGTTCTCCAATATGTTAGAGATGACTCAGACGGAGTCTTTAGCCGCACCTATACTTCTGGAAATCCGCAAGCCAACTTCCGCTATATTTTTCTGCGATTATGTGAGGGATACAAATGGAAAGAAATTTCTCAGGAATTGAACGTTCCGGTTCCTAACTTGAGTAATTTTTACCAACGACACATCAAAAAGTTTGCGCCAAAATTTAGAGATGATTTGTCTCTTTAGTTAAATTCCAATTCAGTCTTTTACCATGAAAAACTTAACAGTCAATAACGAATCAATTGTCACTATTCCTCTGACTCGTTTGGCTCACTACCAAGCTCAGAAGTTCCAAAACTCTCATCAAAATCCAGCGAAAGCCAAGCAAGTTTATCTAAATACATTAGCGGTTTATGCAGTGAACTATTGGCTGGAGTCTTGGGGAGTCGAAACGGATCTTGAAGCGAGTGAAAGCTGGAACCTAGCCCTACAAACTTTAGGAGATACAGCAGAGTTAATCGTTCCAGGGAAAGGTAGTTTAGAATGTCGTCCAATAATGCCGGGTTCAGCATCTTGTTTTGTACCGCCAGAGGTATGGAGTGACCGGATTGCTTATATTGCTGTCGAGCTCAATTCTTCACTCACAGAGGCGAGATTACTGGGATTTTTCTCTTCTGTTTCTAGCGAAGATGTTCCGTTGAATCAATTGAAATCTCTAGACAATTTACTCGATGATTTGATGCAGCTAAAACCCCAAGCTTTAGTTAAATTGGGGCAATGGTTACAGAATAAAGTTGATGACGGTTGGCAGACTATTGAATCTTTTATTGAAGATAGTCAAGTGGAGTCTCCAGTCCGTTCTAGATTTGCCTATCGCTCCTTACTCGCACAGCAAACTGTTGAACGAATTAAACTGATTGGGCCTGAAATTGAGCAGCGGGGACAACCCATTGCGATGTTAATTCAAGTCACACCTACTTTATCTTCTACTGTTAATATATCGACGGAGATTTCTCTGGCTCAAGCTGTAGATTCATCCCAAAGTTTGCAAGTTATGTTACTCAATGAAGAGGGTGAAGTGGTGATGGAAGGTCAAGCAGTAACGACGGAAGAAATCAAACTAGAATTTAGTGGAGAAAAGGGAGATAGCTTTAGTATCCGCATTATCTGGGATGACATCTGTTTTACAGAAAAATTCACAATTTAAAACAAACTCAATGGAGCAGGTCAAAGTTTAAATCTATACTTATTTTATCCGACCGCCATTGTGATATTAATTGTAATTGTAATTGAATTCTAAAATACAGAAGGACGATTCTAGTCCTTTTTTTCTAGGCATTGTTATATTAACATATTTAGACTTAAAAATCAAGTTAAATTCGGTATTGAATTTATCAATTTTATAACATTCTGTATAAAAACTGCATTTAAGATCGGATAAAGAAGTGTAACCTAACAGTAGAGCTTCAAAAAGAATGGTGAAAATCTTGGACAGTTGTTTTTTAAATCATCTCTTGACGAGAAGTTGGAGTCATGTAGTATGATAAAGCAAAAGCAGATTATCGCTGCCTTGAAGTTAAATCGATTAAAAATCTAGTGATTAAAACTTAGCGATTAAATCTCGTGATTAAAGATAAAGAAATGTTTTGAGAGAGTTATTAACGAATCAATTGCATCAAACCATTATTAGGATAATAATAGATCATGGGCAAGATTGTTGTTTTAAGATTTAATGGTGATTTAGAGCAGAGTGGATTTCAGATCAACTCAATTGTTCAAGAAGAAATTAATCTGCACAATAGCTATGCCTGTCGAACTTTAACTGAAGTGAATGCTGCCTTACCTGCCGATCCTGAACTTGCTGCTTTAATCAAAGAACATTGGCAACAGAAGTATCGCAGCGTTGGCGCACCTTCAGCCCGAAAAATTGAGGGAAGTAAACTGACAATTCGAGGCAGTTTAAATCAACGAAAAAATGATTGTTTAGCCTCAGCAAAAAAATTAACAGAGAGTCTAATTAGTTGGTTAGAATCCAAAGAGTTTCAGAAAATTGATCGGCAACTTCGAGAAGCGATTACTCCTAATGAAATTATCCGATTTTTGATTCGGACTGATGATAATAAACTCTATAAATTGCCTTGGGAAGAATGGGATATTGTTAAACGTCACAGTAAAACAGAAGTCGTTTTTGGCAGTAAAGAGCGTAATATTCACCTAAAGCCTTCAGACTCAATTCTTAGAAATAAAGTTAAAATTTTAGCAATATTAGGACATAGTCAAGGCATTAATATTGAAAAAGATCGGCAACAATTAGAAAGTCTCAAAGATATTGCTGACGTTGTTTTTCTGGTCGAACCCCAACGAAAAGATATTAGTGAAAAGCTGTGGCAACAACCCTGGGATATTATCTTTTTTGCCGGACATAGTGAAACCCAAGGAGAAACTGGGCGAATTTATCTCAATTCAAACGGTGAATATTTAGAATTACAAGACCTGTGGTTTGGTCTTAGACGAGCGGTTGAACAAGGCTTAAAAGCCGCTATTTTTAACTCTTGTGATGGACTAGGACTCGCTAATAGTTTGGATGATTTGCAAATTCCCTTGATGATTATCATGCGAGAATTAGTTCCTGATGAAGTTGCCCAACAATTTTTTATGAACTTTATTGAGGCATTTCGACAGGGAAAACCCTTTCACCTCGCCGAACGAGAAGCCCGTGAAAAACTGCAAGAAATAGAAGATAAATATCCCTGTGCAACCTGGCTACCCATTATTTATCAAAACCTCGAAACCCCTCTACTTAAATGGATTCCTTCTCCACCGCTTCCTCCTAAACCCAATCCCATTGCAGCTACATTCGTCAGTATTGTTTCAATATTTTTAGTCATTTTTATTCGTCAATTGGGTGGACTGAGTGGATTAGAATTAAAATTTTATGATTATTTGATGCAGGCTCGACCGACAACTGAACAAAAAGACGAGCGCTTATTATTAATTACGGCGGATGCAAAAGACGTAAATTCTCAGGAAATAGAAGAACGGAACAATCACTCGATTAGTGATGCTCAACTGGAAAAGTTACTGCAAAAATTGAACAAATTTAATCCAGCGGTGATTGGATTTAGTAACTATCGTCCTTTAGCAATTGATGCGGAAAAATACCCGTTTCTAGCCGAACAGTTTGGCAAGAATGGAAACTTAATTGTCAGTTGCTCAGTGGGTCAAGTTCAGAGAAATCTATCCGGTTATTCTCTTCCTCCCGGAATTCGTAATTTATCCTCCGAGAAAAGAGCAGATCGAATTGGGTTTAATAATGGCATGATTGATAACGATAATCGAGTGCGGCGGGAACTATTAATGATGCCACCTTTTGATGAGAATTGTCCTTCAGAACGGTCTTTCAGTTTGACGGTGGCTTACCGTTATCTCAAAACTATCGAGCCTCTCCTAACGATTAATACTCCTGAACCCAAAAAACGTCTAATTGGAAACTTATTGCTGCCTTCTCTTGAACCCAAAGGAGCGACAGGTTATCCGGCGGATAGTCAACAATATGCGGGTTTACAAATTCTTCTTAATTATCGAGCTTTAAAGAATCCTAAAGATATTGCAGAGCGATTAACGGTGAGTGAATTTATTAAAATAGATCAGGAGTTAATACGTCAAAAAGTTGAGAATCGAATTGTTTTAATTGGAACGGTTGATGAAGGATTTGCAGAATTATTGAATACTCCTTACACGAAAGGTGCAAAACCTGACACTGCTGGACTTTATGTACAAGCTCATTCTATTAGTCAATTAATTAGTGCGTATTTGGATAATCGACCTTTAATCCATTGGTGGCCAAGAAGTGTTGAATATTTTTGGATTGGATTTTGGAGTTTTCTCGGAGGAACAATAGCTTGGCAGTTTCGCCGGAGGTTAACTATCGGATCTGCTGTAGGAATTGCGATCGCAATTTTAGGAGGTTCTGGTTATTTATTTTTAATTCAAGGATACTGGATACCTGTAGTTCCTTGTGCGATCGCCCTTATTCTAACATTGAGTGGAACTCTTCTAATTTCTCCTGTATTTGTTGCCTTGAAAAACTATAACAATCATAAACCAGACATTAGAATTGCTCAACCTTAGAAAGCAGATTGTGTAAAAATATTACGAGCTGTTGTTTACAATTATAAATGACTCTCAGTGTTCAAAATTATTAATTTTAGGCTATCCTAGCTTGTGGTATTCTTAGCTCTAATTATTCTTCTATTTTGATCTATGTCTCTAAACCACAGAAAGTTTATCCTTATTTTAATTCTGTCATTAATCCTCGGAATTTGCAATAGTTTTTTTCCCCTCACTCAAATTTCACCTCAAACTATAGCCAGTGAGTTTGAGATTCCGCCTTTTTCCAAAGGAAGAGGCTCAATGGGTGATTCTTGTGACTTAGAAAATCCCAGTGATGTGATTGCCTTAAATCCAGTTGCAACGGTTAGTTATCATCCGACATTATGGTTTTATCTCCCCATTGAAACGGATAAAATTCAAAAAATAGAAGTCGCATTACTCAAACAGTTTTCATCTGTTTCTGAGTATGAAATTGAGTCAGAAGACTTGTCCGGTTTGCCGGGATTCTTGAGTATAGACTTACCTGAAAGTGAGAACACAAAACTACAAGAAGGAATGTTTTATCAGCTCTTAATTTATTGTGGAGATTCTGGAGATCAAGGGATTAATATCCCTAAAATTCAGGCTCAACGTCAAGAAATCGTTAGCGAACTTCAGACTGAACTCGATCAAGCCCAATCTGAGATAGACAAAGCCAGGATTTATGAACAATATGGGATGTGGTATGATTCTATTACGATTATCGGAAAGTTACACCACCAAAACCCAAAAAATTCAGAATATCAGCAAGAATGGCAGCGATTACTGCAAAAAGTTGGTTTAGGTGAGTTGAGTGACAAACCCATTATTAGCACTTTTTGATGATAATTAGTTTTCAGTCCGTAGTAGCGCTTCAGCGCATTAAATTAGTAGTTTTTAGTAGCACTTCAGCGCATTAAATTAGGCGAAAAATCGAGGTTTTAAAGCCTGTGTTGACCTCTGGCTAGCCCTCTCCTACGAGGAGAGGGGATCGGAATACTGATGAATTTAAAAGGGATTCTAG
>JBCBCI010000186.1:0-6272 GCA_038530755.1 Cyanobacteria bacterium J06592_8 | reverse complement strand
GGCCAGAAGGTTTAATTCCTTTCAAAAATAGCTTTTTGTTAATAAAAATCTTCCCGAGCTTCCCGAGCTTCCCGAGCTTCCCGACCTCCCCACCTCCCCACAAATCAAGTTTTAGGGCAACGAAACGACCCTGCCCTTAGTAAGGGAGGCTTGGGAGGAACCATAAATTACAATTTGGAGTTGGTCAATGGCTGCGGTTCTTTATTAACTGAGAAACTTGTCGGCACAACATTTGTTTTTTGTTTAGGCATTAACCACTGACCAAACTGACTATAAAGAGCCGGAATAACCAACAACGTTAACGCTGTAGAGGTAAATAAACCGCCCAAAACAACAATCGCCAAAGGTTGTAAGATTTCATTTCCAGCCCCACTGGCGATCGCTAAAGGTAACATTCCTAAAGCTGAAGTCAGAGCGGTCATTAAAATTGCATTAACCCGTTCAAGAGAACCCTTAATAATCACATCTTTGAGGTGCATTTCTTGAGCGAATTTACGGTTGTAATTATCGACTAACAATAACCCATTCCGAACCGCCACCCCAAATAACGTGATAAAGCCGATTAGAGATGCAACCGACATCACACCACCTGTTAGGATAATTGAGATAATACCGCCCACCAACGCTAACGGTAGGTTCAGCATAATCGCAATCGTCGCAGGTAGAGATTTCACGGAGAAAAACATCAAAATGGCAATAATAATTGCAGCCAAAATGCTGTACACCAGTAAATTATTCGTGGCATTTTGTTCAGCTTCAAATTGTCCGCCGTACTGGATAAAATAACCTTTTGGTAGTTCAACTTGTTGTTTAATTTGAGCTTGAATATCGCCCACAACACTGCCCAAATCCCGTTCGGCAACATTAGCAGAAACCACAATTAATCGGGAAACATCCTCTCGATTAACCACGTTTGCTCCCATGCCATAATCGACGTTGGCAACCTCACTCAGCGGAATAATTTCCCCAGTCGGAGTTGAAATCGGAATCGCACGAATAGCATCCAAACTATTACGAGCCTCCGGAATTAACGCAACAGAAATATCAATAAGCTGCTGATCTTCTGGAACTTGCGACACCACCCGACCATTAAGAGCCGTTTCCACAACCTCCGAGAGTTGTTCCATCCTCAGTCCATAAAACGCGGCTGCTTGGCGATTGTATTGAATTTGTACCTGGCGAATGGGTAACTGAGGTTCAAGCTGCAAATCTACAACTCCCTCAATAGATGCGATCGCATCCCGCACCTGTTCGCCAATACTGCGGAGTTCCGCCAAATCTGGCCCAAAGATTTTAACCGCGATCGCACTTCTGACCCCAGACAACACCTCATCCATGCGGTGAGAAATAAACCCACCCACATTAGGTGCAACTCCGGGTAACTTGAGAAACGCCTGACGCAGTTGCTGAATACTAGCTTCTCTGTCTTTGAGGGCTGTATCGCTGAGTTCGACATCGACATGAGCAATATTCACTCCCGCCCCATCCGCATCACCCGGAGTTCGCCCCGCCCGCACTTGCACCCATTCATACAGGGGATTATCCTTAAGCAAGGTAGATAAGGCGATTCCGGCTCGGTTGGTCATCTCTAGGGAAACCCCTGGATACAATACCATTGAGTTCACCAAAGATTTCTCTTGAAATTCGGGCAAAAATACCCGTCCGAGGGAAGGAACAACAGCAACAGTTGCAACTAATGCTGCCAATGCAATACCGAGAATAATTTGAGGCGATCGCATCGATAAATTCAGCAGTGGACGATACAATCGTTCAGCCAACCGTGAGATAAATGTACCTTCTTGGGGTAAAGTTTGATTAGCTAGCAAAATCGCACATAGAGCCGGAGAAAGAGTCATCGCAACCAGCGTGGAAGCTGTAATTGACAGCAAATAAGCCCACCCCATCGGCGCAAAAATTCGTCCTTCGACTCCGGTTAAACTAAAAATTGGCGCAAACACGACAATAATAATCACCGTCGAGAAAATCACCGCCAACCGCACCGCCACAGAGGTTTCATAAACCACTTGAAAGGGATGTTTCGGGTTGTCCTCCGCTTGATTGGTTCTCAGACCCCGATAACAGTTTTCCATATCAACGATCGCATCATCCACCACCGATCCAATCGCCACCACCAAACCGCCCAAAGTCATGGTATTGATGCCCAAGCCAAACGCTTTCATCAACACCAAACCAATCAATAGAGACAGAGGAATCGCACTGAGGGTAATGGCTGCGGTTCGCCAATTCATCAAAAATAGCAGCATAATCACCGACACAATCACAATCCCTTGAACCAGAGAACCACTGACATTACGAATGGCAGAATCAATGAAATTTGACTGGCGAAAGGTTCGAGCAATTTGAACATCGGGTGGAAAAGTCGGTTGTAATGATGCCATCACCGCTTCTACCGCCTTAGTAACAGTCGGAGTATCAACCTGGGGCTGTTTATTAATCATCATCACCACCGCAGACTGTCCATTAAAACTGGCATCACCTCGCTTGGGGGCGGCACCTGTTTTCACTTCCGCCACTTCTTCCAGCAAAATCGGAAAGCCGCTTTGTACCTTCACCACCGACTGCTGCAAGTCCTCAACAGAATTAACCTGTCCCATTCCCCGCACTAACAGTTCTTGACCTCCACCCGTCAGGAAACCACCGGGAGCGTTAGAATTTGCGCCTCTAGCCGCATTGGTGACTTCAGTCAGGGAAACGTCAAGCGATCGCAATTTTTCTGGATCGACCAATATCTGTTCTTGGCGTTCATCTCCGCCGTAAATCGTGACTTGAGAAACACCCGGTACAGACAAAAGTTGATTGCTGAGGGTCACTTCCACCAAGCGACGCAAATCCATCAACGACGTTTGCCCTTGCTGATTGACCGTGAAGGCGTACTGTAGAATCGTTCCGAGGGGGGAGACTAACGGCGAAATTTCGGGGGGATGAGCACTCTGTGGAAGCTGGTTCGTGACCTGTTGCAGCCGCTCTGTTACTGCTTGCCGCGCTTTGTAAATGTCAGCATTTTGGTCAAACACCACCTGCACCATCGACAGCCCCACCTTAGACGATGATCGTACTGTTGTGACGCCGGGTAAACCATTCACCGCACTTTCAATCGGAACGGTAATTTGGGTTTCCACTTCTTCGGGCGCGAGTCCTACTGCTTCGGTTTGAATATCAACTTGAGGCGGCGCAAATTCTGGAAACACATCAAGGGGCATTTGAGTGACACTAAAAACTCCCCAAACTGTGACCAAAATTGCACCGACAACAATCAGCCAGCGTTGAGCAATAGAGGTTTTGAGGGTTTGATTGAGAATCGCGTTAAACATGATAAAGTCAACTTCATAAATTCAAATTCCCTCTTACTTGCGCTTGCTCATCACCACAAACGCGCCAACTAGCAGGGCGACTCCACCGCCCAGGGCTGCTAAAATACCCATGGGAAATCCACCAGATTCTGGAGTGGTTTCAGTCGGTTGTAAAGCGAGACTGTCTGCATTATCAGGATTTGTCGTTTCTTCAACAGAAGTCGGAATCGCCTCTGGAGTTGAAGTTTCATCACTCGTTAAAGTCGTAGAAATTTCCTCTGGAGTTGAAGTTTCATCCGCCGTTTGAGTTTTGCGAGATTCAGCATAAAGCGACAAACTTCCCTGAGTTACCAGATTTTCCCCAACGGACAATCCTTCAGTCACTTCAATTAATTCACCTGCACTTGCACCCGTAGTCACAAAAACAGGCTCATAAAAATTTTCATATTGCACAAAAACCAGCGGCTGACCATCAGCATCCACTAATGCAGTTGCTGGAACCATCACCCCAATACCCTCTGCGGCTTGGTCGATAGGAGTGACAACAATACCCAACATCGAATCAGTTTCAGAATTTACCTGCACCCGTTCAATACCGCCTTCGGCTTGAAATTCATCGCCATGTCCAGCATGAGCAAACGCCAGATTAGGTGTACTCACAGCCAAACCGATAGTCAAAATTGAGCTAATGATAGAAATGGGTTTCATACTGCCTCCTCACAAAAATCTGTAAATAATCTAAATTTTCCTCAGTTTGCCAGAAGGGAGATGAAATTCAGATGAAATTGTCCATTAAAAAATGAATTTCCACTTGAAAGAATTAATTTCACTTTGACTATCGGCTTCAAAAACGCTGTAGTTCCTTGGATTTAAGGATTCTAGCGTTTGTCAACTATTCTGGATAGACCCAACATTTCCTCCAATATTATTCTGATTTTTAACATTTTGACCTTCTTGGTTAAACATAACTTGGGGTTGAGGTTGTTGTTCAATCTTCCTCTCTACTTCAATTGACTCGGCTTCAAAGGGTAATCTCTTCGGTTCAGAATCTCCACTGGCGTAGTAAGCCACAACAAAATTATCTGCTTTTTCGTAGTCTAAAATCGGATGCTGAAGGTTTTTCGTGCGTTGAGGAACCCATTCACGAGTATAGAGAGCAATATCAGCGACTCGCACATAACCATCTTTTTTCGCAACACCTTGACCACACAATGCCTCTAATAACGCTAAGGTAAATGCACTGTAGGGTTTTCCAGCGTAGGATAATTCATCTTCCCTCGAAGACGCAATTAAAACTCGCCCTTGACCTTCTGCGAGTAACTGTTGAGCTTCTGGAGGTAAGGGGGATTTCTCTAATTCAAGTCCGGGGGTTTTGGCATCTCCCACACCACCTGCATGACAACAATCTAGTAATATTAATACTTTTTTTGCGGGAATTGCTCTCAATTTTTGAGTGAATTCTTGACCACTAATCGCCGTTTTATAAAGTTCGCTTGTATTGTATCCAAAAGGCATTAAATAATAGCTTTCTCCCAGTGAAGATTTAACGCGATAGCCATGTCCTGAAAAGTAGACAATTACCGTGGCATCAGGAGTTGCTTTCTGGGCTAACTGATCTAATCCTGCTAACATATTGTCACGAGTTGCCTGTTGACTGACGAGGAGATTAACTTGGTGTTCAGGATAGGCACAACGAGAGGTATCTTTGAGAAGATTGGCTAAACCCTCCGCATCATCAACAGTGTTCGGAAGGTCAGCACCCACTCCGACAATGAGAGCAAATCCTTCTGTATAAATGTTTCCCATGATTAAAATCCTAACTTTTCTACAATTTTAATAGAATAAAAGTAAATTCAATTTGATAGATGGAGCAATGAAAACAATAGAAGCGATCGCTACAGTGACATCAGATGGACAGCTCATTTTACAGGTTCCGCCAGATATCAGGCCTGGAGAACATCCTATTGTCCTCGTGATCGATGAATCCTTAGAAGTTGATCCGTCCAACTCAAGTTCAGATGCTCAACTTTCAGACGAGGATCCAATCTTCGGCTTGGGTAAAAATCCGATAAAATGTGGAATCTCCGATGCAGTAAAATAATATCAGTAATACTTTTTTCAAATCGAGTAAAAATATTTAATAGATAAAAAAATGAAACTTACCCTTGATATTCCAGATATATTGGCTAGCCGAGTTCAGGAAAAATGGGATAATCTACCTGAAAAGGTTCTAGAAATTATTGTAGCTGAAGCCTACAAAAGTGAACTGATTACTCGTGCTGAAGTCGGTCGAATATTAAATTTACCTCATCGTTTACAAGTTGATAAATTCCTGAAGCAAGCCGGAGTCTATCTTCAGTATGAACTTGAGGATTTTGAACAGGACTTAGAAATACTCAAACAGTTAGAACAACAGGAATCAGAATTAACTTGAAACTGGGATAAATTGACATGATTATTGTGTCCGATACATCTCCGCTTTGTTATCTGCTGCTAATCGACTACATTGATATTCTACCGCAGCTATATGAATCTGTTCTCATTCCTCAAGCTGTTGCTAACGAGTTGAGCGTTCGCGGAGCGTGGCTTTAGCCGTATCGCAATGCACCCGAATTGATTCAAAACTGGATTGCAAAACCTCCAACATGGTTACAAATTAAGTCAATTAATCTACAGACTGACTCAATTTTCCAGAAGTTAGATATAGGTGAACAAGAAGCTATTTTGCTTGCAGAGCAGTACAAAATTAATTTACTATTGATAGATGAACGAGCTGCTCGACGTGTAGCACAGCAGCGAAATTTAAACGTAGTAGGTCTTTTAGGAGTATTGGGTAGTGCGGCGTCAAAAGAGCTAATTGATTTCCCCAGTGCGATTGCTCGTTTACAAAAAACAACCTTTTATGCTTCACCTAAATTAATTAATGCACTACTAGAAAAATACCAGACTTCCTAAATTACT
>JBCBCI010000185.1:0-6378 GCA_038530755.1 Cyanobacteria bacterium J06592_8 | reverse complement strand
AGCTCACAATAGCTAATACCATTTTAATTCTCCTAATTGTCTGGGGGGCAGACCCAATAACTAACTCTAAAGTCCGGCAGAACAGTGGACAACAGATTAACCAGATTTCCGAACTCACACTCAACGTTTTCAGCTTGGCGAAGTGAAACCCAGTGTGTAACAAATAAAACATCTCTTTGCGTATTTGTACTGATAACTGCAACAATACCTGGAACATTAGGAAGTTGCTCAAACGTAGGTACTGACTGCCAAGTCGCTAACCCGTTTTTGTAAGCGGTCATAAGAATCAAAACTTGAGTTCTGTGGTCAGGTGTTTTTTAATTCACCATGAATAATTTCTAGCACCTAGAAATGTAAACTAAAAGCGTTGACGAGACATTTGAATTAGGTTAGGATTAAATGTTGTCCTTTTTCCTTTTTGATTTTTCTTTCTACCTCTAGTAGGGTTGTATGGGTTAGTAGATGGGCGTTTCAGGAATTTGCGACAGCCGTGTGCGCGTCGGCGCTGAGGCGGCCGCTAGGCCGGCTCACGCGCACTATTTAACTTGATAAATAAGGAATAAGTCCGCCAAACTCTAAAAAATCCTATAAAAGTAGGTATTTTGTCAATGTTCACTGTTAAAATTTTAGAAGCCTCACTTGTTAGTATTTTTAGCAATGTTCATTGTCAAATACCTAAAAATGAGAAATCCTAGACCCAACATATCAGGCTTGAAACCACCAAAGTGGAACAATGTTCCAACTGTTCCGATTAGGGGCAAAACTAGCATTGCTGTCACTGAGGGCAATCTAGATAATTTTGCAGCTTTCAATGTTTGAGCAGGTCTTGACGACAATTGAGCTAAAATTACTGAAACCTTCGCTATGTAAAGATTTTAGCTACTTCCTCACTAGGGTGTCCCCGCCAAATTTTGCAGGAACTGCTCAGAAGCTGCAATATCTTCACAACTGCAAAGCATCAGTTTTCACTTTCTCAAAGCATTACACAGTAGCAGTTTTCAGCCTTATTGCCCCTGGTGACGGCCTCGCTAGTTCTAGCCCGTCAAGCTTAACGTATAAATATAATTATACGCGCTGCGCCGTTTTTCGCCCCCTCTCCACACAATGTTTAATTCCGGGCCGCCGAGTTAAAGTCACTCACCAGGGTTTGAGGGATTAAGTGGTTTCCAGTCCTTTGTGCTGAGGACTGGAAACCCCAACCTGCATATTGATTTTACCGACTTAGTCTCTGGATTAGACCGTCAACAATTTGGTCACGATAAATCTGATGTTCGCCCCTCCAGTTGCGACTCACAACGATGTAATCGGATTTCTTCTTAATAATCTTCCAAGAATCACCATTTATGTCCTTGATGGATTCACCAGATTTGAGATGCTCAAATTTGACGGGAGCGTCCGTTGTTTTTGATTGCACTACAAAGCTGGAGTTGGGCGAAACCACGAACTCTCGATTTGGATTGACCCTTCGACTACGCTCAGGGTCAACACCGAGCGTAGCCGAGGTGTTGATTTCACAAGTGTAGACAGATTCATCAGTTGCGTCTACGTTTTTGTCTACGCTTTCTATTCCATGCTCTGTCGGTGTTTCAGTCACAGGTTCACCGCCTTTAAAAGGCGGTGCAAGCCTCGGACCGCGTGCTGCGGTTTTAATGTTGGCATTGCAGGACATGGGTCGTGATTCATTATTGTCTGTGTCATCCGGTGTCAAAATGACACAGCTTTTGACACAGCTAGAATCCTTGTCTGGTATGGGATGACACGTTTTTGACACGGCCGTGTCAGTTAACCCCCCTTCTATATTTTTTTCATGTAAATCCAATGGGGGGGGTTGAATGATGCGATTCTCTAAACCTGTATTTTGAACTCCCTCCTGTGATTCGGTTGATTTTGATGTGTCAGAGGAGAACCGAGTGGCTGTGTCACCTGTGTCAAAATGGGGTAAATCCACTGATACATAAGGATTAGAGGCTGTGTCAAAACCTGTGTCATTTGTGTCATTTTGACACAGTGCGATTTGGGGAGAGATAGATTTAAGAACCAAGGACTTTCCGTCAACACGACCATAACCCGCATCTGCGATCGCCTCAAACATTTTGAGCGCAACGGAGGCGTTAATTTTCTTACCCTGGTAGGTCATCTTCTGAAATTTCCGAGAGCGATTGGAAATATCACGAGTAGTAATGGTACCGTTTTTCGCTTTGGCTGTTTGATAAACCAGGTAAAGAACATGATCGAGATCTGCGTCATCATCTACACTCGACGAAGCTTGCAGCAAGCGGAATTGATGACAGTAGAACTGAGAGAGTTTAATCGCCTTTTTGATTGTGGTGATGTCAATCGGGGAGTCTATGGATTCTCCAGTAGCCACACAGTTGAGGACATGGATGAGTAAAGCGAATCGACCGACATAGCTACATTGTTTTCCGAGAAAGTAAGAGTAAGCGGGGTTATCTTCTAAATAAAGTTTGTAGCCTCGACGAAGCAAGCTCCAATATTTTATGAATTCAGATTGAGCGGCATCATCTAAAAGAAGTCGAGTGTTTGGCAACCTTTCAATCTCTTGAAGATAGTGGCTAACTGTGTCGTAAATGTTGACTTTGACTGTTGACCATTGCTCGAAGTCATCTGGAATTTGAGAGATTGCAGCTAAGAATCGGCTCAGTAATCCATTAGGATCTTGGTTGGTATTCCAGATCTTGGGCGCAACGGCAGGCTGAATTCCTCCGGCGATATTGAGGCATTGACCCTTGAATCGATAAGAATTAGCATCATCAGTGCGATCAACTGTCCCCCATAATGGACCGTTCCAAGCACTAAGGATAAATTCTAGGGCTTCACCTTTACCTTTGGTGAACTGATCGAGTGACTTGAAGGTGGCGTAAAGTTCATCTCTGAGCCAACAAGACCCATTAAGCATCGGTTGTTGAGAGAGTTTTTTACCCAGAGCCTGAATGGTGGTCTGGTCAAACAAGTAACGACGAGCGGTGCAATACATCTGCTCAAAGATTTTAGGATTTTCAGAGGTTTCCGCTAAAAGGGCCTTCTCATCTTTTTTCATAGATTTCCACTTCTCCTCCACGCCCGCCAGTTCAATCCTTGCTTGCTCAACCCGTTCCAACTCAAGGCGTTGCAAGTCTTGAATCGGTTGAATTAAGCCTCTTTGAGTGGCTGATTTCCCGCTTGAAGGTGGGGCGATGTCTACTGTGTAGAAAATTGGATATTCTTCCCAGTCGTCCTTAAAAGTTTCCCCTTGCTTCAACACAACTCGAACCTGTCCGCCTAACATCGTGCCGACAATGGGCAAAACAGTTTGAAGGATGCGAACTGGATCAATGCGATCGCTTTGCGCCCTCGTTTTTAGAGCATTCGCTAGTGGAGCCGGAAAGATCTCATCTAATTTGAGTTGGACTGGGTTGATAAGTTTCTCAAAATTTTGCTTTGAGTCAACCAGGTCGGCGTTAAGGTTTTCTTCCCACTCAACATCCGAAACTAATTTGCGAGATTCATAAGCTGAAATATTAGCAGCCTTAGAAAGTTCGTTGATTTCCGTTGTCTGCTGACTCTCTGGAATGGGGAATTGAATAATATTTTTCGCTCGTTGAATAGTTTCTTCCTTTGAAAGAATTCTGTTCTCAAGTTCCGGTTTATTATTGCCACACGCCGCGTGCTGTGGTGCATTATTCCCATTGGTTTGATACTGCCCGTTAGAGCGATTCAGACCCCGGTGATGTGCCTTAATACAGTTCTCGATCATTTGATCGGTTAGTGTAGCTGTTGGGTTGTCTTTGAGTGCAGACTTCCAGATCGCCTTTCGTTCACTTGGAGCAATGGGTGGCGAACAGCGATCGCAATAATCCTCAAATAAATCTTCTGGGCGACCATCAACTCGATAATCTAAATATTGCAAACGGTGAGCCGTTCCGATGAGATTTCGGGCGAGTTTGGCTCCACTATTGTTGCGGCCTCCTTTACCTACACCATGATCTATGATGTGGCGATCGTCTTTGCTCAGGCAGATATAAAGAGGGATTGTCTCATCGGTAGGTGTGTATTCAGGGGAGAGGTTAGGCTTTTGAGTGGGTGGGGCAGTTGGAATTATTTCTCGCAATTCCTCATAACTGTACTTGATCTCTGAGTCGCTGATGATTTGAGTGCGGCCTCCTTTTTGGTGGACTGCACCTGCTAGCCGCATCACACGGGAGGGATTTTTAATAACGCGATCGCCATCAGCAAACTCCAGTAAGTCGATTTGTAATTTCCTCCATTGCTCTATAGGTATCGGTTCAGCAAAGACCCAATAGGAATGGATGGACTTACCACCGCTATCAACCTGAAAAGTAGGAGTCGGCAGTCCTAATGTTTTCCACAAATTAATCTGTAATTCCTTGTCTAAGTCGTCGTGTTCGTAGAAGATTGCACGACCTACTTTCACTTCTACATCTGTGTGTCCACCACCATTGACAACGATATAGGCTCCTCGTTTATCTTTGAGCCAAGATTCAATGAGTCGAACATTTAACCCGTTCTTTTTCTGGCCTGAATCTTTGCCCTTACGCGGATCGTCTGAGTGGTAAAATCCCCTTAAAAAAACTTCGTTTTCAATACCTAAGAGTTCGAGTTGACGTTGCGCTTGTTGAATATCTAGATCTAGCAGGGGAACAGTTTCGGTGGATTTTGCGTTTTCGGTGGAACTGTTATGCTTTTCCGGATAGAGTACAGACATGGGTGTAAATTTCTCCTTTTGGGTAGAGGAGCCATCAACCCAGCACTTCCGCTCAAAAACAATTTCTTACTTCCCTATACAGAACCTTTTCTTGGAGCCAACAGCGTGACAATAACGAACCCATGTTGTACAGTTAGAAGTAAGAAATTAAATTGTCGTATTTTAGCGGAGACGGGGACAATGAACTCCGTTTTCTTTTTTTTGTACCGACACTGAGCAATTTTTTCTGAAATTTGCCAATAGATTGCCAAAATCTTCTCTGAGTCACTTCTTGAGCTACTGTGATAGAGAGTGAGAGTTTGGCGTAAAAATCAAGATTGAAAAAACCTCCGTTTACTTAGAATTATTCAAATTAGAATACCGAAAAAAAAGAACGATCTGCAATAGATATTGAGTTGTCGCTTGCTTTTTGTCAATACTGTCACCACTCAACCACCTGTAAAGATAAGACTAGAGGGTTAAGTGGTGAAAGGAAATCGGTAAATCGGAAGCAGTAGCCTAGATATTCGACTAACCCAAAATGCTTTTATGATTAGCTAGGGTCGTGGGGTAAATATACCGATTTGGTATGTTTAAGAATTGTTAATCTAGTAGGCTAGACTATGCAACTTCACCCCGCTCCAGCATTTCATCAATGTAAGCCAGAGCAAGGTGGTGAATGAAGTATCGGGGATTGTTCAAGTTCTCAGGTTGGCAGATAGTCCAGCCAGTCCGACGAGTTAAGCGTAAGTATGATGCCATTTCAGTTTGGGTAATTTCATACTTATTGCAAAAATCAACTGGACTCATCCCTGTGATAGATGAAAGTTCAGCGTTGCGATCGCACTTGTATTGATGCGACATTGATAGTAGCCCTCCAGCTAGTAACTGTAGTTGGTTGGTTAGATCAGGGACGGAAGGTACTAGCTTCGTCTCTGGTCGCCTAAGTTTCGTGTATGATAACATTTAAGCACAATCAAATCAAGAGTGCTTAACATACGCATAAAAATATGACGCAACCTGTAGGCTCAGATAAACCGAAATCTAATGACATACCCGATGTAGATTGGGACGCGATAGCAAGCAAAGTTCGCGCCCCCAAGTCAACCGCAGTCCAAACGGGAGAACTACCGCTTAGAAGCTACATATTATTATTAGCAGCTTCCGCCGCCGCTAACGATTCCCTCAGACAAAAATCAAAGTCACTACTAAATGCCCAGTGTCGTCGGTGGGAGCCGGACTGGCTGAAAGATATTGCTTTCTACGCTGCTAATAAAGGATTGAGTATTGAGGATGCCATCGTCGAGCTAGTTAACAACGATCAATAATCTAGAACTACACATTTAGGCATTAGGAATAATCTAACAAATAGATGTGAAAGTTTTGCGTTGCCCCTCCCTATGAGGGGCTTTATTGTTGTAAACATGAACTCACATGAGAGAGTTTCAAAGAAAAAAGAAAAACTCACATCTGATGGCAAGACCAATAACAGTCGGCTACCGAACGTTAGATGGAGAGGTGGGCTTAAGTAAACGAAAAGCTAGAGAGTTCTTAGGGATTCGCCATACTAAGACCTTTGAACAGGCAATTAAAGCTCTAAATATTAGAGAACCGTTTAACTGGAATGATTTAAAGCGGTTATTCGGCTTAAAAAACTTTCTAGTAATCACTAGAGG
>JBCBCI010000184.1:0-6491 GCA_038530755.1 Cyanobacteria bacterium J06592_8 | reverse complement strand
AGGAACTCGCTCGTGGCTTCAAGGATGACCCCGAAATACTGACTATTCTCAAAACCCGTGCGACGACTGATGAGAGTTGGAATGTCCGACGTACAGCAGTAGAGGAACTCGCTCGTGGCTTCAAGGATGACCCCGAAATACTGACTATTCTCAAAACCCGTGCGACGACTGATCAGAATTGGGATGTCCGACGTACAGCAGTACGGGAACTGGCTCGTGGCTTCAAGAATGACCCCGAAACCCTGACTATTCTCAAAACCCGTGCGACGACTGATCAGCATTCGGATGTCCGACGTACAGCAGTACAGGAACTCGCTCGTGGCTTCAAGGATGACCCCGAAATACTGACTATTCTCAAAACCCGTGCGACGACTGATGAGAGTTGGAATGTCCGACGTACAGCAGTAGAGGAACTCGCTCGTGGCTTCAAGGAAGATCCTCAGCTATTTGAACTATTGTGCGATCGCGCTCTCAATGATCCCTTTGAACGTCAAAAAGAACGGCGAGATAACCCTCGACAAACCGCATTAGCAGGACTTCTGAGAAACTATCTCAATCATCCCCAAACCTTGCCCTTGTTGCGTGACAGAGCAGAGAATGATCCGGATGAACAGTTAAGAGAATGGGCGCATAAGCAGTTAGAGAAGTTTGATAAGGATTAGAACTATGACAGTAACGTAGAACTATCGAGTTTTCAAAGAAGCCAACGATGATTTTATTCTTCGAGAAGTCTTGTATGATCAAAAGAAAAATAGATTCAATTAAATTGGAGTGTATTGTATAGTTTCATCAGAACTACTCTCAGTCTTGCCCGGATTGAGTCGTGCCGAAAAAATTCATATTATACAAGTCCTTATTTCAGACCTTTCTCAACAAGAATCAGATCTAATTAAACCTGATCAGTCTTATCCCGTCTGGTCTCCCTACAATGCAATCGTGTGATTCTGAGTCAGTTCGGCGGGAGTTTCAGCAACAGGTTCTGCTTTAGGACGAGTGGATAATCCCATCTTTTTTAAAAGTCGGTTAACATGGCGATCGCTAATCTTAATTCCGAGTTCTGCACTGAGATGTGTACTGAGCTTTTTTCCCGTCCAATGTCGTGCTGAATAGGTAAAATCTACTCTTATTTACATTAAAATATTCTCATCAATAGGTCTGACCTAACCCAGTTTATGCACTGGGGTAGAGAAAATCCTGAGAGAATCCTCGTCTGATACACCCTCAAAACTAAATTCGCGGTAGTCGAGATCCTTCCCTAATACCCAACTTGTATATAAAATATGGACAAGCATAATTAAACTAGGTTAGATGCTAAGGACTGCGGATTGGAACTTAACTGCATCTAGAAATGTCCAACGTCCCAGACGCAATAAGTCCTTACGGATATCCTTCGCGATCGCTTTTTATTCGGTAGAGTCATATTCAGAAGTTGCTATGTTAATTGTTCAAAAATACGGTGGTACCTCAGTCGGATCGGTTGAACGCATTCAAGCCGTCGCCCAACGGATCGCAAAAACAGCCCGCGAACATTCTGTGGTGGTTGTCGTTTCAGCGATGGGAAAAAGCACGGATGGACTGGTAAAACTGGCGGCGGAGATTTCCACAAAACCCAGCCGTCGAGAGATGGATATGTTACTCTCCACCGGAGAACAGGTTAGCATTGCCCTGATGAGTATGGCACTCCAAGAACTCGGACAACCTGCAATTTCGATGACCGGCGCCCAAGTCGGAATTGTCACTGAAGCTGAACACTCCCGCGCCCGTATTCTCCACATTCAAACCGATCGCATGGAACGTCACCTCAAAAAAGGTAAAGTTGTGGTTGTAGCAGGCTTCCAGGGGATTACAGGTCGCGAAGATTTAGAAATTACAACCCTGGGACGGGGCGGTTCGGATACCTCGGCGGTGGCGTTGGCGGCAGCCCTACAAGCCGATCAATGTGAGATTTATACTGATGTTCCGGGTATTCTCACCACCGATCCGCGTTTGGTTCCCGAAGCCCAGTTAATGACGGAAATTACCTGTGATGAGATGCTAGAGTTGGCGAGTTTGGGGGCAAAAGTTTTGCATCCTCGCGCCGTTGAAATTGCCCGCAATTATGGGATGCCTTTAGTTGTGCGATCGAGTTGGAGTGATGAACTCGGAACTCGCGTCACATCTGCGACTCGTCAACCGCGACCCCTCGAAGGTTTGGAGTTAACTCATCCCGTTGATGCGGTGGAATTTGACACCAACCAAGCCGCCGTTTCTTTGCTGCGAGTACCCGATCGCCCAGGCATAGCCGCGAAATTGTTTGGTGGAATTGCTTTACAACAGTTGAATGTGGACTTAATTATTCAGTCGATTCACGAAGCTCGGATTAACGATATCACATTTACCGTTGGCAAAGATTCCTACAATAAAGCGATCGCCGTGGCGGATGCCCTCTTACCGACAGTCGGCTATAACAACGATCCAAATTTAGGACAACCGGAAGTCAAAGGTGACGAAACGCCTATTGCTAAAGTTAGTATTGTGGGCGCAGGCATGATTGGTCGTCCAAATATTGCGTCGGGAATGTTTACCACTTTAGCCGAAGCCGGGATTAATATTCAAATGATTTCTACGTCTGAGGTGAAGCTAAGTTGTGTGATCGCCGCAGTTGATTGCGATCGCGCAGTGGCAGCCCTGTGTGAAAAGTTTGAGGTGAATTTACGCGCCCTGGAAACACCTGCATCAACAGTAGCAACAACACCTCTGCCGCCTGTCCGGGGTGTTGCCCTCGATCGCCATCAAGCCCGTTTAGCCATTCGTAATATTCCCGATCGTCCCGGCATGGCAGCACGAGTATTTGCGCTTTTAGCAGAACATAATATCTGTGTTGATATGATTATTCAATCTCAACGCTGTCATCAAGTCAATGGGATTTTATGCCGTGATATTGCCTTTACCGTTAGCCAAGTCGATGCCGATGAAGCCCAGAAGGTCTTAGAACAAGCCCAAAGTGAGTTAGGCTGTGGGGAAATTGTGGTGAATAAAGCGATCGCAAAAGTGAGTGTTGTCGGGGCGGGAATGGTCGATCATCCAGGCGTTGCTGCCCAAATGTTTGAGGCATTAGCCGCAGAAAAAATCAATATTTCGATGATCGCCACCTCTGAAATTAAAATTAGTTGTGTGGTGGATGAAGAACAGGGAACGCAAGCCCTAAAAGCTGTGCATCAAGCCTTTGGGTTATCGGGTGAACATCCCGTTATTGTTCCTGAACCTGTTATCGTTCGCTAGCGGTAGGGTGCGTCAATGACGCACCTCAATACTATATCTAAATCTGAGACTAAACCATCAACGCTTCCGGCTTCAATAACTCAGTTAACATTTCCGTTGGCGGTTCACCATGAGGCCAAGCAAACGCATGACGAAATGATGCCCGTTGACACGCTTGTAACTGCCGGAAATCAATAATATCCAGCGTTAATAAATTCTCATATTCAAAGGGTAAGCGAACATTATGCAAACCCGCATTATCAGTGCAAATCGCAATATCAACCCCAGCTTCAAAACAGCGTTCAAAAACGACTTTAAGCTCACGAATATCCTTTAACGTACCTGTCTTCGTATAGGTAGTCGGACACACCTCTAAACACTGATTTTGGCTCGCTATTTGGCTTAATAGTTCGGGATGCTTGAGCGGAATTTGAATCCCGTGACCAATTCGCATTAAAAAAGGCAGCAGTTCTGGGTAACAACCGTCAGTCGTTTCATAAACATGACCCGTTGTTTTTAGGCCCTGCGATCGCGCATACTCATATAATCCCACAAATTCATTTAAGCGATCGCGATAGTGAGCATCTCCGCCCGCTAAATCTATTGCACAGACATATTCAGGCTTTTGGATGGCTAAGTCAACAATCGCCTTATTCACCTCGTAGGGAAGCCGAGAGTGCATACAGAGGATTTGACTGGTAACAATCGAATATTCGTTCAACTGACTCGCTTTACCGACGATATCCACCACCTGCGCCATCACCTCGATCCGTTCCGACTGACTCAGATGTTCAGGCGTTCGTAGATAAGGAGTATAACGCAATTCTAAATAGGCTAAATTCTCAAAGGTATACGCCCCTCGCATCAACCGATAAATAAAATAGGGTAGAGTCTCTGGTGTCTGCACGTGTTCAACCATGGTGTGCAGTTCTAAATACTCATCAAGGGTATTGCGGGGTTTGGTGTAAAAAGCCTCAAAGTCAGGATATTCAGGGAACCGTTCGGCTAACTCCTCATTGTGGCGTTTGAAGTAGCGCCAGAGAATTCGGGGTACGACTGAACCTCCCAGATGTCGATGCAATTCTGCGTGTAAGGTCATAGGAATTTTGACTGAATGGAATCTAAAGTACAACAATGCGTCTCAGGGCGTAGAGACCGAGAAAATTGAGGATCACTCCAACACAAACGGAATTCGGAAATATTGCTCTTGATTGTAACAAATCTTAATGACTCTACCTTGACAAAAATTAATTTGACATAAAGCCTGTCAGGTAACGATAATTAAGACTCGTGTAAACTAGAAACTTGGCGTAGAATTCCCTTGGCTAACGTAATTGTGGTCGGTGCCCAGTGGGGTGACGAAGGAAAAGGTAAAATTACCGATCTGCTGAGTCGGTCAGCAGATGTTGTGGTTCGCTACCAAGGCGGTGTGAATGCAGGTCATACCGTCGTTGTCAATAACCAGACTTTTAAACTTCATTTGATCCCATCAGGGATTTTGTACCCCGACACAGAATGTATTATTGGCGGGGGAACAGTCATTGATCCAAAGATACTGATTCAAGAACTCGATCAAGTTGAAAGCCTCAATGTCTCTACAGATAAGCTGAAAATTTCTCAGTCAGCCCATGTAACAATGCCCTATCATCGGCTGTTTGACCAGGCTTCAGAAGAAAGACGTGGACAACAGAAAATTGGAACAACAGGTCGAGGAATTGGCCCGACCTACGCGGATAAGTCCGAACGTACCGGGATTCGGATGATCGAGTTGATGAATCCAGAGGGATTGCGATCGCAACTCGAATGGACGATCAATTACAAAAACGTTGTATTAGAAAAATTGTACAACTTACCGCCCCTCGATCCAGAAGTTGTCATTGAAGAATATCTCGGATACGCTGAACGCCTGCGTCCTCATGTCGTTGACTCGTCCTTGCGGGTGTATGAGGCGATTCGCCGTCGGGAAAATATTTTGTTTGAAGGGGCGCAGGGAACTCTCCTCGACTTGGATCATGGGACTTATCCCTACGTGACGTCTTCTAACCCGATTGCAGGTGGGGCTTGTATCGGTGTGGGAGTCGGGCCAACGGTCATTGATCGGGTGATTGGGGTGGCGAAAGCTTATACAACTCGCGTTGGTGAGGGGCCATTCCCAACGGAGATGGTCGATGGTATAGGAGAAATTTTATGCGATCGCGGGGCGGAATTTGGTACAACAACCGGACGAAAACGCCGCTGTGGTTGGTTTGATGCGGTAATTGGACGCTATGCAGTGCGAGTGAATGGCTTAGATTGTTTAGCGATTACGAAGTTAGATGTATTGGATGAGTTAGAAGAAATTGAAGTTTGTGTCGCTTATGATATTGACGGGGAACGGTGCGAAAATTTTCCCACAGATTTACATCAACTCGCGAAATGTCAACCCATTTATAAGAGTTTACCGGGTTGGAAAACTTCAACAGAAAATTGTCGATCTTTAGAAGATTTACCGCAGGCGGCGTTAGATTATTTGAAGTTTCTCGCTGAAATTATGGAAGTTCCCATCGCCATTGTTTCATTGGGTGCAAGTCGAGATCAAACGATTATTATCGAAGACCCAATTCACGGCCCAAAACGGGCTTTACTCGATTCTAAAGGTCAACCTGTTTAAAACACACGTTCATCTCTATTGATTGAGGAACAGTGAATCAAACCCAAGACTTCTATAAACATACCCAAATCGGAACATTAACGATTGTTCTACTTGCCATTATTGCGCTGTTTATTGCTGGTGTTATAACTGCCGTTAACAGTTGGAATTGGGGGTTTATTTTGGTGTTAGTAATTCTCCTGATTGTGGGGTTGCTATCTGCGACTCTAACCGTTGAAGTCAGAAACGATTACTTGAAATGTTGGTTTAGTTTTGGAGTTATTCGCCGAGAATTTCCTCTCAGTGATATTGTAGAAGCCGCTGCTGTTAAAAATCACTGGTATTATGGTTGGGGAATTCGGAAAATTCCTCAAGGTTTGATGTTTAATGTATCGGGTTTGGATGCAGTAGAAATTACATTAAAATCGGGTAAAAAGTTTAGAATCGGTACCGATCAACCGACACAACTCGAAGCAGCAATTCGCCAAGGGTAATCTCACCTTTACCGTAATTGTGCTTTAGCACTCGATTTAGAGGCTGACGTTTCGTTCCGCCCCTGCATACATAAATCCTCGCGTTAAACTGACTAATCCTTCGCCGCGAATCTCTTGACCAATTCCGG
>JBCBCI010000183.1:0-6759 GCA_038530755.1 Cyanobacteria bacterium J06592_8 | reverse complement strand
ATGAGTTGTTTTGCAAACCCTAAGCCATCACAAGAATTCAAGATGCAAAGTTGTAATCCTCCATCAATAGCTTCACTTAATGTAAATTTGAGATTAGAAACTGTTAAACTATCTGTTTTACTCAATTCAATCCAACCAATTTTCTGATTCTCATCACTCTTACTATGTCCCGTAAAAATGAAAATCTGGTAGGATTTGCTCTTGAGTTCACTCAGCAATTCATGGGGGCTAGGCTGTTCCAAAATATTGAATACTCCTCTATTTTTTCTCTCAAGTTCCCGAAGGGAATTGAGATCTTCTTGAACGCCTTGTTCGATACCTTCATTGTTACCTATAACAAACATTATGGGAAATAATTCTAACTTAATAGACCAAAGGGGTGTAGAGTAGTGAAATCGGTTAATCGGGTAATGTTGAATGACCCCAAAGTCACAACCGAATTCTAGAGGCTCTCTTCGTTTACCTGCCCCGGCGATTATTCCCACTGCCGAGGCGATGTTACACTGCTTTGAACAATCTTTAACGTTTGATGTGGCTAATGGTGATGCGGCGGACGATACTCTCGTGACTTATCGGCGGCGAGTCAATCAATTTTTGAATTGGTGTGCTAGTGTCGAACTGAATCCCGCTTTTGCATCGAGTGACGAAATAAAAGCCTTTCGTCATTTTCTGATCAAAGACCGTCAACACAAGCCAAAAACGATTGGCTTAACATTAACTGTTGTTCGTCGCTTTTACCATTGTGCCTGTGATCAAGGGTTAATTAAAGAAAACCCCGCAGTCGGAATCAAACCGCCTCGTGAAAAAATAGATCCCGCTGAACAAATTACCTACCTCGAATCAGAAGAACTCAAACAATTATTGAATATTATTCCTCGTGATGGGAGTCTGAAAAGTAAGCGCGACCGAGCATTAGTCGCAATTATGGCATTACAAGGCCCGCGAACAGTCGAAATACATCGGGCGAGTTTTGAAGATTTGCAGCGAACTCGCTCAAGTTGGGGGTTGCGAGTCGAGGGAAAAGGGAGTATTCGGATGATTCCCTTGCGACCCGATTTAGCTGAAATTTTGTGGCAATATCTAGAAGCGAGGGAGCGAAGTGGGGAAGTGCTAGAAAAAGACAGTCCCCTATTTATCTCCCTGAATTACCGTTCTATTGGGCAAAGGTTATCACGCCGGGGCATTCGCTATGTTGTGGATGGTTACTTGCAGCAAGTGGGACTTAAACATATTGATGGGCGTAAAATTTCGGCCCATAGTTTAAGACATACTGCTGGCACGTTGGGATTACGAGGAGGGGCGGATTTGCGTCAGGTGCAGGATTTGTTGGGACACAAAGATCCCAAGACAACAGCAATCTATGCACACGTTAATGACCGCCATGCTAACAATCCAGCTTTGGGAATTGATGTAGAGCTTTGAGTAATCTCAAAATATCGCTTTAAATCTTCAACAATGGGAATGGTGCGAGTGGCGAGTTTGCCTTTGGTGTGTTCTTTGCGGATATTGAGTTCAACTCGAATCTTGCCTTTGCGATCATAAATATCTTTGGTTCGCAAGCTGACGGCTTTCCCAATTCGACAGGCGGTGTACAAACAGACGGCAAATAAAACCCTGTGCCTAATTTTGATAAACCCTTCAGAAAATAACAGGTGAATTTCTTCCTGGGTTAAGATTTTGGCTTGTCCATGACGATCTATTTTCACACGATAATGGAGGGGATAAAAACGATATGATTTTAGACCGACAACAACCTAGTGGGACTTTGATATTTTTTCATCCAAAAAGGGGCTGAAAGTCTCTCTGGAAGCCGGAAATAGGTCAAAGGCTGTTTTCAGCCTGAAACCCTTGCCTATACTGGATTTATGCTATTTAAAGCTAAAAGCCTCTCTCTGTCTGGGTTTGAGGCGGAAATTGCCCCATTTTTTGTCAAAGTCCCATTATTCAGTTTTATTCAGCTTTATTCAGTTTTATTCAGTTTTATTCAGTTTTATTCAGTTTTATTCAGTTTTATTCAGTTTTATTCAGTTTTATTCAGGTAAAAATTACTGAATAAAACTGAACTTTTAGGTATTGTCTTTTCCTAAATTGAGTGAAATAATTTATCTATACAAATAAAAACAAGCACTTGATATCAAGCTTGTTTGCCTATGGAGCAATTTTGAGCATTGCAACATTCATTATTATTAGAGGAATTAAACTATGAAGAGTTCAACCATTACACAGGAAGAGCAATTAGACATCGGTCGGCAGAAGAAAATACTTGAGGACGAGCAACAAGCAAAGGAAGATTTCCAGGTGCTTCGTTACCAAACAATGTTGCAAAAGACTGGAATATTGGATAATTATGTTGAATTCAATAACGCCCAAGCTGAATTCCAGAAACTGTATGAGGAAGAAGGAGTAGCAGCTAAAAGTAAAATGCTTTCTACCCTCAAAGAAATGAGCAAGCGAGGTCGTTACTTGCAAAAGAATTACACAGATATAGTTGAGTCTCGTATCTCAGAACTTAAGAAAGTAGACCAGCAACTTATTGATATTGATACTGGGAAAAACCTAGATATCAGTAAAGACGACTTGATTAAGCAACAAACACAGCTTAAGGACGAACTCAAAACAGCCCAAACAAATAAGAAAAAATTTGAAGCAACTCTGGGTGTTACCGATCTTGCCATAGGCAAACTTGATGCCCTCACCGATGGCTCTTCCCTAGACAGGACTCAAGCAGTTTTATCTGGGTTTAGCTCCCTGTGGGAAATTACAACTGAGAATATCATTGATAAGGGTAAGGCTTCAAAGGCATCCAATGCTTTCACAAGTGCCTCAAAGTGGATTAGTGGTAAAGATTCATTGACACCCCAGGTTAGTAAAGGGTTAGCCACCAAAACCCTGGGGATTGGCTCGGATGCAGCAGCCTTCGCTCAAAGCTTTACAAAAGGACAGGAAGAAGGCTGGACGGATAAGAGTATCCTTGATATAACCGCTAAATCTGTGGCACTAGCCACTGACATGGTGAGTTTGATACCATTAAGTTCCAAGTTTGTACTCACTGGTATGATAGTAGAGGCAGCAACTATTGGTCTGGCAGCCGCAGCAGGAGGTAATATCCCAGGTGGACCTACGGTAGGCATCATGCAATCGCTAGCACCATTATTGGGTAAAGCCGGATTTGGATTTTCATCCTTAATCAGCGCCATTCAAGAAGCAGGAAAAGGAAACGATCTGAAGGTAGGAATGCATGCTGCTGCTGGTGCAATTGCGGCACTGCCAATTCCAGGAGCAAGAGTTTTGTCAGCGATTTTAACAACTGTTACTAATGCCATTGATATGGAAGCCTTTGATGGAGAAACTAGGGAACAGAGGCTAAGTGGACAGTACAACACCGTATCCAATATTCCCATCTTGGGTCAATTCTTGTTGCTAGATCATGGATTTCAACAAGAAAAAGCTGAAGCAAATGCTCAATCGAGCATTGAAAAGGCATTTTTGGATTTCGCCAAAGAGGAATACCTTGATGAGTGGAAGATATTGTATCAATATGAATGGCATAAAGCCGGGGATGGCAATCGCCCAGAAGCAGGAGTTGTTCAATACTTTCCCGATACGGGTAATCCGAAAATCCAAATTAATCCTTCAACTGGAGAAGTTACATACCCAGATGGTTACGACCAGAAAAAAGTTGATGAACGACTTGCCGCAGCAGAAGAAAAGAACAGTGGACAATTTTTAGCAATTGCAAATGCTGCATCTGATGATTGGCGATTTACAGAAAGTTTGGAAGAGTTAGCTTCAAGCAGTAAAGGAGCGAATAATGGACTGAAGATGATATCGAGAGGTAACGGTAGTCAGCCCACCATGGTTGGAGGACCAAAAAACGACGTAATATACATTCAGGAGAATAACCGAGTCGATATTGACGGTCTGGGTGGCGACGATTTCTTCATGGCTGGCAGTCACTTTCCCCAAAAGGTTGGCTTACATACGCGGACATACTTTGGCGGTGAAGGCAAGGATACAATATCGTTCTCTGGGTTGAATGCAGGAAAGTATACAAATCTTGAGATAGATCTGAGACAGGCAGGCTCGCAAATTTCAGTATTGAGAAATTTGTCAACTGCTAATCTGACGGTCAAAGATTTTGAAGTTTTCGTCGGTGGTTCTGGACATGATAATTTATACAGTGATGATAACGCTCATACTCTCAACGGCGGTGCAGGTGATGACAATCTGTACGGGAACGGTGGAAATGATGTATTAATCTCTGGTGAGGGAATCGATGGAATGTCTGGTGGTGAAGGAGATGACCTTCTGGTACTTGGCAAGGGTAACAAATTTATTAATGGAGGGAAAGGAAGTGATAGCATATTGTTTAGTGATTTTGCTGATGGTGTAGTATTTGTTGGCGTGAAAGACAAAGATGGGTTAGATCCCAGGCAATTTTTTGGTAGTGATCAGCCACTGCAAAATTATGCAGATAAAGGAGTCAGTGCCCAATTTAAAAATATAGAGAGGATCTATGCAACCAAGAAAAATGATATAGTCCTGCTCGATCGTTATGAAGACGGAGATTTGCTGATTGAACTTCAAGATGGGGACGATATTTTTGTTGGCAGCAAGGGAGCAGAGCTGATCGATACTGGTAAAGGCAAAGATATTGTTGTGGCGATGGAAGGAAACGACGATATTTATCTGGGTGGTACTAACCAGATTATTGATGGCGGTGAAGGATATGACCGAGCATTCCTGACTTTCGAGGGTTTTCAAGAAATACGCATGAAAGATGGACGTTACAGTCTAGGCCATCAGATAGAAAAGGTTATCCCTGACTATACAATTCCTCACAGATGGAGCACAGTAGGAGACTTTCCAAAATCATTTGAATCAGATGAAGTTTCCTATGTCTACGGCATTGAAGAACTTTACGGCAGCGATACAAATGAGAGTATAACTGGTAGTAGTGCTGATGACAATATTATGAGTCGTGATGGAGATGATATGGTATCAGGTGAGGACGGCAACGATCGCTTGTCCCTTGGCGATGGTGCTGACTATGGATACGGTAATAATGGCGATGATACTTTGACTGGTGGTGACGGTAACGACAAGTTGTATGGCGATAGTGGTGACGATAGCTTGTTAGGTGAAGGTGACAACGATACTTTGAGTGGTGGTGACGGCAACGATACCTTGATTGGTGGCGAAGGCGACGACGAACTGTGGGGTGCGGCAGGTAAGAATCTGTACCTCGGTGGTGAAGGCGACGACATGCTATGGGGACTTCCAGGTGGAGGTGAGGATACCTTGGCTGGTGGTACTGGCAAGAACACCTTATTCGCACGTGATGGAAACAAAGATATAATTCAAGCCTCTTCTGGTAAAGGTATGGATATCTTGAGAACCTACGACAGTAACGATGTAATTGATTTTGGCGAAGCTTTTGACGAATCAGACTTGAAAATTTGGTCTTCAGGGCAAGATATTAATATCGCAGTCTTTGAACGTGGCGATATTATCAATGAAGTGATATTAGAGAATGAGTCTCAGAATGGTTTTAAACCCATAGAAATTGCCTTTGGACATGATTCTTTCTCTTTCACAGAGGACATGATTAAGGAGACTCCAAATTATTTTATCGAGACTCCGATGTACGGCTCCAGTGAAACAGATGAGCTTATAGGTACTGATGCTCATGAAGCTTTACATGGGTTGGCAGGCCCCGATATACTCAATGGTTCAGGTGGCTTGGATGAGATCTACCCGGGAGCTGGCCTCGACAGAATCTATACAAATGACTCAGAAAAAGACGAAATATATATTCGTACTGGGGACGAAGAGAATGTATTGAAAAAATATGATAGTATTGATGTACTTGAGTTCGGCAGAAATTTTGACAAGGAAGATTTAAGAATCTGGAGGGGCGGACAATACGGAGAAGTCACAGTTGCTATTACAGAGAATCAGCATATTTCTGCTTCAGTCGCCTTACAGACGACGAACGATAATAACTTTCAGCCAATTAACATTGGTATCGGAGATGAAGTCTTCCCGCTCACTGAGTCGATGATTACAGAGTCTCCTAATGAAGTTCCAGTTTTCTGAGGACATGATTAAGGAGAAGTAATATGGTTTTATTCCCAATGTGTAGTAGCGCAATAAGAAAGCCCCGGATCAGCAATAAGGATCATTTTCAGCCAGGATTAATTGCAATTAGGAGAGTGAAAAAAATCGGGGGAGATGACAATATATAGTAAGATGGACAAATGTCTAATTACTCCGAACCCGTCATCTACCAACTCAAAGTCGTACTACAGGGTATTAGTCCCATGATCTGGCATCGCCTACTGGTAAAGGGAGAGTTTTCCGCCCGCACTTGGCGAACTTTTGCCAGAATCAATATCATTAATCTGCTCTTCTTTGACGGCTTTTGCCAGTCGCAGTGAAGTCACCGCGTCTTGCCGAAATATTTCTCCGATGTCTTCAGCTTGCGCCAGTAACTCTTTCATCTTTTCTCTCAATTTTTGACCGTATTCCGTACTCATTTCTTTTTTTCTTTGTTCGATAATTTCAGCTTTAATTTCCGCCCAGATAGTGGGACTTAAACAATAAAAAGAGATAAAGTATGCTATGGAATTGTCATGGTAACAACTCATCTTTACGATGGAAAAAAAAGCTTGCCTTTAGATGTAGTTGCTTGCAAACAAGAACGCTCATGCTCGCAAACAAGACAATTTCTTGCTCACATTAGCTGCAAATATAAAT
>JBCBCI010000182.1:0-6866 GCA_038530755.1 Cyanobacteria bacterium J06592_8 | reverse complement strand
ATGCGCTCCACGTAATTGCTTTGGTGTGGGCAATTGCGATCGCCATCTTTGAGGATCACCAAAAGTTGCCAAGACCCATAATGTGAGCCGAAAATCTTGTTTGCGAGCTGTTTGCAATAATGTGAGCTTATTCGCAGATGATGTGAGCCGAAAAACCCGGAAGATTGCTACAACCCCTAACAGATAATAATTTCAGCTTATTCCTGTAGAACAAATAATAACCCCTGCAAGAGTCAATGGGTTGACCCACCGCTTGCAGAGGTGTTTGCCGTTTATGAAGGCTGATAACTAGACGTAATACTGTCCTTCATTAAATAGAACAATCATTGGCTCCACCTCCACAATCTTTCTTGCAACACTTCTATACTACATAGTAATACTACAAACGGTCAACGGTGTAATACAACTTTGTTATTCCTGTAGAACAAGACTGTCCATCGGTGTAAAATAATTACTTTCTAGAAGTTGGGGTTTTGATGAGAAGCGATCGCTTGATCTTAAATTATTATTTTTCCTTTTTGGCGTAAAGCTAGGGTTCATGCGACCTGGGGCAATATGAGAATGAAACGGCTACTGTGCATAGGTTTTAGCTTGTAAATTGGCGTAATGCTAGAGAAGCTGTCATCAAGTGCCAACCAACTGAAAGCACTGCTATGCTTGCTTTCTAAACGTTTCTTCACAAAAGTTAATGCAGTACCGATTAATACGGGTGTCGGAACTTTTTTATCAAATTGGGACTGATTTTAGGAGTTTTAGACACAGAAATTAGGTCAAATAAGGGAAAGTTCTGTTTCTAAAAGCTTATACGGAACTTCTCAGTTAAGCATGGCACTTCATGGTAGCTTCTCTAGCAATACCCGGAATTAATCGGAGAAATTGAGACGCTAAAAAGCATACTGTCAGGTAGTTTCAGCTTATTGCTGCACTGGGTCGCACGAACCTTCTATTTCCGCCGATTCGAGATCTGCATCGCATTAATTTCTGTAAGGTTAGCTCCTTCTAAATTAGGTATTCGTTTCTGAGGGGAACTTACCAAATAATTGATGATAATCCTTAGCTAACCTTCCTCGATGATAAAAGCCAAATTTCTCAGCTATTTCCCTGAGATTCTCCTGCTGCTCTTTTTTTTGAAGTTCTTGGTGTAGAGCATTGAGACGCAGATATTTAAAATAGTTTTTGGGGGACATTTGGTAATAGTCTTTAAAGATATATTCTAAGGCTCTTCGACTAATTTTTAATTCTTGACACAAATCCTGAGTTGTAATGTCGGCTCTGAGATTACTAAAGTAAAATTCTTCTGCTTTTTTTAAAGTATTACTTCGGTTAATTTGTTGTTTTTTTGGTTTGATTTCTGTTGCTTCTGCTAGAGAAATAATAAGGGTTTTAGCTATTTCTTCTTCTAATATTTGTTTAATATCATGATTAATTAGTAAGGGATTAATAGAGGAAGAGGGCTGAAGAGTGATTTTAAATAATAATTGATAAATTTGATAGCAGAGTTGCCGTAAATAGTTAAATTTTTGACCATCTACTTTCATGACTGGGGGGATTTTTTGCCGATATAGTTGTTCTTTAAATTTCAATAATTCTAATTTTTCGCAAAGATTATTAAGAAAATCATCCTTAAAATTAAGAAAATAATTACTGTCAAGTTTTTGTCGGAGTGTAGCCATTTCTTGATGAGAGTATATAATATTAATCATGTTTTCACTGATCTTATATTTATAAGAGTATAAATGACCATAGTTACAAGCAGAAAAACTAAAAATAAAATCATCTGTTCCACATCCTTTAAATAAAATTCGTGAATTCTGCTGGTGCAAACCTAACTTCATATTATTAGTTAAGATCTGGGATACATAGCAGTTAAACTCTTCATCACTTAAGTGAAAAAATCCCCCATCAAACCCTTTTGGAAAACGACTAAATTTTGATATATCTCGAAAAAAATTATGTCTAAAAGTTAGTTTTTTTTTCTCTAAAAGTAAGTCAGATTTTTGATCGAATTCAAACATCTCTAAACAGTTAATAGTTTAAGAAACAAATAAGTTTAAGCCAACATGACAGTAAACTTTTGTTAAGACCAAAAAATTTGCGTTTTTCGGATCAATTTGGGAGGTTTGGTGGTTTATATTGACAGTAGCCCCAAGAATTCTGGCTAAAACGTAATTTTTTAGGACAAATTAGCTGATTTTGGGAAGCATTGCGCTATCGATATGGAATCACAAGTCATATCAAAATCACTTTGAGATGCTCACGGGTTTATCTGTAAACCTTTATCTTACTATGATTCAAAATAATGATCAACAGGATCTGGTTTTTGAGTATAACTATCTCAATCTTGAGCGACCCCAAATCGTTTATCACCAGTATCACCAGAATCTACCCCACCGCGATACTCGCGATACTCAAGTAGAGTTGTTGAGCTAAGTCAGTGCTGTAATTCTCGGCGAGGAACTTGCAAACATTGTCATACATTTTTAAAAATTACCAACTGAGTTAAAACCATGATCCAAACAGAATATTTACAAAAAATAGACAATGATTTTCTGTTAAAAACACTTCAGCCATATTCAAGCAAAGAAGCAGTATATCTCCAGGAAGTATCTGTTCTATCCTTAGGGAAATTAGGCTCTGATAGTAATTATATTGTTCAGGGGAAATTCTCGATCGAATCACCTTGCTATGTTGATGAGACCGGACATTTCAACGCGGTTGAATTTGTGATTTGTTACAATCAGATCATGGCTGTTTCTCTTGCTTATGCTACCCAAAACAAATTACTGCTTTGCCTACAGGATCTAACTGTAGAAGAGTTTTATATTTTGTTTATGTCTGGTACTTACATTACTAGGCTTGAGAGTACTTATAAATCCTTAATCAATCCGAAAGAATTCTCCTGTAAGTTTGAAGTTATTATGGAACGAAAACGATCTAGATTAAGTATTCTGAAAACCCTTGTAGAATTTTCAGATCGTCAGGGAGGTATTGCTTTAGGCCAGGTTGATTTAGCACTCAAGCACTCATAACTCAACTTTCTTGAGCTAAGATGCATTTACAGGTATTTTTTCTGTAAAAAAATGTACTCAAAGAAAAGAGAAATATTTTTTTTACACAGAGTTTGATATTGAAAATGTTGCTCAAATTCCCGAAGTTTTGATTGGCATTGATTTGTTATGAGTTTCGATGTAATGCCAAGACCTATAAGGTTTTTAAATATTCTGATATTGTTGATAACTAGTTCATTTTGGAGAAAGTCTTGCGTATGACACCTAATAATCAACTTGCTCGTGATTCTGAAGTTATGACAACTTATCCATTGTCTCTGGAACAAATAAAGAAATACCATGAAGAGGGTTTTGTGATTGTTCCCAGAATGTTCGAGCTTAGTGAAATTCGCCCCATTCAAGAGATTTTGGACGTAGATCCAGCACTAGGCGGATCGCGGACTATTTGCACCAATAGAGATGGAGGAAACTTTCAAGTTTCTCTCTGGACAGAACTTGGAAATACACTAGTAGGCAGTATTCCCAGAATGGCACGCATTGTTGATGCTGTTGAAGCCCTAATTAGTAGGGAATGCTATCACTGGCATTCTAAGATACTCTCAAAACATCCTGGAGAAGGGGGAGTGGACTGGCATCAAGGCTATGGTTCTTGGTACGAGAATGGTTGCCTCTTTCCTGACTTGGTTACTTGCACTATTGCTCTTAGCGCCAATGATCGAGAAAATGGATGCTTAGAAGTATTACGAAAGTCTCATTTACTTGGTCGTCTGACCAGAGTTGGCTTAAATGGCATGGGTTCAGCTGGCCCCGAACCTCAACGATTGGAGAAAATCATGGAGAGGCTAGAGCTTGTCTATTGTGAAATGGAGCCTGGTGATGCGCTCTTCTTTCATGCAAATACCTTACATGGTTCAGCAGGAAATCAATCAAAAGATCGCCCTAGACACTTAATGCATTGCACCTATAATGCTGCTGATAACGCACCTTTTATACTTGAAAATCAAGAGCACCATCGCTATAAAAAACTAACTAAGGTTCCAGATGACTTCATTAAAAAGGCTTGCTACAGTGAAGTCTTTAACGAAAAAGATTTTCACCCACCTGAAACAGCAGAAAACGGTCGCAGGAATATATTTTTCAACAGACGAGAAGATTATCAATAGTACAGGAACCAACGTCTAACTTACAGCAGTTTCGGAGTTAGTGAGGTACAAAATTTTAGGACTTTAGGCAACAGGCAACAGAGAATTAATAAACTGTACCTCACTATCCTAAAAAGTGCTGTAAACGGAATAATCTGAGAAAAGCGATAAACGATAATATCCCAAATAGTTTAAGGTGAGTAAAGTTATGAACGATCAGTACAAAAAGCTTTCTAGCTATTATGATGCTTTTGTTCAGAAGAACAGAGACTATAAAGCGATTGCTAGATCTCTCGTTGATATCATTGGTAACAGTAAGACGCTATTAGAGATAGGTATCGGTACTGGACTCATTGCTGAGCAGTTGATGCAAATTGATCCTTCTTACAGAATCACAGGAATCGATAATAGTGATTCTTTACTAGCGCTAGCTAAGGAAAAGGTAGGAGGAAGTGTTGACCTTCATTACCAAAGTATTTCTAAACTAAATCTCGACAAAACTTTTGACGTTGCCTATTCTCGTGGGGGGGCTTGGACATTTGCACATGACAGTAAAGAACCTTTGTTAGTCAGCCATATATTAGATTTTGAAGAAATCCGACAAAGCTTTCACTGTGTTGCAAACCATCTTAAGCCAGGTGGATTGCTAGCAATTAGCTTTACTAACGCCTATGGTGATACTGTGATTGAGTTGGATGATGGGATTGTTCATAAGAGGATTGCTAAGACTGAAAAAGTTGATGATGCATTCCATGCAGTTTTTACCTATATTTTCTGTAGAGAAGATATGGTTCTGGCTCAGCAGGATCTCCGCCTGAGGCTTCTGGATTGGCAGCAGGTAAAGTCACTGCTAATGGAAGCAGGTTTTGCTGAAATATCATCTGATCAGAATGAGTTTTGCGTCTATGTCAAGCAAGGAACCTGAAAGATAGTTTGAACACGATAGTGGGAACTCCGAGTGTAGAACTGCCTAAACTGCTGATTTGATGAAAATGAGCAAAAACAGAATAAGAATTTACATCACAACAACTATTTTTAACGTTCGTTTTTCAGGGCAGCAATGGTAAATACTGAGTCGAGTTTCCAAAATACTCCTGGCAATACATGAGCAATCGAATCACAATTTCCTACAAATCTCTATTCTCAAGCAAAAATATTGCTTTTTTATCTGTAGTAATAGTTTTTTTCTTTTTATCTCTAGGCCCCATTTGTGTCAGATGGAGCGAACGAGAAATTAGTCCGATTGCCACAGTATTCGATCGCTTTTTTTTCAGTGCTATTGTTTTTAGCTTAGGTAATGGTGTAAATTGGCTAGATACGCAAAAGACCGATACAGAATCGGCATTTTATTCACCTAAAATCATTTTATTCCTTCTCGGTGCAGGAATTTGTGGTGCTGTCAATCAAATGTTGTGGGCATTTTCAATTGCTCAAACAAATATTGGCAATTCTTCCTTAATACACAGTTTAACGCCTTTATTTACAACATTGTTAGCTTGGTTATTTTTGAATCGAAGTTTTGATCGCCAATTTATCATCGGGATGATGGTAGCAATTGGTGGTTCAATCGCAATCGGTATCGGAGATTTCCAAATTTCCACAACAAAATTACAAGGGGATGGATTAGCCTTATTATCAGCAGTTTTCTTCGCAATATATCTGTTAATCGTCGAACGATTGCGAGTCTGCTTAAATGCAAGTAGTATCCTGTTCTGGCGTTGCTTGCTGGGAACTACATTCTTACTACCAATTCTCCTGTTTAATAGTGATCGCCTTTTGCCATATTCCCGGTCTGGATGGTTGGCAGTTGCCTGTTTTACTCTTACTTTTGTTATTGGTCATGCACTCTTAACTTATAGTTTAAAAATTTTGTCATCCAGTAGCGTTGCTGTTGTTTTACTCCTAGAACCTTTTTTTAGTTCCATGCAAGCCTGGATTTTCTTTTCTGAAAAATTGAGTATTTTAGAATGGATATCTTTTCTAATTGTCATACTGGGTGTTTATCTTTCTATTTCCAGTTTTAGTCAAGAAGTTAGTGAATGAGTCGAATTTGGACAACCTGCTCCATAAGATCTAATACCGAAAATCGAAATTATGGGAAGTTGATTCCTCTCGCAATGCCAAGTTCAACTACGGCCATTGCTGACAAACATCTCTCATTACTGTTGCTAAACCTCTCAATGCTTCTAAGCCTCCTAGAAACTGAATGACAGGTCTGAGATCTGCTAAGTTTTGCATTAATCTTTGACGTTCATACCGAGCCAGAACGTGTAGGTTTTCTTGCCAAAATTCTTTGTTCCAATCAGAAAGATAAAATCTTGGAAGTAGACGACTCAATGCCCTTGCACGGTCGGACTCATCCTGAATAGAGCGGGTCAATTCTAAGGCTTCAGCCAATAGTTCCGGCGGTAATTTATCGGCTAGAGAACTCAATGCCCTTGCACGTTGATACTCATCCTGAATAGAGCGGGTCACTTCTAAGGCTTCAGGCAATAGTTCCGGTAATTTATGGGCTAGAGAACTCAATACTTCTGCACGGTCGGACTCATCCTGAATAGAGCGGGTCACTTCTAAGGCTTTAGGCAATAGCTCCTGTGGTAATTTATGGGCTAGAGAACTCAATGCCCTTGCACGTTGATACTCATCCTGAATAGAGCGGGTCACTTCTAAGGCTTTAGGCAATAGCTCCTGTGGTAATTTATGGGCTAGAGAACTC
>JBCBCI010000181.1:0-7114 GCA_038530755.1 Cyanobacteria bacterium J06592_8 | reverse complement strand
ACTGACTTGGAAAGTGTAGGAATTATCTTCAGCTACCGTCACCGTCTTGTCTGTGGTGTTGGGGGCGAAATTTCCGCCAGGAGAACCGATACTACCCCAAACTTGATCTGTAAAACCTGTTCCAGTCGGAGTCGTTTCCCTGTCAATGCTAACCACCCAGTTATTCCCATCGTTGTTGTCTGTGGTAAGATCTTTGAGATAAATTGACGCACCTGCGGAATCAGGAAAATTCACTCCACTATAGTCAACAGTATCAACAGTGTTTGTATGATTTTGGTGATCGCCACTGTAGGCTAAAAAATTACTCCAAAGACTAACTTTATCGCCATTATTATTCAGTGTCATTTTAGACCAATCGTTTACGGGAATGAGGTTAATTTCTGAACCCCAGGCGATTGCAAAGTCGGTATTATTCCCATCATAGAGAATGGCGGTATTTTTAGCAGCAATTATTCCACTGGTAATATTAGCAGTATTATGAGCGGTTCCATTCTCATCATCTAGAATATAGCCCGATAAATCAACTGCAACATCATTAGGATTATAAACCTCAATCCACTCCCAATTTTCATCCGAACCATTAGGATCATACATGATTTCGGAGATCACTAAATTGAAAGGGACTGTATGATCAAAAGTAGCATCATAAAGCCCCAATCCATCTAAGGTATTATTTGGAAATGCTTCCCATTCAATAGCAAGGTCAAAAGCATCATTAGGGTTAGAATCTCCAGTTAAAATGCTAGATTTGCGGCGCAAAGTTTGATCTTGAGTTCCAACTTCGTCACTCGTCCATTCTGTTCCCGGATCTACGCCAATTTGTCCAAAAGAATCAACAACTATACCATCTTTTTTTTTAAAACAATCGTATCATCACCGTTAAAATTAACTGCGTTAGTTTGAAGATCGGTTACTGATAAAATTGATTCATTTGCGGATGGATGAGCAATAACAAAAACGTCTCCGGCTGCAAGAATTCCTGATAATTTTACAGTTTTACTTACAGTTGATGAACCATTAGAATAAATCTCTAAAGTATACTCTTCTGCGTCAAAATCGATAGCTTCTTCAGTGCTGTTATAGAGTTCAAGGGCTTTATTATAAGAACTTCCTTCAATATATTCAGAGATAAAAATATTACTCATAACTCCAGCATACGCTGCTTGCGTTTCAACCTTAAAAGCGAGTTTAGGCTTAATTTTACCAATAATGAAATCCAGATCCCAATCTCCATTTAGATCAGAATTTCCGATGGGAGTTTGAGATGCAGCAATATCACTTCTGATCAAACGGTGTAGTTTTGTGATGAATTCTTTACCTACATCTCCAGATGCAACATTACAACCATAAATTAGGAGATTATTGTCTAAAATAAAAGGATTAGAGAACCAACTTTTGAGTTGAAAAGCATAGTTATTGATGGTTTCTAGATTTAAGAGTGTATTACCTAGAAATAAGCATCCAGGCGCACCATGAGAAACAATATGCAGAGTTTTAATATTAGAGGTATTGGCTAAAATGCGTGTGATTTGTTCGATACCATCCTGTTCAGAATTCAGTACAACCCAATCCAAACCGGGTTTAATACCTTGAATCAGTTGGTAATACTGTTCAATACTTGCATCAATAATCACCAGTTCACGATCTTTTTGCCCAAAACTATCAGTAGATTGACCCATTTTCGCTAAAAAATAAAGATTCAAGGAGTATTTACAGGATGATTCAGATGTTTTATCAAGTGAATATATAGCAATTATTTTGCCTTTTATCCTGTGCAGTTCTGATTATAATCGTAAAAAAAATAAACCACATCAGGGATAATGCGGATATCAAAATGTTAGATCACAAAATTGAGGATTAAAAAATTGTCCTGCTTTCCGTAGTGTTTAAGTCTAAGAAAGAATATTTTGAGGAGTGAAAAATAGAATTTAAGTGTTTTTACAGAGTCTTTTTTAACGATCAAATTAAATTTTGCGAGTTTTCTCGCTTGAACATAAGTATAAATTGAGACCTTTACTCCGCTTCAAGAACACAGGAACTTTATAAATCTTTACCTTGACACAACCTGATGAATAGAGGCTTAATGCTAGAGATTAAAATCTCTGTCTAAATATTTAAAGTCCTCTTCGAGAGGACTTGGGGTTTGAGACGGGGAATTGATTCCCCGACATGAGGTTTTAAGACGAAGAATTCATTCCCCAACTGTTCACTGTTTACTATTCAACTTTTCATTGTCTATAAACTTACTTCCTTTCGGCCAGCCTAATAATTGTAGGCGATAAAATTCATTTGGAAATAGAGCAAATATGTATTTAAAGATTTTGAAACTCCAGGGTTCTTTGTAGGTTCCAACCCACTGTTTACTCCGTTCGATCCAATTCACAATCGTTTCCGCAACGTCATCTGCTGCTGGTGCAGAATTAACTCGATTTTCACGAATTTTGTAGGCTTTTTCATTCAAACGGTTCACAGGCGCCCAGGCTAACGGCCCGGCAATAACGCCCGGACGATATAATCGCAACCGAATCATTTTATCACTGGAATAATAAACAATCGGCCCGACTCCTGAAAAATAATAATGAAGGGCAATTTTACCGGAATGATAGACAGGCCCAAAACAAGAAGGACTGCCATCAGCAATCGAACCAATAGCAATAACATCTAAAAGGCGATCGCGTTTTTGTTTCGCCGCTTCTACCGCCACAACCGCAGGCCAGGTATAATTAACTCGGTTCATCGACTCGACTAATTCGACTAAGGGAACTCCCCCTTCTCCAACTTCGGTTTCAATTTGACCTGCATTTAAAATCACGACATCGGGATCATAACTAAACAATTTTTCGGCATCTTCAATCGTTTCTTGAGGAGAAACACAGAGTTCGTGGTAGCCTTCTCCCTGTAAGTCTGACTGACGAGTTACGCCAACAACATGACAGTCTCGCTGCATATAGGCTTTTCCTAATGCACTCCCTAATGTTCCTGAAATTCCTGTAATAACAATCGTTTTTTTCATCTAACAATTCTCCTTAATCGCCTCTGAGACTCGCAACGCATTCGCCATAATTGTTAAAGCCGGACTCACGCCTAAAGAATTGGGCATAAATCCCCCATCTACCACGAACACATTCTCATGGTCGTGCAAACGACAATCGGGGTCAAGTACACTCGTCTGCGGATCGGTGCCAAAACGGGTCGTTCCGGCTTGATGGGAGGTGTGAACTTCGTCTTTATCCCCCGTTACACCATAGGTGAAAACCGCCCCCGCATGACGAAATACGGTTCTCAGTTGACGCATATAATATTTTGAACGGTAAACATCATAGGGATGGAAGCGGTGAGTCAGACGAATTTCCCCATTTTGACCCAATTCGACCCGATTTTCAGTTTGGGGTAAATCTTCAACTAACCCCGTGATCACCAACATTCGTTTGAGGAGAAAACGGGCGATCGCAGTTGGAAGCGGAAAGGGAACTTCCGATTGCATTGAAAGTGGCCCAGGAACGGGGACGGTTTGGGCGAGTCCGAGTTTATGGGGAAACTCCGCAGAACCGAGATAAAGATCCGTAAAGCCGAGTTGTTTAATCAGACTATCGGCGCCGCCTGTCTCCCCAACAAAAAATCCAGCAGCAAGGGCGCCACAATGAAACATATAATTTCGCCCAACTTGGTCACTCCGCCCCGTTAAACCGGATTTTAAGAGGATCGCTGGACTCCCGATCGCCCCAGCGGAGAGGATGTAAACTTTGGCGGTGAGTTGTTCGGTTTGATTGGTTTCGCGATCGCGCAGTTGAACGCCGATGACTTTTCCTTGACTATCAGTGAGTAAGCGTGTGGCTTCAGTCAGGGTTCTAACTTGTAGATTTTGAGGTTCTATCTGATCCAAGAGTCGAACCGTTGTAGACGCCCTCGCATCATTCGGACAATAAAAACCCGGACAAGTCGGACAGCGTAAACAGCGATTAAAATCAATTCCGAAGGGAAGATGAAAAGGTGTAAACCCAGCCTTTGCGATCGCAGTTTCGAGATGTTGGTTAATGGGGGCTAAAGCCGGAACTTCGCAGGGATAACCGTTGGTTGGAGTTTCGACACCCGGAATAGGAGTGGAGTCGCCGCTAACTTGCATTAACTGTTCAGCTTTGTCATAGTAAGGCGCGAGATCATCGTAGGCGATCGGCCAGTCCCAGAGATGACGAGGCAACCATTCACTATAATATTTACCGGGATGGAAGTCATACTGACTCGGACGGATCAGAACTCCACCATAAAGAGAGGTACCGCCACCGAGAATTCCGGAAATATGAAGACGGGCGGAATGTCCATTCACCTCAAAAATGCGATCGTCGAAGGCTTCTTTCTCAATTAGCATTCGCTGTTCATCTTGAAAAGCAGTTTTGTCAGCAAATCTCGGCCCACGTTCAACCAAGAGAACCCGTTTTCCGGCTGTTGCGAGTGCAAAGGCAACCGTTCCACCTCCTGCACCACTCCCGATAATTATCGCATCAAAATCGTAACTCACGCGCTTTCTCCGAATGTATGATTATTCCTTAGTGTTAGATAAGGTAGCAAAAACTTTACGACTGCGATTTGAAAATCAGACAGTTAACTTTGTAGCACTCACTGTTCTGTTTGAACCAGGGATTAAAATCCCTGTCTAAAACCGGAAGTCTTCTTAAGAAAACTAGATTCAAAAACCCCTTCCCGATTGCCTACTCCCGATTTTCTCCCAATATCGATCAACTTGAACGGAACGCAATCTAGACCTGGGATATGCTAGCATCTAAAGTCTAGCTAAAAAAAGTGAGTCGTTATGGCTTCGATCGCTCGCAAGAACCTCTTTGAAGATCTCCCCCGCTTCATCGCCGCCCAAGCGGGAATTATGTTCGCTGTTAGTCTCGTCACCATTCAAAACGGCATTCTTCAAGGGTTTATTCAGTCCTCTTCCCTACTGATTGACAACTCTGACACTGACCTATGGGTCGCTTCTGCGGACATGATTCACATGGAATTGACCATGCCTTTACCTCTAGAATACATGGTACAAGCCCGTGATATCGAGGGCGTACAACGAGCAGAAGCCCTCATTTTTCGGAGTGCGCGTTGGCGAGATCCATCGGGTCAAATTCATGCAGTTACCGTTGTCGGTTCAACGCCAGAGTCACAAATGTTTTCGCCCTGGAACGTGATTCAAGGAGATGTCAAAAGCCTCAAAGAACCTTACGGTGTGATTATCGATCAAAACAACTTAGAATCTTTGGGCGTAACAGAGTTAGGAAATGTCACCACATTAGCCGGTTTAGAAGCGCGTTTAGTCGGCGTCACTCAGGGGACTCAACCGATTATTAACAATAAATTAGTATTCACCTCCTTAAAAAATGCGAACGCTTATGTTAATGCTCGCCTCCAGACGACAACACGGTGTAAGTTAGAAGATGGAGACTTAAAATGTGTCAATATCTTCGATGATGCCAACCCCTCTGAAAAAGTCCTCTCCTCGGCACCCAAACCCTTAACTTTAACCGATCCGATCTCGTTTGTACTAATTAACGTCGCACCTGGTCAAGATCTCGCCGAACTCAGACAACGCCTCGAAGAAACCTTACCCAACGTCAAAACCTACACAACCGAAGAAATGTCTGAACGCACCCAAACCTACTGGAAACAACGGACCGGAATTGGGTTTATCCTCAGTTTAGGCGCAGCCGTGGGAATTTTAGTTGGGATGATCGTTGTGGCACAAATTCTCTACGCCTCCGTCTCCGATCACTTGAAAGAGTTTGGAACGCTTAAAGCCATGGGAGCGCCCGATCGCGTTATCTATAGTGTAATTTTAGAACAAGCCCTGTGGATGGCCGTATTAGGGTACATTCCAGGTATGGCTTTATGTATGGGGATTACCAATTGGGCTTCAGCCAGCCAAGGGATTCTGATTTTGATTACGCCCACGACTGCGGTGATGGTTTTGGGATTAACCGTGATCATGTGTGCAGGGTCAGCTATTTTTGCCATTCAGAAGGTCACTCAGGTTGATCCCGCGATCGTCTTTAAAGCATAGGAGTGTCCAGTCGGATCAGGCCGTATACAAAGCAGTATAAAATCAAATTAGAATTAATGTAGTGATCTTTTGTAAGTTGTTACAAGCAGTCCTAGTCCGGCTTGGAATTTTATGCCCACACCAGACGACAAAAAAAATATGATCGGTTCTAAAGTAAACTGGGCTAAACTCAAAAAAACTCCCACTCAGACTACGAATGGCTCAGTTCCAGACCCAGTAGCATCAGATCAGCCCGTCGCGATAGAAGGTGTGGGCGTAGAGATGACCTATCACTCCGGGAAACAAAGCTTTCAGGTTCTCAAAGGCATTGACTTACAGGTACATCAGGGCGATATTCAACTCTTGATGGGGCCAAGTGGTTCGGGAAAAACCACCCTGCTCTCCATTTTAGCGGGACTTTTGACCTCAACAGGTGGACAAGTTTTGTTGCGAGGGAAAAATATTACCAAAATGTCTCGCGCCCAATTAGCAAATTTCCGACTCAACAATATTGGATTTATTTTTCAAGGATTTAATTTATTTCCCGCTTTAACCGCAACAGAAAATATAGAAGTGGCTCTCAATATTAAAGGAATTCGAGGTCAACCAGCCAGGGAACAAGCCTTACATTTACTCGAACAAGTGGGGTTAGGAGAAAGAGGAAAACTGCTTCCTCGCGACTTATCTGGAGGACAAAAACAACGGGTAGCGATCGCTCGTGCATTAGCAGGTCATCCTCCTTTAATTATGGCAGATGAACCCACCGCTGCCTTAGATTCAAGCAGTGGTCGAGCGGTTATTGACCTCTTAAAAAGGCTAGCAAAAGAAGAAGGTGCGACCGTATTAATGGTAACTCACGATCCGCGTATTGTAGACGTCGCCGATCGCATTTTAGAGCTAGAAGATGGCATGATTCAACAAGAATCTTAAGAGGATTTACCCGTTGGGGTGCTAGTCCTCTTGGATGTAGAAAGTTGAAAGGAAAGATTCTGAATAAAAAATCTATGAAAATGACAATCATCAGTTAACAACTTTATCAAGAAGTGCTGTAGAAATACTCAAAGAATTGGTATCAGAATTTAT
>JBCBCI010000180.1:0-7269 GCA_038530755.1 Cyanobacteria bacterium J06592_8 | reverse complement strand
ATCGCACTTGCAACCTTATCTATCTTGAGTGTAATTCCAAGTGTTCAATATCAACTACTTGATCAGCGAGTGAGAGTTCAATCTGATTTTCGTCGTTTGACTCAACAGTTTCCAAACTACGATCCCTCAATTCTACTCATTTATATTGATTCAGACTACGAACTTGACCGAAAATATTTAGCAAAATTAATCGATCATACTGCCAAAATACAGCCTAGAATTGTGGGAGTTGATTATTTACTTTATGAAGGAAAGCCTCACGAAGATCAAGAACTGGCTGGATCTCTTTTACAAGCGAGAAACAGTTCAGAAACATTATATATTTTTCTCACCAGCCGCAAAGATGGACAGCGTCACTGGACACTCGATCAATTTGCAATTAATCAAAAATGGCAAGGTGATTCTCGTATTTGGAGAAATGGACGCTACATGACTTTATTACCTTTAGAAGATGAAGATAGACCCTTTCCATTCAGTTATCTACTAGCCCTCGCCCACAAAACTGGAGAATTTGAACTGACATCACTACATAAAATTCATCCAGATCATTTAACTGACAAACTATTTGAAAGATGGATGCGACCTTCGCCCCTCACTTTAATTTCTTACAGGTTAAATCAATATTGGTTACATCCAATTGTAGATTTTTCAATCCCTCCAGAATATATTTATAGCGATATTTCAGCCGAACAGTTTCTCCAAACTGAACCCCAATTTATACTGACTGATTCACAGCCCTACCCTGTCGTTATCATTGTACCTGGAGGGTACGATAGTGCAGGAATTAACCACAAAGGAGAGGATAATTTACCGCCACCCATACAATTTTGTAACCCAGGAATTGGTATCCAAACTGAAATGCGAAATTTCTGCCGAACATTTGTTGGAGGTGAAGTTCATGCTTATTTATTTCATCATTTTCTGAAGCAAAAGCCTGTAATACCTATTCCTGATTTATGGTTGTTATGGCTATTTGCACTAGCAACAAAAAGTATCATAATTATTATGGAACCCGATCAACTCGAAAAAAAAGAAACTTTAGTTGTTGTAGCCGGAGGAACACTCGTTTATGGATTTGTAAGCTTGCAACTGTATATTTCAGGTTCGATTTTATTGCCAATTCTCATTCCAGTTACAATTCTCTGGATTTATCTTTTCGCTCATCCGAACTCAAAACAAATCTAATTGTCTTATTATTTCTAGATAAATATTAGGAGAACTCCTATGAAATTTAATCGTTTGCTAATCTCCGGAAAACTATATTCAACTTTGTTATTTTCAATGATTTTCCTCTCAACTTCGCCTGCTTTCTCTCAAAATATTCTCAGACAACCGTTATCACAGTTGTCGAATCAAACATTCTCAGAAGATAATATTCTTGCAGAAGAAGGAGGCTGGCGAAGATTTTTTCCGAATAGTGAACCTCCAGAAGATGATGGTTCAGAAGCTGGGGATGAAAGAGGAGATAGTCTTTGTTTAATTGCTCCTCATAATAATCAAAAGGGTATTAAAGTCTGGAGCGATCGCCCGACTTTCACTTGGGAAGGAGAAATTACCAAGCTAGAAATTCGAGAACTAGACAGTCGAACTGCTCTCTGGAGTCAAAGAATTTCTTCTAAAAACCAAGTAGAATCTTTATCTTCAGCCAACTCCGAATGGTATCAAGTACAAGTAGAAACCGAGCTTCAACCGGGTCAAACTTATCAATGGTATTTTTCCGATAAACCTTCGGGTGAATATGATGAATATTTGCCGATTGAGTTCACCGTGATGACACCCACAGAGCGAGACTCTATTACTCAAGGATTACAACAATTAGAACAAGAACTCACAGCCCAAAATATTACCGGAGATGCCGCTAAATTGCGCCGAGCGGATTACTTTGCGAGTCAACAACTGTGGTTAGAGTTTTGGCAAGAAGTCCTATCGATGGACTCTCCTTCAGAGGAGTTGAAAGCTTTGCTGACTAACACAGTAGATAACTTGTGTAAATAGCCTGTACGTCATAGCAGAAAAGAGGTTCCGGCGATCTTGCATAAGTCCGACCCCTTGAAAAATATATTCTTGCAGATTACCGACTGAAGACCCATTGATTGATACTGGAGTAGTTGAAAGTCCTTTTGCTTCTGAATTAGCGACGGCTTGTTCTCTCCATAATCAACGCGGTCAAACACTCGATTTAATCAAAGTTTAAGCGGAGTAATCCAATTCTACTTGAACGTTAGCTTTTATTGTTTCAAGGGGTATCTCATGGACTTTTTTCAGGATAATACTTTTCTTGACAGTGGAAATGTCAATATTCTCGCTGGAACTCCCGATGCTGATCAAATCTTTGGACTTGAAGGAAATGACTTCATTTTTGGGGCAGAGTCAGGCGATCAACTGTTCGGAAATTTAGGCTTTGATACCGTTGTTGGACATCAGGGCGATGATCAGATTTACGGTGGCGCTGAAGCGGATTTACTCTTCGGAGGTCGTGGAGATGACTCTATCTTTGGGGATGAGGGTTCAGACACCATACATGGCGATCGCGGAACGGATATTCTCATCGGTGGAGAAGGTGAAGACGTTTTTGTTCTGAGTCTAGGAACAGGTAACTTTATTGTTACGCAAACTGACCTGATTGTTGATTTTCAGGATGGAGAAGACCAGATTCAATTGCTAGATGGGTTAACCTTTGCCGACCTCAATTTTGAAGAAACACCCGCAGGCGATACTCTAATTCGTGATATCGAATCTGGGGAAATGTTAGCTTTATTGCAAGGGGTTAATCAGGGTGCATTAACAGCAGATAATTTCATTGATAATTCGTCTCCACCTCAACCAGGAACATCAACAATTACCCTCTCTTTGGCTAATGATACCGGACTCGATGATCAAGATAATATTACCTCCGATCCGACATTAACGGGAACCGTTTCTAATCCATCAGAAATTGCCGAACTGGAAATTGCAATTGATGGCGAATTTGTCTCCATTAATACAGAAATTGCGGAGGATGGTTCATTTACTTTCTCTGAAAACCAGTTAGAGTCAGCCTTGAATATTTCCTTCGCTGAAAATGAGGCTTACACTGTACAGTTGCGAAGTATCGATACTGATGGAGTGCGATCAAACATCGCAGAACTTACTTTTACTCTCGCTCCCGATGGCTCTCCTCCCGAACAGGAATTAGAATTTTTCCCACCCGGAACTGATTTTCTACAACCGTCTGTAACCGCATTTTTAGCGAATGATACCGGAAGTAGTGATAGTGACAGCATTACCTCCGATGCGACTATTACGGGAACAGCGATAGATAATGTAGGAATTGCACAACTCGAAGTCAGCATTGGTGCAGAATTCGTTCCCGTTACGACTAATATTGCTGCGGATGGTTCATTTATTTTGACTCAAAACCAGTTAGAAACAGCATTAAATACTGACCTCATAGACGGTGCAAATACTGTATTTTTACGAGCCGTTGATACTTCCGGATTGCGATCGCTTAATTTAGCACCTGTTAGCTTTACTCTCGACGGGACACCACCGACAATTACTGCACAATTGGCGAATGATACAGGCGACAACAACAGCGACGGTATTACCACCGATCCAACCATTACTGGAAGCGTCAGTGATGCCAGTGAAATTGTCGCTTTACGCGCTGGATCTGAAGGGAATTTAATCGATATTTCCAGTCAGTTAGAAGCGGATGGTCGGTTCGAGTTTGAACAGCTACAACTAGAAGCCTTCTTAGGAGAATCTCTGGTTGAAAACACCAGTTATACCTTGCAACTCCAAGCTGAAGATGAGTTTGGTTTAGTCGCTCAAACCACCGTTAGTTTCACCTTAGAAGAAATTCCAGACGAGACTGTTCCTATTGATGCTCCTCCGCCTCCGGAAGATGTGGAGATCATCGATGATGATGACGATCAAACGCCTCCTCAAATCGAACCCCCAGAGGAACGGGAAGTTATTGAAGAACCGGGTAATAGTATCGAAGATGCCTTTGATATTGCGGTTAGTTCTAATCCCTTGACATATAGCAATCAAGTGAGTGGAGACGATCTAGATGACTTTTATGTGTTTACATTGGGAGCAGCAGGGAGTATTTCGATAGACCTGGAGGAATTGAGTAGCGACGCAGATCTCGTTTTATTGGATAGCAATGGAAGTATTATTGACTTCTCTGATGCGATCGGAATTACCGATGAATCTATTACTCGACCCCTCGAAGCCGGAACCTATTATATTCAGGTGACATCCTTTGACCAAGAAACCACAGATTACGATCTGAGTGTCTCTGTAACATCACGTTTACCTGGAATTACGACAACAGGTTCACAGGAATCTTTTGAACTCTTTACTAATTTTTCGAGTCAGTTAATCAATTTAGAACCTTCATCTACTGACCCAAATATGGAGGCTTTCCGAACTGATCCTCGCTTTGCAGGTATCGATGGTAGCGGTTTCTCTGTTGTGGTGATCGACTCTGGCTTAGATTTAGACCACCCCTTCTTCGGACCAGACAGTGATGGAAATGGAATTGCCGATCGCATTGTTTACCAGCAGGATTTTGCAGATAACGACTTCGATGCCAGTGATGTTATAGGACATGGTTCCAATGTAACCAGTATTGTGGCTTCGGAAGATGATGAATTTCCTGGAATGGCTCCTGGCGTAAATATTATTCATCTGAAGGTTACTTCAGATAATCCATCTTCCGATCAGTCTACTCAAGATTTCTTCAATACTATTGAGGAGGCTTTGAAATGGGTTGTTGTGAATGCAGAGGAATATAATATTGCTAGCGTCAATATGTCATTAGGTGATCCCAGAGTCATCTATACGCCCGAATTTTCTCCTGTAGATTTAGGTATAGACTATGGACTTGATGATGAGTTAGCAGCTCTCGTTAACAAAAATGTAATTGTTACCTCAGCATCCGGTAATAGTTTCTTTGAGTTTGATAGCCTACTAGGAGTCAGTTATCCTTCATCTAATCCTAACTCTCTATCAGTTGGCGCGGTATGGGATGGAGACAACGGAGGGCCATTCGGTAATGATTTGACTACAGGCGCCGATCGCATCACAGCTTTCTCTCAACGTCACCCCGAATTAACCGATATTTTTGCTCCAGGTGCCTTTATTACAGGAGCCGATCAAAATGGTGAAACGGTTGGTCAAGCAGGCACCAGTCAAGCCTCTCCTCATATTGCCGGAATTGCCGCCCTCGCTCAACAACTAGCCGTTCAAGAACTTGGACGTCGTTTAACCTTTGATGAGTTCCGTAATTTACTTCAAGACACAGGTGTAACTATCTTTGATGGAGATGACGAGGATGATAACGTTGTCAATACGGGACTAGAATTCAAACGAGTTGATGTATTGGCTTTGGGTGAAGCGATTCTCGATCTAGGTGATGATATCGTCACACCACCCCCGCCATCTGAACCGGATTTAGTTCGGTATGACTTTGCTTATCTCTATGATGGTGCAACCCTAGAAGATGATTTCTACCTCGGTTATACCTACGCTGAACCCGGTACATTTGACCTGAATACCTTCTACGATGATTTCCCCGGTGAAAATGAAGATGGCTTTAATGGTTTGTACTTGGTATTTGATGATACAGGTGAAGTCAGCAGTGATGCAATTTTAGATGAGGTCTATGTGATCGGCTACTTTGATAAAGAGTCCAGTGATTCCCTAGACGACCTATACACCCCGTTCTACTTTGAAAATGGCTTTGCTTCTGGTTTCGATGGGTTGGGTAGTGAGTATGACTTTATTGAGCTAGAAGATGGCACCTTTGATGACTTTGGTTTCGATTTCTATGAGGCTGACGGAATTGAGGAGATCTTTAGCAATGATCGCTTTACCCGAACTGACTATGACGCCAACAGTCAACCTGGACGGATCGTGAATGGGGATCTCAACAGTGATGGTTTTGATGAACTGATTGTTGCTAATACCAACGAAAGTGATCGCGGTTTCTCAATACTCTTTAATCAGGGAGATGGTTCCTTTGAACAACCTCTTGATTTCTTGTCGAGTGCAGGATCATCATTAGATGTCGGTGATATTAATGGAGATAGTAACACCGATCTTGTTGTTGTTAACTCAAACACAAATGAAGTTTCTATCTACTTCGGCGATGGTAACGGTAACTTATTCACCCCTTCAACTTTTGAGGCTGGCGATCGCCCTGTCATTAGTGAAACAACTGATGTTGACAGCGATGGTAACACGGATGTTGTGCTAATCAACTCTGAATTTGATGAGTTTGGCGTTGGCTACGGGGGAGATAGTCTGTCTGTGCTCTTTAACCGAACAGGAGACAACCGAGAGACTTTAACCGCAGGTGAAGGGGTTCGAGATGTTGTTGCAGCCGATCTTGATGGAGATGGTGATTTTGATTTAGCAACAGCTAATGAGAGAGAGGATACAGTATCAGTGCTGATTAACTTCGGAAATATCATCTTCTCCGATCCGATTAAATATGATGTCGGAGATCGACCTGTTAATATTATCGCCGATGATTTGGATGGTAATGGTACAGTTGATTTGGCAACAACAGATTTCGGTTCAGATACCGTTTCTGTTCTGCGAAATAGTGGCGATGGCTTCTTCGCTCCGGCTCTAACGTTTACAACGAATGAAAATCCCAGTAACCTAAGTGCAGCCGATCTTGATGGAGACGGTAACTCTGACTTGGTAATGCTGAACTCTGTGTTCTTTGAAGATGGCGATCGCGAAGGAAACTCGATTTCTCTTCTGCTTAATGATGGCGATGCGACGTTTAATGAACCACTCAGTTTCACGGTTGGAGAAGTTCCTTTTGGACTGATTGTTGAAGATTTAGATGGCAATGGCCGACTCGATATCGCCACATCTAACTTCGATAGTCAAGACGTAACAGTTTACTTACAGTCTTAAAGATTGTTGATTAGGAGTTTTGTTTCGCAGTTTGTCAGTTAGATTTGGGGGTAATCTTAGGATTGCCCTCTTTTTTTTGAATCTAGAGCCTGTCTACAAATGATTGTGATCGCGAGCGCTTGATAAACTGGGGAAACTTTATACCAATTTCATAAACTTAAGCTACACTTAAGCAGAAGATATATTCTAGCGATCGCCACCAATGTCAGGTGTAGTAAAAATCGAGATCAATGAATCGTGCCGTAACTCTCAAAGAACTGCTCAAAAAGGCAAAAACACCTCAAGAAAAAGAGAGACTTCAAACTCTTTACTGGTTAAAAACAAAAACAATCACAACAGTTAAGCAAA
>JBCBCI010000179.1:0-7355 GCA_038530755.1 Cyanobacteria bacterium J06592_8 | reverse complement strand
GGAGTTTCAGGAATTGTCTTGCCAATAGCTACCATAGTTTGACAGAATTCCTGTTTCATTTCATTTACTGATACTCTCTTTTCTCGTTTTTCTTTGAGAAACTCTCGAATTAAGGGATGGAATTGATAGGTTTTATTTCCTTCATCTTGAAGTAGACTCAAATTGACCAGAACATCATCACGAATTTCTTCTAGGTCTTCAGTATCTTTTTCTAATAAACTTTGTTCTACCCACTCCCATTCAATTGGAGCTAAGGCAAATAAACTGAGTAAACAAGCAACTTCCTGTTCTTCTTTATCTAATTCTTGCCAACTGAGTTCAAAGGCAGCTTCAACTCCTCTTTGAGCAGTCATGTCGGGAAAAGCTTCACCCTTGCGATCGCGTTTCTGAAGAGAATTGTGGGCAAGGCTTAAGCGCGATCGCATTTCAGCTAAGGATAACTTAGACTTCCGGATCAGATACCGTCCTACTAATTCTAAACCTAGTGGTAAGTAACCTAAGTCTTTACAGAGGAGTTGGGCTTGTTCGGGTTCTTGTTTGATGCGATTTCCGATGAAAGAGGCTAGTAATTCTAGAGCTTCAGATTCACTTAAAACTTTCAGTTCTAGGCGTTGAAAGGATTCTGCTAACCATTGCTTACGGGTTGTCACCAAGATTTTGAAGCGAGGATCAGAAGGCAGAAAGTTCTCAATGGCTTCGTAGTCTGACACATCATCAAAAATCAGCAGCACATCCGATTTCTGATAAGGAGGATTTGGAGGAATTGGCCAGTTGCGCCAACAGTAATCAATGATTTGTTCAAGGGTGCGATTTTCCTTGATTTCATCTGGTACAGTGATGCCAAGTTGAATCTCAGCAAAATCAAGAATCTGAATTCCTACATCTTGATCTCGCACCCGCAACCAACAAATTCCACCGGGATAGGTTTCCTCCTTCCAGTGCTGTTTGCCATATTGAAGTGCTAATTCCGTTTTTCCAATTCCGCCCATTCCCGTTACAGCAGAAATTGCGACTCGTTCGGTTTGTTGAAGCTGTTCATGGAGGGTATTGAGGGCATCGTCTCGACCCACAAATTTAATGACTCCACTGCGGCGCAAATTCTGGGGAATTGACTTCAGTTCTTCTACTTTTTCCTGAATTAGATTAACAATTACCCCGACACTTCCCCCAACATTAATCTGATTTTTAACCTTTTGACCTTGTTGGTTAAACGTTTGACCCTGAGAATTTACCTGCGGAAGAATTGAGCGTAAACGTTCCGGCAGTTGGTTAATATCGTCTAAAGGTTGGTCGAGAAGGGTTAAAATTTGTTGGGCTATCTCCGGATTCAATTCACCGTTTTTGACTAGATTCTGAATCTCGGCTTTGATAAACTGCCAGGACTTTGCCACAGGAACCTCTTAGTTAAAATCACAAAATGCTGTTCTTCCATGTTAACCGATCCTATCTTCTCTCAAAAATCAGCGAACCGACAGCAATTAAACTAGGAATTTTTTCATAGGAAAAAGTCCCCAACCACTCGATATATAGAGCTTGGGAACTATTTTAGCTTAATTGAAAGAGGGAAAACTGTCTGCTGACTGCTGAACGCTATTTAAACGATTGCAAAATCATCACTATCAAGAGAACTAGCAGAAACGCCTTCAAGGGTTGCTAATAGTTGCTCAGTTTGGGCAATTTGAATGAGTGTATTGTCTCCTGAAGGAACAAGTTCTAACTGTTCAACGGTTAATCCTCCCGCCAATTGAATGAGATCTTGACCCTCAATAAAATCTGTAACAAGTAAGCGTTCTGAACTGGGATTTAGGAGCAATACATCTGAAGTTTCTTCTGAAAAGTTTAACTCGACAGAACTGTTATCTTGGGCTGAGAGAACTTCTCCTGTTAACGGTTCAGTTTGAGCCGAATTTAATTCAACTGGAGTAAACTTAATCGCATCAAAACGTGCATACTCACCTCTATTTCTTTGAGCAGAAATTTCCAAAGTATCACCCGGTTCTAATTCGATCGCTTCGTGAGTCACCCGGCTTGTTAATGATGCAGGTCTTGTCCAATTTGAAGGTAAATCTTGGTCAAACTCGAAACTCTGACTTTCTCCTGCCACGGTAATTTGTGCAGAGGAAACTCCGTCATTTTCATCGAAGAAATAGACTTCAACTTGATAGGTTCCGGCTTCACCTTCAAAGGTTCCAGAAGCTGTACCACTTTGTTGGCGATTCTTTAAAGAAATGTGTTCACCTCCAGAAGCACCAGAACCGTTCACAGACTCAACTCGATAATTGTTCAGTTCAAGATCTTCGGCTTCAATCAAAATAGGGGAAAGATTCTCTAAGTCAACCCCTGAGATCACATCCTCTTGATTCGGTTCAGGTGTTTGATCCTCCGTTTGATCATTGGTTTGATTATCTGTATCCTCTGGTGTTTGTGGCTGATCTGGAGTCGTTATGTTGTTAGCCAATTGATCTGTAGCTAAGTCCAATTTGACGTTATCTGAACTCATTGTGACCGTTTCGGTGTATGAATCATCACTCTGTCCATCACCATCGAGATCCCCACTAAAGGTGACTTCATAAGTCCCTGGATCTAACAGCAGTTGATATCCACCAGAAGACCAATTTGTAGATGTAACAGTATTGCTGGAATTGGATTGATCAACCGCCGTCACAGTAACATTATCAAGTCCTTCACCCGGAGTGTAGAAATCATCATCTGTGGTCTGATCATCGTAAATCACACCCAGCAAATAAGATTTCCCATTCAGGGCAAAACGATTCCCAAAGTTTTGGGTCATAACTAAGGGGCCGACAGCTGTGCTGGCGTTATTTTCCGGTCGGATTTCAATTCCTAATTCCCGGAAATTGCTACTCATAATACTGTTACGGTGACCGGGAGGATTTTGTATTCCAGTTGGTGTAAAACCCCAGTCAATCGCAAAGGCTGCATGACCATAAAAAACAGATTGAGACTTGGCAAAAGCATTTTCACCTCCGTTACTGAAACTGTATCCAGCATCGGTTAAACGCTGTCCAAAGTTGGGGGCATGAGCCGTATTATCAATGCTAACTTGGTAATTATTATTACCTGTGGCAACATCTTTTAAGGTATCAGACCAAGCTAGAGGAGAGACCGCAGACAGACTACTCCACTGATTTTCTAATACGTTTATATCGACATTAAAAAAGTCAATCGCGGAGTTAACATTCGGATCAGATGAGTTGATTAAACGAGGGAGTTCAGACGCAGGGTCTAAACGCATCCGGTTAATCATTTCTATCATTTCTTGCTCTAAAGCTGATGGTCCTATCATACTGGGTTCTCCAAATTTTGAGTTCGATAGATATATAGATGAAGTGATTAATGCACCGAATTATTTTGATTTAAAGGATTGTAACAGCACCCTAAAACTTTCCCTGAATTCTGATTTTTATGCGGATTAGACGTTCTAGCTATCCAACGAGAAAAACAAACGTTGTTACAGATATCTACACTGCTAATTTTGGGTGTTTCGGAAAGAATGTACAGAAATTGAAGCAAGTTCGCTAAAATAAACCTCGTGATGGTTATTTGAGGACTATGCGAATATTATTAGCGGAGGATGAAGCGGATTTGGGATTGGCAATTAAACAAGTCTTAGTCAGTGAAAAATATGTTGTGGATTGGGTTACAGATGGGACTCAAGCTTGGGATTACCTGGAAAGTCAATGGACAGATTATACCGTGGCGGTTCTAGATTGGTTGCTTCCGGGTTTATCGGGGTTGGAGTTATGTCAACGTTTGAGAAGGCATCAAAACCCCTTACCTGTCTTGATGTTGACTGCCCTCGGACAACCTGAAAACCGTGTAGCTGGCTTGGATGCAGGGGCGGATGATTACCTCGTTAAACCCTTTGTGATGGAGGAATTATTAGCACGACTGCGGGCGCTTCAACGGCGATCACCTCAACTACAACCCCCTGCGCTAACTATCGGCACATTTACCCTCGATTATGCCAATAATGCCCTTTGTATTGGGCAAGAAGAACCTAATCAAATCATTCCATTAACAGTCAAGGAGTTTCAAATTTTAGCCTATTTAATGCAAAATTGCGATCGCATTATTCCCGGAAGCAAAATTCGTCATCAACTTTGGGATCTCGAAGATGAACCCATTAGTAATGTGGTGGCGGCACAAATGCGGTTATTACGTCGTAAATTCGCCAGTTATGGTTGTCATTGTCCGATTGAAACGATTCCGGGTCAAGGTTATCGCTTCAACAGTTCTTTACAGTCTAAATAATGAACACCCATCAACTCTTTCGCCGTAGTCGGATACGTTTAGCCCTTTGGTATGCGCTGGTTATGGGAGTGATTTTAAGTCTGTCTGGGTTGGGGATGTATCGGGCATTAATTCAGTCAAATTGGACGGCTTTAGAACGGGAAATTGAGTCAATCGCCGGAACACTTCACGATAGTTTAGAACCGATGTTACCTGCTTCTGAAAATCCGGCAGTGATTTTACAGCAAATTTTTCCAGAGTTATGTTTAGCAGGGCAACGCTGTAACGTTAGACCGACTTTGATTCAACGCCATACAATTGGGATTAGCGATCGCAATACCTATTACATTCGTTTGTTTGATTATCAAGGAAAATTACTGGCTTTTTCACCCAATCAACCGCCTCAATTTCCTAACCGTTTAAATCCGACAGATTGGCAAACAATTCATACCAATAACGGTATCCGTTATCGTCAATTTACCACAATTTTACATAGTGCTGAAAGTCATGTTACCCCTCAAAATCAAACTTCTTGGGGTTATCTACAAATTGGACGAACTTTAGAAGCATTTGATGCTGAAGTCAGGCAAATTCAGTTAATTCTTGGACTAGGGTTTCCAATTGCTTTGGCTTTAGTTGCTCTCTCAAGTTGGGGATTATCCGGATTAGCCATGCAGCCCATTTACCAATCCTATCAGCAACAGCAACAGTTTACAGCCAATGCCGCCCACGAACTGCGATCGCCTTTAGCAAGTCTTTTAGCAACAGTCGAAGCGATTTTACGAATGCCCTTTGATCGGCAGAATATTTACCCGATGTTAAATACAGTAGAGCGACAAGGGCGACGCTTAAGTCAATTGATTGCTGATTTATTACTACTCAGCAGCCTCGAACAAGATACACTTTCAAAGCCGTTTCAATCTTGCTGTCTCAACGATATTATTAGTGACTTGTCAGAAGAATTTTTAGAACTGGCAGTCGCATCAAATGTTCAACTTTTTAGCGATATTCCTGAACAGCTCATTTCTGTTTCCGGAGATGAACAGCAACTTTACCGATTAGTCTCTAATTTGATTGCCAACGCCATTCAGTATACACCCACTGGCGGTTCAGTTCAGATCAGTTTAAAGCAATACGATAGCACCGCAATTATTATTATCAAAGATACCGGAATTGGGATTTCACCAGCCGAACAACGCCGGATTTTTGAGCGTTTTTATCGAGTTAATAGCGATCGTTCTCGTCAAACGGGAGGAACTGGATTAGGATTAGCAATTGTACAAGCGATCGCCTTGAAACATCACGCCCATGTAGAAGTTGAAAGTGAATTAGGACAGGGTAGTATTTTTAAACTGGAAATGCCGACTCTACACTCTCCGTAAATATACGGATGCAGATTCACAACTCCAGATTGATAACATTCACAAACAACTCGAAAATATATTAGTATATTGAGCGATCGCAAGAGGATAGAGATGTCAACCTCAAAGATCACCGTAATATTGAGATTAACTGAAGCTATCAGCATTTTAAGTTAAACAACGAGTATTTTAAGCGTTTTGAGCCTATTAACCCGTTACCTAACCTCAAGGCCGATAGCTTTTTCGGTCTTATCTAAATCCGACTGAAGCCTGCCAAACAAAAGCTAACAGTAGGAAAAATACGGGGATAACAGGCAAAATGTCAACAACCGGGCTAAAGATAGAATAAGCTTCCGGGAGTTTCGCTAATAGCAACGCCGCTTCCATGAATCAGTGTACCTCGCTCACATAACGTTCAGAATTGTCACGTATTTTAACATGAGGATCATCTTCTCGCCTAATAATCTCTGCTCAACGGTTATGATGCCAGAGATTAAAATCTCTGTCTAATAAATGAAGTCCTCACAGAAGAGGACTGGGGGTTGAAGATAGGGAATGGATTTCTTGACCTTCTGTTGTTCTCAAATCACTGTGTACTGAAAAAAACCCAGCCTCACGGAGAAACTGGGTTCTTGAGTTAATGATTGAGTTAATTAATTAAACGAGTGTGAAATCCCCTTCTGTTAAGGTTTCAACGCCTAACACAGTCGCCAGGGTTTCATCACCCACAGAAATCGCATTACCGGAGATAGAGAGGTCAGCAAAGGTTAAACCCTCTGCTAAACCAATCACATCAATACCGACTTCAAAGTCAGTAATGGTATCGGTTCCGTCCCCTTCAGCCAAGATAAAGGTATCGGCACCTTCACCGCCAGAGTTGTCATCCCCAGTCAGAATATCGTTACCCAAACCGCCTTTGAGGATGTCGTCGCCATCATCACCAAAGATTTCATCATCACCTTCATCACCATGAAGTTCGTCGTTACCAGCCTTACCGCCGATGCGGTCATCACCCGCACCCCCAAAGATGACATCGTCGCCGCCTTCGGAACCGCCAGCAGAACGACTATTAGCATCACCTCGGAGAACATCATCGCTATCACCGCCGAAAATTGTGTCATTTCCAGCATCACCTGCAATGGTTTGAGCGATGTTGAGACCTGTGAGAATATCATCTCCACTGGTTCCTTCAACCGCTTCAGTGATGAAGAACAACTGACCACCTTGAACCAAATTCTGGTCATCAGAAGTGGGGTCATCGCTATCAACTTCCGGGTCGCCAATCGGGCCACCTCTCAAACTATGCGCTTGAGTATCCGCAATCAACAAACTACCCGGTTCTTGACCAAACAGCGTCGAAACATCCAAAATTCCAGAGGTTTCCCAATCTCCCAAATCATCGGGGTCCGTATCAATTTGGTCATCAGGAACCGCAGAACGGTCAACCTGAGCGATGCGAGTCAATTCTCCCGTATTCGGGTCAAGTTCCCAAATTGAAGCCTCTTCACGGGAAACTCCCCCAAACGCATCGGGAAACTCTTCATCACTATCAACACTTTCACGGGGTACCCGGTCAACAGTTGAACGGTCTTCCTGAATATAAATATTACCGTCATCGGCCCAATCTAAATTATCAGGACTGCGTAGACCAAAATCAGGCCCTTCAAACTGACCATTTCCAGCATCATCACCGTCATAAACAATAGTCAGTTCCGCAGAAACCGGGTCGCCATTGTCGTC
>JBCBCI010000178.1:0-7455 GCA_038530755.1 Cyanobacteria bacterium J06592_8 | reverse complement strand
TGTAATGATGTTTTTGCCATCAAATTTAATAGCAGCTTTAGGGTGATTAACTCGACTGAAACCAAATGACCTTAAAGAACCTACTTTTTTAAACCGAGGTCTCCCGCCACGCTTCCCAGATTGATTTCGAGGAACATCTGGGATTTCAAATCCCAGATGCAAGCCCGAAACGCATTCCGCGTCAGGAATTAACCAACGCTCCCAAGCCTTTTTGAGTCGTTGTAAGTTAATCTGTTGAACCTCTGAATAAATCTCTTTGTAGTCAGGAAATAGCTTCTTGGTTTCCTTGAGTTCTGATTGCTGAGAGTAATAATCAACTCTTGCAGGAATCTCACCAATTGGACATGAAACTAGAGAGCATCGGTCTACATAGCAACGAGTTCTGGTTAACCAGTCGAGACGTTGACCTAATGCGTAATTCCAATGCCGCCGCAACAACTCACACCAGTGTTCCATCTGGTCAATTTGTTGCTGACTTGGCTTGATTTTGTAGCAATATGTGATTATCATAGGTCTGATTATAACACTTACCGCTTTTTATGACAAACGACTATGAAAAAGGTTACAGGTCTGTTTATTCTCTTACCGCTCACTTAGTGCTGGTAACAAAGTACCGTAAAAAAGCTATCTCAAAACAGATGCTAGACAGACTAGAAACAATATTCGACGAAACCTGCCAGAAATGGGGTTGTAAGCTAGTTGAATTCAATGGTGAGAGTGACCATGTTCATTTGCTATTTACCTACGCCCCTCAAGTTCACCTAAGCAAATTAATCGCTAACTTAAAAACAGTATCTAGTCGATTAATCCGAAAAGAGTATTCTGAATATCTAGGTGAATTCTACAAAAAGTCGGTTTTCTGGACTGGCTCCTACTTTCTGGCTTCTTGTGGTGGCGTCACTGTCGAACAGCTAAAAAAATACGTGGAAGATCAAAGACAATACCGATAATTCCCCTCACCGTTAAACGCTTTGCGTTCTAACGGGAGACCCCTTATCGGCGAACAGTTGGAAAAACCCGCTAACTTCTGCAAAACAAATTTCTGCTATCGTTGACGACGGAGCGATCGCTGATTAGTTGGCAGCCGATCCGCTTGACGAAGGATACGATTTGGGTCTTTTCCTTCCCATAAAACTTCACCCATTTTAACTCCAAACTTCTCTTCTAAGCCTGCGTGCATTTCGGTGAGCATCTGTTCAGCTTCATCACAAACGGCTGCGGTTCCACTCCCATCAACGGTAGCTGCACTTTGCTTAACATAGCCATCGACGTCATAATACACCTGTCCGGCAATCGGAACACTAACACTAATTCCTTTTCCGGTTTGGGTTGTCGCACCCAAAATTGTCGCACTGGCGGGATGGTCTGGATGTTCGCTTTGATGAAAGGTAATATTAAACCCCATTTCCTGCAACGTCTCAGCAATACTATCAGCAATATAATCTCGCTGTTCGGCTTGGAGTTGAGCCGTATTCGCCGCTTCTACAATCGCTTGAGTTTGTTGTTGGCTGTTCGATAATAAAGAAATAACTTGTTGAGTTTGACCGTTGGCGATCGCTACTTTAGCTTGATTGATTTGGGTTTCGAGATCTTGCACGACTCCAGCTTGCCAACGCATAACTACCGGATCGGCTTTTAAACCTGCTAAAGTAATCTGAAGTTGGGCTAATTGCTGATTTGCTTGGGTTTGTAGCTGCTGTGAATCTTTTTGTCCTTGAGCCACTTGGTGCAGGTGCTTTTGAACTAAAGCTGTGGCTTCGGCTAGGGGTCGGCTGATTGTTGTGGGGTTTCCCAGTGCGATCGCATTTTCCAAGGTTTTCAATACAGAGATTACCTGTTGGCGACCTGCGGCGTCAAACTGGATCGCTTCAGTGTCTGGAATTTGTTGCACTCGCTGTTGCAGTTCTATCAATTCAAACTGTTGTTGACTGATGGCGGCTTGGCGTCTTTTTTCCGCTTCATCGCGCCGTTTACGGTACAGTGCGGCTTGAAATGCTTGTTGAATTCTAGCTAATTCTTCAGCGATCGCGGAAAACTGAGTTTGTGACTCTGTCTGTGCGATTAAATTCTGTTGATTACCGCAGCGATATTGCAAAGCCTCTGCATCTTGGAGATAAAGATTTGCCCGTTGCCAATGTAGATCGGATAGCAGCCCTTGTACTTGTGAATTCAGGCGGTAACGAGATTCCTGAAGTTGCCGAACCCGTTCCTCTTCCTGGGCTTGTTCCCGTCGTCGCTGCTCGGCTTCTGCTCTGCGTTGACGTTCAGCTTCCAAAATTTTTTGTTTCCACTTGGCAATTTCTACGTCTGAAAATTTGGGACTGCCACTCATAATATTAAAGCCTGTGCAACTGACAAGTCAAAAAAGTTGAGATTATTCCTTAATTTTAATCCCTCGTTGCTGCATCTTCTGGGTAAACTCATCTCGAAACCCTTTTCGGGCGGGAACACCGGTAAAATACAATCCTCCACTGAGATCCACTCCAAACTCTAGTCCGGCTGAATGTTCGCCTGTCGCTAGTAGTTCGGTGACTATATTATGATACCGAGAGGTTAACATTAACAGTCGCTGATTGCTAGACCCTCGCCACAGTAAGTCATCGTGCAGAGCTTCAATATAAGTTCCATCAATCAGTAAATCAATCCGATCTAGTAACAAAGTTTGGGCTGTTGTTCGGTGTTGCTGGAGGTGTGACCATTGATAACCTGTGTAGCAGATTATGCCTAAATCTCGAACTTGACGAACGCTGTCAATCAGATTAACTAAAGCCTCTGCTTGTAGCATCGGTTCTCCACCTGAAACAGTGATTCCTTCAATGTCTGGTTGTGCCAGAATCCAATTTGTAAGTTCGGTAATGGTTAGAACTTCTCCTCCTGTTTCATCCCAAGATTCAGGAACAATACAGCCAGAACAAGCAAACGGACATCCCTGAACCCAAATTACCGCTCGTTTATAGGGACCTAATACAGTTACAGGAGACTGACGGCGAAAAATACGCAATTCATTTTGTTTGTTGAGATCGATCATTATTTTCGTGTAGTTGTGTGCCGATGCGATCGCGCTTTGCCCAAAGACATCTTCCGGAATGATAACAAATTTTCTTGGAGTCATGGATAGCATTAAAAACCGACTTTTTACGACTAGAAAATGAGAATTAATCAACGAGGTTGGGTTTTGATTTCCATCCTCTATTTAACCCTGATTTTAGCGATTATGTTAGTCGCGGATTTTGGCAAACTCCCAGAAGCACAACTCACCCAAATTCCAAATTATGATTTAATCGGACATTTTTTTCTTTATGGAATAGCGGCTTTTGTTTGTCATCGCGGGATGAACAGACGGATGATGATGATTGTTAATATTCCGGTTCCGTTCGGGCCGTTTCTGTTTACATTAGTGACGATCGCAGAGGAAATGCTCCAACAAATCCTTCCACATCGCACATTTAGTTTACTGGATTTAGGAGCAAGTTTACTCGGAATTATCTTATTTTACATTTTAGGAGAAATGTGGTTTCCTGGAAAAACATTGACTCCCAAGAAATAGAAAAAAACCCAGTTTCTTGAGAAACCAGGTTCTTGATGTCAAGTCAAAAAGTATTCAGTCAGGTGAGGTTGAACTTTCTGTTTGCTGGCAAACGATTAACCGAGAACAATCCCGTCAGCATTGGCAGTTTCAATGAGAATTTCCTCAACCTCATCCGGAGTGAGATCGGGATTTGCCTCAAGCATTAAAGCAACGACCCCAGCAACATGAGGAGTTGCCATTGATGTACCGTTGAAATCAATAAACAAGTCAGTTCGACTCGGCAGCACAGGATCTATATCAGCAATAGCAATTCCATTAGTGTAATCATCAGGAACCGCAGAAATAACATCTACTCCTGGAGCGGTTAGAAAGGTATAAGGCTCAGAGTTATTGCCTGCCGGATTTGAGAACAGAGCAAGTTTGCGATCGACATCAATTGCACCGACTGCAATTCCTAAGCCATCCTGGGCATAACGAGCTGGAAAACCGGGTTCAGTCGTATTAAAATCATCTCGTTCATTTCCAGATGCCATGACGACGACAACACCCTGACTTTCTGCATATTCTAAGGCTTCTTGTAGAACATCTCCAGGATTTGGCCCGCCCAAGCTCATGTTAATTACATCGGCTCCATTATCGACAGCATAGCGAATCCCATCAGCGACAGCAGCAAATGAACCTCGATTCAAACCCCCAAGAACCCGGATTGGCATAATGGTCGCATCGGGAGCAACACCAACGGTTCCAGCACCATTGCGTTCTCCCGCAATCGTTCCCGCTACATGGGTACCATGACCTCCGCGAGAAACACCCAGAGTACCGTTTTCACCTTGATCTTCACTGCGATCTATGGGATTAAAATCATTATCTGCAAAGTCATAACCATTGCGATCGTCAATATAGCCGTTGCCATCATCATCGATTCCGTTACCTGGGATTTCATCTTCATTGACCCAAATGTTGTTATCAAGATCAAAGTGTCTGTAGTCTACGCCAGTATCGAGAACTGCAACGACAACGCCGTCTCCAGTAAAGCCTTGAGTCCAGACTTCGGGTGCATTAATCTGGTTTATACCAAAGTCAACCAAGCCACTCAAGTCTCCCGTGAAGAAATCGAAGGGATCGACTAAATTTAGATCGTCAACGAAATCAGTAACATCGGGGAAAGGAGTTTCTGAACCTGTCGCCAAAGCAACCGCCGCCGCCGCATCAACATTTCCGAAACCCCAGAATCGGTTAAAGCCAGCTTCTGAAGCTTGTAGAGAGGAGAGGTTTAGGGTATAGTCTGTGTCTCCGCTAAATTGGTAAACTCGGATAAAATAGGTTCCCGCAGCGAGGTTACTCTCGAATATCTCCTCTGAAGTCGAACTCGCGAAAGTAGAAGATGCAATCGTTTCACCGAAATCTATGATGCCATTTGCGTTTGTGTCTTCGATGAGTTGTAGGTCTGCATCTGCACTGAGACCTTCTAGGGTAATCAGAACATCATCTGGACTGTTGAGAGTAAAGCTATAGAAATCTTCAGTGTCGATACTTCCAACGAAATCTTCTACAGTTTGGTCTGTTTCGAGTACACCCAGATCTCTGGCGGTGTCTAGAACTCCTTGTCCTGAACCCGTTTCAGTCGATTCCGCAGAAAGGCTGAGTTGATAGTTTGTATCACCAGAATAGGGATAGACTTCGACGAAGTAGGTGCCGGCTTCTAGTTCTCGCAATGAGATACTTTCATCTGCACTTCCTGCATTGACAGAAGAATCTAGGACTTCATCAAAATCAATTTGACCATCGCCGTCAATATCTTCAATCACCTGTACATCAGCATCAGAACTTAAACCAGTTAGGCTTAAAGTAAAGTCACTGGTTTCATCAAGAGTGAACTGATAGAAGTCATCATCATCGATAGTACCCACAAAGTCATTGAAGGTTTGTGTTTCACTGAGGCTACCGATATTACGAGCGGTACTCAAGGTATTTCCAGCTTCGTCTGTAGGTGCGGAGATAGTCTCTAGCGTCACACTGAGGCTGTAGTCGGTATCTCCACTAAATTGCAATACATCGATGAAATAGGTTCCAGGTTCTAAACCGTCAAGGTCTAGGAATTCATCAAATGTACTGCCAGCATAAGATCCGGTAATCACATCATCAAAGTCAATTACTCCATTTTCATTGCGATCGCGAATTAATTGTAAATCTGCATCCGCACTTAACCCTGTTAGACTGACACTCAAATTGCTAGCTTGATTAATCTCAAACTCATACAAATCAATCGGATCTGAGCTTCCCACAAAATCGTTGAATGTTTCGGTACCTTCACTAAATCCTATATCGCGAGCGGTTGCAAGGGTATTTCCGGCACCGTCTTCACGTAAATCAACCTCTGTGCTAGTTAGCGTTAGGTTGTAGTCTGTGTCTCCGGAGAATTGGAGGACATGAACAAAGTACGTTCCAGAGGTGAGAAAAGTTTGTAGGTTTTCAGGAGTCGTACCCAATTCAAATGGATATTCTAGAACTTCTCCAAAATCAATGATGCCATTTTCATTGAGATCTTGAATGAGTCGAATATCTGCATCTGCACTCAAACCATCTAGAGTGATGTCGAGTTCACTATCGGTTGTTAACTCAAACTGGTAGTAATCATCTGGGTCAAAGAAATTAACCGCATCTGAGAAATCTTGTGTTCCGCTCAATACTCCGATATCGCGAGCCGTGTCGAGAGTATTTCCTGCGCCATCTATATTGAGTTCAGTTTCGGTACTCGAAAGCGTTAAAGTGTAGTCAGTTTCTCCAGAAAACTGAAGAACTCGGACAAAATAAGTACCTGATGCTAGAGAGGTTGAGAGCGTTTCAGCAATAGTACCAGATTCAAAGGGATATTCTAGAACTTCTCCCAAATCAAAATCAACGATGCCATTTTGATTGATATCTTGAATCAGTTGAAAATCCGCATCTCCGGTTAAACCATCAAGAGTGACATCTAGTGTACTGTCTGTCGCTAGGGTGAATTGATAGAAATCATCCAAGTCAAACAGATCGACAGAATCTGAGAAACTTTCTGTTCCACTCAATACTCCAATATCAAGAGCGGTATCAAGAGTATTTCCTGCAATGTCTGAATCTTCTACAATTTCTGTACTCGTAAGCGTGAGATCGTAGTCAGTTTCGTTCAAGAATCCCCAAACTCGGACAATGTAAGTTCCAGCGGGTAGAAAAGTTTCTATGGTTTCAGGGGTAGTACCGAATTCAAGCGGATATTCCAATAACTCTCCAAAATCAACGATGCCATTTTGATTGATATCTTGAATCAGTTGGATATCTGCATCTTCACTCAAACCATCAAGGTTGACTTCAAGTGTACTATCACTGTCGAGGGTGAACTGGTAGTAATCATCCACGTCAGAAACATCGACAGAATCTGAGAAAATTTGTGTTCCGTTCAAGACTCCGATATCAAAAGCCGTGTCGAGAGTATCTCCAGGATCATCTGTCTCTAGTTCCGTTTCGGTACTTGTAAGCGTTAAAGTGTAGTCAGCTTCATCGAAAAATGTGAGGACTCGGACAAAATAAGTTCCGGATGCTAGAGAGGTTTCCAGGTTTTCAGGAGTGGTATCAAATAGAAACGAAGATTCTAGAACTTCTCCAAAATCAACAAAACCATCCTCATTGATATCCTGAATGAGTTGAATATCCGCATCTCCGCTTAAACCATCAAGAGTTACGTCTAGTGTACTGTCTGTCTCTAAGGTGAACTGATAGAAATCATCTGAGTCTAACAGATCGACAGAATCTGAGAAACTCTGTGTTCCGTTCAATACTCCGATATCAAAAGCCGTGCTAATTGTATCTCCAGGATCAGATATCGGGGTTGGTGTTGGAGTTGGAACTGGCTCAGGGTCAGGTGTTGGAACCGGATCAGAGATGGGTGTTGG
>JBCBCI010000177.1:0-7537 GCA_038530755.1 Cyanobacteria bacterium J06592_8 | reverse complement strand
CGAGAGTCTGTATATACATGGCTCTTTACAAAACTTTACATCGTGGCTGATTTTGCACGTATTCTTTCCAAACCCCTCCTGAACCTGCGGCGACGTTAATTCAGTAGTTGTACCGGAAGTTGTTGACTATACTGAACAAGCTGAAACTGCTTTTGAACGGTTTGCAGAAGCGGGGATGAATCGAGTTTTCTCAACAGATGTTTCATCCGGGTGGTAATTAATTCACGTCATTAATTTAACTGTGGCTCAGGTTCTAATTCTGAGGGAATTTCTTCGGGTTGTTCTTCTTCTAATTCGGGTTCGACTTCTTCCTCTATGGGCGGATTTAAGAGGGGAATTTCTGGAAGGCGACTGGGAAGATTATTTAAGGTTGCAGAGACTAAAGCATAGCCTAAATAAGCAGGTAAAATAATTGCCATTAAAAAAGCGATCGCAGCTAACCAAGAGGTAAAATCTAGAGTTGATCCATAGTGGCTACGATAGGGATCAAACCGAGGAAGTTCTTCGCTGGCTTTATCCCGTAAATTTGCAGGTCGTTTGAAGCGAACTCTGCGATCATCAAGTTTTTCTAGCATTGTCCAGCCTACTTGTGATTCTTCCTCACAAAGTTTATGAAAAACAGCAGGATTCCGAAATAAATCCCGATTGGCTCGGACTATTTTATATTCCCACTCAAGCAATGCTGAATCATCAACCTGTTTCTGATGAGAACTCCCGTTCGGTTGTGACGATGGGGATGTTTTTTTATTTGCAGATTCGTAACGTGTCAAAATTTCCTCCTCCTCAATTTCTTGTTTGAACGTTTTTTGTTCAGAGTAAATATAATGGCTCAGGACAACAGCTTCCAATCCCAAACTACTCACCAGTAGACTCAGAAATAAAACTTCAATCATAGGATTTGATGATTTATTATCATTTTTGTTCCTTTGTGTGATCGAAAGGTTTGATAATATTAATGCTTATTTTTCATACTAATCAAAAGGGACGGGAGAGATAACCTTCGATTAAATAATCAGAGCCAATAGAATGAATGGTTACTCGTTCTAAAGTCAATGCTTTATTCATCTGAGTTAAACCCAAATCTCCCACTGGGGAAGGAGCTGTTTGTCCACCGATAATTTTAGGCGCAATAAATGCCCAAATTTTTTGGATCGCACCCTCGGCAATCGCGCTTGCGGCCAGTGTCCCTCCACATTCCCACAACACCGTTAAAAATTGACGTTCATACAAATGAGCCATCACGGTTTTCGGGGTCAAAGGAGATAACTCAACCACTTCAACTCCTCTTTTCTGTAACTCTTCTTTAAAATCCGGATCAGCATCCGTTGATGTTAAAACTAAAGTGCTTGCTTCTGTAATATCCCATAAATTCGCTTCTCGTGGTAGATCCAACTTCCGACTCATTACCACTCGTAAAGGGTTCGGTGTACCGACATTATGAGTAGTTAAATGCGGATTATCTCGACGCACCGTATTTCCCCCGACAATCACCGCATCGCAAGCCACTCGCAATTGATGAACTTGGTGTCGGGCTGAGGGCTGAGTAACCCAAGCACTGTGACCTGTTGTAGTTGCAATTTTGCCATCTAGGGTCATCGCATATTTCAAAATCCCCAAGGGTTGATGATGAAGAATACGATGAATAAATCCTTCATTTAACTGTTGACAAGTTTCTTGTTTTACACCCACAATCACCTCAATTCCTGCTTGCTTTAATCGTTCGATTCCCTGACCTGCGACTAAAGGATTGGGGTCAATCATTCCCACAACGACTTTAGCGACATTGGCCTTAATTAAAGCTTCAGTACAGGGAGGCGTTCTTCCGTAATGATTGCAAGGTTCGAGGTTGACATATACTGTTGCGCCCTCAGCCTGTTCTCCGGCTTCCCGCAAGGCAAATACCTCCGCATGAGGTTGACCTGCACCGGGATGAAATCCCTCTCCGACAATCCGATCATTTTGAACGATAACACACCCCACCAATGGATTAGGTGCTGTTTTTCCAAGAGCCTGACGAGCCAACTCCAGACAACGACCCATCATCTGGTGATCAAATTCTGTGGGAGTGAGTGGAGGATTGGAGGAGGCCATCGGTTTGTTTGCGAGAGGTTTTTAATTATAAAGTGTAGCGAATTTCATACTCACTTTGGTAGCTACGCTGTCTGAGCAAGTCGAGTTGTAGAACGAAGAATCCTCTGACTTGAGCCAGAGGAGTTTGAACTCTCTCCTCAAAGGGTTTTCAGTATATGTCAGGAAAGCAAGGAGAGTATTTCTTTAAGAAGTTCTTTTAAATTTTTTGTAATTTTGTCGTATTTTCAACTAAACTCTGAGCAAATCCATCAAATCGTTGAGATAACTTTTCATCGAGTAGTTTTCCTTCTTCGTTGAATGCTTTCCAGGCTTGACCGATCGCAATTTGTTCGGGAATCACCCAAGCATGAACCCATCGCATAATTAATCTCAGGTCATTTAACGCATTACTATTCGGTTGACCACCTAATACACTAATTAAACCTGTTACCTTTCCATCAAGCTGATCGAAACTCATTAAATCTAGAGCATTTTTAATCACGCCACTCACACTCCCGTGATACTCTGGGGTTGCTAATATTAATCCATCGGCTTGTTTGACGGTTTCGCGCAATTTCTCTACATCCGGATAGTCGGGATATTCCTTTTCTCCATCACAAAAGGGAAGATTGAGTTGACGCAAGTCTAAGATTTCGACTTCCGCACCGAGAGCCTCTATGCGTTGTGCGGCTATTTTCAACGCCTGTTGGCTGTAGGACTCTGAGCGCAGACTTCCACCAATTCCCACAATTTTGACCATTGTCTTCTCCTAAATCATTGTCTCTAAGTCGTACTCATTCCGACTACGTTTAATATAACATAAATCAAAATGAACGGAACTTTAAGTTAAACTCACCATAAGTCAAGGAAAGGTGAGAGAGGATAAAGAGGAGTCTTGACGATGATAAACTTATATAATCGTTATTTCATCTTCATTAGGATAGAAAAACACTAGACATATTTGGTGAATATTACTATAATTAGAAGAATACAGAGGCAAGGAGTTATCCGATGCAAACCCAGCACGAACATTTATCCTTCAGAAGCGATGAGGCGACCCTTGAAGATCAGCAACTGACCCTCACAAACGAAGACTACAACCTATTAACCGACTTGTATGAGTTGACAATGGCAGCTTGTTATGCGGGAGAAGGGGTTGCTGAACAATGGGCGAGTTTTGAACTATTTACCCGCAGACTACCGGAAAACTACGGTTATTTAATTGCGATGGGACTGGCTCAAGCCTTAGACTTTTTAGAGCAGTTTCATTTTAGTGCAGCTCAGGTTGAGGCTTTGCGATCGCTGAAAATCTTTACCCACGCCCCAGAAGAGTTTTGGTCATTGCTCGAAAATGCCAAATTTACAGGAAACGTTTGGGCTGTTCCCGAAGGGACTGCAATTTTCCCCAATGAACCGCTGTTGCGTGTCGAAGCTCCGTTGTGGCAAGCTCAAATCGTAGAAACCTTTCTCCTCAATACCCTCAACTATCAGACTTTAATCGCCACTCGTGCGGCACGTCTACGGGATGTAGCAGGCCCGCAAACAAAATTATTAGAATTTGGAACTCGGCGAGCCTTTAGTCCTCAAGCCTCAGTCTGGGCGGCGAGAGCGGCTCTGGCTGCGGGATTGGATGGGACCTCGAATGTTGTCGCAGCGTTGAAACTGGGGCGGGAACCTGTCGGAACGATGGCACATTCATTAGTGATGGCGGTGGGTGCTTTAGAAGGAGGAGAGGATGAAGCCTTTGCTGCCTTTCATCGCTATTTCCCCGGTTCAACTTTATTAATTGACACTTATAATATCTTAGATGCCGCTCAACGGTTAGCCGAGAAAATTAAACAGGGAGAAATGGAGTTAAAAGGGGTGAGATTAGATTCAGGAGATTTAGCCCCCTTATCCAAACAAGTGCGATCGCTTTTACCGGGAATTTCTATTTTTGCCAGTGGAGATATTGATGAATGGGAAATTGCCAGATTAAAGGCTGAAAATGCGACAATTGATGGCTACGGACTCGGAACAAAACTGGTCAGTGGATCTCCAGTTAATGGAGTCTATAAACTGGTGGAAGTCGATGATCATCCTGTGATGAAAAAATCAAAAGATAAAGCCAGTTATCCAGGACGAAAGCAAATTATTCGCACATACAAGCAGGGAGACATTCAAAGTGATTGTTTAGCATTAGTTTCTGAAGATCGAGAAACTCAAGATAAGAGTAACGGACAATCCATTTCTCAGGTGGAATTAATGCAGCTTGTTGTCAAAGAAGGTGAACGAATCGCCCCTCCGGAAGCCCTCGATACGATTGCTGAACGGACTGCAAATTCTGTAGCAAGTCTATCTCCAGAGATTCGGCGTTTAGATAATCCGATTCGTTTTCCGGTTGAACTGAGTCACGGATTACAGCAATTAACAGAACGAGTTCGTGAGCAGTAAGCAGTACACAGTAGACAGTGATCAGTGAGCAGTGAATAATAAAAGCTGATAACTGAAACAACTGTAAACTGTTTACTATATAACTGTAAACTGTAAAAGCTGTTCCCTATTCCTGAGTTCAATGATTTTACCCTCTGTTTTAAATATTGCTCTGGGTCTGTTTTTCGTTTACTTACTCTTAAGTTTACTGGTTTCAGATGTCCAGGAACTGTTGTCAACCTTGTTCTGGGATAGTCGAGCCAAACATCTCTATGATTCAATTGCTGCGATCTTGGGTGAAAATTTTGCGAAATTATTATATCGTCATCCTTTGATTAATTCTTTGCAAGATTATAAAGTAGAACAAGGGAAACACTTTAAAGGGCCGTCTTATATTCCCGAAGAGATTTTTGCGATCGCCTTTTTAGATAGTCTCCTTGAAAAATCTCCTCTAAAATCCAGGACAGTTGATTTACAAGCCCAACAGTTTATGGAAGCTTTAGAGTCTTCCTCGGTTCAGGAAATCCTGTCGGTCGATAAAATAAAAATGTTTAAAGTTTTAGCTGTACAAGCCGAACTTAAACAAAGTGAATTTAATACCTACCTCGAAGCTTTAGAGTCGGAAATCATGCAGTGGTTCCAACAGGCGATGAAGAGAACCTCTGGAGTTTATAAGCGTCAAGTTAAATGGCGGACTTTTCTAATCGGATTGCTCTGTGCGATTACTTTAAATGCTGATACCTTAAATATAGCGAATCAGCTTTATCAAGATCCAGTTTTACAAAATCAATTTATTGAAATTATCGATCAAGTTTATCAAGATCAAACCTTGGCTTATTTGGAAGACTCTGGAGATAATCCCTTATTAGAAGCTTCTCCGAATTTTAGCCCAGATTTAGCACAGTTCCTGCTTGATTTTTCAGAACTCCCGATTGGATGGTCATCAGAAAATATACAAGCACAATTTGGTTTAAATATCAATAATAGTGATAGTGAAGCCGAAATTCGAGACTTTCCAACGGGTGGCGCGATCGCTCAAGCTATACTTGGATGGACACTCACCGCGATCGCAATTTCGATGGGGGCTTCTTTTTGGTTTGACTTATTGAAAAAATTTGTAAATGTGCGAAATACAGGAAATAAATAACTGTTAACTGTAGAATTTGAATAGTCAACCCTAGTTTAAAAAGTCAACAATACACAGCGAATAGTTAAGAATTAAATCAAATTCAGCAACGGTCAACTATTTACTGTATAACTGTTAACTGAAAAAGGGGAGGTGTGAGTATGAGATCAATTCGCTTGTTTTCTTCAGTATTATCAGTATTTCCAGTAACACTGATCGGCAGTTTACCGGTTTTCGCTGCTGAATATAAAACAACCGAAAATTTTTCTGTAAACTCTAATACATTTTCTCCCTTTATTCTGGCTCAGGCTATTACCCCTGCAAATGATGGCACCGGAACGGTTGTAACACCAGACGGAAATCGCTTCAATATCGAAGGTGGAACTCGTTCAGGAGATGGGGAAAATTTATTTCATAGTTTTGAGGAGTTTGGACTCGATGAAAGTCAAATTGCCAACTTTTTATCGAACCCCGAAATTCGCAATATTTTAGGTCGAGTTATTGGGGGAGATGCCTCCATTATTAACGGTTTAATCGAGATGACAGGCGGCACGTCCAACCTGTTTTTAATGAATCCATCCGGGATATTATTCGGACCGAATGCTCAGTTAAATTTGCCGGGAGATTTTACCGCCACAACCGCCAATGGGATTCAGTTTGGAGAAGAATGGTTTAGTGCAGAAGGGTTGAATAATTATGAAATTTTAGTCGGAAATCCGACCGGGTTTGCCTTTACCATGACAGACCCTGGAAGTGTGGTTAATTTAGGAACCTTAGCCGTAGAACGAGGACGAAATTTAACGCTACTCGGTGGAACTGTTATTAACGCCGGACAACTTTCAGCCCCCGAAGGACAAGTTTTAATCACCTCAGTTCCAGGAGAAAATTTTGTTAGAATTAGTCAACCCGGACAACTTTTAAGCTTAGAAATTCAACCGATTTTATCTGCAAGTAGCCAACCTAATGGCTGGTCAGTTCCGATTACTACTTTACCCGATTTATTAACCACAGGAAACAGTGGTTACGAGATAACAGCGACGGTTAATCCCGATGGAAGTGTTGATTTGACCGTTTCTGATACAACTGTTCCGGTGAATTCAGGGACAACAATTGCCTCTGGAGAGGTCGATGTTTCTGGAGAAACGGGCGGAACGGTTGGGGTTTTTGGCGAGAAAATTGGGGTGATTGATGCGAATATTGACGCCTCTGGAAGCAATGGTGGCGGAACCGTTTTAATCGGGGGAGAATATAAAGGACAGGGAGATGTTCCCAATGCCTTACGAACCTTTGTGAATCAGAATACGACTATTAATGCCGATGGTTTGTTAGCCGGAGATGGCGGGCGAGTTATTGTTTGGGCGGATGAATTAACGGGGTTTTATGGAAATATTAATGTTCGGGGCGGGAGTGAATTTGGAGACGGAGGATTTGTCGAAGTTTCAGGGAAAGAAAGCTTAATTTTTGATGGAATTGTTGATACCTCAGCAGTGAATGGTGAGTTCGGAACGTTATTACTTGATCCAGAAAAGATTAGGATTGTTCTAGTGGCGCCCGTACCCGATCTGGATGACCCTATTCCTCCTCCTAATGATGATGAATTACCCAGAATTCTCTTTGAGGAGCGTCCAGGTGATACTTTAATCCTTACTAAAGCAGAATTAGAAAGTCAAACTGGAAGAATTAGATTAGAAGCCGCTCAAGATATAACAGTTGACCCCGGAGTTTCTCTTGAATTTCTAGAAGGAGGTGCAATCACTTTTACCGCCGATGCGGATCGTGAGAATGGTGGTAATTTTTCAATGGATTCCACTCAATCTATTATCACTCCTGGCCGAAATCTCACCATTAATGGCGTAGAAGTTACAGTCGGAGACATAGATGTAGGTGATGCTAATATTACAGTCAATGCACCACCAGATAATCGCGTAG
>JBCBCI010000176.1:0-7606 GCA_038530755.1 Cyanobacteria bacterium J06592_8 | reverse complement strand
TGTCTGACGAAATTACAGCTAAGGTATTTGAGCATCTTTTCACCACTAAAGCAGTGGGAAAAGGAACAGGGTTAGGATTATCAATTGCCCGTCAGATTGTGGTAGATAACCATGGGGGAAATTTAGAATGTCATTCAACTGTTGGTGAAGGGACTGAGTTCGTCATTCGGCTTCCGATTTAATTAGATTGTTTTCCCAGAAACTAATTGATGGAGTGATAAATTTCATCTGTATTAGTCTGTAAACATTGAATTATCCCGTTTTTTCTCCCTGTAATTTTATATTTATACTTCATTAAATCATCTCCTTATTTTCCCGTTAATCTTTTGATTAAATTCGTCAACAGTATCAGCCAGCTGTATAATGGAATCAAGTCATGTTGGAATTGAGGACAAGGAAAAACTTCTGCACTCATCTGGATAAATCCTTTGACTTTGTATGCCAATAAAAAGTCAATATTATTGCCCATTTTCTAAAATTGCATTAAACACTTGTGATGATCAATTTAGGTGTAAAACCGGGAAATATAGTATTGGGTACAGGCTGTAACTCCTCGTTTTCGTTCCAGACTAGGGTCTTGTGCCTGAATGCTGGGTTGCATGAATGTACTCCTAAATTTTTTGAAACAGGATTGAATGCTATGACTCAAACAGTATCTATTAGTAATCAAATCGAATCTCTGGATTTACCCATTGAACGGGATCAGTTTCTTCGCTCAATCATTCGAGAATTGGCAGGTACATTGCAGGATATTGTTGGAATTGAAGAAGCAGCAGGTTTCTTGAATGTTGTTGGTTATCGGGTAGGCCAACACGTTAATGACATCTATCACAATAGTTTGCAGCTGCCTAATCTATCTCGAGAGCAAGTGGCAGCAGTTCTAGTAGACTGGAAAAAGCGTATTAAGGGAGATTTTTTCATTATTGAAGAAAGTGATGAAAAGATCGTCTTAGGTAATCGCAAATGTCCCTTTGCTGAAGAGATTGAGGGACGTGAGGCAATGTGTGTGATGACCTCTAATATCTTCGGAGTGATTGCGGCTGATAATCTAGGTTATGCCAGAGTCGAACTCGAAGACACAATTGCTAGAGGAGCACATGAATGTCGAGTGGTTGTGTATCTCAAGCCCAATGAATCATCCGAAGAGTTCGCCGGACAGGAATACTTTAAGAGCTAACTAGACTTTGAGTATAGAAGATGACCCCTGATCAGTTCTTAAAACTTGCTCAAGTTCTGCCAGAGGCCCTACTGCTGTTGACGAAGGATGGCGAAATTCTAGCGGCCAACCGTTCGGCCAAGTCACTCTTCGGCAGCAAAAGTAAGAAGTTGGCGGGCGAATGTCTAATAGAGTTGGTTACAGAGCAATCAGAGAAGGTTATTGACTATCTGCGAATGTGTTCCCAAAGTCGTCAAATGATTTTGGGAACCCTCACCATTCATCCACGGCAAGGAGAAAAGACGACCTACCGCACTCAAGGCGCCGTCATTCAGCCGAGTTCCTCTGAAAATCCGGCAATTATCCTGCTGCGCTTAGAAAAACGCGATAGTAGCAAATTTGTCATCCTCAATCAAAAAATTCACGAATTAAGTAAAGAAATTCAGCAGCGTCAGCGGGCTCAGCGCGAACTCTCCCAGTCCAATGAAGCATTGAAGCAAACCCTATCTCAATTGCGAAATGCCCTTGATATCGTTCAAGAAGAAAAAATGACGGGGTTAAGCCAGCTAGCCGCAGGGATCGCTCACGAAATTAATAACCCCATTGGTTTTATTTACAGTAATATCGAACATATCAATCAGTATTGTCATGATCTCATCGATATTATTCATACCTATCAGCAAGAATATCCTGAACCCAACACCAGCGTTCAAGAGAAAATAGAGGAGCTAGAGCTAGAATTCCTAGAAGAAGATCTTGAAAAATTGCTGTTTTCCCTCAAAACAGGCTCTAAACGTGTGGCGAAAGTTGTCAAATCTTTGCGAACGTTTTCTCGCTTGGATGAAGCTGATTTCAAGGATGTTGATATCCATGAGGGATTGGATGCAGCCCTAATGTTGATTCAGAATCATCTCAGGGATGGAGATGCCAATTCTGGGATCAAAGTGATCAAAGATTACAACCCATTACCTTTGGTGTATTGTTCCCCTGGAGCTCTGAATCAAGTATTTATTAATCTTTTGAGTAACTCGATTGATGCACTCGAAGAACTGAAAAAGAAACATGACAAATGTATCTGGATTCAGACAGAACAGTTATCGCAGAGTAAGATTGCTATTCACATTCGCGATAACGGGACTGGTATTCCAGCTAACATTCAGGATCAAATATTTAATCCTTTTTTTACAACCAAGCCAGTTGGTCAGGGAACGGGTTTGGGCTTATCAGTGACCTATCGAATTGTTGAGAGTCACGGTGGCACAATTGATGTGAAATCTGAGCCCGGTTGGGGAACTCAGTTTAGTATTCAACTCCCCATTGCTCATGGAATAAATTTGGACGTTACCCCGCACATCCAGCCACTTCTCTAAATAGGGGTAAAGCTAAGGAAGCTGTGATCAGTGCCAAATGATTCTAAAACTACTGCTATCATTGTCCTTGACTCCTGATAACAAAGATTATCAGAACAAAACACTTAAATAAAACTAAAAAACAATCACAAAAATATTTTTTTCAAAAATCAATTTCCTGACGGGGTGACAAGGAAGTTAGAAGGTAGACTGAATCAGCATCATAGCTTTTTGACCCTTTTCCTGGAGGGGCGACAAGTAGGGGCAAAAAGCCTGTAGGATAAGAGATTAAAGGAAACAGCCTCTACAAAAATGAGAGGCTATTAGCAATAAGCTTATTTGTTGAGAACAGATGCTTCAACTTCCAGAATTATACAACAACCATCTGAAAAATCAGTTGAATTCCCCTCAGTATATTATCCTGTTAATACTAATTAACTTACTGCAAAATCTAAAAACAGTGAGATTAGAAGAACTAGCTAGTCGCTATTTCAGTTTAGGAGTTCGCTCACGCTGGGAACGTGATATTCCAGGCATATTACCCGTGCCAATGAGAACTGGCCTGCTGCGGCTACCAACTTTCGCGGATAAGGGATGAAGTTGGGTTTTGGCAACTTTTAGTGTTCTTTAGAGATGGTGTGGCAATGTGATCGTTACCAGCTAGTCATCAACCTGTCCTGCAAGTTGGCCGCGATGGGGCGAAGCGAACATTTAATCGAAGCGATCGCAAATGTGATGGACGCTTTAGTGCAATTCGTTCGGGTCATTCGGTGATATTGTAAAGTGGGTTCAAGCAATTGCGATTGACGCAGAGCGCGTGTATTGGTGGAGCCAATCGCCATATTTGAGGATCACCAAAAGTTGCCAAGACCCTTAATGTGAGCAGGAAATTGTTCTGTTTGCAAGCAACTACACCTAGTTCAGAGTTTAGCTAGGGCTTGCCAAAAAAGTTGGTTCCAGAGGACAACTCATGAAAAAAGCAATACCTTTCATTTAGAGGTTACAGAATTTAAAAAGCTGGGAGCAAAAGTGAAATTAATTATTACAAAGTGGAAATTAATTTTTCAATGGACAAGAGAATTTAATTTAACTTAATGAATGATCCTAAAACAGTAATAACTCCATTTGCTTGAATATCAATATTACCTGCTGAGTTAAGGCTGATTCCAGCAGTATCCATCCGGATTGTATGACTTATAGTTTTGATTTCAATGCAACCGTTTTGATCGTCTAATCGTAACTTATGTTTACCTTTCGTTTGAACTTCAATTGCATTTTCGCTGTCATTTAACTGAATCTGATGTCCGGTTGTAGTCTCAATATAAACACCTGCTTTACTATCCCCTCGATCTTCTTCTATAAACTGAATTTGATGACCCGTCCTGGTTTTAAATGTTCGCACTCGGACATTACCATCTCGAACACTTTCAGCAACGGGTTTGGGAGGAAGATCTTGACCGTTCCAAACTCCTCCTAAAATGTACGGACGGTGAATATTACCGTGTTCAAATGCAACTAATACTTCATCATTAATCTCTGGTAAACAGTCAAATCCTCGCCCTTTTCCGGCACCAATTGCGACCACTCTAGCCCAATGACTCGCATGAGCATTTTCTCCAGTTTTAGGAGTAAGAGTCGGAAACCAAACTTTAACCCGTCCTAAACCTTCCGGATCTTGATTGTCAGTAACAATTCCTACTAAAAAAGTTTGTCCGGGTTGAAGACGAGTTGGTGGAGAAAGTGTCGTTAACAGATCACTACCACGCAATCCTCGTACACTAAATTCAGTCGTATATACTCGTTCAAAATAGGTGTGACGAGTCTCGGTTACGTAGTATGAACCATTATGTTTTCCTAACTCTTCTAATGTTACTGTTCGTCCAGGTCGAATATTAGGATTTCCCTCGCCTTGAGCATCTGCATAAACAAATTGACCTCCCAATTCATCAAATAAAGCTTGTGCGATCGCATCGGCTTCTTTAGGTGTAGAAATCGGTTGATCGATAATATAGACTGTTGGTTTAGTCGGCTTTCCTTTAAATTCAGAAATTTCCACACTTCCCCGACCATTTTCAGTTTTTGTGAGAACATTTTCAGAATTACGAGTTGAAACGATTGGCTTTTTTTGTTTATAATCCCAAGCTCTAACATTCACTTCTTTAACTTGTTCTGCACTGGTAACGCGCACTCGAAAACTATGTAGATCTGTCAGCCATGTCAGTTTAATATTTTGAGTTGATGTTGGGCGACGAAAGTTTAATTTTCCATCTTGAACAAATAGTTCAAATCCAATTCTAGCCGCTCGTTCTCGCAAAAACTCCATGTTAGTTTGATTATTTTGAAAAACATACTCATGGGGAATTCCACTCTCATCAATTTGACCCGGTTCAATCACAACTTCAGCCAAAATCTTCTTGACAATATCACTATCTGTCATTCCTTGAAAGGAACGATTCCACCGTCCTCTATGTAAACGATGTGAAATGTCATAACCTCGAATTACTATAGGGGCTTGCGATTTTTCTGTAAAATGAGTTTCAATCGCTGTAATTTCTCCTTCTATCAAATACCCTTCTTTTTCTTCACTAAAATCTTGAGATTCTGTTGTACTGGAGGTAAAGCCTATTTTGACTTTTTTACCAAATTCTAGTAGGTCTTGATGTTTCCATTTTTTTTCATCTTGACCACCCGGAAAATAATCATTTCTAATTACAATCGTGAACATTGCAGGTAGATGTAAACTTTCTTCAACGATTATTTGCACTATATCTTCGAGAACAAGTTTCATTTTTTCACCGGATTGACCCTCTATCTCAAGTTTTGGAAGCGCAAGATAATTACCTGATGTCATAATTTTTAACTCACAAAATATAGTGTTTATTCTATTTTGAACTGCGGATGATTGTAGCCCAGAAGCTAACGACTCTTTTTGGTTTTCTTCCGATTATTAAGACTATCGGTTTCACGACGAGCTGTAGAAGCTTGATCGGATACTTGAGTATTTTTATTATCAACTCGAAGTGAACCTGAAGGCTGAGTATCTTCTACTTCTTTCAGAGTTAAACTATCAATAACAGCCCTTACGGGCGTTCCATCACTAAGAAACATAGTCAGTTTATAGTTGAGTTGTTCAATAAAGCATCGTCGAAGATAAACTTGATTTCCCCAAATTAACATATAAATGGGTGGACGTTCTTTCCCTTTTGCAAATTCTACAGCTTTCCGAAAGGGTTCAATAAAGGTTGTGACTACATTAGTTCCAGCTTCATAGGTATCAAACAAAATATTATTAATTGTTACTTTGTAAGCTTTCGTGTGAGAAAAGCTGACTTTAGGAATTCCACGATCCTGACTCCGAGAACCGGGATTATCTGAGGTTTCTACGACTCCCTCAAACACTAATTCTCCGGGGTTAAACATAAATATAATGTCTGGTGCGCTATCCTGACATTTGAGAGTGGCTTTAACAAGTTGTGTCATAATAAGTCTCCTTTAACAATTAATAGTAGTACATTTACCAAGGAAGATTACCGATATAATAAGATCCTAAACGTTCTCGTTCGGTTTCGATTTTCGATTGTAAGAGTTGTTCGATTGTTCGGGTCAGTCTTTGGAGTTTATAATTGACTAATGAAACAGTCGATCCGGTTTGAGTTTTTAGCTGTCCAACAGGAGATGACCTTGAGGAAAACATAGACACTTTTCCAGGGTTAATTGAACTAATTGTATCTAGCCACGGGAGAGAAGCATCTGTTTTAAAGTTATGACTTTCTCGTTCTATTTCTAGCTTTTTGCGTAAAAGGCTATAAACTTTTCGTGCTAATATTTCCAATTGTTCCTGATCAATAAAAACTTGTTCTTCCTGTTCTCCAATCACTGTCTCTGCTTTTGTTTGAGAACTCGAAACTAATGCTGAATTATCTGGAATAGATGGTTTTTGATCTCTTGTAATTGACTTTGAAGTATCTGGAGTTGATTCAGAATTAAATGATGGATTAGAGTTATCATAATTCATCATTTCCGTTATATCTGACCAGGATTCTGGCTCATTTTCTGTGACAGGAATGCTTTCACTCATCAGATCAAATTGACTTGACCAAGTTTCTGGTGTTTGAGAAGGCTGAACTGGAGTAATCTTAGGAGAAGGTTGTGAATCTTGTGGACTTTCAATAAACTCATTAATCAGTCGAGATTGAATAAAATCTGATTGTTGACTTAAAGGAGAATTGAATGGTATAATATTTAGGTTAGTTAAGTTCTCTGGATTCACACTCGGTTGGATATTCACAAGTTGATTATCTGTTTGTTGTTGATTAACTGCATTCGTGACGTTTGACTGGGTAGAAGATAAATCTTCCGTATTTTTAGCTTGTTGTTGAATCATATTAGATTGGGTTTCAGTAGAAGGAATAATTGCAATTGTTGAGGGTTGTGGAGATTCAATTGTTGGAGATTCCCCAATTGAGTCGAGAGGTTGTTCCTGTATGAATGATTGAGATTCACCAGTTGGAGATGAACTTGGATTTGGGATTTCTGGAGAAAGTTGTGGAGATTCAGTTGTTGAAGATTCTCCGACTGAGTTGAGAGGTTGCTGTATGAATGATTCAGGTTCAATAGTTGGATATGAACTTGGATTTGGAATTTCTGGAGAGATTTGTGGAGATTCAGTTGTTGAAGATTCTCCGACTGATTTCAACGACTGAGATTCACCAGTTGGAGATGAACTTGGATTTGGAATTTCTGGAGAGATTTGTGGAGATTCAATAGTTGAGGATTCCCCAACGGAGTCGAGGGGTTGTTGCTGTATCAATGATTGAGGTTCAGCAGTTTGTGGAGATTCAGTTGTTAGAGATTCCCCAACGGAGTCGAAAGGTTGTTGCTGTATTAATGATTGAGGTTCAACAGATGGAGATTCAATAGTTGGAGATTCCTCAACGGAGTCGAGGGGTTGTTGCTGTATTAATGATTGAGATTCAATAGTTGGAGATTCAGATTGTGAAGATTCAGTTGTTGAGGATTCTCCGACGGAGTCGAGGGGTTGTTGCTGTATCAATGATTGAGGTTCAGCAGTTTGTGGAGATTCAGTTGTTAGAGATTCCCC
>JBCBCI010000175.1:0-7642 GCA_038530755.1 Cyanobacteria bacterium J06592_8 | reverse complement strand
CTGTCGATGCTGATGCAGCAAGCAGTGTAGTGTTGTTTGCAGATGAGGAAAGTCAGCTACCTGGAGGAACTCCCGAACCCGAACCTACTCCCAGTCCAGGTTATGACGAAGCAGTTAGTGGCGACATTTCTGATGACCCCAGCAACCCCTTAGACCTACCTCTATCAGAAGAAACAACCACCCTATCGGGAACCGCAGGTGGTGGAGATCAGGAGTATGTTACCGTAACCGTTCCTGATGGATTCGAGTTAGAGTCTCTCGTCTTAGAGTCCTACTCTCAGTCAGATGTTGCCTTTGTTGGGCTACAGGAAGGGACAACCTTTACTGAACCCCTCGATAATACCGCCGTACTGAGTGAATTTCTAGGTTACTCCCTGTTTGGAATTAGTGCTGTTGGTACAGATATCTTAGATAACATTGGCAATGGTTCCAATGGCCCTGGATTTGGTGGGCAAGGGTTTGAAGGTGCATTACCCTCTGGTGATTATACTTTCGGGCTACAGCAACTTCAAGGCCCCAGTGACTACACCTTAGCTTTTAACGTTACAGAGGCGACAGCAGAACCAACTCCTGAACCCGAACCGGAACCGACACCCGAACCGACACCTGAACCCACACCAACGCCACCAACAGGTGAACTTCCTATTGTTAGCTTTGAAGTCGTACCCACCACTTTCTCTGAAGAAGCAGAAGACAACTTAGTCGAGTGGAGATGGACAGTTACAGGTGATTTCCCCGAAGACGGGTTAGTCGTCAACTTGGATACTTCCGGAGGGGGTTTTGCTTTTGCCTTTACCGAACAGTTCGCCGCCGAACCTCCCGCAGAATTTGTAAATGCGGATATCGTTGATTTTGACGACACGGGTAGACTCAACATATTATTATCCGAACCCGAAGCTTCATTTAACCTTTACTTCGTGGATGACATTATCGAAGAAGGTGAACAAGTTTTTGATTTCCAATTGGTAGACGGGGAAGGCTACACCGTAGACCCAGACCGAAACGGCAATATCTTCACAATTACCGATGATAACGGTGGCCCGGGTGTGGGTCCGACTGTTGGTATTTCTGTGAGTGAAACGGACTTAGTCGAAGGGGATCAATTTACCGTTAATTTCACTGCTGAGGGTGATATTCCTGAAGATGGTGTACAAGTTCTGGTTCAAGGTGAATTTCAATCTTTAGGACAATTTAATCTGGCAGATTTAAGCAATCTTGAATTAACAGGAATTGAGGGATTACCCAGTGTTGGAGATGGAGGCGGTGGCAGTTTCTTTGTCACGATTACTCAACCAACAGCTTCGATTACCACCTCAGTATTCGATGATATTATCGCTGAAGAACCTTTAGAACTGCCTTTCACCATTGCTAACGGCGAAGAATACGAAGTTGATGCGGATAACAGTGAAATTGTTCTCAATGTCTCCGATGAGCCTCAACCAGTGGGACCGACTATCGGTTTAACCGTCGATCAAAGCGACGTGGTAGAAGGGGATACGATTACTCTCACCTTGACAGTCGATGGAGAGATTCCCTCTGAAGGTTTAACAGTTTTAGTTAACGACCTTGAAAGTTTAGCAAATCAAGCGCGATCGCTGACTGAGTTTGATGTTGCTAATATTGAGTTAACCGGAATTAGTGACTTCCCCACACCCGCCGACGGAGATAGCGGTTTCTTTGTAACCCTGACTGAATCAACGGCAACCATTAGTTTACCTGTATTTGATGAAGGGGCAGACGAAGACGAAGCCTTAGAATCATTTACCTTTGAGGTGATTGACGGAGAAGCCTACGAAGTTGATCCTAATGCCAGTTCTATCACACTTAATATTAGCGATCGCAATCAAGGTATTGACGGCTGGAGTCCCGGAGATAGTTTTGATTTAGTCACGCCACCTCCTGTCTATGAAGAACCACTCACTCCTGGAGAACAAGCCAATGTTGAGTTTGTAGACCAGTTAGAAGGTGCAGAACTCTTAGACGATTTGCAAGATGGGGGTTATGTCATCTACTTCCGACACGCTCGAACCGAGAGAGATTTTGCCGATCAGGTGACGGCGGATGTCAATGACTTCTCGACTCAAAGAGTGCTGAGTGAATTTGGGATACAACAATCTCTAGCCATTGGCGAAGGGTTTGAACTCTCGAACATTCCCTATGATGACGTGATTACCAGCGAATATGGTCGTGCGATTAAAACGGCTGCGATCGCGTTTGATCAATACCAAAAAGACCCGGCACTGAATTTCCTACCGTTTGAGGAGTATACCGACGAACAGATAGAACAGATGAGGGCGAATATTACGCCTTTATTAACGGCTGTACCCTCCGAGGGAACCAACACGATTCTGGTTGGACATGACGATCTCTTTGAAGCTGGAACAGGCATTTATCCCAATCCACAGGGGATGGCTTATGTTCTCGAACCGGATGGAGAGGGTGGTTTTGACATCATTGCGAATCTACTTCCGGAAGAGTGGGTTGAACTCTCTGAAGGTGGTGAAAGCACAATTCCGACTGATGGTGATGATATCCTCAATGGCGGTGAGGGTGATGACCTGATCGCTGGACTGTTAGGAGATGACACCCTGTATGGTAACGATGGGGATGATGTATTGCGAGGTGATCTCAATAGTCGTGATCCGGGTGGTTCTGTTGGCGGGGATGATGTCATCTCTGGTGGTGAAGGCAATGACCGTATTGGCGGTAAAGCTGGGAATGACCTCCTCAGTGGTGATGCAGGGGATGATGAAATCTTCGGGGATGACGGCGATGACACCATTATGGGTGTGACTGGAAATGATACCCTCACAGGCGATGACTTCTCTGGTGGAAGTGGTTCTGACTTGTTTGTATTTGGAGATGGGGATGGAACAGACACCATTACTGACTTCGATGTGACTGAAGATTTAATCGGTTTAGTCGAAGGCGAACTCACGTTTGAAGATATTGAAGTCATTGAAATTGATGGAAATGCTGCGATTAGCGTGATGTCAACAGGCGAAACCTTAGCCGTTCTCGAAGGTGTTGCTGCTGATGAACTGACTTCTGACTTATTCATTGTTACGCCAGATGTAACATTCGGTTAATTCGTTTCTCAACTGGTTCTAGCTTGAGGGTGGGTTGATTCATATTATTACTCAGAAAATAGATGAATGTAAAACCCGCCCTTAAAAGCAATAGAGAAAGAAGAACAGAACTCGATTCCATCTCTCAATTTTTCTCAACAATTTAGGTGAATACAATGGAACCCATAATTAGCTTAACCACTGAACCCGAATTACTGATTGAATCAGAAGAAACCCTTTCTTCTCTGAATTTTAACTTCAGTGAAATCTCGTCAGAATCAGAAATCTATATAACAGTTAATAGCCCAAATTTATCAGAATTTAATCTGAATTCGATTCAAGTAGAAGGCGGTGAGCTGAATCTCAACAGTGAAATTCAAGCACTGTTAGAAACAAGTTTATCAGAAAAAGTAACACCAGAAATACCTGGAGTGGCGATCGCAATAACGACACCTTTAGGAAATTGGTCAGAAGCCGCAGGGATTTCTAACTTAGAAAATGATACTCCTTTAACCACAAGCGATCGCTTTCAAATTGGCAGTATTACTAAAACTTTTACCGCGACGACCCTCTTAAAATTAGTTGAAGCTGATCTTCTAACTCTAGAAGATAAAATAACCGATTGGTTGCCTGAAACCGTCACTGAAAATATTTCTAACTCTAATGAAATTACAATTCGGCAACTCCTAAATCATACCAGTGGCATTGCTGAATATGATGTAATTCTATTGCCACAAGCCCAACAAAATCCACTCATCTTTTTCAGAGATTGGCAACCGGAAGAAATTCTCGACCTCATCAATGGTGTTGAACCGTTTTTTGAACCTGGAGAAGGATGGCAATATTCTAATACCAACTATATTTTAGCCGGAATGATTATTGAAGCGGCGACTAACAATAATATTGCCGCAGAAATTCGCACTCAAATTCTCGAACCCCTTAATTTAGAGAATACATTCTTTGCGGAGGAAGAAGAAATTCCAGGGGGCTATATTAGTGGCTATTTAGATTTTGACGGAGATGGCATTTTAGATGATATTTCTGTCGCTAATATCTCCTGGGCTTGGGCAAATGGCGCAATGGTTTCTACGACTGAAGATTTAACTCAATTTGCAAAAGCGTTATATACAGGAGAATTACTTTCTGAAGATAGTTTAGCTGAAATGTTTACTGTTGTTGATACGGGTCAAGGCTATTCCTATGGTTTAGGAATGATGAGTTTTGAAACAGCAGATTTAGGCACAGTTATCGGTCATCGCGGTGGAACGCTTGGCTTTAATGCGAATATGTGGTATTCAGCAGAAGATGATTTTACCTATATAGATTTAGCTAATGGTCGGGCAAATGAACGCTTAGTTGATGATACAATTCCAGCTTTTAGAACGGGTGTAATTCCCACCGTTGGCAATACAATTGCTTATGATGAATTTGATTTCACGATGACCGAAGCCGATGCTCAAATTAGTTTTTCTGTTGTCAATGATGGAGAAAATGAGGGAGAAGAAATCGCGAGTTTCACCATTGAACCTGGAGAAGGCTATGAAGTCAATAGTGATGTAAACAGTGGTCTATTTACTATTATAGATTCAATTGAGCCAACATCTACGACTGTTGCACTCATTACCGGACCTGATTTCTTAATAGAAGCAGCAGAAACAGTTTCAGCCCATGTCTTTAATATCACCGCAGGAACTCTACCCGAAGATGGATTAGTTGTTTCTGTCAATGCGCCGCATCTTAATGAGTTTGATTTAGAAAAAATTGAGATTATTAATGGAGAAATTGTTGATGTTCGTCCGGATGGGTTTGACCTCCGCTTAACGGATTTTACGACTTTAATTAATCTTCCCATTACTGATGATGGTGAAATTGAGGGCTTAGAAACTGCTAGCTTTACCTTAGAAGCGGGTACGGGATATGAGGTTAATCCTAACTTCAGCAGTGGTGAATTTACGATTGTTGATACAACGGCAGAATTACCGCCTAATATTAGCAATCCTAACGATATTATTCCCTTAGCTAGTAATATCGAACTGAGTTCAGAGAATCCTCAAGTTACAATTACGGATGAAATTGGATTTGAAATTGGGAATCGCTACCTCAATCAAGATGGCAGTTTTACTTATGTTGATGCTTCAGAAGATGTAGACTTTTATCAAGTCGATTTAAAGGCAGGAGATATTGTTGCTTTTGATATTGATGCCACGGTTGTCAATGATACGTTAACGGGTTTTTTACGCAGTCGAATTCCCGGTAATACAGTTTTACAACTGTTTGATGAAGCCGGAAATGTTCTGGTTTCTCGGGGTTTAGGTCCGGCTGCGGGTGAACTTTTTGTTTCTGATATTGACCCTTCAATTGAATTTCAAGCCCCTGAAGATGGCACTTATTATCTAGGCGTGAGTGGCTTTACTAATGGACTCCCTTATCGTTTTGGCGGCGGTCAATTTGGGGATCCAGAAGCTTGGGCTGAACGGGCTTATGATCCGTTTATTCCCGGTAGTGGGGATGCAAGTAATAGCTTTATTTGGATTGGAGAATATCAACTCAATGTTACGCTTAATCCCGACAATCCAGCCCTAATTGCTGAACAACGCGATCGCAGTAATAATACTCCGCCAGAAACGATTGATATTCCGCAACCGGGAGAACCGACTGTTTCTTTAGATTTTATTAGCGGAATTTACGATACTGATGATAGTTTGCTAGGGAATCAGTTAATTGAAGGATTACCGAATCAAGGATCAATTCTGACTTTAGTGGTTAACGTTGACGGTGAAATTCCCGAAGAAGGAATTGTTGTCGATCTTAACAGCGATATCTACCTGCGCGATTATTTTACAACCCGTTCTTTAATTCGACCGCCTTTTACTCCGGGCGCAGAAACGGTTGGTATTTTAACGGATGATACGGGGCGAGAAACCGGGCTTCAGTTGAGAGTTTTTGAGTCAGCAACCTATTTACCGTTGAATGCTAGAACTCAAGTTCGAGGAGAACTGTTAACCCCAGAAACTGATGGCCCCGAAGACGCAACTTTCTTTTTAGAAGACGGTGAAGGCTATGGCGTTTCGGAAGCAAAAAGTCAATTTACAACTACATTTTACGATAACTTAGACCAAGCCCCGAACCCGACTATTATTCCAGAAGTCAGTTTTTCTATGACGGAAACGGAGTTAATTGAGTCAAATGAAACAGAAACAACTCTCAACTTTAGTCTGAGTGAACCGCCCCCGGAAGAAGGAGTTTTAGTTTATGTTCAAGGCGAAAATGCTGGAATTCTATCTCAGTTTGATGTCTTGTCTGCTGACATTGATGGCGGTGTTTTTCCCTTTCCGAACTTTAACTTTAGTGGCTTTTTCTTCAAAATTACCGAACAAGAGGCATCTATTACCGTCTCAACTTTTGCTGACCCCTTCCTAGAAGGACGACAAAGCTTTAATCTCGGTTTACAAGAAGCCCCTCTCTACACAATTAATCCTGATCAGAATCGCGCTGATTTCACCATTTCAGACACACCTGATTCTCAATTAGAAGTGAGTTTGAGGGCAGAATCTGAGGTATTAGTAGAGGCGGAAAATCCAACTAGCTTATTGACCTTTAATCTAACTGCTATTCCACCGGAAGACGGAATTACGGTATCTGTCGAGGCACCTAATTTATCAGAATTTGAAGCAGATGCGATCGCAATTACAGGCGGAGAAATTACGAACCTGACTGAAACAGGATTCTCACTCAATATTACCGATATTACCGCAACCGTTGAATTCCCGGTTTTATCAGATAGTGAGTCAGAAGGACTAGAAACCGCCACATTTACCCTCGTTGAGACCGAAAACTCAATTATTGACCCAGACGCCAATGAAGCAACCTTTACCCTCGTTGACGTTCCCGAACAAGTTCCCACACCCCCGCAAGAATTTAAACTGAATGATACGATTGCTGAGGCTATTGATCTTAATCTTAATCCTCAAAATCCCAATGGAACGATTAGCGGCGGTTTAACTGGCTTAGAACCCGGTCAAGAAAGACCCAGTGGAACAGATTTTTCCGAAGATGTCGATATCTACAGCTTTGAAGTCGAGGCGGGAGATACTGTTACAATTGACATCGATACCACTCCGTTTCCCGCAACACAATTCGGAGATACTTTATATGAAGGGATTGAACAACAAACAGATGCGGAACTGCGGTTATTTGATGCGGACGGAAATGAATTAGCCTATGTTGGTAGTGGGGCTGAACCTGGTGAAGCATTGAGTCGAGATCCCTATCTAGAGTTTACCGCCCCTGAAACCGGACAGTATTATATCGGAATTAGTCAACTGGGTAATCGAGATTACGACCCCAATATACAAGGTGGCGGGAGTGGTTGGATATTCCCGGAAATTGGAATTTTCGCCGGTGAGTATGAACTCAATGTTAGCCTCACTCCCGCAACAGATATCATCACAAGTCCTACGGATGGAAATGATACTCTTGAAGGTTCGGAGGATGATGACCTCATCGCTGGACTGTTGGGAGATGACACGCTGATGGGTAACGATGGGGATGAAGTATAGCGAGGCGAACTCAAT
>JBCBCI010000174.1:0-7771 GCA_038530755.1 Cyanobacteria bacterium J06592_8 | reverse complement strand
GCCATCTGCATCGCGATGCAGATGGCGATACTTTAACGGCTCAATTAGTTGATGGCCCGGTTAACGGTAGCCTAGACCTGAGTGAAGATGGTTCTTTCACCTATACACCGGAGCCGGAATTCAGTGGAGAGGATAGCTTCACCTATACTGCGAATGATGGTGAGGATGACTCCAACGTTGCCACAGTTACTGTTGCAGTCGAAGCACCTCCCGAACCTGAACCCGAACCTGTTCCTGAACCTGAACCGGAACCTGAACCCGAACCTGTTCCTGAACCTGAGCCGGAACCCGAACCTGTTCCTGAACCCGAACCGGAACCCGAACCCGAAGAACCCGTTGTTAGCTTCAGTACAACTCCTGAGTTAATTAGCGAAGCAGAAGGTACAGAGTTGGTGATGAACTTCAGCGTTGAGGGAGAAATTCCTGAAGACGGCATCACCGTTAACCTAGAGGGGGATACGGCAGAGATTCTGCAGCAGTTCCTGGCTCCAGATGGTGATGGCGCAGTGCAAACCCGCGTCACGGCAGAGGGCAACCTCCTGTATCGCTTCGACACCTCGTTTGAGGCCGATAACGATAACTTTGCCAATGTTGAGGGTGGGATTCTGGACGTCTTTGCCCTAGAAGATGGCGACCCAGCCGAAGACAACTCTGACCCAGCAGCGGCGGGTACGGGCTTCCTCAGCAACTTTAGCTTCACCATTACTGAACCCACTGCCAGCATTACGCTGCCGGTATTAGATGACCTTCTCCAGGAGGCTGACCAGACCTTCACCTACACTTTGGTCGATGGCGTTGGCTATGAGGTTGATGGAGAGACTAACTCCGGAACCTTCACGGTAACTGATGGAGTACCCGGTGGCGTTGGCCCAACAGTAGGCGTTACTGCGGAACCGACTGCTTTAATTGAGCAAGAGCAAACCGTACTTACTGTTAACTTCAGCACCGAAGGTGAAATTCCTTCTGACGGCTTAGTTGTGCAGTTCCAAGGCTCACCTCGGTCAATTGCTGAATTTGATGTCAATGCAACGAATCCTCGTTTACCAGAAGAAGAGACCGTTGTAGAAGGGGTAAATGTTGTCGGTGGCAGCATTGTGGGTACAGATGAAGTAGCAGGTTCTCTCTTCTTAAGAATTCAAGAGCCAACGGTTACATTAACTGTTCCAGTTTTCCAAGATGAGGTGTTCGAGGGTGTAGAAACCTTTGACTTTAACTTGGTCGATGGAGAGGCTTATGAGGTTGACTCGAATGCCAGCGGTATCACACTCACCATTGATGATTCTCCTGTTATTATTGAACCGACTGTTCCTGAAGTGAGTCTAAGCATCACACCAGACCAGGTAACAGAAGAAAGTCCTAACAATGCCTTTACCGCAACATTCACCGTTGATGGCGAAATTCCTGAAGCAGAATTCGATGCTGATGGTAATTACCTCTCCGGTGGACTCTCAGTCTTCTTAGATGTCAAGGAAATTGACGTTCTCGGAAATCAATTCGACGACTTCACAGAAGATGGTCTGACATTTGGTCCATTCTTTGACCCAGAACAACCCACTATCACTGAATTCATCCTCTTTGAAGAGACTTCCAGTATTAGTCTGACGATGTTTAACGACGTGATTGAGGAAGAACCCTTCACGTTCAACTTTGAACTGTCGGAAGATCAAGACGGCACAGACTACACCGTTAACCCAGATGCCAACATGGGTAGTTTTGAGTTAATTGACGGTAATGGTGGGCCGGGAATTGGGCCGGATGTTAGCATCTCAACGACTGCGAGTGAATTGGCAGAAGGTGACGAATTTACTGTTAACTTCGAGGTTGATGGTGATATTCCTGAAGGTGGCTTGACCGTTCTGGTTGACAGTCCGACTCCTGGTGCTTTAGGAGAATTTTTCATCTTTGATGATGAAGGTAATCCGGCTGTTGAATTAGAAGGAATTGATGGCTTCCCAACTGTGGGCGATGCTGGTGGTAGCAGCTTCTTGGTTAATATTGTTGAACCTGAAGCATCCCTGACCTTGTCTGTGTTTGATGATGGCCCCAACGAAGGCACAGAAGAAGTCTCCTTTGACTTGGTTAACGGTGAGGTTTACGAAGTTGACCCCGACGCTAGTAGTTTTAACCTCACCATTGAGGAAGACGTTCCAGATGTTCCTGTTGTCAATATTACAACTGACAGTCCAGTTGTGAGTGAAGATGAAAATCCAGTCCTCAACTTGACCTTGACAGTTGATGGCCCAATTCCAGAAGGTGGAGTACCGATTACCTTCGCAGGTGACTTTACGGATCTCTTTGTTCCAGGGTTTCTCGATGGAAATGTACCGACCGTTACTGACCCCGAAGATGGCTTGATTCCCGTTGCAAATCGAGACCCTGAGTTTGATGTCAATCTGACAGCCCCTGTCGTTACCTTGGAGGCTACAGTATTTGATGACATTATCGAAGAAGAACCACTGACCTTAGATTTGGAGATCTTGGGTCGAGAAGGAACTCTGATCGGAGATAGTGTTGCAACGGTCACCATTGTGGATGGCGATAGTGTGATTCCGGGCAGTGGCCCCACCGTTAGCCTGTCTGTGAGCGACACCGAACTCGAGGAAGGGGATGAATTTACAGTCTCCTTTGATACAGAAGGTGAAATTCCTGACGGTGGTCTTCAGCTCTTCCTAGCCGCAGGACCGACTGCATTGGGTGAGTTCAACATCTTCAACGAAGATGGGACACCTGCAATCGAGCTAGAAGGCATTAATGAATTCCCCATCCAAGGTGGAGATGAGGGTGGCTTCTTCGTGACCCTGGCTGAAAATCAAGCCTCCATCACCTTGTCAGTATTCGAGGATGGCGCAAATGAAGGCTTAGAAACACTAACCTTTGACTTACTTAACGGAGAGGTTTACGAAGTTGACTCCGACGCTAGCAGCATTAGCTTTACGATTAACGACTTTGAAACCATCGGTACATCTAATGCAGACGAAATCGTTGGTGATGATGCCGACAACAGCATTGATGGCCTCTTAGGAGATGACCTGATTGCTGGTGGTTTAGGCGGTGACACCATTGTTGGTGGCGAAGGTGATGACGTTCTCCGGGGTGATGCTAATAGCCGTGCATCTTCCACTGGTGCAGGCGGTGATGACATCATCTTTGGTGGTGCGGGTAATGACCGTATCGGCGGTAAAGATGGTAACGACCTCCTCAGTGGTGACGAAGGCGATGATGAAATCTTTGGGGATGATGGCGATGACACCATTATGGGTGTGACTGGAAACGACATCCTCACAGGTGATGACTTCTCTGGTGGTAGTGGTTCAGATGTATTTGTCTTCGGTAACGGCGACGGTACTGATACGATTACTGACTTTGAAGTTGGAACAGATTTCATCGGTTTAGTTGAAGGCGAACTCACATTTGAAGCATTAGAAATCATTGAAATTGATGGAAATGCGGCGATTAGTGTGATGGAAACGGGAGAAACATTAGCAGTTCTTAATGGTGTTGGTTCTGATGAATTGACTCCTGAGATGTTTGTTGTTACTCCGGATGTTTCTAGTCTTCAAGACTTAGTTTAGGTTGAATGGGGTGGGGTTTTCCCGCCCCCTTTTTTCTCAATATTTGTAGTGGTGCTCCACGCGCAAACCTTAAAAATTTGATTGGGTTATAGCGCTACGTGAATCGGGAATAGGGAACGCCGGATCTGGGAACAGTAGACTATGAAGGGGTTTCAGAATTAAAAAATGTCAAACACCTTTTCTTGTAGCGCTATGTCAAGCATAACTACATACAGATCTTTACTCTTTTATCCTCTCTAAACATGACTAACATCTCTCTAAAGATACTCAGCGAAACCTTCAAAAAAAGGAACACTATGACACCAAATCTTGTTATAAATCATTAATTAAGTTTTAATAAAAAATATTTTTAATCAGTATATTATGGGTTTTATATTAATTAGAAATAAGATTTTTTATTTAGTTTTTAATATCAGAAAAAATATTGCAATTAATATGAAATAATGTTAAAGTATTTAAGAAAAAATTAAATAGAAAAAATATTAATTGTAGTCAACTCATCAGTGGAATAAACTATGGTACAAGTGAGTTTATCAACTTCAACAACCTATGAAGGTGAAGAAAATGCTTTGATTGAAAATCAAGGTACATCTCTGACAGTCAATTTTGACCTGGATGAACCGGCTCCTGCGGATGGATTACAAATTTTTGTTGATGGTGATGTTGAACAGATTCTGAATCGTCTAGATTTACCTGAGTTTTTCTTTAACCCGATTACAGATAATATTGCTTTCAATAGTTTTATTCCTAATCGTGATAGTTCTGGATTTGTCTTGACAATTAATGAGGGAGTTACTGATGCTTCATTTACTATTGATGTCTTTGATAATGTTGAACCGGATACGTTTTTACCTGAAACTTTTGATGGTTTAGTCGAAGCGACTTTCTCGCTACTCACTGAAGAACAAGTTGACCGGGAGATTGAAGGCCCCATTCCAGAGTTAAGCGATTACACCATTGACCCAGATGCGGCTAACAGTGTGGTACTATTTGCAGATACAGAAAGTCAGTTGGCGAATGAACCCGATCCACCAACATCAGATGCTCTACAGGTTAGCTTATTCACAGGACCCGACTATCTGATAGAAAATGAAGGTACAGTTTCGGCTCATGCTTTTAATATTACCAATGGGGTGATTCCTGACAGTGGGTTAGTTGTCTCAGTCGATGCACCCAATCTGAGTGATTTTGACTTATCAGGTCTCTCCGTGGAAGGAGGCACAATTGAAGCAGCGCGTGACGGTGGCTTTGACCTACGCATGACAGAATACACCACCCTCGTAAACCTGCCAATTGCCGATGATGGAGAAACAGAAGTCGAGGAAACAGCAACTTTTAGTTTAGCTGCGGGAGACGGCTATGAAATTGTTGAAGATTATAGTAGCGGTAGCTTTAACCTAGTCGATACACGTTCTGATATTCCACGCGGGGTAATTACAGAACCCAATGATATTGTTACTGTTGCGACTGATACACAGATTACCCGAGAGAACCCTTCTTTTACCAGTGCTGAGTCTAGCTTCATTTACTTTGACATTGGTAACCGCTATCTCAACCCGGACGGGACTTACACTTATATCGATACGAATGAAGATGTCGATCTCTATCAAGTCGAACTGAATGCCGGGGATACGATCGCAATTGAAACCTTTGATTTCGAGACCAATCCGGCTGTCACCTTTGAGGGCAATATTCTCGATCTTTCGGTTTATAATGCCGATGGCGAGTTTGAAGCCTTAACAACGGGTCTGAATGCCGCACCCGATAAGTTGTTTGAAGGAACCGACCCCGTCTTAAGAAATCAAACAGACTCCTACTTAGAATTTACCGCACCCGAAACCGGAACCTATTATGTTGGGGTTTCAATTTTTACCAGCGGTGGTACGGGTAGCGACCCTAGTCTTTTCCTCGATATCGAAAACCCAGGTGAAGGCAGTGGTTTACCGATCTATTTTGGTGAATATGACATTGCCATTGACCTCATTACTGAAGATAATCCTCGTAATACAGCGCCTCCAACCCCACCCGTTAGCAATCCCAACGTTATCGACCCGCCGACGCTGTCTTTGAGTGCTAACCCAGCCACCTCAGATGCAGAGGGTAACTTCTTCAGTGCTGTAGTAGAATCTGTTGAAACGGGCGGACGGTCTGAGGTTAGCTTCACAATTCGGGCTGATGGCGAAATACCAGAGGAAGGTCTGAACTTTATTCTCGATAGCAACGCCAATCTGTTTGACTATGTATCGCTGTTTGGTCAGTTTTTCCTTCCCAGTACCCTGGGTGGACAATCCCTGGGCGCATATTATAACGAAGACGGGATTCCGACCGGAATTCAACTGCGGCTAGAAGACCCAACCATGACCGTTAGTCTAGAGTCAGCGAACCCGCTGTCATTTATTCCCGAATATCTGATTAATACTTTTGAAGGCTTAGAAACGGACGGAGAAGAAACCGTTACATTTTCCCTTCAACCGGGGGATGGTTTTGAAATTGCGCCAGAGGCTGCAACCACAGATGTGACTTACTTTGATTCCCTGGCTGATGTTCCCCCACCGGGTGATGGGGATATTATTCCTGAAGTCAGCTTCAGCATTAGCGAAACTGAACTGATAGAAACAGAACAAACCGAAACCACCTTAACATTTGATTTATCTCAACCCCCTCCGCCAGAAGGAATTACAATTGCCGTCAATAGTGAAGATGATGTTGTCATTGGTAGTGTTCTCAGCCAGTTTGATGTCTTAAATGCAGAAGTTAATGGCGGTAATTTCCCCTTCCCCAATAGTGAGGAAACAGGATTTTTCTTTACCATTACCGAACAAACCGCCAGTATTACCCTGACTGTATTTGACGAACTGACGGTTCCTAATATCGATCCGCTTACAGTTCAAGAAGGTATTTTAGGATTAACCTTCACACTCCAACCTCAACCCGGTTATACCATTGACGAAACGGCAAGTGCTGTTGATTTTACCATTGCCGATAATCTTAATTCCCAAATTCAGGTGAGTTTGACGGGTGAACCTGAAACCTTGGTAGAAGAGGAAGAAACCGTTAGCCTGCATACCTTTAGTCTGAGTGCGCCACCACCGCCAGAAGGCTTAACCGTAAGCGTTAGTGCAGACTCTTTAGATGAATTTGATCTAGATCAAATTCAGGTCTCAGGCGGCGAAATTGCTGGAGTGCGTGATGATGGCTTTGACTTATCGATTACTGAACGTCAGGCAATTATTGAACTTCCCGTTGCTAACGATGGAGTCACAGAAGGAAGTGAAACCGCAACCTTTACAGTTGAACCCAGAGATTCATACGAAATCAATCAGGCGGCTGAGACCGTTGAATTTAACCTGGTTGATGTTTTGACTCAAGCCAGCAATCCTGAAGAAAGTGAAAGTAATAGCACCTTACCGGAAGCCAATGGGTTAGGCTTAAGTGCTGAGAACCCCAATGTTACCATTAGTGGCAGATTGGGGGGGAGTTCCGACAGTTTTCCGGGCAGCTTCAGCGACTTTTCTGAAGATGTTGATTTCTACACCTTTAACCTGGAAGCGGGACAAACTGTTACTTTAGACATTGATTCAGAGACATTTTTAGCCCCCGAAGTTTACGGGACTGTCCTATTTCCCGCATTGGAAGAAATCTCTCAACAGCCCGACCTTGAACTACGGTTATTTGACGGGGAGGGTAACGAACTTGCGGCTAATAACGATGGTGCGGCTTCTGATGAAGAATTCTCTCGCGATCCATTTATTGAGTTTACCGCAGAAACAGCAGGTACTTATTACGTCGGCGTGAGTCAACTGGGTAATCGTAACTATGACCCCTTTACCATCAGAAGTGGTAGTGGCTGGACTTTCCCAGAAGTGGGTGTATTTTATGGCCCCTATGACCTGACTGCATCCCTCACTGAAGGTGATGGCTCCATAAACATTATCGGCACTGATGACAACGAAACCCTCAATGGTAATGACGGTGATAACCTCGTTGCTGGACTGTTAGGCGATGACACCCTGTTTGGTAACAGTGGGGATGATGTATTACGAGGTGATGCAAATAGTCGTGACCCTGGCGGTTCTGTTGGCGGAGATGATGTTATTTCTGGTGGTGCGGGTAATGACCGTATTGGCGGAAAAGCTGGGAATGACCTCCTCAGTGGTGATGCAGGGGATGATGAAATTTGGGGTGATGACGGCAATGAC
>JBCBCI010000173.1:366-7870 GCA_038530755.1 Cyanobacteria bacterium J06592_8 | reverse complement strand
TCAACTGGAGAAGGTGGAGATGATGTGATCTCTGGGGGAGATGGCGATGACCGTATTGGCGGTAAAGATGGATGGGATTTGCTGACTGGGGATGCAGGAGAGGATGAAATCTTCGGAGATGACGGAAATGATACCTTGATGGGTGGGACTGGAAACGATACCCTAACTGGAGATGATGGTTCAGGGGGTCAAGGTTCCGATCTATTTGTGTTCGGAAATGGTGATGGGACAGATCTGATTACCGATTTTGAGGTGGGAACCGACTTCATTGGTCTGGTGGAAGGAGAACTCAGCTTCGAGGAATTAGAAATTGTTGAAATTGATGGAGATGCTGCAATTAATGTGATTGAAACGGTCGAAACACTCGCCATTCTCCCAGGTGTTGGTTCTGATGAACTGATCGCCGAGATGTTTGTGATGACACCTGATATTTCGGTAAACTGATATTTCGGTAAACTGAAAAAAAGGGACTGGCTTTAATCGCCAATCCCTGTGTCATTCAACCCAATACTTTCACCCAATGTATCGTTTGGGGTTTAGTTAAACTTAGTGCTTTTTACGCTTTAAGACTGAATGACCACCGAAAGCACCTAAAGCCAATAAAGCCATTACAGAACCCGGTTCAGGAACCTCGACTGCATAAGTAGCTTTCTCAAATCGATTGTAGTCTAAGTAAGCTACCGCACCACTACCACTGTATTTAACTTCTACCTTATCCAGACTGACAAGACCTTTTAAGTTGCTATCAACATCAAAGTTGAAGTTCCACAAAGAATTGTTATGGTGTTTCTTGTTGTTTGGATTGTTCTCGTTGTATTCGTCGATCTCATCCCATAATTCCCGACTAGATAACAATGTAACATTAGAACTTGCATCAGGATCTGAAGCGTTTAGGAGTTCACTAGCTTGTTGTTGGTTCCCTTCTTCGTCTGTGTAGAAAACGGTAATTTTAGCTGACTCAGGACCATCAATATCAAGCAGACCGATGTTTAAGTCTTCGTAAATGTATAGGTCATCTGCCCTCAAGAAATCGAATGTGATTGTACCACCTGAAGCATCATCATCTGGGTTCAGATACTTCTTTCCATTAGAGTTAGTCACCCAGTTGTTAACGTCACTACCCGTTGACTTCCAAGTTTCTTGAATGATTAAGGCTTTGCCTCCATATTCTTCAGTACCCCATTCACTGCCTGTACGCAAGTCGTTATCTCTACCACTGCTGGTGGTGTCATACAGAGTCAGACGTTTAGAATCATCAATATCTCGGTCGCCAGTACCATTTTTATTAGTATCAACACTAATACTTAAACCCTGGTTTGACCATTCGTTCCCATTGATGATTTTACCGGTTCCAAAGTTATTTATCGTACCATTATTTCGGTATTTACTAGAGAAGTCAATAACCTGTCTGCCTGTAAATTGACCGGCTTTTGCAGGTGCTGCACTCATTACGCCTGAAGCTAAAACTGCTGCTGTGGTTGCTAATATAGATAACTTTTTCATCTGTAAAGATTTGTTTTACTCAACTCTTATCAGTATGACTTAATGCTTCAATGGATGACAAGAGTTTTCAGTGATTTTTATCAACAATTTATATAATCTTTTCCAAGATTGGATATTTCTTAAATCAATGATAAAACGCTCTATTTTTAGACAGTATTTATACGAATAAAACTAACTTTTAATTGTTACAAATTGAGATTGATTTCTCCGTAAAATCACTGATGAAACTCATTATCTAGGAGTTAATAAGTCAAATTACTCATTAAAAATGCGGTCTCAGAGCCGGGAGACTTAAACTGAACCTGGAACTTTTTTTGGATTATTAACCCTCGGTGGAGTGATCTTCGGAAAGAAGGTTATTGATCGCAATAGCTAATGACAACCTCAAAAGCTAGCAAAATCGAAAAAAAGGGATGGGCATTGCTCATCCGATTTTTGTATAAATAAAGAATTATTCAGTTAAACGTGAACAGCGATAGGTTTGGGTTTGAGTCTGTGCAAAATTTGTTTCAACACCATGGCTGTCCAGTCAATATCAGCTTCTTGGGTATCTCGTCCTAATGTCAGGCGAATTCCGCCCAAAGCCGTTTTTTCGTCGTATCCCATCGCCAATAAAATCGGACTGGGACTCAGTTTCCCACTATGACAAGCCGAACCCGCGCTAATTCCAATTCCCGCCAAATTCATTTGTCGAACTAGAGTTTTTCCCGTAATGGCTAACTCCGCTTCTTCGGTTTGCGGTCGGAAACAAAAACTGACATGATGAGGGAGTCGGTGAATGCGATCGCCTGTGGGAATTAATTCCGGAACATCCGCTAACAGATCAAATAAGCGATCGCGTAGCTGAATTAACCGAGGCGTTTCTTGTTCTATCTCGTCTGCTGCGAGTTCTGCTGCGACTCCAAACCCTGCAATAATCGGAACCGCTTGTGTTCCTGATCTTAACTTAATTTCTTGACCGCCACCTGCGAGTAGAGGTTGCAACTCCACCTCTGGGCGAATATACAACGCCCCACTCCCTTGAGGGCCATAGATTTTGTGACTCGACAGCGACAACAGATCAACCGGTAAAGTTTGAACATTGATGGGGACACGTCCCGCTACTTGTACCGCATCCGTATGGAATAAAATCCCCTGAGAACGGGCGATTTGACCTAACGCTTCAATGGGTTGTAAACTGCCAATTTCACTTTGTCCATAAATAACCGAGATTAAAACAGTATTGGGTTGTATCGCGGCTTGCAAGTCCAGTGGATGAACTCGCCCCATCTTATCAACCGGAAGGCGTGTGACTTCCCATCCCCATTGTTCCAGGAGTTTAGCGGGTTCTGCGATCGCTGAATGTTCGACACTAGAAATAATCAGGTGTTGAGGTGTAGAATAACATCGAGCTACGCCCAGGATTGCCATGTTATCCGCCTCAGTTCCCCCAGACGTGAAAATTATCGACTCTGGCGGGGCATTGATCAAATGAGCAACCTGGCTTCTAGATCGTTCTAATATCGTTGCCGCCCTTTGACCCCATTCGTGTAAACTAGAGGGGTTGCCCCACTGTTGGGTGAGAACCGCTTGCATTGCGGCGATCGCTTCTGGGCGAGTCGGTGTTGTGGCACTGTAGTCTAAATAAATCTGCATAGGTTTGTTTAAGGTATTCGTCAAATGATTTCGATCAAAGCTTTAAGATTAGCAAATTTTTGGGGAACTTAGAATTATCTGTTTCTGTCTACAGACTCAATTCACTCAATCTCCAGGCTTACAAATCTCCAGGCTTACAAACGTTATAGTCTTCGTGAGAGAGAATCTTCTGGGGGACAACAAAGTTCCCACTATCCTGGCAAAGTAGACGGTAATTGCGAGTCACCGGAATACTGATAATAAAACGATTATGTCGCAGTCGCTTCCCTCCAAAGTCACGATAGGTCTTGTGATCGCAAAGTCCTGCAAGAATAGATCGGGCTTTAACCACAACATAATCTGGTAGGCCTCTAAGATCGATGAGATCGTCCTCAAAAGTTGCTTCCCATTCTTGCTTTTTCTGTCGTTTCTCTGCGATTTCTTGGGTTTCTTGATGTTTTACCATCTGTTTTTGTTCACAGCGATGGCAAACTTTCCCATATCCTTTATGGCCACACGGAAATGTTCTCTTTCGTCTAGGCATAACACTAATCTGAGGGTTCTGACCCAGGTGGTGCGAACAAAATAGAAAATCTGACAACCCTGATGCCAAGGTTGCAGGATGTCATGCAAATGTCACTTTGCACAAAGGTTAAGTTAAACTCTATTTAATAGATTACCTGCCTTCAGGGGCATCCCTCAAACGGATACCTTTGAAATTTTCACGCTTGTTTGTCGGAATGTTAAAAGTGTAGAAGATCAATGGGTTTAATGAGACGTTATAAATATTAAGATTGTCAAACTTCACCAAACCCATGAGAAACCAACAGTCTCCATACAATGGGACAACTTAAATTTTCACCAGAGAATTTATTAATTTCAATCAAAATCTGTCTTTAGAAGGTTAACTGTTGATTAAAATAGGAATAATCAATCCTTCCACTCCCCCATTAACCTGTGCATCTACTTAGAAAAAAACGACTGATAATCGGTTTGGCGATTTTGTTGGCATTATTATTTACTGTTCGTTTTTTCATCAATCGCAAAACCTCGGAATCCACACTTAAACCTCTTTTAGAGACATTACCTCAAGATCCGAATATTCAAGCCTACTTTAATCAGTCTGTTGCATCTGTTTATTCTGAACCCTATCGCCAACAAACTCGCTTTGGGGATAATCTTGAACAAACTATTATTGATACGATTAAAACAGCTAATTCCACAATAGATGTTGCGGTTCAAGAATTCCGTTTACCCCAAATTGCAGAAGCCCTAGCAAAGCAGCATCAACTAGGTGTGAAAGTTCGAGTAATTTTAGAAAATAGTTATAGTCGCCCTTGGAGTGATTTTACAGAACAGGAAGTCTCTCAACTCTCCGAACGCGATCGCGATCGCTATTTAGAAGCGATAAAATTAATAGATATTAATCAAGATGGTAAACTCTCACCCAATGAAATCAATGAACGAGATGCGTTAGTTATTTTAAAAAATGCCAATATTCCTTGGAACGACGATACCGCAGATGGTTCAAAAGGCAGCGGGTTAATGCACCATAAATTTGTAATCGTGGATGGCAAAACAGTGATTGTTACTTCGGCAAATTTTACATTAAGTGGTGTTCATGGTGACTTGAGTACACCAGAGAGTCGAGGAAATACTAATAATTTACTCAAAGTCGAAAATTCTCAGTTCGCCCGTTTATTTACCGAAGAATTTAACCTGATGTGGGGAGATGGAGTCGGTGGTAAATTTGACAGTAAATTTGGGACGAAAAAACCCTATCGTGGAGTCCAGAGTGTGACCGTTAGTGAGACAACCCTTTTAGTTCAGTTTTCACCCACTCCGAGAACAGAAACTTGGGAAAATAGTGTTAACGGTTTAATTGGCAAAACCTTAGCAAAAGCCAAAGAATCTATTGATTTCGCCCTATTTGTTTTTTCCGATCAAGCTTTAGTTGATGTTATGGAAAAAAATACTCAACGTGCGATCGCATTACAAGGAATGATTGATCCAGGATTTGCCTATCGGAACTACAGTGAACTATTAGATATGATGGGTGTTTCTCGCGTCAGTAACTGCAAATACGAAGCTGAAAATCGTCCCTGGAAACAGCCTATTTCTACCGTTGGTGTTGCCAATTTACCACCCGGAGATAAACTCCATCATAAATTCGGAGTTGTTGATAATGAAATTATAATTGCAGGTTCTCAGAACTGGACAGAAGCCGCCAATACTACCAATGATGAAACCTTAGTTGTCATCGAAAATTCAACAGTTGCAGCCCATTTTAATCGAGAATTTAATCGTTTGTATGATACTGCAACTTTAGGAATACCCAAGGGAATATTAGCCAAAGCCAAACAAGAAATCGAAGCTTGTCAAGGCAAAATTGAAACCGTCTCAAAATCTCCCCGTTGGAGTTTAGGCTACAAAATTAACCTCAATACCGCCACCGCCGAAGAACTCGAAACCCTACCCGGAGTTGGACCCACCCTCGCCCAACGCATCATTCAAACCCGCCAACAGAAACCCTTCACCTCCCTTGAAGATTTCCAGCGCGTTCCTGGTGTTGGGCCAAAAACGATTGAGAGATTAAGAGATCAGGTCATCTGGTAGTGGTAGAGTTTTCTCAAATTTTCAGTGATGCTGCATAATGTTTAAGATGTAGGTTGGGTTCAGAAACCCAACATCAGTAAAGCTGTATTCAATTTTCAGCAACATTGCATGATGTTCAAATTTAGGCTGAACTCCCGTTAAAATCATTAATAGACTATTAAAAAACGGCAATCATGGAAAATACAGCAAATCAATCCTTTCAAATCACACAACTTACAGCAGTTAATATTGGTAAAGCGATGCCAATTTTATTGTTAACTGGCTGTGCTATCTTGTTGGGGATTCAAGATATGCGTCAAGTCATTTATCTCTGTTTACATATCAGTTATTGTATTTGGTGGTTGGTAGAACAATGGTTTTATCCTAAACGCAGAGAAATGTTTAATGAACCTGTTGGAGTTTTAGAATTTGCATTTATACTACTATATGTTGGGTTTGTTTACACACTTCCGGGTTATCTAGCTTTCGTTAATCCTGAACCGATTTCAATGATTACAATCGCGATCGCTATTCCATTTTACATTTTCGGCAGTCTAATTAATGCCAGTGCGGATGTTCAGAAATTAACCGCGAAAGAATTTGGTGCAGGTTTAGTTAAAGATAATATTTGGCGTTTTTATCGCAACGTTAACTACTTTGGAGATTTACTCAGATATCTCAGCTTTGCCATTGTTGCAGGTTCACTCTGGGCTTATATCGTACCCGGGCTAGTTCTGCTTTTTTATTTCCAAAGAATGAGTGCAAAAGATGCCAGCATGAGTGAAAAATATCCCGAATATCAGGAATACAAACAACAAACTCGCCGTTTAATCCCCTTTGTTTGGTAATCTCAATTTAACCTTATAATCTGATTCAATCTGGGCGTGTATTGATGCGCCCATTCCTAAAATAAACTGTAAATTTCATTAATCGATAATTAAACAAATTAATCATTATGGCGATCGCAACTCCGAAACGTTTTACAATCTCAGAATATCATCAGCTTACTGAACTGGGATTTTTTACCGAAGATGACCGAGTCGAACTCATTGCCGGAGAAATATTTCAAATGGCTGCAAAAGGAACACCTCACTCTGTTTGTGAAACTCGCTTAGAACGAGAACTCTATAAACTAATTGGAGACAAAGCTACTCTAAGAGGACAACAACCGATTATTTTATCTTCTAATAGCGAACCAGAACCAGATCGAGTGATTGTTGTTAACCGTGAGGATGACTATTTGAGTTCTCATCCAACGCCAGAAGATATTTTACTCTTGATTGAAATTTCAGATTCATCCTTAGATTACGATCAAGAATTCAAACTCGCTGTCTATGCAGAAAATCAGATTAAAGACTATTGGATTTTTAACTTAATTAATTATCAACTCGAATGTTACAGCGAACCCTATCAAAAACGTGATCAATCTTTTAGTTATCGTCGCAAACTTATATTTTTACAGAATGAAACTGTTGAATTATCTAGTTTTCCAGAATTATCTTTAGAATTGTCAAAAGTATTTCCACCTCAGCTTAAATCTTAAAATCAGAAACAAATATCACCGTTATTAAGCTTCTCTTGAAGTTTATCCTTCACCTTATTACTCCACTTAAAATTACTGACTAAATGATCTAAATCTTTATAAGGTTTATTATTTCTACGTTTTAGAAGTGTGTCAATAGTTTTTCCTCTTATACCTGTCCCTTTAAAAGCATCAATTATTTCAGGTTTACTGGCTGTAACATTCGAGTTGATAATTAATTAAGTTAAAAATCCAATAGTCTTTAATCTG
>JBCBCI010000173.1:0-356 GCA_038530755.1 Cyanobacteria bacterium J06592_8 | reverse complement strand
ATTTTGGAGCGAAGTAGGTACCTTATCTGATTCAATAAATTGGATGTTAGCAAGTTCTAATTTCCGCTTCAAAAGAGATGGGCATGAAGGAGCAATCATAAAAGCCAAATCAGATGGATGCTCATTGGATGTAAACGCTTTAAATTTGGCATCATCTAACCATTGCTTAAATGTTTTTAAATGACTGCTCAATAGTTCATAGTTCTTCGCTTCACCAAATGCTCTAGCAACGCACTCTTCATTATGCTGTAACTCTACATAAAAATCAAAAGCATGATTTTCAATTATCGTTGTAGTTGAAGATTCAGATAGTTTATAGGTTGATTTCCTTAGAAAGCTTGACCAGTGTTGCTGAC
>JBCBCI010000172.1:0-7892 GCA_038530755.1 Cyanobacteria bacterium J06592_8 | reverse complement strand
GAAACTGACACCCTTTGGGTGCGGCAGTCGCTACAACCGAGGGAACCTCGGCAACGCGCTGCACTTACCGCCAAGTGAACTCACCGCGTGCTGCGGTAGAAGTTTTCTATCGAGAAGCCAAGGGCTGGCTCGGATTGAGAGAATACCAAGTTAGAGATAAAAGAAGTCTTGTTCGCCATTTTATTTTAGCCCACATTCCGCACGACAAAATGTAATACCTTGTCAGTCAAGGCAATCACGACAGAAAAATTCAAGGATAATTGTCAACAAGTGGCTGGGAAAACCTGAAAAATGAGGAGGAAGGACAAATTTCGTTTTCAAATCACAAAATTGTTCATTTTTAACATTAAACGTTCCAGTTAAAATCTCCTTACCTCTTAAATCAAGGTAAGAAATCAAAGATTTTTAGAAATTATCGACAAATAAATATCAGGAGAGTAAATAATAGGGTTGGCCACGCCGATGGAAAAAACTTTAATAAGGATAAACGTTCATCTGTTAAATTAGAAATCTGCACGGTAGAGCCAACAACTAAAACATGAATCGACTGAAAACATTGGAAAATCCAACGTAAAGTCGGAGACTGAGTTGGACGACCTAATTGGTTAGGAACTGTTTGTTGAAGCTGTTGTAAAGTTTGTCGGAGTTGACGTTGACCGAGGGTATAAACGAGTAAACATAAGCCCATAATTAACCAATCATGCTTCAATCCGTTTGGGAGACTTGAGGAAAACACTATCGGTCAAAAACATAGGGTCTTTGAGAAAACGAAATCCTCGTTCAACCGTTTGCTGTCCCTTATATTTTAACAACATTTCTTCCGATGTTAAGGTTTCTGGCTCAAGGACATTAGTTGCCAAAACAAAGCGTCCAGCTTGCTCTTCAAGGGGTTGAACTTTTTGCGGGCATAAACTCACAACTCCTTTCACTTGATAACCAAGTTTTTGTTTCTCAGTAACCGTTTCAATTTCAATTTCTTGAAGTTGATGATACTTGAATTTCTTGAAGAGTTTTTGTGCGGCTTTTTGAGCATCGGGGATACAGGCAAAGGTTTGACGTTTGAATTGTCGCAGTTGTTTTTCGCATTCGAGTCTTTCACGGTCAATATTTTTAGCTAATTTCTTCAAATCCGACTCTCGACGAGCTTGAGATTCAACTACTAACCATCGTTGTTGAATTGAACCATAGATTTTCTTGACTGTAAAAAGCACTATCTAATACGATCAGACTGTCCCATTTCAACTGAGTTTGAAACTCCCTCATGATTTGGGCAAATTGCTTCCGGTCAGATTCATTTCCATCCCCAATTCTCATCCATAACGGTACATCTCCATCACTACTACAAATTAAGTCCATCATCAATTGTTTTAAATCGGGTCGATGATCTCTTGAATAACCGTAGGTAATTTTTATTCCACGAGTTTGCTGTTCTTCTGCCGATTTCCTTTCCTCTGTTTTATATTCCCCTTGAACTTGAAATGAACTGGAGTCTAAGTGAACTGTTCCTACTGCAATTTGATATTTCTTCACTACTTCCAGAATAATTGACATGAAGACTTGATTCAATCCCTTTTCATAGAGTTGATCTAAGACTCGGCCTAATCGATCATCATTCAAATGCTCCGCTTTTATTCCTTTTCCTAACAAATATTCTGTCGCTTTTCCTTCAAAAAAACGACTAAATAAATATAACGGTGATGAGACTAATCCTAATCCATTGAGTATCATACCTTTAACAACTTGACCTGCACTGATTTTTTCGCTTTTGTGTTCTCCTAATAATTCATTAATTTTTTCCACAATTCCGATTTCATCAATCACTCCGGCTACCAGTCCTAAATGATCTAGGTTGCTCACTTCAATCGTCATAATTTTTTGACCGACTGTCTGTTTTCACAATTTCATTTTGACCGCGAACGCCTACTTTTTTTTGACGGACTTCTACGCTCGTATTTTTACGGATTTAGACCTAGACTGACAATGTACTACATTTTGTCGTGCGGAATGTGGGTTCTAGGATTTGATGCTCTCAATCGCTACTTGCGGAGATCTCTCCTCTAAACCAACTAATACTATACCTGGAAGATATTGCGCCATCATCGTCAAGTTAGCCTTGACCATTGCCTTGAACAAAGGAACTGAGAGGCGATCGCCTTCGATATCAATTCCAGTTTTGAAGCGGATTTGTCCGTTCTCTAGATTCATTTCAAAGTTACCAATCGGCATTCCATAGTTAGCTCGCATCAGGAAATCAGAGACAGCAGGCCAGAGCTCTTCTGGGATTTGAATTGGACATTCAGAATAAAACAAACATTGTTGTTGCAGTTCACGAGCCAGGGCATAGCAAGTCCATCCGCCGACATTAGGTTCTTCGTGGTAGAGCATGAGTGTATCAGGAGGGTCAGGCAGTTGATCGTAGGCCCAATCTATCTCCTCGAAAAAATCCATCATTGTTTGTAACATCTGCACCCTAAGTTCTTACCTCCTCGTAATTTTTATTGCTCAGTTGATTCTTTCCATTCACCACTTAGATTACTTTGGTAGCCTTGCAATCGTGGGCCGAAAACAGTGGTATCAGTTGCAGCTTTAATTCGCTGCTTGCGAGCTTCTGCTTGACTGTCAGATTCATCTTCAACGGGTGGATGTTTCTTGGTATCGACCTCAGTCATATCCGCTTCAATTGCCTTGTAAACATAGTCTGGTACAGATTTGATCTCATTAGAATTCTCAGGATTGTGCACCTCAACCATTTTGTATTTTTGGCGATACCCAACAAATGCTCCACGTTTTTCAGTACTTAGAGTGGCAACACCGATATCCACTTTCTGACTCTGGACATTCCGCCAATCTACTTCTGTTTTCTTTTCAGCAATCTTGCCATTTTTCCATTTCAATTCGTGAGCAATATCCAGCCCAAACGTCCCCTCAGGAAAGTAACCGTCGTATGCACCAGCAGTCAGAACATTTCCAAAACCTGCACACATACTGGAAACTGCATCATAGGCGATGCCAGCTCTTTGAGCATTATTTTTTTGTGGCGGTGCATTTTCGTTATCTTCTTGATCTGCTTGTCTCGCTACCTTTTTCAAATAATCCGGTAGCTTTGTAGCAAAGATCCTCATTTGAACTAGGTTACTCAATGCACCCAAGCTGGTCACAATAAACTCATGCTTTGTTTTCACCAGATTCGATGTCAAGCGGTTAAGCATTCCCTGACGCTGTCGATCATTAGCCCCACTATATTCGCGTGAATGCTTATACTTCAGCTTAATTCCAATCAATTGTGGGATCTCAAATTGTCCCTCGACTTCTGTGAATCGCATGGCGTAATGCTTACCTCGTGCTTCTTGGGGTGCATAGCCTCCGAGTTCTTTCACTTTTGCATATTTCTGTTGCTGGCCTAATCCCCCAGCAAGCGCTTCAATCGTATTTTTGTTGTACCGTTTACCCGTGTTTTCCTGATGTTCAACTTTAAATCCTAGACCCAGGGCATCATCACCGCCCTTGATTTGGCCTCGAAGTAATGCTCCCGTATCCACGTAGACATCATCCGGTTTTTTGGTATCACCCAAAACGTTCTCTTCAACATCACCAGCCCATGCTTCTGACGACTTGTACTTGGCAGCCGCGCTTCGTCCCTTACCCCATAGCGTATTGGTTAGCGATCGCGGAATCACACTCGACTCGCGAAAGCGACGATACATACCATAGGAAAGTTGTTTCATCACATTGATTGAATTTTTGCCTTGGGCTTCAAAGTAGCCTCCTAATTCGGCAACAATTTTAGCCAACCAACCCGTTGGATCAGAAACGCCACCCCCCATTGAGAATTCACCCCGAATTTTCAGCTTTCCTGCTTCTTTATTCTCTGCCTTAAACAAGCCTGTGAGAGATAAAATGCCGATTCCAGCACCGACTGGAATTGCAAACTCAGCCTTGATTTGACTCTTATCACGATGTTGAGGAACCGCAGCATCAATCATTGGAGCAAACTTTTCAAAGACGCTATCAAAAGTTCCATAATATTTCTCAGAGAGTTTGAGCGTTTTTTCATCTAGTGTAGCGATTGTTTCTTGTTCTTCTTCGTCATATCCCATCAAGTTATCGACATCAGTATTCGGATCGACATCATTGAGTAATCCTTTTTCTGGGAATTCTTGTAGAGGAGGATACTGAGTATCTAAATTTTTTCGACCATACTGAATCTGAGCCAAAAACTTTAACATCCCAGTGTAGCGATATTTTCGACTCGCTTCATCCTCGTGACCCGTTAACCAACTTGTTGCCAAACTCTCGAGGTCAGCAGACCATTTAGCCATACGAGCACGGGTTTGATTGACCGTCTCCATTGCGTCCATGTAATTGCTTGCAGCATCAATATCCTCAGGTGGCTTTTGAATATTAGCGACTGCCCGTATCGCGGCTCTGTAGGGAACAAGGGATTCCTCGTGGTACCGTTTTAAAACCTTATGAATATGATTGGTGATTGAACCAGCAGAATTGGCAGCATTGATAATGTACTTGGTATATTCCTCAGGACTCCAGATTCGGTTGATATCTGGAATTTGAGTTTCATCATCTGCCGATAATTCTCGTGATTTAGTCTCACTAGATTCTTTACTTTGATCAAAGGTATCAAGCGTGGTCAGTTCCTGTTCAACTTTTGAAAGTTCCTCTTCAGCCTGTGTTTTCAGAGACAGTAAGACAGTTTCCTTAGCTGCATCTATTCTTCGCTTTTCCTCAGGAACTTGAACATTAGGATTTTGATTGGCTTCTGACCAGGGTCGATTAGGGCTTCTCATCCACAGGGCAATCAATCCATGAGGATGGTTGGCTAACAAACTTTCTAAAATCTCTTTGCGCTTGATCAGTCGATTGGCTCCAGTTTGTGTATTGGTCTCCGCGTGGTACTGATCTAATGCTGTACAAATCTGGTTGAAGGTTGACGGGTCTACAGTTGCTAAAACTGCTTTAGCGCGTGATTTGGGCTTGACCTGGGAGAGTTGTTTCAGTGCAGTTGAGGTGAGGAGTTTTCGCTGAATGACTTGTCTAGAAACCTGGGGTAGGGCAGTTACCTGACGGGGGATTGTTTCGGCTTGAGAAGAACGAGTTAGGTTTCCTTGAGCTGGAGATTTTGAATGACTCTTTCGGCTAACTTGACTACCATTTTGTTGAACAACGTGGGTCAGTTCGTGAGCAATTAATTCTTGTCCACTACGACGGCTAGGTTGATATTCTCCTGATTTGAAAAATACATCTTCTCCAGTGGTAAATGCTTTCGCTTGAATCGATTGACTGAGCTGATTGGCGGTGGAGCCTGTATGAACCTTAACCCGACTAAAATCTGCCCCCATCGCTTGCCCCATTGATCGTTGCAGACCTACATCTAGGGGATGACCGCTACCCTTTGCCCTATTAATTGAGGACTCTAAACCGCTCGGAGCCTCCGCACCTCCTGCCAACTCTTGCAACTGAATGACAGGTTTCATCTGCACTGTACCTTCATCATCACCTTCTTGCTCCTCTACAATTTCCCGCTGTACAGTGGTGGGGTTCGATGGTGTCACATCAGGCGTGGACGTATTAATCTGCTGGACAACATTCTGAGCAATCCGATCCGCTTCTTGTTCATAGGGATCTCCAGGCGCACCAATCGTTAGTTTGGTCTGGAACGGTATTTTCAGAGTCACGTTTTGAATCTCATCCCTTTGAACCAAGTTCTTAAATACTGGATTGATTGAACGATTCGGTTCGGGCTTCATCTGGATCTCTTCTTGTTGATCCTCATCCTGACGTTGAATCCGATCAGGTTTCATTTTCATCTGGATGCTGGGATGATTCTGTAGTTGAGGGGGTGAAGTTGATGAGTGACTGGAAAATAAGGGAATACTACCAAAATCGAACCTAGGCTTTTCCTGATACAACTCCTTTTCGGATGAGGTGGATTGCTTTTCGGATGGAGCGTTAATATCTTGGAAGGAGCGAGGCTGAAACTGAGCCTGCACAGGTGTAGCTTTCGCTGATGATTCGTTTTGACCTCTCTTTCGGCGTTGCCTTCTCATAATTCAGTTCCCTAAGCAGTGGCCTCAATCGTTTCAGTCATAAAGATCAAAGGTCATAGGTTGTGATCAACCCAAAACTACCTTACCTAGATCATACTGCAATTTGATTTACCGCAGCCAGAAAGGTATTGTGCTCTACCTCTGAAGATCTGAATGATTCCAAAATGCCATGTCATAGAATTTGTTACTTGCTTCTTTTAGCTTATTGACGTAGTCCTTACTTATTAAAACAGTCTGTTCTTGACTTAGTTCTGATAATATACGGTAGAGTTCTGCTAGTTCATTTTCAACCGGAAATGCCTCCATTATTGCTAGCTTAACTTTCTCATTTCCTGGTAGTATCAATGCTTTTGCTCCTTTAACTGCGCTATCCTTGCTACCATCAATTACCATCATCTTAGGTTTAGGTGATTTAGGTGATTCGGGGGCCTGAGTTGATACTTCAGGAGCATCAACTGCTGCTCTAGTAACATCGTAAAATGCGTGTCCTCCTTTTTCTTTAGCATCTGCCAATTGTTCATGCAAAACAATCAACTCGGCCCGGATGACAGCAGTGTAGGGTCTCCCATCTGTTGTCACATTCACATATCGGATTGGGATTTTGCATTTTATATCTGCATAGCCTTTCCCATTTGACATCTCAGTTCGTTTGTCTAGGTATCTTCTGTCATAAAAATTCATTCCATCAATAGATGCAACTCCATCATATTCTTCTAAAATTTCTCTATCTAAAGCCTCGACTTGGTACATCACTTCATCAATCACCTGATCATTTTTACAGCTAATTGTTGCACGAAGGACATCCATCAAAGACAATGCAACGCCTTCGTTCCAATCATTGGCTACATCTTGGGCTTTTTCCATAGATCGACCCTCTGATTTGATAATATAGTCAAAACCTGTATGGTGACAGGGTTTTTCTTTCTCTGAGACATCTGTTGATCCAATTGGATTAGGATCTAGAGATAGATTAGTATTGTCAACAATTTGCTGAACGAATTGCTTCCAACGCACAGCCGCAAGTTTTGCACTTCTTCGTAAAAACTTAACCTGTTGTTGGCGTCGTTCAATATTGCCAGATTCTTCATAGATTGGGTAGATTCCAGACTGGCCAAGCTCTACTTGATCTTGTGTTACGACAGAACTTTCTGGTTGATGAGGCATAATACGCCCTCTCTCAACAGGTATAGAATGGCCCTCTTCTTGGTGGACATCGTCTATCCTTTGAATTGTCGCCCTTTGTATGCTATTCTGTTGAACAACATGAGTTAGTTCATGGGCGATTAACTCTTGTCCTCCTTTATTACTAGGTTGATACTCGCCTTTCTTAAAGAAAACGTGCTGTCCTGTGGTAAACGCTTTAGCTTGAAGGGACTGATTTAATGTATCGGCTTGATTGTCTGTATGAACTTTCACTCCACTAAAATCTGCCCCCATTGCCTTTCCCATTGACTGTTCTAAATCTGCATCAAGGGATTGTCCGCTCCCTTTGGCTTGATTAATTGAGGATTCTATCTCTGTTGGAGCCTCTACACCTCCATCTAATTCTTGTCGTTGAACGATAGGTTTCATCTGCATCTGATCGTCTTCCGCGACCATTTCCCGTTGTACGCTAGCATCTGACTGGGTAGAATTGGGTGCAGGAGCATTAATCTGCTCGACAACATTGTGAGCCACTTGATCTGCTTCTTGTTCATATTTATCTCCAGGCGCACCGATAGTTAGTTGAGCTTGTATGGGGATTCTCGGTACTGGAGTTTCGAGATGATCTCTTTGAACTAAGTTCTTTAATAGCGGGTTGATAGAACCATTGGACTCAGGTTTCATCTG
>JBCBCI010000171.1:0-7900 GCA_038530755.1 Cyanobacteria bacterium J06592_8 | reverse complement strand
AGCCTGTCCGCTAACAGGTTGAGGTGTTCCTGTTAACAGTCCAGAACATCCAACCAAAGCCGTTAGCCAGAGAAAGGAGGTCAGAGAAGTTCGTTTCATAGAGTAGATGCTAAGAAACAATACATTACCACTTATGTCTGAACATGATTAAGTTATGCACTTTTCCCTACTTGATTTCTGATTCTTGATTGACGCAAACCTTTTAAGATTTTGTCAATTTTTCTCCCTAAATTTCTGACGAAACCTCGTCTAACGTTCTATTGATCATTCGAGAAGGTTGATAGAAACTCGCAACTAAAGCAACCGCAAACCACCACAACGTATTAACTTGGGGACGATACCACACCGTATCTACAGCCCCATGCGCCATCATACCAACAATTGTCGCGATCGCCGCGATTAACCACAAGCCTTGACTATTTCTCTGTTCTCGCAACCGTTGCAGTTGTATCCAGCCTTGATGGAGTGTCACCACCAGTAGCCACAGAAAGCAGCTTAACCCAATAATTCCGGTTTCCACTGCCACTTCTAAAATCACAGAATAGGCACTCAAAGCACTATAACGAGGTCTCATGTAGAGGGGATAAATTAGGTTAAAGGCATCATTACCGGGGCCTATTCCCAAAATTGGACGAGCCTTAATCATTTCAATCACACCCGCCCAAACGTTCATCCGAAAGTTGTTACTACTATCTTCTCGCCCCACAAAAATACTCGCCACCCGAAATCGCAAAGCCGGAACCGTTACAACCGCTAATATTAACAGTCCAGCTAAACTCCCAACTCCCATCGGTAACGCCCAACGTTGCCAAAAGGGTGAAAAGTTAATACTCAACCAATACAGTAATAGTAGAGCCAAAGTAAACATTAAAGCCACAAACCCAATCCAGCCACCGCGACTAAAAGTTAGGACTAAACAGGCACAATTCACAACCGTCATCGTTAATCCCAAAGCTTTCGATATCCACCCTTCCCACACAAATATCGCCGCCACACTCAATGCACAAGCAGGTAATAAATATCCCGCCAATAAGTTCGGATTTCCTAAGTAACTAAAGACTCGAATTAAATCAGCTTGAACAGAAGTCGGGTCAACCCAAGTCGCGGATGCTTCTACACCAAAAAACCATTGTCGCAACCCATAAACACTGACAATTAGAACAATATGGAGATAAAAGGTAATAAAAATCGAACGAATTCGAGGCGATCGCAATATTCTTGCCATTAAAAAGAATAGCATTAAATAGAGCGTTAATTTAATTAAACCTGATAACGCCGCACTCTTCACTGGAGATAACGCCGTTGCCATTACCGCAATTCCCCAGTACAACAATATCAGCAGATGAATCGGTGTAAAAGCAGTTTCTGAAGGGTCATCACTCAGCGTTAAGAGAAACCAAAACCCCGCACAAGCAATTAATAAAACCCCTATTAAGGCCGTACCGACAAACGGGGCTAAACCAAAAACTGCCGCCATCAGGAGTGCGCCAAGCGGTTCACCCCACTGCATTAACCAGCTACCCTGTCGCCAGCTTCGCAGACAACCACTGAGGCGATAAACGAGGCTACCACTACGCCACTGGGCGGGGTAGAATTGCATAAACGTTAATTGTTGCCAAATTGAATTAAGCGTTGTCATGTTTGATCGATGGTATGCGGGGTTGAGCAGTGTCACTCTACACTTCTCGGAGTCAGCATTCAGTATAAAGAGATGACGCCAAAAGAGCAATACCTCCTCTTTACCTAAATTCAAGTTATATACCCGGAAATGAATTTCCGGTCTAAAAAGCTAAGTCCATTCAAATGGACTGGATGAATGTATTCTGTTCAGCCAGAAAGCTTCATACATAGATTTTTCTCAAGAACTTGCTATCTAACTCGGTTCAGTTTAACATGACTTCAGCCCATATTTTCAGGTGATACACTTCTGAATTAATTAGCAATCAACTGAATGAAAAACAAGATAATATTGAGTCAGGGATTTACAATTGCGATTTTACTCTGTTTACTGATTGGGATTGGGTTTCGATTTTTCCATCTGGGTCATAAAGTGTATTGGTATGATGAGGTTCAAACTTCGTTTAGAATTTCTGGATACACGCAAGAGGAGTTTTTTGAAAAATTTTATATTGGCTGGCCGGAAACTGTCGAAAATTTACTCAATATTTATCAATACCCAACCTCAGAACGAAACTTACAGGATTCGTTTCAAGCCTTAACTCAACATCCCGAACATTCCCCACTCTATTTTCTCTCGGCTCGGTTTTGGATGCAAACTTTCTCTCATTCTATTACAACAATTAGAAGTTTATCCGCTCTAATTAGTTTACTGATTTTCCCGGCAATGTATTGGTTATGTTGGGAGTTGTTTCAGTCGCGGTCTGTGAGTGGGATGGCGATCGCATTTGTGGCGATTTCTCCGTTTCATGTTCTCTATGCCCAAGAAGCCAGAGCCTATAGTCTTTGGTCTGTAACAATCTTACTTTCAAGTGCAGCGTTATTGCAAGCGTTACGAGTCAGTCAAACTCAAAAATCTTCTCAATCTCAAGTTTTAGCTTGGGGAATTTATGCACTCAGCGTCGGTTTAGGATTATATAGTCATTTATTTTCAATTTTTGTCTGTTGCGGACAGGGAGTTTATGTTTTTCTGACTCAACAGGCGCGACAACGAAGGTTTATTATTCCCTATCTCCTGTCTAACTTCTTGGGTTTTCTCTTATTCACGCCTTGGCTACTTATTTTTGTTCAAAATTTAGACTCTTTTCTCGAAAATACAGAATCTCGCCTGGTTCCTCGCCCCGGTTTACCGTTATATTGGCTGCTGAATTTAAACCGAATTTTCTTTGATGTTAATCAAGGCATTAGCCTCCTCAATATTACCTTGTATTTCACGTTGGCGTTATCTATTTACGCCCTCTACTTTTTAATTAAAACCACACCGCAGAAAACCTGGCTGTTTATATTAACTCTCATCGGCGTTCCGGGAATGATTCTAATTTTACCTGATTTAATTTTAGGAGGTCGAGGTTCAACCATCGCCCGATATGCCATGCCCTGTTATTTAGGGATTCAAATTGCTGTTGCCTATCTCTTCACTCAAAAACTCACAACGGTCACTCGACACAAATCGCGTTGGAAATGGGGATTATACCTTCTGATTTTCGCTGGCGTTTTATCTTGTACTGTCAGTTCAGTCTATCCGGTTTGGTGGCATAAAAGTTATGCAAAAAGTCGAGATATTCCCATCGCCGCCCAAGTTATCAATCAATCTCCATCTCCTCTTATAATTAGTGACGAAGAACCGGGAAGAATCATGTCGTTACTCCATCAACTCAAAGGTAACGTTAAAGTTCAACTCATGCCTGAATCTCAAGTTCCCGTCTTACCTAAACTCGAAGAATTTAGTGATGTTTTGCTCTATCGCCCTACAGAAAAATTGATTGCAGGGATGGAAAAGATTTATAACGTTCAAGTCGAGAAACCCTATCCAACCCCTTGGGTGAGAAAGGTTGAATTTCCTCAATAATATTCTCTAGGTAATGCGATCGCAAATAACTTCCTCTCCCAACTCGAAAATATTCCCCAGCTAAAAAAATCGATTTCTTCAAAACCCTGACTTTCTTCCCCAAAGGTCAAAAATCATAAGTTCCAATAATCTCTCACTCAGCTTTACTTCTGAACTTTCTATCAATGCCCCGATTTTACAAAACTTAACTCAAAAATTAGTCTCAATAAGCAACGAGCTTGCGTTCTTTCAGCGGCTATGGTATTCTGAATTTTAATAAAAATAGAGGATAAGTGTGACTACAAGGTAATTTTCCCAGATTGAAACACCTCAAACCCTAATAGCTTCGTCGCTTCACCCCTTGACAAAGTCGAAAATTATCCCCGAATCTCAAATTGCGATGCACGAGTTTTTCAGTCAGACTTGAGACCCAACTTGACAGGATGCCCAAAGTATGTATTGAGTCTATTTCAAATAAAATTGATTATTCTCTGACTAAACATCATCTCGTTTGAGCTTACTCAGAACTGATATAATAATCGAGCGAGATTCAAAAATCCTCCGACTCAACGATGAATACTCCCGCTCAATCTTCCCCAAATCTGCAAGCATTTGAACAATGGCTGAACCAACAAATCTTAACGCTAAGTGTTGATGCCTTAAAGAATAATGTTTTGACTTGTACTGCTTGCCCAAAAGTTATGGGCGACTACATTATAGAGTATAAAGGAGAGTCAATCCGGCTACCCGTAGGTAAAGCTTATGCCTTTCTTCGATACATTTTAGATGACGCCTCAAAATGAACAAGCCCTTAATTCTCACCGTTGATGATGACCCAGAAGTCTTGAGTGCGATCGCCCGTGATCTGCGCCGACAATATGGCGATCGCTACCGAATTGTACGCGCCGACTCCGGACAAGCGGCTTTTGAAGTTGTAGAACAGTTGACGCTGCGCCAAGAAACTGTTGCTTTGTTCCTGGTCGATCAACGAATGCCGCAGATGACAGGCGTAGAATTTTTGGAGAAAGCGATTGAGGTGTTTCCAGAAGCCAAGCGGGTTTTACTCACTGCTTATGCTGACACCGATGCAGCCATTCGCGCTATTAATGCAGCCAGACTTGACTATTATCTCCTCAAACCTTGGGACCCGCCGGAAGAAAAGCTGTATCCGATATTAGATGATTTGTTGAATGATTGGCTGGCTCATTTCCATCCAGAGTTTCAGGGAATTCGAGTCATTGGCGATCGCTGGTCTGCTGACTCCCACAGAATTAAAGACTTTCTCGCCCGCAACCAAATTCCTTACCGTTGGCTGGATATTGAACGAGACACCGACGCCAAGAAACTTCTCACCTATTCTAAAGTAGAAACAACCCGTTTACCTATCGTTCTATTTGCAGATGGGGAATGTCAGTCTCAGCCGGATAACCGACAAGTTGCGGAAAAAATAGGCTTACAGACTCAAGCCACAAACCCTTTTTACGATTTAATTATTGTTGGGGGAGGGCCTAGCGGACTAGCGGCGGCAGTGTATGGTGCCTCCGAAGGACTGCGAACGGTGATGATCGAACGAGAAGCACCCGGCGGTCAAGCTGGAACCAGTTCCCGAATTGAGAATTATTTGGGTTTTCCAGTTGGACTGAGTGGCGGAGATTTAGCCCGACGTGCGGTAACGCAAGCTAAACGATTTGGCGTAGAAATTCTCACGCCTCAAGAAGCAACCCGTATTCGCCTCAAAGATGATTATCGTATTGTGACCCTTGCTGATGGTAGCGAACTGACGAGTCATGGGGTAATTTTAGCAGTTGGTGTTTCTTGGCGGCGGTTAAAGGTTCCGGGTATCAACAAGTTTTCAGGCGCGGGCGTTTATTATGGGGCGGCTCAAACCGAAGCGATCGCCTGTTCGGGTGAAGAAGTTTTTGTCGTGGGAGGGGCGAACTCCGCCGGACAAGCCGCGATGTATTTCTCTCGATTTGCGGAGAAAGTGATTATGTTGGTACGAGGAGACTCTCTAACTAAAAGTATGTCTCAGTATCTAATTGATCAAATTGAAGCAACCGATAATATTGAAGTTTGTACTCACTCTAGCGTTACTGAAGCGAAAGGAGACAGTCAGTTAGAAGCGCTCGTGATTGAAAATTCTCAAACCGGAGAAATCCAAACTCGACCCGCCAAGTCGTTGTTTATTTTTATTGGGGCGGTTCCGCGAACTGAGTGGCTAGATGGATTAATCGAACGAGACGAACGCGGCTTTATTTTCACCGGAACAGACTATACCCTTAATAGCGAACGCCCACCCGGATGGACGCTAGAACGAAATCCCTACTTACTCGAAACAAATGTAGCGGGAATTTTTGCAGTCGGAGATGTGCGTCACGGTTCAGTTAAGCGAGTCGCCTCTGGTGTGGGAGAAGGGAGTATTTGTGTTCAGTTTGTTCACCGTCATCTGAGTAATTTATAAGGAGAGCTATGCTGTGTGTCGATGAATTGCTCGCCCTTGAACCCTTCCAACAACTCCCGAAAGACAAATTAGAATGGGTTTGCGATCGCGCTAAAGAACTAAATCTTTCTGCGGGAACAGTGTTAATAGAAGAAGGTGGCAGTCCCAACGGCTTTTTAATTCTGTTAAGAGGGCGAGTGAGTATTACGCGGATGAGTGAAGGGGTAGAGATGCCGATTGGGAATCACGAAGCCCCTGCTTTTTTTGGAGAAATTCCAGTTTTGACAGATGAACCGATGCTCGTCTCAATGCGAACCCTCACCGATTGTCAACTCTATCAAATCAATGGCTGTGATTTTCTCAGCCTATTACATGAATGTCGGGGTTTTGAACGGAGTATTTTTCAAGAAGTTGCCCGTCGCCTGCGGGGTTTAGAGTCTTTCATCCGCAACCGAGAAAAAATGGCAGCATTAGGAACACTCTCAGCCGGACTCGCCCACGAACTGAATAATCCAGCCGCAGCTTTAGTTCGCGCCCTCAAAGATGTGGTTCCTGCTATTCAAGAATTGGAACGGATGAGCCTCGTTTATGGACAAGAACAAGTTGACCCCAAACATACCCAAGAATGGCAAACCACACGAGATCAGGGTTATGAGATTATTTTACATCAAACAGTCGATGCTTTAACCTTAAGCGATCGCGAAGATACACTCCTCGACTGGCTAGAAGATTATGGCGTAAAGGAGGCGTGGAAAGTGGCTGAACCTCTAGCCTCAGCGGGAATAGAGGTGGAAACCTTAGAGAAACTAACCCAACGTTGGCGGAATCATCCCAGTGAACTACGAGATCAGGGCATTCGCTGGTTAGCGTTATCTTTTGATGTGATGTCGATGATTAAAAATGGCTTGCGAGGAGCCGAACGGATTTCGGATTTAGTACACTCAATGAAATCCTATTCTCATCTAGATCGAGGCGTTCAGCAGTTTGTGGATATTCACGACGGGTTAGAAGATACCCTGAAATTATTTTCCTATAAACTCAAACATGGCGTTAGCGTTAATCGTAACTATGACCGCACGTTACCGAAAATTTGCGCCTACGGAAGTGAACTGAATCAAGTCTGGACAAACCTAATTGATAATGCCATTGACTCGATGAACGAGAAAGGAAGATTAGAAATTCAAACTTGTCGGGATGGGAATCATGTTCGTGTCGAAATTATCGACTCTGGCGCGGGTATTCCGGCTGATATTCAAACTCGGATTTTTGAACCCTTTTTTACAACAAAAGACATGGGAAAAGGTTCAGGAATGGGGTTAGATGTCGTTAGTCGTATTGTTCGCAACCGACATCAAGGGATGATTACGGTAGAGTCAGAGTCAGGACGAACCTGTTTTACCGTTTGTTTACCGATTCCAGAGAATAGTTTAAGTTGTTCAACAGAAGTATCAGGTTAAGTGGAGATATTTCTGGGAAACAGAAAATTACAAAATCAGATTTATATTTGATCATTCCAGATCTTTGCAAAACCTAGAATCTGCTTTTCTTGGACTCATACGCCGATCTATACATTAGAGATTTTCAGGCGATCGCATTTCTGTGGGATGTACTGCTATTATTTCAGTATAACGAGTAAAATCACGAGTATTAAAAGTCAGAATATGTGTCAACCCATGTACTCGCATTGCAGCAACCAACCTAGCGTCATGGACACTCACTCCCTTCACATCATAAGTTACCACTAGCGATTCCCATTCAGAGTAAATTAATGGTGTATCGGGTAAAAGCCGAAAAAGTCCTTTCAAGCGACTCACTTCCACTTCTGCTTCGACTGAAGTATGTCCTAGACCATTTCTATCCACCGGGCGAGTATAAACATTCCAAAACTCAATTAAATTTTGTGGGATAATACAAAGCTGTTGCTCTCGACCTCGTAAAACGGTAGTTGCATTGAC
>JBCBCI010000170.1:0-7954 GCA_038530755.1 Cyanobacteria bacterium J06592_8 | reverse complement strand
ACTTATGTTGTTTCCAGACACTTAGATTAGGGATAAAGCCCACGCCAAAAGCTTTGCGTTGGCGTTGAGTATTTTACTTCTTGTTATCCAGCTATTGTATTTTGAGGAAATTTTGACCATGACAGAAATTTTAGGAACCGTAGGCAATGATGAATTATCGGGTGGAGAAGGTATCGATTCTGTCTTTGGTTTAGAAGGTGATGACACTCTTTTTGGTCAAGAAGGAGATGATTTGATTTTTGGAAATCAAGGGTCTGATTTTCTTAGTGGTGGTCTGGGAAATGACTTCATTTACGGAGGCAAAGATGATGATGAAATTATTGATATTCTTGGAGGAGATGACCAATTTTTTGGCAATTTAGGGAATGATTTTATAGATGGAGGAGAAGGCAATGATCTAGTCTTCGGAGGTCAAGGCGATGATTTTGTATTTGGTGATGCAGGAAATGACTTAGTCTCAGGAGATAAAGGTGGTGATTTACTTGTTGGAGTTGACCCCGAAAATACCACAAATCCTGGATTTGGTGAAATCGATACCCTTGTTGGAGGAGAAGGAGCTGATACTCTTGTCGTTGGGGTTTCTCCTCTATCTTATTACATTGGTTCAGGAAATAGTGACTTTGGATTAATTACTGATTTTAATCAAGCGGAAGATTTCATTTTTGTAAGCGAAACTGATAACGTAACAGTTAGCGATGTTGATCTAGGAGAATTTGGGTCAGGAGCAGGTATTTTCAGTCAAAATGGTGATTTAATTGGGTTAGTTCAAGGTCTAACAGCCAGTCAATTGCGCTTTGATATTGATATTATTCAGGTGTAAAGCAGATACGTGCCAAATTAAATACAATGTGAAGTGTTAATTGTTCCGGCGTGAGGTTGGATACGAACAGAAGAAGGTGAGGTGATTTTAGTGGGTTATGACCCGACAAAAACAGGAGTTCAGCGTCAACCCAATCCCTCACACTCCTGTCAATCTTCTAATTAAGTAGTGAGCTAAGGTTAATATTTTTCATCCAATTCTCAACGATTCCGAGAGAGAAATCTAACGGGAATTCCTTGGATCTCGGCTTCGGCTTTACTATATTGAACTCGGTCAACTCGTCTACCTTTGGATTGATTTGATTGTGGTTTTTCATAGAGACTAATTATTCCTCCTTTGTTTGATAACATAACTGGACTCAGCGGCTGTATTTTCACGGCTTCGCCCGGTTTTAGAACACGTTCAGACTCGCTTAAAACCTGGTTGAGTTGTAAGGGGTCATGCTTAATATCAGATAATATCCAGCCTTCTAAATTCACAGGTTCGGAGGAAAGATTGATAATCGAAACCCACTCAAATTCACGTTCATCGCCAGCAGGATTGACCATCGCCGCCGCAATAAAAACGGGAACTTCATCATCTGCGATCGCATCTCTCGGTTCAGTGGATGACACCATTTCTTCGGGTTCATCAACTTCTATCCGTTCGGGGAATTGTTCAATATTTAGTTCTTCTCGTTTTTCAGGATTCTCATTGAAAAGGAGAGGATTTTTCTCATAAATATCATTGTCAAATTCTAATCCTGTTAGGTTTTCGATTTCAGTAATTGTGACCTGATAGTTTTGAAAATTAAACATTTCATGCCCTTCTTTATCGGTTAAGGCTTCTTTATCCTGAAGCATTAGAAAGGCTCGAACATCCAGGTCATTAGTATCTTTATTAACAAAACAAACGACTTTAAAAAATGCGGAAGGAATCAGTGCAGGTTCTCGTCCTGGCGGTGTAATTGTGCGGGGAAATTCTCCATAAACAGGCCCCGTAAAAACGGTTATTTTCCCATTACTATCTAAATTTAGATCAAAAACCCAATTTTCTAATGCTAACCATTCATCTTGATTGTAGTTAGCGTGTTGTAGCGAAACATTAGAATAGTAAAAGGTTTCGTCAGAAGCGTGTTTGGCTTCCCGTGTTGTTTCTCCCCAAGCCATACTTCCGCGTCGCGCTAAATGGCCTCGATCCCAGGGATTTCGACGATAATAGTCGTTATTAAGTTGAAACTCTGCGCCAATGCGACTGTCAATTTTCCAATCTTTTGTTCGGGGGACTTTTTTCCGGAGATTTTGGTCAATATTAACGCAAGCAATCAAGGGTGAACGTCTGGTACGATGAGTGATAATTGAGTAGTTAACGTAGTGGGCGAGAATCTCATTATCTAGCAAAGAGTTGTGGAGAACTTCACCTGCGAGAGAGGGAGTAAAGGTGGGAATGGGAAGGGTAATGTTATTACCTAGAAACTGAGGATCATAACCTGCCATAATCGAAAGATTCCTTAAATAATTTGTTCTGCCATTAAATCGATCATTGCAAAGTTTGCGCGATCGCTTTATTAAGAAATATGATAACTTCTAATGGACAGCGATCGCATTCTATATAATCCGAAAGGAGTAACTATCTTTGCTGGCGATAATCTTGAATTAAATGGGGTAAATGATCGAAGCCATCTACTCCGATTTGAGCGACAAACTGAGAGCGATATTTTGAGAGGGTTTTCTGAAAGGTTTCTTCTCCTAATTTCCCTTGTAAAATCATTACTAATGCAGCCGCTTGTTGCCATTGGGGATTGCCTCGCTGTTCGAGTAAATACATTCCCAAACACCCATGATACACTGCTAAATCTTCGCGATGTTGTTGATAATAGGCTTCTCCTAAATAAGCATTTCCTAATGCTTTTAAATCTTGATCTCCGGCTTGCTGTACAACAGATAATCCTTGCTCTAAAAAGGGAACGGCTTGAGTCGGTTGTTCTAGGGTAACATAGGCAATTCCTAAACCCATTGCACTCAAAGCTTGATTGAGTAAATCATTGAATTTTTCGGAGAGTTTTAAACCTTGTTCGAGATAACTAATAGAGGGTTCAAGCTGCTCAAAATTAACAGTTCGTTCCTGTCGCAGTACCAGAATATTACAAAATCCTAAACTGACTAAACAGTGCGCTTCTCCTCTGCGATCGCCAATTTGTCGAGCCAAGATTAACGCCCGTTGAGCCAAGGCGATCGCGTCTTCATAGTTTTTTTGTTGCCAATTTAATCGACTTAAATGATTCAAGTTTGCCACTTCACAGGCTCGATCTTCGGTTTGACGAGCAAGTTCTAAAGCGTCTTGATGAAAGGTAAATGCTTGCTGACTATTCCCCATCCATTGTTGAGAGTAACCTAATATGGTTAGAATTCGAGCTTTTTCTTGTACATTTTCGACAAAATTTAAGGGTTGATTGAGATAATTAATGGTTTCTCGAAATCCCTCACCCGAAAAGGATGCAAACACGCCACCATAAAGCGGAAAATTATCCCGTTGAGCAAATGCTCGTAATATTTGCAAAGTGATTTGAAAACAGACTTGAGAGAGACATTCTTGTTCGGGTTGCATAGATGCAGCTTTAAACCCACTACTGAGTTCACCCCAAATCATCGCAAACACCATAAACGTGACCCCAGACAAATTTTGTCCGGCTTTGGCGCTGTAGGCTTGTTTGTCAAACCAGGCGACTAACCCCATTTGTAAGTCTCGCAATAGCACCATCAACGCTACCCATGCTTTCCAGTCGATGGTATTTTGAGCTTGAGCAACGATAGCGGCGGATTGATTTTGGGCTTGTTTGGCGAAGAGATCTTTGGCGAGGGGACTACTCACCTGTTTCGCCCAGCTTGTCCAAGGGCCATAATTAGCAGACACTTCCCCAAAACCGAGGGCGCGGTTGGGAAGTTCATAAACCCAACTAATAAAATAGGGTTCGAGTTCTGTGACAGCTTTTAAACCGTCGAGGAGTCCAGCCGCATACTGACGCAGTTCAAAAGCTTCTGACTCATCTGTAAGCTTCTCGGCTTCTCGTTGGAGGGCTTGAGCCAGTTGTTTAATTTGCGGATGTTTGAAAATATAGGATTGATTCGGATCGAGAATTTGCAGAAGAACGGCCAAGCGTTGAGAGGGTTCGGCGTTGAGAATTTCTTGAACAGCGGTGCTGCATTTATTTTGAGATTGATGACTTTTTTGCCATTGTTCAGAAGCTTGTTGTAACATTTTGATCGCCCGGAGTTGGCGAGTGGCTTTGGCGTGTTTGAGTTCGTCCGATTCGTTTTCAACTAAGGACTCTAGGGAACTGACTTTTTCGATTAAGCAGCGTTCAAATATTTCTCCTGTCCCTGGGGTGAGTTCATCAACGAGACGACGATAGATTATTTCTTTTGACGCGATTTTTCCTTTGAGAATGCTGGTGACGATGTCTTCGATGAAGGTGATGTAGCGATCGCGATCAGCAGGGGAGTTCATTACTGGGTTTACCTCGTTATTCTAGGGACTAAATGCTTAAAAAGTCCCTACTTAAGTATACCTGATCCGGAGATTTCCGTCGATTCTTTTAAAACAGAGGTGAAGCTGTCCCCTTAATGTCAGATAATAAAAGCTGTCGTATCAGGTCTAATCAAATATGCCTTTACCCACTGATCTCAAAACCCTGGAAGGACAGCCGCTCTCCCCTGAGCTTCTCAACAACAAAGTCATTCTTTTCGTCAATGTTGCGAGCAAATGTGGTCTCACGCCTCAGTATAGCGGTTTAGTGGCACTACGCAAGGAATTTGGCGATCGCGGCCTTGAAATTGTTGGGGTTCCCTGCAATCAATTTGGGGCGCAAGAACCCGGAACTGCTGAAGAAATCAAAACTTTTACTCAAAGTAATTACGACGTTGATTTTCCCCTCCTTGAAAAGCAGGACGTTAACGGAGCAAACCGCAGTTCGCTGTACAAATTTCTGATTGGCGAAGGAGACGATATTGCCTGGAATTTTGGGAAGTTTGTTGTCGGACGTGATGGTGAAGTTGTGGCTCGCTTTGAACCTCAAGTTACTCCTGAAGACGCTGATTTAAAAGCAACGATTGACAAAGCCCTCAGCTAGGCTTTATTCCCTCACGAAATAATCAAACAATAATCCAGAAATAAATATTAGATCGGCAAGCTCGTTCATTAGGTTTGTCGGTCTTTTTTTTGATTTCAGAATTTGAGTCTCCGTAATTTCACGGAAGTTTTGAGAATTTCGAGTACAAGCTTTAACCCAAAAGTTCCGTAATCCTACAATTGGCTAATCAACGTTGGAAATTCTAAGCTAGAAGTAGAAGTTCTTTTCTGTTCCGGTTCTAGAAAATTCCATGTTAACCGCTCAATTTACACGAACTCTATTGAAAAACAAAGTATTAACTGTTTTCACAAGCTTGGGTCTTTGTACCCTTTCTACATTCTTTTTCTCTCCAGTTGTTCAGGCTGATACACCCGTTCCCGTTCAAACAATTAAAGCGAAAATCAAACCTAAACTCTCTATCCCGATTTTACTTCCCTCTGCTTTTCCCTCGGGTCGTGGTCGTGTTTATTTCAAGGAAAAAGTTAATTCCCAAGGTTATTACATTAACTTTATGGTCACACCCAATTGTCAAACTAAGCTTTGTACTCATGGCAGAATGAGTGCGGAAACCTGGGGAATTTCTACACCTCCACCTCCTAAATCAGACCCGAGAAACCAATATCAAACTGTTGTACTGGCGAACGGCATTGAAGGTCAATATTATAATGGCTGTGATGTTTATTGTACGGCTTTAGTGGAGTGGAGATATCAAAATATTCTCTATCGAGTCACCTTAAAAAATGGATCGTTAGAAGATTTGAAAGCCATTGCGAATAGTGCGATTCAAGCTGGCCCTCGCTAACTGTTTTCGATGGTGGAGAGAAAGCATTAATTTTAACCTCAATCCAGATCTCCGTAATTTTACTGAAATTATTCTTGTTTTGATCATCACGACATCTACAAAGTTCAGTGAGACTACGGTTGACTCTCCCGGTCGGGACTGTCTATTCTAAAGATAGAGTTTTTTCCATTGATTGCTATGTCAGTTACTACCTCGGAAATCCCAGTTTTAGTTCGCACCCTCAGACATCGCTTAGGTTTATCTCAAGAAAAGTTCGGACAAAGATTCGGTGTAGTCTTTCAAACCGTTAATAATTGGGAAAACGGACGCACGAAACCAACGAGAATGGCATTAATGCTAATTGAACGAGAATTAGAGCAGATGGGTGAAGACGGTACCGATCTTTTAGAACAGTATTTTGCAAAATAGCGGACATTTATTCCAGTTTTCACAGCCAAAGCAAGCATTAAATTTACATTGTTTCGGTGTTTACTTTCACTTTTAAGCTTTCCAAGTGTAAGCCAGTCAAAATCCTCAGAGGAGACTGTCCTATTCACTTCTCTCTCGGGTGAAAACCGATCAAATCTTGATCTGAGGGTTAGAAATCTAGAATTATATTTCCCACTAAAGACTCCTGATAAATTGGCTCCAATTTTCGAGAATTTGAGGCTTTCAACAATTCGACCCAAAGCGTTTTCAGTTGAGAATTGCTGGGGTCTTTTTGTTGTAAAGTTGCCAGTAATGCGACAGCATCATACCATAATCCCTGAGCCGCGTAAATATTGACTTTTTCGAGTGGTGTTGCTGTGCTTAAATCAGCCTCAAAAGCCTGACTGGAAATTCTTTTAACAGTACCTTGAACCATCAGGGGTTGTGGCTCAGTTCCATTCTGGCTTTCACAATTCAGTTCAAAGAACCAGCGATAGCTTTGATCAATTTCTAAAGCACTTGCATTTTTAGGTGAGGGAATACTGAGGATTCCTGGTTCTGTCGGGAGTTGAAAAACAACGTTCCAAACTTCCTGTTTAGTTTGTGAATCATAGAGTGTAAAAATACCATAGGAAACCTCAGAAGAAGTATAAGGAACATAAACGAAAAAGGTGGGATGGCTACTCGCAGTTAAGGTTAACGTCTCAGACTGACCTGTTACAATGGTTAATGGAATGTCTTTAGCGATGCAACTGCCACTGCGAGAAGCGGTTCCTTCAGAATTCGGTGTTCCATTGTCTGGAACTTCTGAATTTGAGGTTGGAGCTTGAAAATAAATTTTTAGCTCAGAAGTAGATGGATAGCGGTTAGAAATGGGTTGAATGGTTTGAGCAGAAGTTTGAGCATAAACTGGAATAATATTGAATAAGGCAGCACCAATAATACCAAGCACACTGGATTGGAATAACTTGATCATATATATAGAAGCTCCTAAGAGGAATGAAAGTTGGAAACTCAGAATTTGATGGCTTCCAACCTTACATATCTCCTGGAGAAGCTAAGTTATGCACATCCTCAGAAGGACACAAAAGGTCATATTCTCTGGCTGAGAAGGCTGCTTTGTACTCAGTCAACGTGAGGCGCGACAATTGGGAAAAACTATAAAAGGAATACCTGATGTTGTCTTAGCTGGTGTTTTACCTCGATAATCAATAATTGCTTCCATTGAATTTTCAATACAAGATTCTTGCTAAGTAGCAGGCAAATCCTTCATACCAATATTTTCTCCAATTGATCCCAATCCTGAAAAAATCGACTAAGCACCAATCCACTCAGATTTTTGATGTTGATTTTTAAATTCATCAAGTAGTTTAAAGAATTGCTCAAATCCGGTTTTCTCATCATGGCAAGACAGCATGATCAACTTAGCCCAAGAGGTTACTGATTTGACTCCTAATTTTTGCTGTAGCCACGGCTGGAACTCTTGGTAAAATTGTTCTTCTTCCTCCGTTAGTTCGACTCCCAATTCTCGACGAGCGATTTCATAACCATTAAGCAGCATAAATAAACTATTCACTGATGGATATCCCAGATACATTCCTGGGCTTTTTTGAATCCGTTTTAATAAATCAAATACAGTAGACATTTTTTAGTTCTCCATTGATAGAAGGTCTAGAAGCGAGATTTCTTCAATTACAAAACGACCGCTAATACATTCAAAATCATTAATCCAGTCGTCACGAGAGAGTCCTTCATCTCCCAGATTATCAAAAACTTGCCCCAGGATTTCGACCCCGTAATGTGTTCCATTTTCAGT
>JBCBCI010000169.1:0-8011 GCA_038530755.1 Cyanobacteria bacterium J06592_8 | reverse complement strand
CAGGAGTTAGATTTTTATCTCCTAAACTAAATAGTTCAGGATGTGGATTAATTGGCTCACCATCTCTAATTACCCATATAGCTATAAAGGCGGCTATTGAAGTGAAAGCCACTCCTGTTAGAAAAGACCATTGTCTCCAGATTTTTTTTGAGTGTGGATTTGGCAGTGGTTTAGATTCAATGTATTGACCCCTGAGCCTTGACCATGTAGGCAGTTCTTCCTCAATACCTGTATATATAGTTGGCAACCAACAAACACCAGGATATTGAAGACTAAAACCCTCCAATCGGTCTCGTGCCTCACGGAAAGATTTAAAAAATGATTGGCCACTAGAGAATTCGTCAAGAAACACTCGTAAAAATTTGGCGGCGACATCATCCGGTACTGGCTCTCGCATCACAATTGCCAAAGGAAGTTTGAGTTCAATGAGTTGTTTTGCAAACCCTAAGCCATCACAAGAATTCAAGATGCAAAGTTGTAATCCTCCATCAATAGCTTCACTCAATGCAGATTTGAGTTTAGAAACTGTTAAGCTATCTGTTTTACTCAATTCAATCCAACCAATTTTCTGATTCAGATCGCTCCTACTATGTCCTGTGAAAATGAAAATCTGGTATGATTTGCTCCTAAGTTCACTCAGCAATTCATGGGGGGTAGGCTGTTCTAAAATATTGAATACTCCTCTATTTTTTCTCTCAAGTTCCCGAAGGCCATTGAGATCTTCTTGAACGCCTTGTTCGATATCTTCATTGTTACCTATAACAACTAAAACTTTGACAGCATCTGCAAGAGGAATGACGGGATTCAACTCTACGTTATCGTATAAAACAACTTCTTTTGTGGAACAATTTTCCTGGAAAAAATCCCAATCTTGCCACGGAAAACGTCGCAGAATACTTTCTTCCTCATCTACATCTAGAAAAATTTTAATCTCATCTTCAGAACTTTTATCAAATTTCCCAGCCAGTTTACGTAGAACTTTTTGCCATTTTTCATCTCCTTCTCCTTTAAGCCACTTATTAAACTTCTTTTTAAAGGAGTCAGCAAAATCCTGAACTTCAGCTTTGCTAACCGTTGTCGTTTGAGGCTTTGGTGTAAGGCGTAACCCTATATTTTCCAGACCCAAATATGCTTTTTGCCACTGGTCAAAAGAGGATTTAAGCTCATCTAAAGACCCATTTAGATAACCTTCATACTCTTCTTTTCCTTCGATACAAATAGTTGCTCTTAACCTTCCTTCGTGTGCCTTTCTTAACTTGAATCGGATTAGCATTTTATTCTCTCCCGTGAGTCTTTCAAATTAGAATTGATGCAATACAAAATCTATATCACGAAATCCTCGATGATGCAACTATTTTCAAATGAAATTTTCACGCTAAATTTTTCTTCATAAACTCCACTAAAAGATAAGCGAAGTAACTCTTCGCATCGGGTGGCTTTAGCATTCATAAAATCTGCACCTTCTTCATCTACTATAGAGAGTTGAACATTATAGGGCAAGTCAGTATAAGACGACTTAATTGTGGGATAAAGACGAACCACAATTTCAACATCATCCGTATGAGTTGGTGTCAAACGTACAACTAATGCTAAAGTTCGATTGACTAAGTCTCCACCTAGATTAATTTCTTTAGCTCCGACAACAGAGGGTTGTAATATCTCAGATTTAGCTTTCATAAATCCAGAAACACTAATCAATTCTCTTGGCGGAAGCCACTCAGATTGATAATTATTGACTAGCCATTCTCGCAAAGCAATTGATTTCTTCGACTCAGTTGGCTCTAGATGACTAATCAGATCATTAAGAGAGTGCAGTTCACTGAGTTGAATTTCCTCTGATAAATCAGTAATAGAATCACCAGGGATAAAGCCTAACAGTTCAACCTGATGTAGTTCTTGACTAAATTGAACAGCAACATAACCCATACGCTCTTGTCTGACTTCTACAGGAAGATGAACAAGTTTTTCATTAGGTAAAACGGGACGACACTCTAATTTCCCCATACCAGGAAGAACGAGATCTGCAACATTAAATAATCTTGTCGTAGACTGCCAACTTTCACTTTGACTTAGATCTGTTTCGATATCTATCCAATCTAAATATCGATGAACAGCATAAACCGCCAAAGTATTCAGATAAACTTGCTTACCTTTTTGGGGGTTGCTTTGTTCAACAGCAAATTCCCTTGCATGGTGATGAGCTTCTGTTCCCAGGGGAATCGTAATCAAATTCATCGGATGATTTCTCTCTAAATTCTTCTCGTTCATGTCAATCTCCATATATACATCTTGAAAAAATAACGGCTCTAAAAACAAAACTTTTTAAGAACTAATTGATGATGGACAGTAGCCTAATTCTAGTAAAATCTCTTGCAATAGAGGCTTACACTTTCTTTTCCAATGAGTTACGAGAGTTTGATAACCAATCTCAAATTTTCGACTAAGAACGGAAAATTTTTCGGGTGGATTTTGTAATAGAACTTTTTGGCATAGCATTCGACAATTACAGTCAGGGTGGTGACGTGGATGACAGTCTCGTAACCGTCTTTCTAAATCTTGTTCAACATAAATTTCAAATTCTCGAAAAATCCTCTCAGTATTCTCTGTCTGCAATTGCTCTAGATATGCTTCCAAGCCATCTAGAGTTGGTGCATTTGGAGTTGCTGGTAGTAAATCCAACCAGGTAAAGCCCTCATCATTCTGACCAATAGGTTGATCTAAGGGTAAGTTGTCTTGATTCAATGAAGGATTTTGGTATAAGTCTTTAATTCTAAAGCGGAGGTAGCCGTTAATCCACCGTGTTAAGCTTTCTTCATATCGTTGCTCGTATTCTTCATCAGATAGTGAGCTAACTGATGGTGGCTCAAACTGGCAAATATTTCGGCTTAACCACCAGTAAGTTTTGTCTAAAGCTTCAAGAAAATCTAAATGTGAAGATTTAGCCAGTCCAGGTAATCTCTGAACTTTTCTCAAAAGGAGATCAACCAATCGTTTACGCTCTGACGTTGTAAGAGATGTCGGATTGTCACAGATTTTCGCTATTAGCTCTCGGAACTTCATAAGCTTCTCTAGATAGAACAGATCACTCAGGTCAGTCTTTAACTACTAATCAGGGGTAAACCAAAAAGTTATAAAAATTTCTAGAGCTTACTGTCTGCTGATTTTTTAATCAATGCAACTATAACCCCTACCTTTACATTCCTTAACATCATGTCCGATTTTGCAGGTATCTTGGTTTTTATCAAGTGTAAGCAATCCTCAGCGTGCGCTCTGGGCGCACGCATTCAACCCATCAACCCAAATATTTCTGCACCATTGCAATCGTTCGACGAATCACGCCTGCTCGTTTTCGTTGCTGCAATCTCATGATCGCATCTTCTATTACCTTCTCTTTCAGCCCTGGGTTATTCTGTAACATGGCACAAGCGGCTTCAATAAAGGTTTCGGGGGTAATTTCGGCTTCATCACACAGTCGCACTAACTCCCCTCGGACTCCTTTTTCTAAGTGAACTGCTAACCGTTTTCCGACTTCAGGCAGAGTCTCTAGTTCAGCTTGTAACTGTTGCAATTCTGATTCTGGCGAGGGTTCGTCTACACTAACAGGTTCAACGAATTCCTCTTCTTCAACGGATTCTGAGTTGGGTGACTCTTTTGTTTGCTTTGAACGCAGTGAAGTATCACGGGGAGAGACTTTGGCGCGAGATTTGGATGTCAAAATTGATCTAATGTCTTGGGGTTCGCTCATTGATTTTCCTCTAGGGCGTTGATTTTTTGGGCTAAGACTTCAATGGCAAAAGCTAAATCACTTTGACCCATTTCATGGAGTGTCATTCCTTTGTTAATGGCTTGCTTGAATTTCTCCGACTCTCGAATAGAAGGCAGCACCAGGTTTTGACCGAACCATTCCGAGGTGATTTGCTCCATCGTTTCAATGTTGCTCTGACTTTCTTTGGTTCTTTGCCTTCCCACCCATCGATCTCGAAAGGGAATGACACCGAGAATCTGTCCCCCGAATCCTTCATCCTCTTGCTTGAGTTCATCAACAAGTTCCAGGGTACGGATGAGGGACTGTAATCCTTTCACAGAAGCTTCCACCGGAATCACCATGCCATCAGAAGCCCCCATCACAGTCAGGCAAATTTGCGATCGCTGTGGGGGTGCGTCCACTATGCAGTAGTCAAAAAGCTTTTCAATAGGTTTAAGCCGTCGTCTCATTGTTAAGGCTCCGGTTCCGCTTCCAGCCAAATAGTCTTGAACTGCGTCAAGAGCATCATCAGAGGGGATCAGAAATAGGTTCTCATGGCGAGTTTCATAAACACCATCGGCAGTGTCCACCTGACGCTTGAGAACTTCCAGCAGGGTTGGACTATCGGGTTGAACTTGAAATCCGAGAAATGTAGTCAGACTCGATTGAGGGTCAGCATCAATAACTAATACCGTGCGACCCAAAGAAGCTAGCCATCGGGAGAGAAAAAGTACAACGGTTGTCTTTCCCTGGCCCCCAGCCAAAGAGATAGAACTGACGGTCAGCATAAGTGTGAAGGGGTAAAACGCCAGTTGAACGGATGACTTCTTTAGTTTAAACTGACTGACAATATTTAGGCAAATTTATACAAGTGTAAAACTGTAGTTGTACATAAATGTAAAAGTGCATAAATGCAAAAGGACACTTTTATTTAAAGATATTTTGCTCAGACTCCCGTTTATTCCTGGGTTTCAGAGATTAAAAGCGATTTCGGATTTTGCATCAAACTGTAAAAGTGAAGAAGTGCATAAATGTAAAACTGCACTTTTAACGGGGTGTAAATTTATTACTTCAGAGGATGATACAAGTCTCCTTGCTTCTGCCACAATATTGTCGTCCCTCTGTTCGTCATCCAAATCCGAAAGTTAACGTCGCCTTTGGCATATTCTTGTTCAAGAACTTCAACCGTGACTCCTAATCTTTTAGCCAGTTGTTCGGGTGTTAACGGTTGCACTTTTAATTGAGTAGATTGACTGCGGGACTTTCGAGGGGATTTCCCTGACTTGGCTTCTGCCAAAAGCTGCTGCATCTGTGCCATTTGTGTCTTTAAAGTTGAGATTTCAGTCTGAGTTTCTGCCAGTTTCTCAGTGACAATTTCCTCGATGGTGACTTTCAGTTCGGGTTGGGGTTCAGGCGTACCCTCGAAGAACTGTTTCACGATTTCCACTATTGCAGCACTTTCACTTAAGTTTTGTTGCTTCATGTACTGCTGGACTTGCTGATGATACTTTACCAAGATCGCCAACAAATCCCCTAATATCCATAACGATTAGATCAACCATAAATTCCTGTCATTAATATTGCGATCACTCCGACAATCAAACCAAGAGAAATTCCCAATAATTGTCTTCCCTGTGCTTTCCACTGAGCTTCAATAGCAACATAACCCACATCCGCCTGATTAATTTGAAGCAAAGCAGGTAAGGCGAAAAAGGCAGGCAGTAACTTATTAAATAGGGATAGAGTAATAATCTTAGCAAAAAACAGACCATTTCCGACTCGCTTATTACCACCAAAACCCTGCTCCGACATTCTGCCAATAGCATCAGTATCAGGCTTACGCGCTAAAGTATAGGCAGGTAAAGCCACCTCCAAATTGCCATTATGAGTAGCTAAAATGTCTGCCAAAACCCGACAGCTTTCTAATGCCAGATTACATCCTTGACCTAAAGATGGCCACACAGAATGAGCAGCATCCCCAACTAAAACTACTCCATCTCCAAGATTGAAAGCACTACAATTTGTCGTTATGCCACCGTAGGATAGTTTTTGCTCAAGTACATCCCGAGCCAACTCCTGTGGTAAGGATTTTTCAGCAAAAATATCGGGAAACTTCGAGGAAAATAAAGCTTCAACATCATCTTCACTCTTGATTTGATCAAAAGTAAATTCTCCTTGTTGTGGCAGAATTAAAACCCCTGTAAGAGAACCGTCTGGATTAGGTGGTGCAAGAATAGTTATAGATTGGGTACTAGACCAAGTATGGAAACATTCTCCCCAATCTGGTGTGGCTTCTGAAAATTCCGTTGCTTTTCCCAATTGACAAATTTTAAAAGTCATCTCATCTTGATTTTGATGACACTCAAAGCCCTCAAACTGTTTGACCATTAGTTTTCTAACGGTACTGAAAACGCCATCTGCTCCCACCAATAAATCAAACTCTTGGGAAACTTCATTTTGCTCATTTTGAAAAGTTGCAACTTGGTTTTCAAAATCAATATTTTCTAAAAGATGACCAAAATAGTAGTGAATTTGTGCAGGAAAGCGACTTATTCCCTCATGAAAAAGATATTGCGCCAATACATTACGGTTTACTGAAATATTACCCTTAAAGCCTGAACTTTTATTCGCTCCCAAAGGAGTATGCCTAACATTACCTTTGAGAACAACTATCTGTTCATCTGGTAAAGTTACTCTGGCTTGTTTAAGAGCCATTAGACCTCGCGGAGATAGCACTATATTGTAAGTACGTCTGTTCTGACTATCCTTTAGTGGAGCGTAGGAATCCCGACGCTCATAGACCGAAACTTTCCAGTTCATTTCGGCAAGATATAATGCCATCAGTGTTCCGGCCGGTCCCCCACCAACTACAATTGCTTTTTTCAAAACTTCTGTGCCATCAGAAAATGTCATTGCTATCAACTAATACTTCATTTCAGGAATAATATCATCTTACGGGGTTTGAGTAGTCATTTATATTATTGATTAAATTGTTACAATCGGGTTTCATGATCGCTGACCATACCCCCAATATCCATAACTATTAATCTTCGCTACTGCGGGAACTTTACCAAACAGACCAAATGGAAGTCCCAGGCATAGTAACGACAAATGTAGCAATCATCAATTCGGGGCATGGTTTTATGGAGTTCAACTCTATGATTCTAGTTTCCCCTAATAGAGCGTACACAGCCCCCTTCAAATGAGGCTGTAAAGTCTGTATAATATCTGTATACAAATTAAGAATAAAGGAAAATTAAACTTTGAAAGCTATTACATTTATTCAAGATAGAGATTCTTTACAAAGTAATGACGAAATTGAATGGTCAACTTTAAACAAAATATTGAACCCGTTAGCACCCGATATTGATGATTTCCTGGCTGATTCATTTACAGCAACATCTTCTAATGGTTTAGAACTAACTGTAGAAATCCCCTCGGCTGGAGGAGATATTACTCCACCATTTATTTTTCAAAATACCCCCGAAGTTCAAACCAATTTTGCGGAGGGTGATTTGATTCTATTTACAGGCTTTAGTCCGACCATTATTCCAACAGGAAATCCAAATCCTTTAACCATTGTTTTTCAAAAAAATGTGAAAGCGGCTGGAACTCAAATTGCTGCAAGTGGTAGTGAAAATATAGATTATGAAGTTTTTTTATCTGCGTTTGATGACCAAAATAATTTACTCGGAACATTTTCATTGCCAGGTATTTCTTCCGGGAAACGCGATAACTCTGCTGTTTTTTTAGGGGTACAAAGCGATACGGCTAATATTAAAAGCTTGATTTTAAAAACTTCTTCACCACAACGCGGTTTTGGAATTAATACAGTTAACATTACAACTGTTAATGAGCCGGTTCGGGTTTAAGCTTATTGATTCTTGGTGGTTTAGCTTTATCCTTTAAAGGCTATAAATCTAAGAACGGTAAATCAATTAAGTAATTCGGCTTGAGGTCTAAAGTTATTCAGTTAAACTCCCGGAAAATCAAAGTCTATCGTTCTAGTTTCCCCTAATTAAGTGTTCGGTTTTCTAGAAAAGCTTTGACTTAGCAGTTTTAAAGGTGAGGAAAGTTATCTATTACAGTACGGTTCTCTCCACTTTTACCTGCTAGATTGCTGTTGCATCATAGTAAATGTAATCAATAGTTATTCATTTATTCGACACTTAAAGGAGAGCAATTAATATGATGTTAGCTTACAACCCCTTTGCTGAAATGGAAAAGATGCAACAGCAATCTAGCAGGTAAAAGTGGAGAGAACCG
>JBCBCI010000168.1:0-8078 GCA_038530755.1 Cyanobacteria bacterium J06592_8 | reverse complement strand
CCGATTTGTGAAAATAGATTCCTGACTTGTGGTGAGAGTATTGTTGCACGTCTGGTTAGACAAGTTCAATATCTATCAGTACCCAGATTAGTTTTGTCCAATCATAACGAAAGAGGGTTAGATTTCAGAACAGAGGGAAATACACCTCGCTGCTGATCAAGCCACACCTGCAATTCAGTCAAAATCTCTTCTTTTAGAGCCGTAGACATTTTTTCCGGCATATTTTCATCTGTAACGTCATTTAAGGTGATTTGGGGGATCTGAAATTGGTGAGTGAGAGGATTGGAACGCAGAGGTAATTTGAGGTTGGCTTTAACTTGAATATTTTTAAACTGCATCTGCTGAATTTGGAGATCGGGTTCGTTTGAACTCGAATCAGCTTTTTCTTGTTGTTTGATTTGCTTCAGCAATTCCTGAGCATTAATTTTGAGCGGGTTTTCAGGAGATTGAGGATTAATACGAGTTTGTAGATCTAGATTGATCTCAATGTCTTGAATTACCATTGTTTCAATCTTTAAGGGTTGAATCGAGAATCCTTCAGTTTTAATATCAATGCGATCAATTTTGAGAAGATGGGGACTCGGAAATGAGTTGAGATTAGCGAAGCGGATATCTTCTATCGTCACTTGCTGTTTGAGCAGGTTCACATCTGCTTCCGCACTTACAACTTCTAATCCAGTGGCGGAACTCAGTTCTTGTTCAACTTTTTGTTTAGCTTGTTGATCCATCCAGGTATCAACCCCGAAGAGCAGCCCTCCCACAGCACAGATCGCGATCGCGATGCCACCGATGATTATAGATTTTTTTGCCATAACTGAATAACTTTAGGCCTAGAGTACAATCAAACAAACCAATCCAATAAAAGTATTAATGGTTCCCACTGGTATTTGTTCTCTGTCTAGTCTAAAAGAACTTTTGAGCTTCGTCGATACTATTTGTTAATGCAGAAAATAGAATTTTTGTCCAGATTCGAGAGCGATTTTAAATCAAAGCCTGGAAATTCGTCAGTGGGAAAACGTCAGGAAAATGTGTCCACTCCAAATACTGACCTTTTCCTACTCTCAAAGTATCCTCAATTTTTCATAATAGTTATAGCGGGACAAAAGCAAGATTGAACTCTCACTCTATAGCATCCGGGAATATCAAACCACACGAAGACTAGAAACAATCACATTAAGATTACTGAATAATAGAGGAATGATGATCACAATGAGTTTTGAAACGGTCTTTGATAATTTAGTTTATCAGTGGATGGAGATTCAAACCATGATAGAGGATCGCCAATCCGAAAATAATCCTAATCAGGATATTCTGATCGGTGCAGATCGTAATGGTGTTCTTGTCGGTGGCAAGAATAACGATCTTTTAACAGATAAAGGAAATCGCTACAGCGTTTAGTTTTATATCTTGTTAATCTCAGTTGATTACTCAAACTTGAAAAAGGGAGCCAGACTATTACTGGACTCCCTAACCTAATTTATTCTTAGTGCTCTATTCTACAATAGCCTGCTTATAAAGTCAAAATTTCAAGAGGATTTATTCATAATTTGAATATTTAACAGGTGACTGTTAATGATCCTTCAGTCACGCTGTTACATAAATTTTAGAATTGAGACCTATTTTCAGCGATTACATTAGACATCCCAGTCATCCCCCATTCTTTTCATCAGACGATTTAAAATTGTCTGTCCTTGAGGATCAATAACAGTCAGACGAATATATTCTGAATCTGAAGGTCGATAGGCGATAACATATTGATAATCTCCATTTTTAAAGGTGTAGGTATAACGGGATCTATTTCCTGCTCTTTGAGCATTTTTCAACTCAAGGTAATTGCCTGTTTTTCTATCCTGACCTTCGTAAGTATAGGCTCCAAACTCATCTACATTCAAGCGAACCAGCCATTGTTGATTGCTATCTAAAAAGGCTCCTTTCGGACGAACAAAATCTGTTGGCATTGCTGAAGCTGTTGGAGTTGAAAAACTCAGATTTGTGATCGCAGGTGCCGAAATACCCAAGATAGATGCTAAAGCGATCGCTTTGATATTCATAAGTCTTTTGTCCAGTTTTCAAGTAATATTTATTAGGGGTAAATTCCATGTTCTATTTAATTCTCCTCCCCTCCAGCATGAGTTTCCGTATTAATCATCTGTTTGTGTGCCAGAACAAAAATTGGCACATAATATCCCAAAAAAATCGCTTACCTGAAGTTTAGATAAGCGATCGCAAGATAAGACCTAATTTTCGCGTCTTATTCGAGACTTGATTTGTAGATGTACAGCTTGAAGTTTGTCAAATCAACTCAATTGAATGACAAATTAAACAAAATAGCTTAATGATTGAGTTTAAACCCATAGTCTTGATTATACTTCGCTCTTTAGAATACAGATAAAGATAAGTTTAGTCTTTAAAATTGTTTTAAATTTAGGTTATCTTTATGAAAGATTTTATTAACCCTAAAGAACGATAAATTAAAATCATAAAAAAGTTGACAAAGTCTTTAAATTATCTGCAAGTTCTTAGCAAAAACTAGAGCCGAACTATTGATGAGCACTTTACACAAGCTTGTTATTTGTAAAGCTTCTGTAAAATCTAGGTTTTTAGTGAATTTCTTAATCTAAATTTAACGTTGTACTCCTATACTGCCTAGTATCCTAAAGAGCAGGAATTCCAAAAAGCTTTAGAGTCAACTGCTGTTCCAATTAACTGAAGTCAAGTTAACGCCTGTTGTCTAGTTTCCTCTCTCTAATCTTTTATCGAAATATAAGTCTGATCTAGATTTCATCTATCACCAGGAATCAGCTTAAATCAGAGCTAACATCATACCAAGATCATGGAAACCATTCGTTTTTCGACCTTTAACGCCTCGCTAAATCGCAGCGTGGACGGAGAACTAATTGAGGATTTATCCACGCCAGATGATCCTCAAGTTCAAGCAGTCGCAGAGATTATTCAACGCATTAATCCTGATATTCTAAATATTAATGAATTTGACTATGGTCCCAATGATGAGGCCCGGTCATTATTCCAGGATAACTACCTTTCTGTCTCTCAAAATGGGGTCGATCCCGTTGAATATCCCTATGTCTATCAAGCCCCTTCAAATACCGGAATAGCTTCGGGATTTGACCTCGATAATAATGGAGAAATTGTCACTGAACCCGGTGCGCCAGGATACGGCGGCGATGCCTTTGGATTTGGTAATTTTCCGGGTCAGTTTGGGATGCTGGTTTTGTCAAAATATCCCATCATAGAAGACGAAGTTCGCACGTTTCAAACCTTTCTTTGGGAAGATATGCCGGGTGCATTATTACCCGTCGATCCCGAAAGCGGAGAATCCTGGTATTCTGAGGAAGAATTAGACGTTTTTCGTTTAGCGTCGAAGAGTTTTTGGGATATTCCGATTAATGTGAATGGAGAGGTGATTCACCTGCTTTCAGGACACCCAACGCCTCCCGTTTTTGATGGCCCCGAAGATCGCAACGGAACTCGCAACCACGATGAAATTCGTTTTTGGGCTGATTATGTTACGCCCGGAGAAGGTGACTATATTTATGATGATGAAAGCAATTTTGGTGGCTTAGAACCGGGTTCAAAATTTGTTTTTGTGGGCGATCAAAATGCCGATCCGTTGGATGGTGATAGTGTCGATCAAGCGATTTTACAAGTTCTAGATAATCCTCAATTTAATACTTCTGTCACTCCTAGCAGTGAAGGCGGAACAGAAGCCTCTGAACGTCAAGGCGGTGTCAACGAAACTCACGAAGGAGATCCGGCTTTTGATACCGGAGATTTTGACAATACAGGGTCCGGAAACCTCAGAACAGATTATGTTCTTCCTTCTGCTAACTTAGATATTGAAGATTCGGCTGTTTTCTGGCCGACAGAATCTGATCCATTATTCCGCTTAACTGGTGATGGTGGAGAAGTTAGTTCCGATCACCGTCCGGTTTGGGTTGATGTTAACATTCCGGATGAGATGGGTTCGGAGTCGGTGGGTGTCAAAGAACTCACCTTTCTCGGAGAAGTTACCTTTCCTGCGGGAACTGAAATCTTTGAAGGGACTACCGTTGGCGGACTCTCTTCTCTTAGTTATGATCGCGATCGCGGTGTTTACTACGTTATTAGTGACGATCAAGTTGACCCTCGCTTCTACACGGTTTCGATTGATATTAGCGATGGTAACTTGGATCAGGGAGATGTCACATTTGAGGAAGTAACAACCATTCTCAATGAAGACGGTAATCCTTACCCTGACAATACCATTGACTTAGAGGGATTGGTTTACAACGAAACCGACGATACCTTATTCTTCTCGACAGAATCGATTGTTAACCGTATTTCTGAAGGATTTTTCAGCGATCCGTTTATCAAGGAAATTTCCCTCAACGGTGAAGAACTCGCAGAAGTCACGGTTTCTGAGAAATTCCTCCCAGTTTTTGATGATGATAACGTTCAACTGATAGGCGATCGCAACCGAGGCTTTGAAAATCTCAACATCACGCCATCTCAAGAAATCCTCTACGCCGCGACGGAAGACACCCTTGTTCAAGATGGAGATTTAGCAACCGTTGACAATGGCGGAAAGGCGCGAATTATTCGCTATGACCTAGACACTCGTTTAGCGGAAGCCGAATTCCTCTATCCCGTTGAACCTGTGGCTGAACCGAGTAACCCCGAAGATGCCTTCAATATTAACGGTTTAGCCGAGATTTTGCCTCTTGATGATAACACTTTACTGGGTTTAGAACGATCTTTCTCTGTTGGCGGTGAAGGCGGACAAGGCACCGGAAATATTATCAAATTGTTTGAGGTGGATTTGCAAAATGCTGAGAATATTATTGATTTTGACAGCATTTTAGACCAAGACGTTACGCCTGTAACCAAAGAATTATTACTCAATTTCGACGATTTAGGCATTCCCATCGACAACGTTGAAGGCTTAACCTACGGCCCTATTTTACCCGACGGCACCCAATCTTTGATTCTCGTTAGTGATGATAACTTTGCTGAGGGTCAGTTCACTCAGTTTATGATGTTTGGGTTGGAAACTGTTCCTGCAATTGACGGAACTAATGATGCGGATACTCTGGTTGGGGAAGACGGAGACGAGAAAATTCGTGGCTTTGCAGGTGATGATTTATTAGCCGGAAATCTGGGCGACGATCAACTCAACGGTAACGACGGAAATGATGTTCTCCGAGGCGATGAAAATAGCCGTTCGACCGGTGGTGTTGTGGGCGGAAATGACACCTTAAAAGGCGGAGATGGAGATGATCACCTCGGCGGAAAAGGGGGCGACGATGAACTCTTTGGTGAGGCGGGAAATGATCACATCTGGGGTGATGATGGTGACGATCTTCTCCGAGGTGGTTTAGGCGATGATGTCTTAACTGGAGATGATTTCTCGGGTGGAGAAGGTGCCGATACCTTTGTATTAGCCGCAGGAGAAGGAACGGATACCATTACTGATTTTGAAGTGGGTATCGATCAAATTAAGCTAATAGATTTAATGGTTGATGATGTTTCAGTTTCTGTTAGCGGTTCTAATACTGTGATAGAATTTAACGATGAAATTCTCGCTATCATTGAAGGCGTTAATGGTTTGAATACAGACGCTTTTGTGGAGATGTAATTAAACTGTCTATTCAGCTACTTTAGTTAAAAGTTAGACTTAATAGTAGAGTGCGATCGCTTTTCTGATTTAACAGAGAGGCGATATTTTTTGAATTTAATTTTAATTTTATTTTGCATTAATTTTAGTTAAATAATTCAAGAGAAGTTTAGCATCATTTCAACTCGATCTTTTGTAAGTTTAAAAAACTTAATTCTAGAGAAAAATATTGACAAAATACTGCTCTTCTTTATAAGATATAAGTTTATGTATTTTTAGGTTAAAAATTTGCTTAAATTGATAACTTAAACTTAAAATTCTTTTAAAGACTTAAGTCAAATTAAACCTGTATTCTGTAAGTAGATAATTTTTATGCACTTTGCGTTTTTACCATCTACCATGAGTATTTTTAGGTTTCAAAAAACATTCAACCAAGGACTCACTACTTTATTCTTCTCAGCTATTGTTGCCACATTACCAACTCCAATTAAAGCTGCAACTTTAGTGAATCCTTGGGAACCTATTTTTGAGGGAATTGATTACGCAACAGGTTTCACTGATGACCCAGTTCCTCAAAGTGCTAATAGTTTTAGAATTGATTTACTCAACCCTGAGATTCAGTTCTTCTCCACTCCCAGTAACGGAGATATCGAATTAGAAACGATTGCCCAAACCACCAGTCAGTTTCTTGAAGAATTTGATCTACAAGTTGCAGTCAACGCCAACTTTTTCGCGCCTTGCTGCGAGGCAGATTCCGAACCGAAAGACTTAATTAACTTAGCAATTTCTAATGGTGAAATTGTTTCTCCCAGTGATGGCTTAGAGTCTGGAAATATTCAGGAAATCCCTGATTCTATCCTGATTACTGAAGACAATCAAGCTGAAATTACCAGTACAAATCCTGATGATGATTTCTCTAATATCTTCACGGCTGTTTCTGCGGGACCCCGTTTAGTTGTAGATGGTGAAATTGTCATTGATGAAGTTCCTCGTGATGCTTTTTACGATCTTAATCCTCGAACAACAGTCGGATTATCGGAAGATGAACAATACCTATATTTAGTAACGATTGATGGTCGTCAGCCTGGGGTTAGTGAAGGTGCGACTTTATTCCAAACTGGAGAATGGTTGGTTCGTTTTGGGGCGTATCAAGGGCTAAATTTAGATGGTGGCGGTTCAACTACAATGGTGCGTGAGGATGAATTTGGGAACGCTTTAGTTCTGAATATTCCTTCGACTACAGGCGGTATAGAACGTTTCAATGGGAATAATTTGGGTGTATTTTCTCAACCGCTTTCTGTTCCTGAACCTAGCACGTTAGGATTTATTTGTTTTAGCTTTATTGGTTTGGCGTTATCACGTTCTCAAAAGAATAGCTAGGAAAAAGTTTCCAACGCTTATAGTTAGGCTTTAGCTCTCATCAAATAACTATCAATGCTGGTAGTTGGGCTTTAGCCCTAATTAAATAACTGTTAATGACGCACTAAAGCACAGCTACATTTGAATTAAATAAAATTTCTGAGCAATTTTTAAGTTTAGATTAAGAGCATTAAAATAAGTTAATGCTTAGAATTGGAGCTGATTAATTGTTTATTTTTTATATAGTTTGCCATTTAAAAATAACAGCATAAAATTTCAGATTATCATATTTTTATGATAGTGTATTTACCCAATTTTATCTTTAATAAAAAAATAAAGAAAACATAATGTTGCTGATGATAAAAAGCATAGATATGATAAATTAATTGTGTCAAAAACCGAGAGAGAAAGATCAGGTTTATAGCAGCCATGGAAAAATTACAAAGCTGCGGATATTTTTCTCAGGTTCATCCCAAATCTATTAACGTCTCCGATTAAGCGAGACATCAAAAAAATCACTCTAACTTCATCTTGAAAACAAACTTTTAGCAATTGGCAAATCATTTCCTGCACGAGCTTTAGCAGAATGTAGCCAACCTAAATTGTTTGCTTAAAGATTTTGAATTTGTAATTCTCATAACGAGCAAAAACAATGGCTGATCCAAACAACATCCCTAACGTTTATCCGATTATTGAAGAAAACGGAGAACTCTTCTACGTTATCAACTCAACAGGCGAACAACTTCCACTCTTACCCGATAACCAAAGCTATACACCCGAAGAATTTATCGGAAATCCAGAAGGAACACAAGATGGACTGCGTTTTGACTTCTCTGGTTTACCGGAAGTCGAAGGCGGTAAACTCTATGTTGGAACCATCGTTTATGGTGATGGTGAATACCCTCAACCCGTTTATCCCAACGCAGTTTCAGAAATTGGTGAGGATGGAACCGCAGAATTTAGTATTCGCAGATTCTTCTCCGAAGATATTAATGATCCTTCCCGTGACTTTGACCTCACTCAACGGGTTATCGTAGGCGAGGCGACTTTTGGTTATCGAGTTCTCAACGCAGAAGGCATTCCCCTCTATGAAGGAAAGCTAGGC
>JBCBCI010000167.1:0-8172 GCA_038530755.1 Cyanobacteria bacterium J06592_8 | reverse complement strand
GCTTCAACCAACGCCAAATCGTCTGTTGTTTCAATTCACATCAATAGAGATTCATTGATGAAAGCCCGTCAAAGAACGCTCTGAACAGGACAAAGAAATGTTTCAATTCACATCAATAGAGATTCATTGATGAAAGTATGAATAATTAGTGTGATCATATTCATTTTTTTCATGTTTCAATTCACATCAATAGAGATTCATTGATGAAAGCAAAAGCTTCGTTGCGATCCACTGTCAACCCAATGTTTCAATTCACATCAATAGAGATTCATTGATGAAAGAATGTATGGCGATCGCTATGCCGCTTGCTAAAGTTTGTTTCAATTCACATCAATAGAGATTCATTGATGAAAGGCAGAAAAGAATGGAATCAAGAGCATAAAGAAAAGGTTTCAATTCACATCAATAGAGATTCATTGATGAAAGAACAATTTTTTGCCTTCATTTTGCTCTATAATCTCATCGTTTCAATTCACATCAATAGAGATTCATTGATGAAAGTCGATATAAATATCAACACCTGGCCCCGATAAACTGTTTCAATTCACATCAATAGAGATTCATTGATGAAAGTCAACAATATCCCGCCAAGAATATTGCTTAGATTCCGTTTCAATTCACATCAATAGAGATTCATTGATGAAAGATGACAGTCTTGAACTTTAATCGATCTACAATCGTGTTTCAATTCACATCAATAGAGATTCATTGATGAAAGGGGCAGACGTGTTACGCGGGCGCGTGCGCGCTATAGATCCAGGGTTTCAATTCACATCAATAGAGATTCATTGATGAAAGAGCGACCAAATAATGATCCTGAATTTGCAATACTTATTGTTTCAATTCACATCAATAGAGATTCATTGATGAAAGACGTTTTTATTTTTGCTTACACGTTTAGTTTTTTTTGTTTCAATTCACATCAATAGAGATTCATTGATGAAAGGTAGGTTAGCATGATTTAGATCACACTCTCAAATTGTTTCAATTCACATCAATAGAGATTCATTGATGAAAGAATTAGAACGACATATCAAAATCCGTATGAAGCAAGTTTCAATTCACATCAATAGAGATTCATTGATGAAAGGAGGCCAGGTTTGAGCGCCGCACCGTTGGTTTCAAAGTTTCAATTCACATCAATAGAGATTCATTGATGAAAGGTCGTGAATCCGATGCCAGACCTTCTGGTATCTATTCGTTTCAATTCACATCAATAGAGATTCATTGATGAAAGGATCCCAAACGTAAGCCCTTGTTTATTTTGTGCAAGTTTCAATTCACATCAATAGAGATTCATTGATGAAAGAATATTCTGTACCCAATCGTAGCCCTCTGTATTTGTGGTTTCAATTCACATCAATAGAGATTCATTGATGAAAGTCCTCAATTTCAAATTCTGAAGCCAGGTTTTTATCTAATGTTTCAATTCACATCAATAGAGATTCATTGATGAAAGATGGGCGCGAAATCAACCCGATAGTTTAAATATGTTTCAATTCACATCAATAGAGATTCATTGATGAAAGTCTAAATGCCCGCGCTGCTTCTCGTTCAGGATTAGAGGCTGTTTCAATTCACATCAATAGAGATTCATTGATGAAAGATGGAATTCTAGACGTCTTCCATCAGCAGTTCGGTGTTTCAATTCACATCAATAGAGATTCATTGATGAAAGGATTATCCTTAACGGGTGATAGTTCTTCGACAGCGTTTCAATTCACATCAATAGAGATTCATTGATGAAAGCAGCTAAAGCTTGGACTAAAAACCCTCCTGATTCGTTTCAATTCACATCAATAGAGATTCATTGATGAAAGCATAGGATTTCCCTCTTTTTTTAAATTTCGATTGTTTCAATTCACATCAATAGAGATTCATTGATGAAAGACTATCGCCTAAAACCCTAATGAGGTAGGCTTCGGATCTCCAAATTTGATGGAAGTGATCTGACAAGTGCGTTTCAGCCTTTGGCAAAATGCGATCGCGCTGAGGCAAAAATGCTAAAACTATTTATTTATCGAGGTTCTAGCGAATTGACAGGAGTCCCAGGATTTTGAGGACGCTTTGAGCCGTCAAAAAATTAGGCAAGTTTGATTAAAGTAATTCCTGATGGAATTTCCCCCACCAAAATCTCATAATCTCTTATATTTCTGGGAGTTTCAGCCAAAGATTGAATTTGAATCAAGTCGAACAATTTGTGAGCCGGATAGTTACCGTAAGGATTTTTATGGCTGAAGACCCATAGACCTTGACAAGCCATCAACCCACGACTGGCAGAACGGTCAAACTCCCAAGCTTTTACTAGAGCTTCCCAGAATAAAATAAGGTCATTCTCTGTTACTAAGTCACTAGCTAAGTGAGGATTGTAGCAGATTGTTGAACGATAAAGTCCATACGGAATCCCCTCTTTTTTACCCATCGTTTTATTCTCTTTATCTTCTTTTGATTCAGTCGCGGCGCATCGAGTGATGGTATGAGAAACAGGAAGAACAGGATCAATAGATCGTCCGAAATGAACCTGCATCGGCCCCCAAACTTGACCTGCTTTCAAACCAGTTGTCAGGACTGCACCAAAAATCCGAACGTCATAGAAATTTTCTTGAATCCAAGCTTTGACTTGTTCCTGTTGTTCTGCGTTGCCTTCTTTCGATTTCTTGCCTTTAGGTTCAATACCCAGTTCTGTATAGCCACGAGCAATTGTGTCATTTAGAACTGCCCCTTCCTCAATAAAAATCTTAAACCGTTCCGAAGTTGACAAATCTTTAGCCTTCATTCCGACATAATTACGAACCTTGCGCTTGATACAGGCATCAGTCATCAATCCCTGTCGAGTTTGTGGGTCGATTCTTGGCTGATTTCCCGCATCAGGATCGCCATTAGGATTCCCATCTAAACAGTCAATCAAGATCACAGCATCATGTTTAAGTGTGGGATCTAAATGTTTACTCATTATTCTTCTCCTTTAATTTCAATGTTGTTGTCGTCAATATTGTTAGTAGGTTGTTCTTGGCTTGCAAACCAATCGGCTCTCGCTTGTCCCCACCCCAAGAAAAACAGACTCTGTTCTTTCGTAGAAAAAGTGTCGGGCAAATCGGGATTATCAGGGTTTACTTCTAATTGGCTAAACTCGGAATCTAAGGACTTTTTAATTTTGACAATCATTCCCCTTTTTTCAGGGTTTGCGTTTTCCAAGTGATGGGCAATCGCCCCCTGATAAAGTTTTCCAAAAACAGTACCGGGAGCAGTTGAAAGAGTTTTTAAAGCACGAGTGACGTTAGTGTCTTCTTTCTTCTTCTCCTGTCCGATCATCTGTGCCTGGTGAAGCAAGAATGATATTCTACCAAGCCGATAAGCTATTCGATTTTGATTCATTTCATTGACAAAAAGAGATAATCCATTGAGTCGAGGGACAGATATTTTTTCTTCAGCCCATATCCGGCGAAATATCCTTAGCGGGTAATTTTCAGGTAAAGTTTCGCCAAACAGGGCAAACTGAACTAAAGCCCTTCTGATCGGGTCTGGGTGTTCCTTTTCAGGTTTGAAAAAAGCAGCCTTCGTCAGTAACCAGACCGGAGAAGCTTTAGTCGTCGTTCTTTCTTGAAGTTCAACAAATCGAGTGATACTTTCAGCAATTTGTTGTCCGGTTGTTGTCGAAAAGCTGACTAACGCGACTCTCCCTCGATTTCCTTTTAATATTGCTAGATAAAATCGTTGAGAGAGAGCCTGACTTCCGGGTAGATCTGATGGTCTGTTGGGAGATGTAAAAATTGAACGTGCGATCGCAGCACTTGGGTCATCCCAAAACTCAGGATTTAACCCTTCTTTGTCCGTATCTCCCCAGAACACAAAGCTCAGTTCGCCGATCTTGTAGCAATGAGTTGTAGTTGCTAATAAAGCGTTCAGCATTTGTAAAGCTTTGAGAGCCGTATTAAATCCGATCGGGGCGTTTTGATTGTTTTCCCAAGAGTGAGAACAGGTTGAGTCTTTATCGAAGCTCGACAAAGCCGCACCCGCTGCTTGAGTGCCTGGAACGCCTTTAATTTTTCCGGGAAACAGCCGGACAACTTGCTCGTCATTGCCTGAAATACAACAGACTCCAGGTGTTGTGTCCTGAGACTTACTAAACTCTTTCGCCCACCAATCTTGAAGGATCGGTTCATCTGTGATCAGCTTTCCTTCATAAGCAAAAACGATTTTGTCTTTATAGGCGAACTTTTGATATATTGGCCGTAACTCTTCTATGGACTTTGGAGGAAAATCCAAAACTAATTTCAGTAACTCGCATTGAGTCGCCTCATAGCAACGTTCCAATAACTCTCGGTAGCGTTGGTGTTTTTGAACCCTCTCTTCGCGATCGCCTAATCCCCAGATGAACTCAGCCGTGTCATTAACAAGTAGAGCTGGAGCATTCTTCCCGTTTCTTCCTGTTGCATCTGGAATCATAAACTTCTGACCCGGCTTTTTCTTTCCTTTGTTATCACTGGTTTCTAAGAGTTCAATCCCGTAATTTTCCAGATTAATTCTAAGTAGCGCAGTGCTAAGGGTGTATCCAGCAGGTTGTAAGTTAAAGTGTGTAGAAAGATCCAATAGTTCCCTCAACATTCCATCACCCCATCTTTTAAGCAAGCATGGAAAAATTCTGGAACCACATCACCTTGCACGAACTCACCCGTGATAGGGTTTCGCCAACTGTTTTTTCCTTCTGAGTTTTCTACAAACTGGAGTCGCCGGGGCATCATTCCTAAGTCAAAAGACCCTCGTAGTTCTGGGTGAATCTGTTCATTATCGCTAGGCCAATCAAACCAAGCCGGATACTCTCTACATCCAAAGCTAGGCTGTTTGAAACATTGACCTTTATTCACTCGACGTTCAAACTGTGCCAGATACTTTCCTACAGAATCTTTTGCATGAGGTTCCGTTTTGATAACAAAGTTAACAATATAGGCGACATCTCGAAGCAAAACGTGGTTTCGTTGCGCTCGATCTTTGTCAATAAAATATCGCCCCACGCCTCCATTAGAAGCCCATTTCTTCGCAGTCTGGGGATTCTGTTTTGAATTTCCTGTGTTTCGCACCATTGAGATAAATCGAATCGGTTTCAAAACCGTTATCATCTTAATCTCGTACAGCATCTCTGGTTTCCAGAAGATGGATTTAAGCATCCCCTCTATCGCTGTCGGTGGAGGAACCTGATAGCTGTGAGGTTCCGCCTTATACTCGGGTCTGCAAAACAGGGCTAGATCGCCCCAAAATTTGATCTTTATAGCCGATCACCTCTCAAAAATTTATACTTGTTATCTATAACGCACTATTATATTAGCACGGCATGAATTTTTTGGCCCGACTCACAAAAGAAAACAAAGCTCAACTCCTAAAAACCCATTTAAAATCAGTAGCTCAGGGATGTGTTGAGGTTTCCCCAGAGCAGTTTCGAGAAGTAGCATACTATGCCGGTTTGTGGCATGACCTGGGAAAGTATCGAGAAGTTTGGCAGAAATACCTAAAAGGAAACCCAGTTACCCAGTTTGAAAGATGTCATTCTGCTCATGGTGCTGCGTTGGCTTGGTCTATGTCGGAAGGGAGTGCGATCGCTTTTATCATCTCCGGGCATCACTCCGGTTTACCCAATCAACAAAAATTCATCACTAGAGATTTTGAAAAATATTCAGAAGGTTGGCAGATAGCTCTTGAAAATGCAGAAAAAGAAATCCCAGAGTTTAAGCCTGAAAAGATGCCTGATATTAACCTGCCTGTGTTGAGGAGAGAATTTGCTATCCGAATGATTTTTAGTATGCTTGTCGATTGTGATCGCTTAGATGCGATGAATTTTGGTAAAGACTCTAAAACCCCTTACAAACAGGGGTTTCGACTACTTGATATCTTCAACGGTTTCAATTCACTCAACGTTTCTGACCTCAACTCTAAGAGGTCGGAATTGTTGGAAAGATGCCTCGAATATAGCACGTCTTCTAGAGGATTATTCAGATTAACCGCTCCGACTGGACTGGGAAAAACTCACTCTAGCTTCTCTTTTGCAGCTTCCCATCACAATCACCACAAGATGAACGGGATTATTTATGTAGGGCCTTTCAAAAGTGTGATCGGACAGAATGCCTCAGTTGCTCGTTCGATGTTTGGAGAGGATAATGTTTTAGAACATCACTCAGGCTTTGATCCAGGTGATGATGAGAAGTTCAAAGACTACAAATTTGACTGTGAACGCTGGGATAAACCTGTCATCTGCACAACGGGAGTCCAGTTCTACGAATCACTTTTTAGCAATAAGCCTGGACAATGTCGAAAGCTTCATCAAATAGCAAACCGAGTCATCATTATCGACGAAGCTCAGACGATTCCATTAGATTTTTCTCTCCCTATCTTGGATGCACTTGAAACCCTTATAAAAGATTGGGGTTGTACAGTCGTTTTGATGTCAGCTACTCAACCTGTTTTTGAGAGGCTTGAAATGTGCGATCACGCTGTTGATATCGTCTCAAAAAAGTGGGCTTCAGAATTATTTCTGAGTTTGCAACGTTGCACCTACAAAATAGACTTATCTGGCTGGGATTATAGCGAGATAGAGGATAAACTCACGCATAGTCAAAACCTATTAATATTTAATACGGTGAATACGGCTAAGTTTTGTTTTGAAGCTATCCAGCATCGTCCTAACTCCCATTTACTGACCACGGAGAAATGTCCCGCAGAAAGGGCTGATATTATTGCAGCAATAAAACAATCTTTAAAAGATGGAGAACCTGTTACACTTGTCAGCACTCAACTGATAGAAGCTGGCGTTGACATTGATTTTCCCGCAGTATTCCGTCAGCTTGCGCCACTTGATTCTATTATTCAGTCTGGGGGAAGATGTAATAGAGAAGGGAGATTAACTGATGCTACAACAACAGTATTTAGCCTTATTGATAATAAATATCCAGATGCAGACTATGCTTATCGTATTCAAGTCACTCAGAAGATTCTTGAAAATTCAGATGCTTTAAATAAAGACTGTCTTAAATCTATAAAACACTATTTTCTGGGGATTTTTAATAAATTAAGATCGGGAGGCGAAGATATACAAAATCTCCGAAAGATATACAATTTCCCAGAAGTTAATACGCGCTTTAAGTTGATAAACGATAATAAAATACCCCTTATCGTGCCATACAAAGAGGGAAAAAGCTTGATAGAAAAATATAAGGATAGAGGCACTCTTGTCGAAGGAAGACTGAAAATTGAAGCATCAAAAGTAGACAAAGGTTTATCTGCTAAAGAATGGCGTGAAATCCAGATATATCAAGGATTATTCCGAGTTTGAGTTTCAATTGTTTCAATTTTTTCAAGCCACATCAACATAAGTATGCTGATGAAAGCTGTTCACAGATTGCTGCTCAACGAAGTGAGGATTATAAGTTTCAATTCACATCAACAGAAATATGCTGATGAAAGTCCTGATAAGCAGGAGGTGGGTGGAATTCCGCTTCGATGTTTCAATTCACATCAACAGAAATATGCTGATGAAAGTAATAGAAATGAGCTTGAAGCAATTCCCACTGTCTGTTTCAATTCACATCAACAGAAATATGCTGATGAAAGCTGAGATGCTTCTTCAACAAACAACTCTGCTAATTGTTTCAATTCACATCAACAGAAATATGCTGATGAAAGTTAATATATGCTGTACAGGCTAACGCCTGATCATTGTGGATGTTTCAATTCACATCAACAGAAATATGCTGATGAAAGTCTGCCTCCCAGACTCAAGTCTAGGAGGGAATTCTAGAACCGTTTTTCGTGAACCTAAAATTTAGCTTCATTTCAGCCCTCAAATTTCCCGACTCTGGCTTAAATTTCCAGCGATTGAAACTGTGAAACTATTTAATTGTCGAGGATAAGAGCGTTTTTCGTGACCCCCCCAGGGTTTTCGCCTCCGCTTAGGCTCACGAAAAATGGACATATATCTATAGTATATCCTTCCATCAACCCATCTAAATGCGATCGCTGTTGAGCTTGGTGGTGATTCTGTTGTAGAAGTTCGTGACGAGGAGATTAAATTAGTTGATGGGGAGGAATGAACTAACATTAAAGCTATGAGTTATAAGTAGCTCAAAGAGTTCAACTTTTCTAATAATTCTTCCCTTCTCTTTTTAAATCGATTAATAGGAAGTT
>JBCBCI010000166.1:0-8211 GCA_038530755.1 Cyanobacteria bacterium J06592_8 | reverse complement strand
CGCTCCGTTTATAAGCCCCGTCTCCCGCTAAACGCTCCGCGTTATAACGTCCGTCCTCTTGCTCCATTTTAGATAGAGTGTTCAGTTTACGGTGGTTCAGGTTTTACTATCCACTATGTACTGTTACTGTTTACTGTTGACTGTTTTAACAGTCATTACCTTCTAGCTAACCTTGGGAGATTAAGGACTCATCCAGTGCTAAGGCACCCTTTTTAAACTGTTGAGTATCTTCCAAAGCGGGATTAATCCCAAACCAACGTCCATCGCGATCGCGATATTCAAATACAAACATACTTCGCAACAGAGTTTGACATTCTTCTTCACCGCGAATGTGTTGATGATTGACCACTTGTACCAGCAACTTCCACTCATCTTCGGTAATCGCCCCCAGAAGATCGTCTCGATATTCACGAATCACATTCTCTAAACAATCACGAGTGAAGGGCGGATCAGCTTGTTGTAAGCAGCTATACATCAACATTAATAATCGTCTCATGTGACCCCCACTGACTCGACATAGGCGATCTAAAGTGTCTGGTGTATCAAATAATTCAGGGATCAACTTCACCCGTTGTTCCGATGGAATTTTCGGAAAAGCTCTGGCTAGCACCATTTCTCGTAGCATACCCATTCCCTGGGGGTGATCTTCTCCGTCACGGGTTCTGACTGGAATCATGGGGAGAACTTTGGGTTTAACGCCGAAGCGACTCGATAATCTGCCATAATCATTAGAGAACATCAGGGTAAGCGGAATGGTGTAAACAACGTGGCAATTCAGCCGCTTAAGTTGTTCGCCGCGATCTACAAATAAGTATTCCGGTTGAGTTCGTCCCCAAGGTTTGGGAGAGTTATCAACTCGGTCTAGGTTATCGATAATGACAACCAGTCCTTTCTTTCCCTGAGATTGGAGTAGGGTGTTAGCGCGTCCAAGAAGTTCTTGATTGATGGCATTGAGAATACTGCTGACTCGCGGTTCGAGATATTGTCTCAGTTGAGAACGCAGTTTCGGTGCGTCTTTGGTCCGAGCTGTTAATTTCGCAAATCCGACGGAGAGTTCTGCTTCTCCTGATAATTCGATGGGCGTTTGCAAAAAATCTGAAATTTCGGTAAAGAGATTAGCAAAGTACCCAGCTTTGATCCGAATTTGAGCAGCTTCGAGATTTTCGCTGACTTGATGGGCGATCGCGAGTAAGATATCACTAACATCAACATCAGCCATGTCTAAGTCTTGGGAAGACTCAAAATAAACGACATGGTATCCTTGTTGTTCTAAGGTATCCTTAAGTCGAAATAGCTCTGTTGATTTGCCACAACCGATATGTCCGGAGAAAAGTTGGCAAGTGGGTTCGTCCCCAGACAGAAGCATAATTGTGCGACAGAGTTCTCGAACCAGATCGCTACCCCGAACTGAGGAAAAATCGATATAATACTGCCGATCCTCCGGATTTGCCATGTCAATGGTCTTACTCGGATTGCAGGCTTTATAAAATTGGATCAAATCTAAGCTCACCACAGCGGACTCTCTTGTGTGACAATTCTTTACTCTGAGTATAGGTTGACACTATTCTTGTGAGGTGTAGATTCACAGCACTAGGGAGAACTAAACAGACTGGATGAATATACTGATGGGTTTAACCCTTAGTGGTTCTTGATGTCATACCATCAACTCCCCTGGATGGGCAATTCCCTCAGTTTAAATTCCAGTTTATATTTGATTGAATTCCGGATTGATTGGGTGATTTTTATTGTAATTGTGTTGTAGCTAAACGTAATTTTAGCCCATAATTTCAGACTGAGAATGTGTAACAATAACAGCGAGAAAATCGATGGCAAATCTGGTATCTGTTTCTTCTAATGAACTTGGAAATCGGCGTCAAAAATTGCGTCGTCAACGCCGTTTTCGTCTCGTTCAAATCCTATGGCAAGTTGTAGCAGTTAGTGGTTTAACCGGGGGAGTATTTTGGGCAATTAATCAGCCGATTTGGTTCATCCGTCAACCCGAACAAGTGACAATTGAAGGTAATCAACTCCTCTCAAAGCGACGCATTTTAGATCTATTAGATCTATCCTACCCTCAGTCTCTCTGGCAAATTCAACCCCAGGCGATCGCTTCGACTCTAGAATCTCAAAGCCAAATTGCTCAAGCGACAGTCAATCGACGGCTGTTGCCACCTAGCTTAACCATCATTGTACAAGAACGTCGGCCAGTGGCGATCGCTCAACCCAGTCCAACTTTAACCCGACGCTCAGATGCGGCTCAAGTGGGATGGCTCGATGCGGAGGGCGGTTGGATTCCCCTCGAAAGTTATGGGAAGCTAGAGCGATCTCAACAATTACCTAGCTTAAAAGTAATTGGCAACCCCACGCAATACCGACCCCATTGGGCACAGATGTACGAAGTCTTAAGTCGCTCCCCGCTAGAAATAGATGAGATCAACTGGCAAGATCCCGCTAATTTAATTATTACAACTGAAATCGGAGTGGTGCATTTGGGGGCTTATAGTCCGAAATTTGCTCAACAGCTTCGTGTTCTCGATCAGATGAGACATCTAAGCGAACAAGTCGATTTGGCGACTGTTGAATATATCGATTTACAAAATCCCGCTTCTCCTGTAGTTAAGAAGTTGCCTGAACCCTAGAACTTTGCTATCTTCTCGACTATCCTGATGGAATCAGCCTCAACCCCTCGATTGAGCTATTGTTATGATCGCACTGTCAACTGACGTGTAACATGATCAGAAGTAGCAAAAGTGCTTGTCCTCAGCTCGGGTCTGTCGCCTAGTGCCACTGCCTTACATCCTGCTGTAGCTGCATTCGTTGCGAAAGCGGGTTAGGGGAATCTAATTGCTTTCTAAATTCCTCTTGGTTTAGGTCGCAACTTACTTTATAGTTGAGTTTGAGTTGCGTCCTCATATAGAAACGTTATTCACTACCCCTATTGATTAAAATGGATTATAAGAGTAATTTGGGGTCTACCCAAAGCAATAGTAATACTAATAATGATCAAGCTGATTCCAAAGCCAATCTCTGGTTAGCAGCCGAATCAGCAAATCCATTCCGCAAAGGCGAGCGTATGGTAAACCCCAATAATGAAAGTAATTCTATGCCTCAAGAAGAGTCTTGGAGTAGCGATATTGTACCAAGTAACGCAGCGAAGATTAAAGTAATTGGTGTGGGCGGTAGTGGGGGAAATGCCGTTAATCGTATGATTGAGAGTGAGGTATCGGGTGTGGAATTTTGGGCCGTGAATACAGATGCTCAAGCTCTGGCTCAATCTCAAGCTCTCAAGCGTTTACAAGTGGGGCAAAAGTTAACACGTGGACTGGGAGCAGGTGGCAATCCGGCAATTGGACAAAAAGCCGCCGAAGAATCTCGTGATGAAATTGCTCATGCCTTAGAAGGGGCAGATTTGGTCTTTATTACCGCAGGACTCGGCGGTGGAACTGGAACGGGTGGTGCGCCTGTGGTGGCGGAAGTGGCAAAGGAGGTGGGTGCGCTGACGATTGGTGTGGTGACTCGACCGTTTACTTTTGAAGGACGACGGCGTATTACTCAAGCCGATGAAGGCGTTGCTGCATTACAGAGTCGAGTTGATACCTTGATTATTATCCCAAATAATAAGTTGTTATCGGTGATTAATGAACAAACTCCCGTTCAGGAGGCATTTCGCTACGCTGATGATGTGTTGCGTCAGGGTGTTCAGGGCATCTCCGATATTATTACGATTCCCGGACTCGTGAATGTGGACTTTGCGGATGTACGAGCGGTGATGGCTGATGCGGGTTCAGCCTTGCTGGGTATTGGCTTGGGATCAGGGAAATCGAGGGCGAGAGAAGCGGCGATGGGTGCGATTTCTTCTCCCTTATTGGAGTCTTCCATTGATGGGGCTAAAGGTGTTGTCTTTAATATTACAGGCGGAACGGATTTGACGCTCCATGAGGTGAATTCAGCCGCTGAGACGATTTATGAGGTGGTCGATCCCAATGCCAATATTATCTTTGGGGCGGTGATTGATGAGCGACTCCAGGGAGAGGTGAAAATTACAGTGATTGCAACGGGCTTTACCAACGAAAAACAACAATCTGTTCCGACGAACCGAGAAACCGCGACTCCTTCACCCCGGAACGTTCCGCCCTCACCAACAACACCTCAACAGCCGAAGCCAACTGAACAGCAGCCCCAGCAGCCTGGACTCGATATTCCAGACTTCCTCAGACGGCGACGCCCAAACAACCGTTAGAGAACAAAGATGGCGAATTCACGATCAACGATTCCTGTGGCTCTCACCATTGCTGGCTCTGATAGTGGTGGGGGCGCAGGAATACAAGCAGATTTGCGAACCTTTGCGTTTCACTGTGTTCACGGCACCAGTGCTTTAACCTGTGTGACGGCTCAAAATACTTTAGGAGTCAACCGAGTTGATGCTCTACCTCCAGAAGCGGTGAGCGCACAGATTACAGCCATTGTTGAAGATATTGGAGTACAAGCGACTAAAACGGGAATGTTGCTCAATGCCGGGATTATTCGGCAGGTTGCGACTCAGGTTGAACGGGGATCACTCCAACCACTGGTTGTTGATCCGGTTATGGTGTCTCGCACTGGAGCGCAATTAATTGACGATCAAGCGATCTCTGCGTTACGGTCTGTGCTATTTCCTTTAGCGACACTGATTACACCCAATCGCTATGAAGCGGAAATTTTGACGGGATCAAAAATAGAAACTCTCGATCAAATGCACAGGGCTGCTGAAAAAATTCATCATCAACTCCAAGTTTCGGCTGTTCTCGTCAAAGGAGGAAGCTTAGAAACGTCTTTACGGGGAATTGATGTGTATTTTGATGGTCAACAGCAACACACTTTACAAACTCAGATGATACAAACACCTCATACCCATGGAACCGGCTGCACCCTGTCGGCCGCGATTGCTGCGAATCTCGCAAAAGGAATTGAGTTGTTTACCGCCATCCAACAGGCTAAAGCTTACGTCACCCAAGCTCTGCGGTTTTCATTAGCTATCGGTCAGGGTCAAGGACCTCTCGGACACTTTTTTCCCCTTCTCTGTCCAAACTCCTCTGCTTTTGATCCCCTTAATCAAAATTCATAAGCTTATTTGACTTTTTGGCTAGAGCGAGACGAAGATCTTTGCTGCCAATAATAAGGATGAGTCGGCGCACCTTTGGGAGTATCCCCCTCGACAGAGTTGCTGGTTCTACGACGACCCAGATGTTCAGGAAGTTCAGGACGTTGAGGACTTTCAGCGTGAATCTCCTCCTGTTCCTCAAATAGCGGAGTTGAACTGCGTAGGGGATCGCGTTGGACTGCGGCTAAAGCTTGACGAACTGCCGTCTTAATCTGCCTGAGATACTCACTTCTAGCGCGTTTTTGTTGATGAACCCATCCCTCATGGCTAGAAGCATAGAGTGTGGGTAAGCGGTTCAGTGCGTAGGTTTCAACCTCAGAACGCTGAATATATTGCGTGAGACGAGGAGACAGCAGTGACATCTGACTTCTGACTTCCTCCGCCACCAAGTCTTCCATGATATTGTGATATTTTCTCGATTGCTGCTTCACTGACATAGTCGTCACCGGAAATTTTTGTATTGAGTGTTTTTACTGAATTTGTGCTGATTCTCCCTTTACAGACCGCAAATCACCAGTCAACTTGCACCTGTAAACGGGTCCATCAGACTTTAATGAGTTGTTGATAAGGCTAGATTGATCAAATCCTCAATTCCATTCACCCCATCGTCTCCGGTCAGATAACCGATTCCCCGATGGAGATGAAGGCGAAGTTGCTCGGCGAGGGTTTGTCGATCGCATTCTAAGCCTTCAAGCCAACACCTTTGCTTGAGAGCCGTTAAAAAGACATCTGACATTTCGCCACCAAAGACACGCCAAGTCATCTCAATCCCGCTATCTGCTGGTAATGGCGTGGAAGAAGGTGCAGTAGATTCCGCCAGTGAGAGGCAAAAAGCCCAACGACACAGGATATTCCACTGTTCAATCTTTGTTGTTCGCTTGAGTTGCACAAGCTGCTCCTTCGCCGTATTGGAAAGACGAATTCGGTCAACAGGTGGCTCCATAAGCTGTTACCGTGAATAAAGTCTTAACAGATGAGGAATTTACCGAAACCTATCTAGGTTTATATTATACTACGATTCAGTATTTTCTGGTAGACAGAGGCAACATTTTTGACAAGAATAGTAAACCTAAAGCTAAATTTTTGGAAACTTTATCCAATGTTTGTTAACAAAGTAACAGTCTCCTGTCATTAACTTCTCCGTAAAATTACGGAGTTGTGTTAATGCACCTCTATACAAATTTAGCTTTATTCAAGCTATCATAAAGCGTAAAAATCAAAGGGTCAAGACGAACCGGAGATTTTTTAACTGTATCTGCGGGGGACGAGTGAATTTTATGCTAGAGCTTCATTGCCATACCACCTACTCGGACGGGACACTGACACCCAGTGAACTGGTTGAAATTGCTATTCAAGCTGGAGTGAAGGCGATCGCCATTACGGATCACGATACCCTATCGGGTTGGGAAGAAGCATTGAATGCAGCTCAAGATCTGGATCTAGAAATTGTTCCGGGAGTCGAACTTTCGACTGTTTATAATCAACGTTCTTTACATATTTTAGGGTATTACCCCAACTCCAATAAACTCTATTTTCCCCTCAAAGAACGCCGAGAAGGACGGAAAAGACGCGCTCAAAAAATTGTTGATAAACTCAGCGAATTAGGGTATCCGATTCAATTGCCTCAACAGGGAGAAGGAATGGCACCCGCTCGTCCTCACATTGCCTCGGCTTTAGTTAAAGCGGGTTATGTTCAATCTTCTCAAGAAGCCTTTGAAAAATGGCTCGGAGACGATAAACCTGCCTTTGTTCAGTATGAAAAATTTTCCGCAGCAGAAGGCATTAAACTCCTACTGAATTGTGAAGCTATTCCGGTTTGGGCGCATCCTTATTTATTTCGCGCTGGGGATGTAGAAACTGTATTAAAAGATCTGATTTCCACTGGATTATTGGGTGTAGAAGTCTATCATCCGGGTCATACTCCTGCACAGATTCAGCATTTAGAATCACTCTGTACTGAATATGGTTTACTCAAAACTGGAGGGATTGATTTTCATAGCCCCAATTCTGACACCTGTTTAAATCAATTTCATTTACCCTTAGAAATGTTGGACTCCCTGAAAGCCGCCAAACTCAAATTGTTCCCGAACTGCTAATTTCCTAACAAATATCGAGTCTTTAGATGTAAATTCAACCCCAAAATTCACGAAATTGTGTCAAAATAAAAGCTGAATGGAGTTCCAAAAATCTCGAAATGACCTATCATGTGATCTACGATGGAAACTGTAACCTGTGTGTGACTTTAGTTCAGCTTTTAGAAAGCTTAGATCAAGGTCAACAGTTTCAATATATCCCGATGCAAAATGAAATCGAACTGAGCCGTTTTGGGATTACTGCAACCGACTGTGAACAGGGTATGATTTTAATCGATGGTAACAACCCAGAGCGACGTTGGCAAGGCAGTGATGCAGCGGTCGAAATTGGGAATTTATTACCAGGAGGAAGTTTGTTTGTGAGCGCCTATCGAGCCTTACCCGGTGTAAAATGGACAGGCGATCGCATTTATGAGCAAGTTCGAGACAACCGTTATCAGTGGTTTGGTCAACGTTCGGACACCTACAATTCAGCTTATCCTAGTTGTGAGAGCTGTCAAAAAAATTAGGGGTTGCACGATTCTAAAAGAGGGTGTATATTAAAAATTTAACAGCATCTAATACTAACTGTAGGCTGCTGTCTCATCTTCCGTATAAGTGCGTAAAAGCAATGGATACGGCTTTTGAGAGATTAGCTTACTCTGAGCTTTAACTTAAGCAGTTGGGCTTGGTGTAAAGTGTTCTGTTCATAGATTTCTCAACTCAAAGCTATCTTAATTGAGATAAGCTGTTCAGCATTTAAATTGGGATAATAGCATCACCCTTGTTTTTGATTTTTCGTTCCCAGTGAATTTTTAACTCGCCCTCATTTAATAGCCTATGCAGCAAGCTTTCCAGTTCTTCAATAGATTTAAAAAGGCGATGAGCTATATACTCTTTTGCTGAATGCCAAACTAACTCTATCACGGAAAACTCTTAGAAAAATTGAATACGTTTCCAACCCTTAGAAAGCAAATTCGGGGTTGGTCACAGTTCTCC
>JBCBCI010000165.1:0-8260 GCA_038530755.1 Cyanobacteria bacterium J06592_8 | reverse complement strand
ATTTTGGATTAAAGCAGTGGGCTTTGCCCAATCGTAATATGCCCATCAAAAAAGGCGAGAGCAAAACCCCAAACTTTGTGACTTCTCCCGACGCTAAAAAAGGCTGGGGATAAACCCCAACCCTATTTAAGAATCTCAATTGTGTTGAATGGATGTGGCTTGAGTTAAGCAACGAGTGTCACATCCGTAGTTGAGAACTTCCAAGTCGGTCCCTCAATCTCTAAAATGTCTTTTCCATCAAGCACAGACAATACTCCAGTGCTGGTGTTGTAATCAAGCTCGTTTAGAGTGGAAATGCCGTAAGCAGATTTACTAACCTGAATGATGTCGGTATTTTCGTAGTCAAGAATTCGATCCACTCCACTCCTACTTTCATAGTTGAGGAAGGCAAAGGTATCAGCACCCTCACCACCAATCATGACGTCACTGTCTTCATAGCCTCGGATATAGTCATTGCCATCTCCACCTAACAAGACATCATTGCCTCGTCCACCAAGAACGGTATCATTGCCATCTCCACCATAGACATAGTCATCTCCACCGATAGCCCAGAGGTTGTTATTGTTAGAGTCACCAATCAAAATATCGGTTGCATTCTCTGTACCTGTGGTATCGACCTTACCGACAAACTCAATTTGTTGGAGAACATTCTCAATTCCAGTCTCATCAATATTTTTAATCGTAGCGGTGTCCTGACCGGAGATATTTAAGGTGAGTGTGCCATTGTAAATCTCACCGGAATGAGTGAAATCCAAGCCGACCTTACCATAGGTGTCGTAAAATTCTTGAGGACTAAGCTGAATGCTGTCTGGGTTGTTGTAATACTCCATATCTTGGATGAGGTCAGTGCCATCTCCTGCCGACAGAACAAAGGTATCCTGACCACTCCCTCCTGTAAGAGTGTCACTTCCAGCATCACCCGCTAAGATATTTTTGCCCCCGTCTCCAGTGATGCTGTCATCATGCTTACTACCCATGATGTTTTCAATGTCAAATAGTTTGTCAGTACCACCAAATCCATTACTTACACTGGAAAAAGTACCATTTGAATCACTCGAAGTCTTGGATAAATCGGCAGTAATACCACTTGTCGCATGAGTATATGCCGCAGTGTCTCCCGAATCATCAGCACCACCATAGATACTGTTACTTCCACCACCACCATAGAATACATCGTTACCGTCAAAACCCCTGAATTCGTCGTCGCTAGCTTTGTCCGGTTCATAAGATGTTCCTCCAAGTGCATCGTGTTGATAGCCGGAGATTATGTCACCGTGGTTAGTACCATAGAAATAATTTTCATTACTGTCACCATAGACTTCTACCCCAGAATGGGCACCTAATACCATAAATTTCTTGCTTCCCAACTCTTTAAGAGCATTCGTCACCTCGGGTTCAAGGTTTAACTGAGTCGCATTGCCTCCAGCTTTGAAAACTGCACCGCTAGAATCAATGGTGATCGCATTCTGCATCAATAAATTCTCGAAAGATGTTTGAGCTGTTTCGTCAATTGATGTAGAACCATCTCCAAAAATATTAGATGCAGAGTCAAATTCTAAACTGCCGAAATTATCTACATTGCCGCCTTTGTCATACTCAAAGGTGAGATTATTGGTGGAATTGCTCTTATTGGACACAAATACGTTGTTGGGGCCACTATTAGCCAGAGGAATGACGACAACATCTTCTCTGGGATTAAAGTCCTCGATAGTCGCGTAGGCTGCCGGATCTGGTTCTTCTCCTGAGGGTGGCTCAATGTTCTTTAGGGTTTTGATGAGCATGGGTACAACTTCTTTGGTGAGCTTGAGTTGTGGTAAAGCAAAGGAGAAGAATAAATCACTAAAATCTCCGATCACGTCGATACCCGTTTGATTCCAGTTCACGCCACCATCTGTACTACTACTAGAGGCTTCACCCAGGAAGAAGGTATCTGCATCTGAACCCCCATTGAGGCGATCACTTGAGCCTGAAGTTAGATCCCCTGTAAACAACAGATCTGACCCGGAGTTACCAGAGAGACTATCGCTGCCTTTATCACCGGAAATGATGTCATCTCCTGAACCTCCGTTGATTGTATCATTCCCATGAAGACCCTTAATTGTATCATTACCTCCTCCACCATTTAGCGTTTCTGGGCCGCTAGGCATCATTTTATTTGTGATGACATTCAGTTCATCATTTCCAACAATATTGTCACCCTGACCTGTGCCATTAACTATTCCGTAGTAGGTGTATTGCTGAGTTTTAGACCCAGGTACGATCATTTGCTCATCGTAAAATTGATACTTATTATCAAAGGAGGTGGTACTCATGTTTTTCGTACCAATATCCCAACCATAGAAAAGGTTATTTCCTCCAAATGTATCAAATGAAACTTCCCTTGTCCCGTTTGGTTTATCAACTGTGAAATCATCTACGATCGGATCTATGAGGTTGTCTTCAAAGAAATCTCCGATACCTTTTCCCCAATCTACAAATGATTTTCCTAGCTTTTTCCAAAATCCCATTGTTTTTTCTCCTTGGTTTTGATTGAAAGAGGTTCTCTTTTCTGTGTACAAACCTATTATTGCTGAAGTCTTCAGCAGAAAAAATACCGTTTTATTCAGGAGTTTTTCGGGTGTTTTTAAATGAGATATTGAAGCATAAAGTAATAGTTTAATTGGTTTTTTTGAGCTATTTTTTGTATTCAACTGATCTAAAACTGATCCTTGAGAAAATTTTTGGATCACTTTTGAAATATTTGGATCAAAATTTAGAGATTCTTAGCTCAAGAACTTACGATTAAAACTGAGCTTTGTTGACGAAAAAATCCACTGAATAAAACTGAATAAAACTGAATTTTTGCGGTCAGGGATTTGAGCGATGATGGGTTCGTATTTTGTACGGTTTGGCGTGAAGCCTTAACAATCAGGCTTTTCCAGCTTAAGTTGATTTCCTTTTCTGTAAGTTGTAGCTATAGTTAGATATCAGATATCTGATGGAGTGCCTAATCATGCGATCGCCATTCACGCAACTCTCTTCTTTTGCAATTTTTCTGAGTGTCGCAAACCTAGCGGCGATTTCTCTGGTATTTCCAGGCTTTGATGCCAAAGCGCAAATTACACCGGATCAAACTCTGGGAAGCGAACGCTCAACTATTGTTCCAAATCAGACCATTCGTGGCATCAATAGCGACAGAATTGAAGGTGGAGCGATTCGAGGAGCGAATCTGTTCCATAGTTTTCAGGAATTCAATATTGATAGTGGTCGTGGGGCTTATTTTTCTAATCCAGAAGGGATTACCAATATTCTGAGTCGAGTAACAGGTCGTAATCTGTCTCGAATTTTCGGGACGCTTGGGGTTTTGGGAAATGCCAATTTATTTTTAATCAATCCCAACGGAATTATTTTTGGACCCAATGCACAACTCGATATAACAGGTTCATTTCTAGCAACCACCGCAGATAGTTTAAACCTGGGTGATGAATGGAGTTTTAGTGCTGTCAATCCAGCAGCACCACCCCTTTTATCGATTAATATTACTCCAGGATTACAGTTAGGAATCCAACAATCTCAAGGGGTTATAGAAAGTCGTGGAAATCTATCTGTAGGGCAAGATTTAACTCTGGCGGCTCATAACTTACATTTACAAGGTCAGCTTCACGCCGAGCAGAATTTAACCCTTCAAGCTAGAGAAACGATTCAAGCTGAAGATCAATCCAACCGTCCTTTTATTACTCAGGCGGGGAATCAATTAACCCTTCAAGGAAATCAAGGAATTAGTCTTTCTCCCCTCAGTAATCCAAATAGCCAGCTTGTCTCTGGCGGAAATATGGTACTCCGTTCAGATGGACAGATAGAGGGAGAGATTCAACAATATTGGAGTGGCGGAAATTTTCAAATCGAACAGTTAAATGGTGGTTTGGGAGATTTTTTTAGTCCAAATGGAACACAAATTCAAGCCCGTGAAAATGTTAGATTTAGAAACTACGAAGGAGGCTCATTACAGGTTCGAGCTGGAGGAGAAATAAACCTGGGTAAAATTGAGATTACAGGTGTCAGCACATCAAACTCAGAGCAAGAATTCACCTCAGAACAAATCCCTCTTTCAAACGGGACAGTTATTCAAATTGATAGTCAGACTCAACCAACCTTAGATCTTCGTTCAGGAACAACAATTACTGCTCATACTCTGCTGTCGAGTTCAGCACCGTTAACGAATAGCCAGACGGCCAGGATTGCAATTGATGATGTCACGATTTCTGAACCGAATGGGTTAGTTTTCCTCACAAATCAATATCAACCTCGGTTACTAACGAATAGATCTGGAAGTGAGATTCGGCTCAATTCAATTACCGCACCAAGTGGTCAAATGGTAACTGATTCTCGCAGTAATATTATCTTGAACGGTCAAGTTGATGTTTCAGCTCCCTTTACATTTGACCTGTCTGTCTTTACTCCTTCTGAGTTAGAAGCTCTTTTAGAAGTTGTTGAGATTGATAGCAATCTGAATATTGATTTTTCTAACTTAAATCTGGAAGAATTGATAGAAGTTTTTGTTTCTGATGCTCCTTCTGAATCTAATAATTTCGATGTCATTTCCACTGCTATTTTAAAGTTAGTTTCTGCGTTCAACTTTGAGGATAATGGTGGTGACATTACTTTATTAGCTGACAACAATATTATTTTCAATCCAGGGTCAACAATTGAGTCTGCGGGCATTCAGGGAGGAAGAATACAGATCAGGAGTGGCAACTTTCTAGCCTTGGATGATACATTTGTTGCGAGTATTACTGGAGATAATCAACCGGGAAATACGGTTGCTCTCTCTGCACAATCAGTTTTCCTCAGTAATTTCTCCGGAGTCTTCAACTTTAAAAGAGGATCGGAAGAGGGCGGAAATATTAATGTCAAGGCAACAGACACTGTCAGCTTGCTAGAACAAGGTGGCTCTAGTATTTTACATCCAAATAATCCTATTATTTCAGTGATTGTCCAGCTCTTATCACAGTCAACAGGTATTGCAACGGGTGCAGTTGAATCTGGAAAATCAGGAGATATCAGTATTACAGCTAATCAGTTTAGAATTCGCAGCGAAAGTATTGAGAACTCTCCCGAAGCCTCTGATGGAATTGGAGTATTTTCACAGCAATTAATTGGGATTGATACCGGAGTTTTACCGGGTAATGCAGATGCAGGAGATTTGAGGGTTGACGCATCTGAGCGAGTAGAAATTATTGGGAATGAACCCCAAGCCGAAATTTTTCAGTTTAGCCAAGAGTCAGTTCAAGCAATTATTGATATCGATACAGGATTATTAACCTCAACAATTGGAAGTGGAAATTCGGGAAATTTAGAACTCAACACAGGTAGGCTAATCATACAAGATGGAGCAGTAATCAGTACATCAAGTGGCAGAGCGGGTTCTGGAGCTGGAGGTAGATTAACGATTAATGCAACAGAATCTATAAATTTCCGAGGCAGAGCAGGTTTAGTTAATGGGACTGTATTATCGAGTAATGCAGGAGAGTTAATTGTGAATGTTCCAACGGGTCAGATCGTTTTAAAGGATGGAGCCGGGATTCTCGGAGATACCAGAGGTGCAGGCAATAGTGGGCAATTAATTTTGAATGCGGGTGAACTTCAAATCTTAAGTGGCTCACGGGTGGGGTCTGGAACAGTCGGTCAAGGTTCTGGAGACAAAATCACGATCAACGCTACTACAATTGAAGTTTCCGGAACTTCAGTCGATGGTACTGTTCCTAGCGGTATCTTTACCACTGCGGTGTCTAGTTCAACTGGAGTTGCTGGAGATCTCGACATTCGTACTGGAGAATTAATTGTCACAGATGGGGGAACAATTGCAGCCAGTAACCAAGGAATTCAAGCTGGAGGCACTATTCAAATTCAGGCTGATACATTAACCTTAGATCGCGGAACGATTACAGCAGAAACAGCCCAGAATTTGGGAGGAAGCGTGACGCTGCGAATTGATGATCGTGTATTGTTGAGTAATGACAGTCAAATTACAGCAACCGCAGGTTTAGAAACGGGAGAAGGCGATGGCGGCAACGTTACTATTAATGCCCCATTCATGATTAATTTTCCAGGTTCAGAGAATCAGATTACAGCCAATGCGTTTCAGGGAAGAGGAGGCAATATAGAGATCACAACAGACTTTATTTTCGGTTTGCAATCTCTGACCATTGACGCTTCTTCTCAACTGGGTGGTCTTGATGGTACGGTATCAATTCGCTCTCCAGAGGTCGATCTAGTTCAAGAAACAACAAATTTGCCGGATGAGCTTGAACCCCCTCAACTTCTGCAAGGCTGTGAACCGGGAAGTTCATTATCAAAAAGTCGCTTTATTAATGCTGGACGAGGTGGTTTGTCTCCTAGTCCCACTGAGCCTTTGAGTAGTATTGAAGTTTGGAGAGATATTCAGCTTCCTGATCATTTTTCTAGGGGAAATGACACAGTTACGGAAACAGATCCTCAAACCGAAGTCAAACCCATTGTAGAAGCAACAGGATTAGTTGTTGATGAAAAAGGGAATCTAATATTGGTTGCTGAGAAACCGTGTTATGACCAAGAAAAAGCGGGATACAAGCCCCGCACTTTAGGGCGGTTAACTGAAATCAATGTACACAAACCTCTCTGAGCGTGATACACTATATTATACGCCAACAAGTGTAGCGTCAATGATCGTCTACGAATTCAAAGCAAAGGGTAAGCCAGTCCAATATAAAGCAATCGATGAAGCCATCCGAACAGCACAGTTTGTACGGAATTCATGCTTGCGTTATTGGATGGATAATCGCGGACTTAGAAGAAAAGAGTTGTATCGTTACAACACTGAACTTCGAGCCATGTATCCCTTTGTAAAAGCTTTGAATTCTCATGCTTGTCAGGCATCTGTAGAACGGTGTTGGTCAGCTATTGCTAGATTCTTCGACAATTGTAAGAAGAGAATATCTGGTAAGAAAGCGGAAAACGCGGTCTTGGGGTCTCCCCAAGTGAAGCGATTTTCCAAGACAGGCTATCCCAAGTTCAAAAAGCGGAGTCGTTCTGTTGAGTACAAACAGAGTGGTTGGAAGCTTTTAGATCCTAAACATATTGAGTTTGTCGATCAAAAAGGCATTGGGAAACTCAAACTAATTGGAACTTGGGATTTGGCATTCTACCCAGTTGAGCAGATTAAACGAGTGCGACTGGTGAGAAGGGCTGATGGGTATTATGTTCAGTTCTGTATTCAAGTAGATATAAAGTTGGAATCATCTCCTACAGGTAATACAGTAGGCTTAGATGTGGGATTAAAAGAGTTCTACACAGATAGCAATAACAATACTGAACATAACCCTCGTTTCTACAGAAAAAGTGAGAAGCAATTAAAGTTTTGTACTAGACGTGTTTCTCGCAAGAAAAAAGGCAGTGCCAACCGATTAAAAGCCATTAATAGACTTGGACGAGTACACCTCAAAATAAGTAGACAACGTGAAGAACACGCCAAGAGACTGGCGCGTTGCGTAATCCAATCTAACGATTTGGTCGCCTATGAAGATTTGAGGATTAAGAACTTGGTGAAAAATCATTGTCTGGCCAAGTCAATTAATGATGCAGGTTGGTATCAGTTCAGAAAATGGTTAGAGTATTTTGGAACTAAATTAGGTCGGATAACTGTTGCTGTTAATCCGGCTTATACCTCTCAAAAATGCTCAAGTTGCGGAACAATAGTCAAGAAATCTCTATCAACTCGAACCCATATTTGTCGATGCGGATGTGAACTTGATCGTGATCACAATGCAGCTATCAATATTCTGAATTCTGCTTTAAGTACGACGGGGCACGTCGGAACTTGGATTTTAGATCCTCACGCTTCGGGAGATTCTTCCTCTACTGTGGTAGGAGAAATCCTGTCTCAGCAAGTCGAGTCATAGAACGAAGAATCCCCGTTGTTTACGACGGGGAGTGTCAATGAAATTCTTCTTAGAAAACTAGATTGACAGGGAGAAACTTCAGTCTGGATAAGAGAAATATAGAAACCTTTGATTCTCTCATCCAGATGAACTGAGGGACAAGTCCTGGGGATAGGTTAGTCTAAACTCCAGTTATTAGTAAAGAGGTTTTTCTCTCCTCGTTATTTTAGCTACCGCCGCGAGAAGCCGACCACCATACAATAGGTTGGTGCGTCGATGAATCGCGGACAGGGTTCATAGTTAATGTCATACAGTATAGTTTAACGCACACACACTGGATGATAACGGTTAAGAGTTATGAACCC
>JBCBCI010000164.1:0-8333 GCA_038530755.1 Cyanobacteria bacterium J06592_8 | reverse complement strand
CCCTCAGAACCTTCAGAACCGCCAGAGAAGGAATTGCCGCCTCCTCCAAAACCTCCGAAACCACCGGAACCCTCAGAACCTTCAGAACCGCCAGAGAAGGAATTGCCGCCTCCTCCAAAACCTCCGAAACCGCCGGAACCGCCGGAACCCTCAGAACCTTCAGAACCGCCAGAGATGGGATTATCGCCTCCAATTGGGCCTGCACCATCACCAATACCACCATCGGGTTCTACAGGCATTGGATTTTCTCCACCTCCAAAACCACCGGAACCGTCGGAACCACCAGAGAAGGGATTTTCACCTCCGGCGAATGGACTATCTTCTGGATCTAAATCACCAAAAATATCACCATAATCATCAATACCAGGAAGACCTATTAATTGATCAAACGGGTTAGTCGCTGCTAAATCTCCTTCAAAATTGTACTCATATCCTTCAGCAGGAGCAAGCGGATTACCAAACGGTATTTCACTTTGAGTTGTTGAACTCATCATACTAAAATTCTCAGTTGATGGATTTTCTGAGGTTTCCATAAAATGTCTCCGGGTTACTACGAATTATTAGTCATCAGTAATTACAGTCAAAAGTTTTTCGAGTTCAAAGTTCTACAAACTAATGACTGATTACTATTCACTGTCAAACGCCTCACTGTCTTCTTAGAGACGTTATTTGACTGTGTTATTAAGTGCAAGGCTTCATTTAAGCCCAGAAATATTGTCTGGATGATTTACAACAGTTTACAAATATAGGTTATAAGTATTTTCTATGTTTGGCTATGAATATTCTTTGGAAAAAACAACCAAATTTTTATCATTAATTAATAATGTAAAAAGAGCGGAAAATGTTAGAGGTTTTCGATAACTTGCTCTTAACCTTATTCCCGAAAAATCCTAAACCTAAAATCCCAAAACTTATCCAAGATGAAGGTTCAGGAACAGCAGCAGCTTTCGGAGTTCCGGTCAAATTGACTCCAATCAAGTTCAGATTTTCAAGGTCAGATTCTGTTAAATTAACATTGCTTAGATTGACACCAATTAGATTCCCATCTGTGAATATCCCTTCCACAAAGCTAGCATCACTCAGATTCACACCAATCAGATTATTATTGACTAAATTTGTGTTAATAAAATTTGTAGCGATTAAATCAACTCCCAGAAAATTAGCATTACTCAAATCGACTTGATTAAACTCAGTATTCGCGAGATTTGCACCTACAAAATTGGTTCCCGCAAGCTCAACACCGAGAAAGCGTGCGTTGCTTAAATTCGCTCCAAAAAAGTTAGTCTCATTCAGATTTACGGCTAGCAGTGTAGAATCACTTAAATTAACGCCTAGAAAGTTAGCATCATTCAAATTGACGCCCAAAAAATTAGCTCCGATTAGATCAATACCTAGAAAGTTGCTATCTTGTAAACCTACACTAATAAAGTTAGTATTATCTAGATTAACTCCCAGAAAATTAGCTCCAATTAGATCGGTTTCTAAGAAGTTGGTGTCACTTAGATTGACTCCGAAAAAATTAGCATTATTCAGATTTGTCTCTCGGAAATTCATATCTATGAGATCGAGTCCGAAAAAATTAGCTCCACTCAAATCACATCCAACACAGTCTTCCCCTCTTAAAACTCGATTAAAATCCTCTTGATTGAAAGCATGAGCCGGAGTTGTTACTGTACTAACAATTAGTGTTATAAATGATGCTGAAATTGTGAGCGTCTTTTGAATTTTCATTAACTTTAGGTGTTGAGTGAACGTTTTCGTTTTTGAGGAAAGACTTAAAAAATATCTAATATTTTAGTTAAATATTAAAACTCATTTTTAGTCTGGTCAGCTTTCAACAGTTTCAGCACCCGAAAAACTCAATGCAAATACTTCTTTAACCCAGATTAGATTTTTATACTGTTTTTGACAATATCGAGAATCGAGCCTGAGTTGAAAATAAATTGCTTTCTGGATTTAATTTTTGAGGAAAGTGTATTGTAGATCTGCCTTTTCAAGTAAATTGATGGCTTGACGGTATAGCTCAAAATCAACCTGATGAACTTCTAAACCTTGACCAATTGCTGTTAACAACATTAGCGTTAGTTTTCCTCCTAAATGTTCTTGAAATTCGCTCAATCCTCGGAATAAAGAATGAGGATGTTTGGGATTTTCTAAATGAGAAGAAAGTTCGCGATCGTAAAGACTAAATCCTAAGACTTTAAATACATTAAGGATTTGTTGCCATTCTTCTTTCGTGATTAAACCGGATAGATAGGAATAGGTACTATCCAAGCAAATTCCAATCGCTACCGCTTCTCCATGATACAGGCGATAATTGCTCAAATATTCGATGCGGTGGGCTGCCCAATGTCCAAAATCTAAAGGACGAGAACTGCCCATTTCAAAGGGATCTCCGCCTGCAATATGATCGAGATGTAGCTTGGCGCAATCATAAACAATTCGCTGCATCACATCTAAATCTCGTTCAACTAATGCTTGAGCATTCGCTACAATAAAATCGAAAAAAGCAGCATCTTTAATTAGAGCTACTTTCACCGCTTCCGCCACACCAGAACGCCAATTTCGAGCATCTAAACTGGTCAGAAAATTAGCATCATTTAAAACTAAAGTTGGAGGTGCAAACGTGCCTAAAAAGTTCTTTTTCCCGAAGGCATTAATCCCATTTTTTACGCCAACGCCAGAGTCACATTGACCGAGAACTGTTGTTGGAACTCGAATTAATCGAATCCCACGATGAGCAGTTGCAGCAGCATATCCAACTAAATCTAACATCGCTCCGCCGCCGACAGCAATCACATAAGAATGACGGCAAATTTCGGCTTCATGGATGAGTTTTTGGAGATCTTCAACAAGTTGAGGATTATTTTTAGCCGCTTCTCCTCCCGCAACTAAAGTTGAACCCGGTTTGAGGTTTAAGGCTTCGCTGTGAAAGTTGCTATAAGCTTGAATTTGACTCAAGATTTCTGCGGCTTGAGGAAGACCATTATCGACAAACGCGATCGCATTTTTTACGCCTTCTCCGGTTGCGAGTAATATCTCGGCTAGTAAAGGATTTTGGGGATTAAATAAATCACGAGTGAAATGTACATCATAATTAAACGTGACTTTAACTTCTTGTTTGATTGCAGCGTAGTCAGTTAAAGTGCGGTTGAAAACAGTGGGTCTGGAAACGGTAAAAGTCATGGAGAGATTATTAAATTAAAACTAAATTAAAACCGAATAAATGTATATCTTGACAGTTAACAGTACACAGTACACAGTACACAGTCAGTCATAAAAACTAAAAACTGATAACTGATAACTGATAACTGTTAACTGTTAACTGTTAAAGAATTATCCGCGCTTCTTGAGGAGTCGAGTAGAGATTAAACCAACTGCAACGAGTCCTAATACAGAAGTCGGTTCAGGTACTGAAGCTGTCTCATCATAGACGATATCAAAACGCTGAAAACGACCTTGGAAGAAATCACCGACATAAAGCTGGTCATTTTCCAGGTCAATTCCAGTACCGCCTGTCCAGTTAAACGCACCGCCAGCGAGATTGAATTCAGGTCCGAAAGGTCCGGTAGAACCATCTACAGCAGGCGGAGGAATAATCTCTCCATCAGCATTACGCGCAGGTTCACCGAAAATGCCTAACAAGTTACCATCTTTATCGAAAACCTGAATACGGCTGTTGATCGAGTCAGCAACGTAGATATTTTCTTGCTCGTCAACTTCAATACCGATAGGCTGTAAGAACTGACCCGGTTCCCTTCCAACTGTACCGAAAACCAGTAGAGGATTTCCTTCTAAATCTATGACCTGAATGCGGTTATTGAACTGGTCAGCAACGTATAACTTACCATCCAGATAGCGAATTCCCGCAGGACCTTGAAATTCTCCAGGTTCAGTACCCGTAACTCCTCCAATGGTGTCAATGAGTTCGCCGTCTTCGTTAATTACGAGGATGCGATCATTACTGAAGTCGCCAATATAAGCATTACCTTCTTCATCAAAGGTAATCCCAGAAGGACCAAAGAACGCCCGACCTTCAATTAAGCCACCGAATTCACCGTCAGCAACAGTGCTTAGATAGTTACCGTCTGGGTCGTAGACGTTCACACGGTTGTTGAACACGTCGCCTACATAAAGATTACCTGTTTCGGGGCTAAACTCTAGGGCTGCGGGTTCGTTGAATTCTCCAGGGCCAGTACCACCGCTTCCAATAGCACCCAGGTATTCGCCATCAGGACTGAAGACCGCAACATCGTTACCAATTTCAAAGTTAGTGGTACCATCGGGGTTGCGTCCTCGACCATTCCCGATGAAAACATTACCTGTACTTTGTTGAACGGCGACACCTTGAGGAACGAACAATTCACCCGGACCGAAGCCAGGAGAACCAAAATCGCGATCGTATTCGAGTGTAACAGCTACTGCTTCAGTTGCGATCGCGCACAAAGATAGTCCGACACCAGCCAACAAAGCTGATAATTTTTGAACGTTCATTGAAATTTCTCCTGAATGTAAATTAGGGTGAGTAAATATGATGCAGCCGGAGAGGGGAAGATTTCTTGATCGAGTTGATTGAGAAAAAACTCACGAAACCTCTTTTTAATTTGGCTTTATACCCAGAATTTGAATATGCTATTCTCTAATCGGTTTAACCGTTTTTCGTGTCGCACGAGCTTGCTTAAACGCGAGATAACCTGTGGCTAAAACACCCCAAATTAAAACGCCATAAGCGGCGTTCGGTTCCGGAACTTCTTTGATATCGTCTTCGACATCATAAACCGGATCAATTTGAAAAATTGTTGAGTCCGGGCCGTCACCTCGACTCGCGACATAAACAGAATCATCATCTCCGACGGTGAGGTTCACTAACAGTTCAACGCCTTCAACCTCGTTACCATCTAAAATCGTTTCCACAGAGCCATCGGTATCAATTTCGACAACCTTACCTGTATCGCCACCCAGCACAAAAGACTCTGTCGCAAATACTGTAGCATAAGCTTTACCATTGGAGGCGAAAGCCACATCTGTGACTTGAATCAATCCAGAGGCGTAGGTTGTCTGTTGACCGTTAGCATCAATTTGAGTAATTTCAGATCTGCCCTCTGGGAAAGGAAACCCACCAAATTCAGCCACATAAAGATTACCATCAGGCCCCACATCAACGCCCGTTGGCACATATTGCAAGGGAAAAACGGGGTCTTGCGTGACTGGAGAAGTCGGGTCATTGGGAGCAGCAGGAGGCGGCCCTAATCCTTCAGGAAACTGCAAACTCTCAAAGGAAACGAATTCTGGCTCAAAGGTGGTACTCTGTTGAAGCTGATTTTCGCTCAAACTATAGGCAAACAAATTATTCGCCCCAGAGTCGGTAATATAGAGCGTATCCCCATCAATCGCTAAACCATTGGGATTGCTGTCAATCTCTCCACCTGTCGGATTATTCAGGAGTTCATACTCAGCAAGATCAGCAAGTTTAGTGAGTTCACCTGTTGTAAAGTCTGCTTGGTAGAGGCTTCCAAACTCCTCTGCACCTAAGACTTCATCAGCAGAATAAGGATTACCCGCTAAGTCGTTGAGACTGCGATCACGTCTGGCTGGGTCGCCCACCGCTCCGAATAGAAGATAAGGTGTACCCGAAGCATCAAACGTGATATCCTGCACACCAACCGCATTACTCCCATCCGCTAAAGCCAAGGAAGCCAAACCCGTGAGAATAGGGGTAACTGTTCCATCGGTTGAGACTTGACTAATTGCCCCTGTATCACCCAAATAGAGATCAAGACCGGGAATATTGGGTGAGGGGATAGAATTCGCTGAAGTGACTCCGCCTCCGATACCTGCCTCAGCAACGTAGAGTGTACCATCAGGGCCAATGGTCATTCCACGAGCATTATTGAGTTCGGAAGCAAAAGGAGCAAATGTTGCCGCTTGAGCGGCACCTGCGACTGACAAGAATATAGAAGTGAGTGCAAACGAGTGTACTGAATTAATATTCATTTACTGATTGGGAGTCGAGACATTAGAAGCGTTGAGGCGATTTTAATTAGAGTCAAGAAAGGTTGCCTTAACCTCCCTTTACTCTGTCATCAACCTACTTGTTCAGCATCTCGCGCTTGCCTTTTAAACCCATTAAAGTTGCTCCCCCGAAGAAGAATAAGCCCAATACAGTACCGGGTTCGGGAACAGAAGCAACATCATCAATCCGAACGACAGAACCGCCTGTACCTACACCATTGTTAGCAACATAAACCGCACCATCAGGACCGACTTGAAGACTGGTTACAGAGAAAAGTCCTTCCGAAGCTATCGTTGTGCGTTCACCATCAGGTGTAACTTTGACAACTGAGGCGGGTAAATTCTTCAAGCTTCCTTCAACGCTATTTTTCCACTGAGCTTCATCAGCGAATTGAGCGACGTACAGGTTTCCTTCTTCATCAAAGTCGATGTCAACCAACTGAGTGAAACCATCTGCATAAAGCTCGGGTTCGCCTGTTTCGGGATTAATGCGGAGAACTCTAGCTTCATCTTCTGGATAGGGATAGCCTGTCAGTTCCACGTAATAGGCTGCACCGTCAGGACCGATGGTGATTCCAGTGGGAACAGATTGTAAAGGAGCAGGCCCAGAAGGAGGCTCAAATGAAGGAGGTTCAGGTTGTTCGCCCTCTGGAGGAAGTTGACTGGGGTCGCCACCCATGATAGGAGGCTCTTCACCTGAATTTTGAGGGGGTTCAAACGGAGAAGCAGGCGGAAATTCAACTTCGCTATAGTCAACAATCTGAGGAGGAGCAGCAAAAGCACTCAGCAGTGTACCATCAAACCCTAGATTGTAAATAACATTAGCACCTGCATCAACCACATAGGCAGAATCTTCTGCGATCGCAATTGCGAAGGGGTTGCTAATATAATCACCCCCATCAAGGTTGTTGAGTTGTTCGTAGGTTGCAAAGTCAAATAACTCTGTAAAGGCTTGAGTTTCTAAGTCAACTCTATAAAGTTTACCCAAATCAGAAGCATTCAAGAGAGCATCGGCACTCTCCGCAGGCGGTGCGATGAAGAATTGTTCTGGGGGAAGTACCGTACCTTGAGAAAGTTCAAACAGTTCAGAGTCACGGTTTCCCGGATATCCCGCATAACCAACAAGGAGGTAAGCATTTCCTTCGGAGTCAAAGCCAATCTCTTGGGGACCTGCACCTTGCTCTTGAGTGGGTTGAAGTGCGAGAGAATCAAAGCCATCAATGATTCTGCTTTGAGTACCGCTACCGAAATTATACTGAGTGACTGAGCCTGTTTGACCCGCGCAAATATCTGCAAACGCAGCACTCGGGGAAGGCTGACAGTTACCGTCGCCGCCTGTTCCGGTTTCACCCACGTAGAGATTTCCATCCGCATCAAATGAAATTCCGCTAGGGTTGTTCAGTCCGTCAACGATTGTGGTAAAGTTAGCAGCAACCGCCGGAATTGCAGACGTTAATACAGCGGCGAATGTTAGAAAAGAGTAACCAACTTGTTGAAGTTTCATTGTTTTCGTGAAATAAGTAGTCGTAGGTTGCAGTTTCTGAAGAAGAAAACGAAGAACTCTGTTAACAGCTAGCCAGCAACCTGTAGCTTACTAGCTGAAAATTTGGCAAGAAGCTTATCGAAAGGCGTGAGTGAGTAAAGATGAAAATAATCAGAGCAATCGGAGTTAAACGGAGAAACAGTGGTTAATCTCCACAATCAAGTTCCCTCTAATTTATTACGCTAAAGCTTGCTTTCAGTTAGATCTGTGAACCAGTCAAAACTACTTCTCAGACTAGGTTTTCTTCTACAACACCCAGATCACTCCTTGATAAGGTAACACGGTTCAATAGATGAGGATATGTCTTTTTTTACGCAAGGATATGAACTTTTTTACGCAAATTCACGGTTGATTGATTAAACATTATTACAACTCTGAGAACGCCAAAATTTAACCTGATTTCAAAAAAAAAGTATAATAATCGTTAAAAAGTTCATAGTAAAATTTATCAAAGTATGCACAAGCAGAAAATATTAGATCTCAGCTCTGATTCAACGGTCTAAATGGCCTATTTTTAGATTCATCAATTCTGTAAAATAAAAAAAAGTTATAAATATCGTTAGAAAAGTCATAGTAAAATTTGTCAAGTTATGAATGAGATATCCAGAGTTCCCCGCTCAAAGAAACAAAATATGAGAATAGAGCCATCAGACCGAGTCTTAGTTTTGCAAATCTTTAGGTTTAGTCTTTAGATCAAAAAATCCGCTCTCTGAGATCTACAAAAATCCTGAATAATCTGTAATTATCTGGATTTTTAACTCAGTTCTTGCTTCTACTT
>JBCBCI010000163.1:0-8692 GCA_038530755.1 Cyanobacteria bacterium J06592_8 | reverse complement strand
GTCCAACATTAGAACTAATCTCCGAAGCAGTCACTCCTGAAGCCGAACAGAGTGTACCATAAATTCCAATGAGTTGAGGATTTCCAACGACAGTAGTAGCTGCCTCCGCACCGCCTTCAGGCGTACACATTTCATCCTCTGGAAAGAGTTGAATTGAACGACCCAAAAGTTGGTTATCTCTTTGTAGAATAGCCAGTTCAAAGGCTTGTAAAGTTTCATTGCCGATACTTGCTAAACTTCCACTAAAGGTTAGGAGTACCCCAATATCAATCGGTTGATCGGGAGCGATTGTAACACAACCAATCGCATCGGTACATTCAAAGGTTGCCGCTTCGGCTTGAGAAGATCCGAATGCGATCGCAGCTGATAAGATAGCTGTGGTTGCAAAAGTTGCCGTAATTTTTGGGTAGATGTTTTTCATCGTTTGACGGGTGATGATTTTTACTAACCCTATTATGAATAATTCTAAAAAGACAATAGATTTCCCTCGGCTTGACTAAACTTTTACAATTAAATCGCTTTACTTTTACATTGGGGGGAGTTATGTAAAGCTAATTCGTCTAGATGTTTGCAGTTAGGCTTGCTGCCCTAAGACCTATAAAATTTGTAGTTGGGCTTCAGCCCTTAGATACCATGCCAAAGCGCAACTACGAACAGATTTCCTGCCAAGAATTATGAATAAATTAAGCTCAATTACTGTTTCTTCAGCCAGCTAAACATTGCCCGTAAATCCTGTCCGACATCTTCAACGGGGTGTTCTGCTTCTTGACGACGCATCGCTGTGAAACCGGCTTTACCCGATTGATTTTCTAGAACAAATTCTCGCGCAAATTGCCCAGTTTGAATCTCTTTGAGAATTTTACGCATTTCAGCACGGGTTTGATCGGTAACAATCCGAGGGCCGCGAGTATAATCTCCATATTCAGCCGTATTAGAAATACTGTCGCGCATCTTGGCTAAACCGCCTTCAACCACCAAGTCAACAATTAATTTAACTTCGTGTAAGCATTCAAAATAGGCGAGTTCGGGTTGATAACCAGCTTCAACTAAGGTTTCAAACCCCGCTTTAATTAAGGCACTCAAACCCCCACACAATACCGCTTGTTCGCCAAACAGATCGGTTTCAGTTTCTTCACGGAAGGTTGTTTGTAGAATACCACCTCTAGTTCCCCCAATCCCTTTAGCATAGGCCATAGCGCGATCGCGGGCCTGACCGGAAGCATCTTGATAGACTGCAAATAAACAGGGAACCCCTTGTCCTTCCTGATAGGTGCGGCGAACCAAATGACCAGGGCCTTTGGGAGCAACCATGATTACATCGACTTCTGGCGGAGGGACAACTTGACCAAAATGAATATTAAAGCCATGAGCAAACGCTAAAACGTTACCTTCACTCAAATTGGGTTCAATTTCATTTTTATAGATTGTTTTCTGCACTTCATCAGGAAGCAAAATCATAATCAAGTCTGCCATCTCTGCGGCTTTATCAACCGGATGAACTGTTAACCCTTCGTCTTTAGCTTTGGGGGCGGACTTGCTTCCAGGATATAGCCCGACAACGACATTCATGCCACTATCTTTAAGGTTGAGGGCATGAGCATGACCTTGAGAACCATAACCAATAATTGCAATGGTTTTATCTGCCAATAAATCTAGATTCGCATCTGCATCATAATACATTCGAGCCATAGTGGATCTCTCCTTCTAAATATAGGTGAGGGGTGGGCGTGCAAAACTTTTATCATATCACGAACCCTAGAAAAACTTTAAGATCTATGAGTTGACATTCTTCTAATTTATTCGTGGAGATTCCGACAACATAGCTATGATGACTAAGTTTTTGCTTTAATTTAAAGATTTAACTCCCACCATACTGCGCGGAGGTGGGAGTCGGCTTGGACGATTGATTCAACTTGTCTTCACAAATTTATTGCCCTAATTGATGCAATAATTCTCGAACATCAACAGCTAAAATTTGCCCTAACTGTAATAACTTCCGTAATTGCAAAATACCCCATTGCGTTTGAACAGTAGTCTGAACAGCTATTTCAGACTGATTTGAGGCTTCTTCTTGTTGATGCTGTATCCATCCCATACACAATGGAACGATTGTTTTACCCAAGAAGTATAAATATAACTCTTGCGCTTGAGCCAATGATACATTTAATTGAAGTTGAGATCCAATCCGAATTAATCGCTCTAAACTTTCAACTTTTGTCTCTAGATTGGTGAGATCTTGTTGCTGGATAATTGTGTACAGCGATCGCAAAATTAATCGCTCTAGAATATCTCGAATTTCTTGATTTTTAATCGGACAGCGCAGTTGAGCGGCTTCTAAGGCAATAGCTTCCAAAGCTGCTAAATCATTAAGGCTGAGTTGACCATTACTACTTTCGGTTTCTAAAGCTCGAAGGGTGATTAAACAACGGTGACTCAGGGCAACTTCTGCGGCTACCTGTAACTCTTGGGGAACAGGCAAATGATCTCGATGAAATGCGAGAATCACGCCATAGTTATCCCGATAAACTTGCGTATAAAGCTGATCAAGACGACTCAGCGTTTCTTGAGATAAAAGCCCCATAATTCGCTGACGTTCTTCAGCAAATAAATCCTGTAAATTGTAGGACTGCTCTCCAAATATTTTAACCATCATTAAAAGGATCTGAGCCGCACTCGCCTGCTGTAAGACGTCAAAGAGTTGCTGTTTGAGTTCATTATAGGCACGAAGTCCGCCAAAGGGCTGAATACAACAATGAAAATCCCATCCCCCGGTATGTAAAACCGCAAACCCGAAATCCCTTTTCTCTTGGGTAATTTCAGAGGTTAATTGTACTCGCCCCACCGCTAGAGTTAAAGTGCCAATATGTCCGATTTGATAATCGAGTTGCTGGGTTTTGTAACAGTAAAGTTGTTGTTCGCGGGTATAGGTCGTAAACAGAGAACTAATCGCATATTGAGCGGCGATCTGCTCAAAACTAATCTGAGCTGTTTTGACTAATTGATGGTAAACTTCAGCTCCAGTTTTAAAGAATTCTACATTGCTAGGTGCCAGTGCTAACTGTCTGATAAATTCAGTTTCTAGGTCAACTCCAGTTACCTCAGCCGCGAGTTCAATCGCTCGATTTGCATAGCGTAAAATTTGAGTGCCTTCCGGTCGTGAAATCTCCTCAAAAAACCAACCACAACTGGTAAACATCAATAAAGCATGATGCTGCATTTCTAATAAACGCAACGCATCGATTCGTTCTGCATCTGTTAGGGGATGGGTTTGATATTGACTCAAAAAGTGATTAAGATTAGCTGAAGAGCGATCGCGAATAACTCGAATATATTCATCTCGAACGGTCCAGGGATCGTTGAAAAATTCCTGTCCGTAGGTTTGATAAATCTCAATCAATTGATCCCGTAACCCATTTAATGTATCTCGGAGTGGACGCCGCCATTTTTGGTTCCAAACGCCACCGCCACCACAACCGCAGTCCTCTTGCCAACGGTCTACCCCGTGAGCGCAACTCCAAGCTGTGACAGGCTTCAACTCGACTTCCCAGGTGGGCGGATTTAAACTCAGGTAGTGAGCAAAGTTCGTTACAGTCCATCCTCGTCGGGGGAATTCTTCAGCAAAAGCATAAGCCAAACATTTCTCGGTACCGGCTCTATGATGACCAAAAGTTTCGCCATCGGTCGCTGCTGAAATCACTTGAGTGGGTCGTCCGTCCTCGTGAATGGCTTGACTAAGTCGTCCGGCTAGATTTCCAGAACTACTCAAAAGATCGTCGAAGCCCATATCACCAGAAATTGGCCCATCATAGAAGAAAATATCAAGGTAACGAGATTCATCTTTGGCTCCGGTTTCATCTTTTAAATAGCAACGATAGGGACGAGTGGGATCAATCTCACCTGCACTCACATCCATCCATTCTGTATCTGTAAACAGACGACAGCGTTGCGCTTGAGAGGGAGCGAGAATTGTAAATCGAATTCCTTCATTAATTAACGCTTCTACAGTTGGGTAATCAATCGCCGTTTCTGCTAGCCACATTCCTTCGGGATCGCGTCCAAATCGAGAGCGAAAGTCGGCTTTTCCCCAGCGAATTTGAGTGTATTTATCGCGCTCGTTCGCCAGAGGCATAATAATATGATTATAGACTTGAGCGATCGCATTTCCATGTCCATTCAAACGCTGACAACTGAGGCGATCGGCTTCTATAATGCGTTGATAAACCTGCATATCATATCGTTCTAGCCAACTCATTAAAGTTGGGCCGATATTAAAGCTCAGATACTCATAGTTATTGACGATTCCGACTATTTCTCCACGATCATTTAAGACTCGGGCTAAAGTATTGGGACGGTAGCATTCATGGTAAATGCGCTCATTCCAATCGTGACAGGGATCGGCGCTAACTTGACGTTCAACTGCATTCAGATAGGGATTTTCACGAGGCGGTTGATAAAAGTGACCATGAATGACAATATGAACTCCGGTTGACTGTTGCTGAAGTTCTGAGGATTCAGTTAGAGCCGGATCGAGATAATTTTGAGAGCTTAAAGTTGGGGAACTTTCAATGCCCGTTGTAGACAGAATAGACTGAAAGTTAGAAGTTGAGGTCATAAGAATATCCTCTAATGTTTAAATTTCTAAAAAATGTTTAGTTTTCAGCTAACAGGTGTCAGTTTTTCCGCAAGAGATTGTAGAGTTGACAGCGTTCAGTTCAGCCGTTCCCTACTTTTACAGGGATTGAGTTTGATTAAATTTTTAACAGTGTACTGCTTTTGCTTTACTGTCAAACTGTATACTGAAAAAAAACAACTCTAATTCTAAAGAGAGCGAACTCAATTAGAGGAAAACTAACATTTTTGAAGAGAGAATAACTAAGATATTACGACTCCAGGATAGAGTATTTATGCTTCTGGATCAGAAAACTTAAGAGATTTTTCAGCAAGTAATCTTCGACTCAAAAAAGTTAAGATTAAGCAAAATAAAGTTGTGATTGTTTAAAAAAGTTAACAAATTATCGGGCTACGCATTAAGGTCGGGAGATTGTACTATTGCCGATTGCCCTGCGTTTCGGTTCTGAACGCGCGTGCGTGACGTTAGTCGTAGCGTAGTCGAAGGGTTGCCTATTCCATGCTAATCTGAACCACGAACAGCGTCTTTTTTCCAAGTTCGTTTCTCTGATTTTTTGTGCAATCGTGAGTCCTCTCAACCGCGAGTCAATACCCATGCTGAATGCTAAAACTATCCTTTCTGTCTTACTAATCTTCATTCCGATTTCAATTGCAGCCCAATACCTAGATTGGGGTTCTTCTGCTATTTTCATCACCTCTGCGGTGGCAATCATTCCTCTGGCGGGTTGGATGGGAACAGCGACAGAAGAAATTGCGGTCGTTCTTGGCCCAAATTTGGGTGGACTGATGAACGCGACCTTTGGAAATGCCACAGAACTGATTATCGGTATCATTGCGCTGAACGCGGGACTCATCAATGTGGTCAAAGCCAGTATCACAGGTTCCATTATCGGTAACTTACTCTTGGTGATGGGTTTATCGATGTTTTTGGGCGGTCTTCGCTTCAAGGAACAAAAGTTTCAGCCAGTGATCGCCCGCTTAAACGCCTCGGCAATGAACTTAGCCGTAATCGCGATCTTGGTTCCGACCGCCGTAGAGTACACCTCTACAGGCATTCAAGAAGCCCGGATGCAGAACCTATCGAGTGCAGTTGCGATTGTACTGATTGGAGTTTACGTGTTAACGTTGCTGTTTTCGATGAAAACTCATACCTACCTCTATGATGTGGGTATCGCCGAATCAGAAATTCCAGACTCCTCAGAGACGCAAGCTTCTACATCGGAGGAAAAATCCGAACACAGATCTCCGTTCTGGATATGGATTGTGGTTTTACTCGCAGCAACCTTAGCAGTCGCCTTTGAGTCGGAACTCTTGGTCGATAGCCTCGAAGAAGCCACTGAAAGCTTAGGACTAACTTCTTTATTTACGGGAGTGATCCTCGTTCCGATTATTGGCAATGCCGCCGAACACGCGACGGCTGTTACTGTTGCGATGAAAAACAAAATGGACTTATCCGTATCTGTGGCGGTGGGATCGAGTTTGCAGATTGCCCTATTTGTCGCACCTGTATTGGTGTTAGTAGGCTATTTAGTTGGTCAACCGATGGATCTCAACTTCAATCCCTTTGAATTAGTGGCAGTCGCCGTAGCCGTTCTGATCGCCAACTCAGTTAGTTCAGATGGCCGTTGCGACTGGCTAGAAGGTGCGCTTCTCCTTGCCGCCTATACGGTTTTGGGATTAGCCTTTTACTTCCATCCAGTGATTGAAGGGTTATAGTCTTACAGGGTGGGCGATGTTGCTACAGCCTAAAGTAGGCGATCGCAACTTTTCGGTTTGGATCAAGTTCAAACATCCGAATGCGTACTGCCTGCCATAGCTTGGAAAATGTAGAATATTTAGACTCAAGATCGGGGAGTCCAGACTAAGGAATGAAACCCAATTTTAATCACGATCCTTAAGAAGTCCTCAATACTTAACCCGATTTTGAGCCTCTGCATCCTGTCTGATACCCCTCTGATTTGAAGCGGGTAAGGTTTGAGTGTCGCCACTCGCACCTCCCCTAAGAACCGTGCGTGACTGTTACCAATCACACGGCTCAAGCCTTACTTCAAGCCTTTCAACTTGGTTTTTGAGTGTACCTGTTTATGACACGCTTTGTGTAGGTGCATTAGGTTTTCTGGGTCATCAGAGCCACCTTTTGCGACAGGTACTATGTGATGGGTTTCTATTAGTTCTCCGTTGAATAGGTTGTCTCCACACACCGGACATTTCCAGTTCTGGAATTTGGCTATTTGTTCATATTTGGAACCTTTTGCCCAGTAATTCTTCCCAGTTTTTGTGCTTCGTTTCTCCCAGTATTCTTGGAGTGAGGGGTCATCAGGGCTTGAATTCCCTTTGACTTTTACGTGCCTTACTATGGGTGTACTACTGATGTCATAGAGAACATATAATTCTTCTTTCCCTTTTCTACCAGTCCCTTTGCACATAAACGTCCAGTTATCCCTCTTAAAGCTACCAAAGTAGCGATTCATAGCCCATGTTTTTGATTTGTTGGGATGCCGACGTTTGACCCAACTGAAGAGGTATAGTCTTACTCGACTACGGATGTATCCGAAGGTTTCTTTGCTAACTTTTCCTCTGTAATAATTAGCAAAACCTCTGAGAAGTGGATTAAGGGTTTTGATGACTTCTTCTTGAGTTCTAGCCTTCATTTGAGCTAGGGTTTTCCCTATCTTTTTACAGAAGGCTAAGACTTTTTCTTTTTGAGGTTTTATGAGTAATTTGCCATTGTAGTGGCGTAGATTAAACCCCAGGAAGTCAAACCCGTCGTTTATATTTACTATCCTTGTCTTCTCCTCGCTGATTTCCAGACCTCTATTAGACAGCCATTGCTTTATCAGGATAAGCACTTTTTCCAAAGATTCCTTGTCTTTCGCAGTGACTATAAAATCATCTGCATATCGGATGATGCCTAGCTTTGGGTTGATTGTTTTAATGTATTCTTCCAACCCGTGCAACCCAATATTTGCAAGTAATGGGCTTGCTACACCACCTTGAGGAGTGCCTGTCTCGGTAGGGTTTAATTTACCTTTATCGATGAATCCTGCTTTTAACCATTTTCTAATTAATTCGCCACGTGGGAATGAATCAATTCTTTCGAGTATAGATTCATGGGCAACGTTGTCAAAGAAGCCTTTAATATCAGCGTCTAGAACCCAAGTGTCTTTTTGCCTTAAGTCTCCGCTAGGACGTAACCGTGCGAAGCATTGATTGATGGCATCGTGACAGCTTCTTCCTGGTCGGAAGCCGTAGGAGTCCGTGAATTGTCCTTTCACTCCATTTATCAAATATGAATTTGACATCTAACTTATGTTTCCGTTTGGTTTCTGTATCATTGCTTCGTCCGTATAAGACCCAAGAGAAGTTTGCTATTGCTTTCGCTCAAGGGCAAAGTTTGAACCCCTATCTGCCTCATTACAAAGCAGCATTCGCTTTTTCTCTCATCTTCTACCCGACCGAGTGTTCGGTCTTTGTTGCCTCAGACTTACTCACCGACTCGACCTGTCCGTGAGACTCTGTAGGGTTTACCCTGTTGTTTCATTTGAACTTTTTAAGATGATTAAGATGGTTAGCTTTTCTGCGGCAAAAGTTGCGTTCCCTCGATTAAGTGAAGAAATGAACACTTAATCCTTTCTGCTTGCTTTTTAGCTATAGCCTGTCAGGGATAATTTGGCTATTCTGGCGGTCACGCAGTTTAATCACTAACTTAGACTGTGTTCATCTTTTCTTCTCTCCTTCTTGCTCCTCACCGTTTAATCCCTAACAGCTTTGGCTACTTTTGGGACTTGCATTCCCCTCGTTTCATTACTTACTCCGAGGCTAGTCAGACTCGTAGAGTCCTTTCCATGAAGGCTGGTGGAGGAAATCACCCGGGAAGTTCGGACTTCCATTCCAAATGACCAGTTCAGGTCGCGCCATACTCCCACCAGTAAACGCTTCGCGTTATACAGGGGGATTCTAAACTTCGCAGCTTAGATTTCCTGCTTAATCCGGTCTTGACTAGACAATTCTCCTGAAGTTAAATTGCCTGTGGACGGGTTCTGACGGGGGCGTTTTTCTTCAG
>JBCBCI010000162.1:0-8730 GCA_038530755.1 Cyanobacteria bacterium J06592_8 | reverse complement strand
AACAATGATGGGATTAGACTCGATGGACGCTTTGGTGGGATGACTTTACGAACTTTGGGAACAGGAAATATTATTCTGAGAGGAACGAGTGAAGGAAATGGAATCGACAGCGATGGAGTTGAATTAAGACAGCCTCAAATTGAGTCAGGCGGAAACATAAACATCACTGGGATAAGTAATGGTATTAACGACAGCCAAGGCATTCATCTCAGAGGAGCCACCTTAGAAACAACTGGAGAAGGTAATGTTCTTCTAGATGGAACAAGTCTCAATTTAGGAGAGAACAATCATGGAATTCTTTTATTTGAACCCACAATTTCCACAATTGTAAGAACTCTCGGAAGTGGGGAGATTACTGTCACTGGAAGCAGCAATAATGGTTCAGGAATCTTCATTGGTAATAGTCAAGTTCAGTCCGGTGGAAATGTAGAGTTCACGGGGACAACCACAAGTACAGAAGGCGGTTTGGGAGTGATTATGAGTAATAGCACTGTCGAGACCACTGGAAATGGCAATATTCTCCTAGATGGAACCAATTTGGGAACAGGTTTAAACAATGATGGGATTAGACTCGATGGACGCTTTGGTGGGATGACTTTACGAACTTTGGGAACAGGAAATATTATTCTAAGAGGAACCAGTAATAGTAGTGGAAATGGCAGTGATGGTGTTTCATTGAGAGATTCTCAAATTCTGTCAGGTGGAGGTATCAATATTACAGGTATTGGAGGAACAGGTGCTAATAGTTTTGGATTTACATCAACCAATACCATACTCCGGTCTGAAACAGGCAGTATTTCAATCACCTCAACGAGCAATGGTTTAAATCTAGACAGTTTCTTTTTTGACGAAAATTCCGCACTCCAACTCCCTAACAGTGGGGAAATTAGCCTCACCAGTAACCGAGACATCAGACCCCCAAACCTGAATATTCCCGGCGCAACCATTAACCTCACTAGCACAGAAGGCAATATTATTCTGAGTGATGGTATCGATGTTTCTAATCCTCAAGGCAATGGAGGTCAACTCACCTTTAATGGAAATGTCGTGTTAACACGACCTGATACAATTCTCAGAACAGTTGGTTTGACGACAAGCGGAGATATTATTTTCAATGGTTCTATTAATGATATCGTTGCGAATACGAATCAACTCACTCTCGATGCGGGTACAGGTAATATTACGCTCAGAACTGTCGGTAACACTTCACCAATCGCAGGTTTACAAATTACTGGTAATAATATTATCGGTACAGGTTCTATCACAATCGGTTCAGAAGGCACTCGTATTAATGCAGCAGGTACAGCGAACTTTGGGGATATTATTAATACAACTGGAACAACTAATATTAATGCGGTTGAAAATATCACAACAAATGATATTACTGCATTAGAAATTGACCTGACTTCCTTCCAACAAAACATCATTACAGGAAATCTAAGTACCGCTTCTGAAACGACTGCTGGCGGCTCAATCAATCTGAATGCAACTCAAGGCGGAATATTCACAGGTAATCTCACGTCTACAGGTACCGCAGGAGGAGGAATAGACCTCCGTGCTTTAACCACAATTGTCGTTGGACAGATTAACGCCAGTGGTACTATTGGCGATGGAGGCGACGTTATCCTTGACCCAATAGGAGATGTAGAGATTGAGTGGGTACGAACTGAGGGTGGTGCTGAAGGAAATGGCGGTGACTTTTTCGTTGAGTCGAGGGGAGGATTCTTCCGAGCTATTGAAACCTTCGATACTCCCTTTGGACGAGCCAGCATCTCAACCACCAGTCCAAATCAAAGCGGTACAATCACGATTATTCACGCCGGAGGAGAACTCGAAACACCTGTCGCACCTTTTCAGGTTGGAGACTCTAGTGTTAATGGAACGGAAGGCGCAATTATTGGTGATTCGATAATTCCTCTGGGGACAGTGTTACCTGAATCTACAACTATCGGGAATATTCGCATCCAAACCGATGATATTACTCCTACACCAGAACCAATTCCTGAAGAACCTGAACTAACTCCAACCCCAGAACCCGAAACAACTCCAGAACCTGAACCAACTCCTGTAGTTCAAACTCCTCCCGATGATGAACTACCAACGCCGACTCCAACTCCAGAACCAACTCTTACCCCAGAGCGAGGTAATGACCTAATTTCACCAGAAGGCTCAGAACTAATTCCACCAGAAGACCCAGAATTCACTCCTGCTCCAGTATCTCCATCAATAGAACCAACGCCAACATCAGTAGGTCCATTCATTCCAGAACCGACTCCTACACCAACACCAACTCCACCTCCAGAACCACCAACACCGAGTCCAACACCAACACCAACTCCATCCCCAGAACCACCAACACCAACTCCACCGCTAACACCAATCATACCGACACCAACTCCACCGCCACCAACCCCACCAACGCCAACACCAACACCTCCAACACCAGACCCAACTTCATCAGACATCTCAAAACTTCCATCCGAAGATGAACGAGATGATATTATTCCTCGTGAAATTGACTCAGAAGAAACAATGTCTGCGGAGGAAGAAATCAACTCTCTTGATATCCGTATGGAGATGTCTGATACTGAGATGATTGAGATTAGCGTTGCTGAAATGGAAGAAGACTATACTCAAGAATTCCAAGAGTATGCTCAGGGTTATTTTAGCGGTTCTTCATCGCGTTCAACTCGCTCAAGAACAGTATCAAACAGGAAATCAAACGGGAACTCGACAACTTCTTCATCGCCTTCAACAGATTCACAAACAGTAGAGTCAAATCAAAATTCAACATCTTCTTCTCCAAGTTTGAATGACCCTGAACCAACAGAGTCAAACCCAGACTCGACAGCTTCTGTACCACGTTCGACTAATCCTGAACCAGCAGATTTAGAGAGGGGAGAATCAACACCTCCTTCACCGCCTTCAACTAATCCAGAAATAACTGATTCAAACCCAGACTCGACTCCAGAAACAACCGACTCCAACCCGAACTCAACCTCAGAAATAATAGAATCAAACAGAAACTTGATACTTTCTGGGTCACGTTCGACAAACTCAGAAATAACAGAGTCAAACCAAGACTCAACATTAACACTCGCAACCGCTCAAGTCACCTTGAGAGAATTAACCGATAGAATTGGAATTAAACCTGCATTAGTGTACACTCGATTTGTTGAAGGTCAATTAGAACTAATTCTTGTCACGGCTTATGCTCCCCCAGTCGTTGAACGTCCAGGTGTGACAAGAGCAGAAATTCAGCAGGTCGTTCAGGACTTTCGCCAAGAAGTTATCAAACCTCGTAATCCTTCTCCTGAAAATGCTCAACAACTTTATAGATGGTTAATTCTTCCCTTAGAAAAACATCTAGACCAACTCAATGCAGATGATAAAAGTATTGGCATCAATTTATCATTTATCATGTCTCCAGAGCTGAGAAATTTACCTTTAGCTGCTCTCAGAGATGAACAAGGAAAATACTTGGTTGAGAAATACAGTCTCGGATTCATGCCAAGTTTAAGTTTAACAAATACTGTGGCTTCAGACATTACAAATGCTGAGATTTTGGCAATGGGTTCAGATGAATTTCCGGAATCTTCTGATCTGACCCTGGAAGCAGCTCTCCCTCAAGCCGAATTTAGCTTACAAACAATTCTTAAACTGTGGTCAGGAAACCTTAATGCTTCTTCCAATCTAGAAGGTCAACTTTTAATTAATGAATCTTTTACTCGCGAAAACTTCAATCAAGCTCGTCGTTCCAGAAACTTTGGTGTGATTCATCTCGCAACTCATGCTGCTTTTAAAGGAGGAAATAGTGCCTATATTCGGACTTGGAATGAGCAGCTAAGTATTGAGAAAATGCGCGAACTGGCTTTGAGTAAACCTTTTGTTCGACTTCTAGTTTTAACTGCTTGTGAAACCGCAGTTGGCAACCGAGAAGCCGATTTAGGGTTTGCAGGAGTAGCTTACAATACAGGCGTTCAGACCGTTTTAGGAAGTTTGTGGAAAGTTCCCGCTAATGAAACTTTATTACTGTTAATGACCGATTTTTACTATCAGCTCAGTCAAGGAAAAATCAAGTCAGAAGCCCTAAGACAAGCTCAAATTAATCTTCTCAAAGGATACACCCGTATTGAACAACAAGGTGAAGATCTTGTTCTGATTATTGCTGAAAATCCCGACAACCCATCAGCATCCAGCCCTCCACCGATTATCATTCCTGAACACTTAAGTCAAGGTATAGAAGAAATCTATGAAGAAGGATATCCTCCCTATTATTGGGCTGGATTTACAATGATTGGTAGTCCCTGGTAGATTATCCAGAGTTGCGCTTGAGTGCAGTTAATCAAGAAGAGCGTAAATCAAGCACTCGCACGGTGTAGGAGCCGATGATAAACCCCCATCACCGCAAAAAATCGAGTGAATAATGCTACAAATAAAGCTGATAGTTAATCCCAAAGTAAAAACCATCATCTTGAATATTATCCCCGCGATCATCTAAATTAATTAATGGATATCCATAGTCTAACCGTATCCCCAAATTATCAATTCCCAGAAAATCTTGCCACAATAATCCAGCACCAATACTCACCAAAAATGTTTGATCTAAAAATTTATTTGTATTCGGATTTTCCAGATCATTCCAGACTGCTCCCATGTCAAAAAAAGGAGCAATTTGAATCCGAGGATTTCCCCCTTCATCCCTAGAAATTGTGATACGATTTTCCATCGAGAACCGAAACCCATTGTCACCCGAACGAGCGTTCTGACGATAGCCTCGTAACGAAGCGACCCCTCCAATCGTAAATTGTTGAGCCGAGAGGAGACTATCAGGTGTTAATTGTATATCTGCTCGAACCAGCAGTAAATTATCATCATTCAACTGTTGAACCCGTTGTGCTTGACCCAACCAACTCCAAAAGCGTCCATCAGGAATAGGTGCTGCGTTCCTTGTCGCATCGAAAATGTCTACACCCCAGTTCAACTGCGATCGAAAAGCCCAAGCCCCATCCGAATCGCGTTTAATATAGTCTAAACTCAGCTTCAGAGTTCGAGTGCGGCTCGAACCATCATCATCAGAGCCAACATCAAACGGAACTCCTTCACCTTCGACAAAGGTGCGACCCTCTTGAAACGCAAATCCAACTGAAACCCCAAGTTCCTCACGAATTGAACGAATCAAAGGCTGACGGAAGTTAATCTCATAAACTTGACTATTTCCGCTAATGTCGAGGTCATCAAATGGGGATTGAGTAATTTCTTGTTCATAGGGTGCAATCCTAAACTGAAGTGTAGCATTTCTTGCATTTAAAGGAACTCGATAATATACATCCCAACCATTCGCCCCACTTGATGATGAACGAGAATAGGAAACAAAAACATCATCTCCAAGTCCAGTTAAATTCCGATAATATAAGCCTGCACCTGTTCGCTCCGAACCAATACTAGGAGGAGAGTAATTATCCAAACCAAAACTAGCTGTAAAAGAATTCGCTTCTTTGACACGAACAATAACTTTAAGTTCATCGCTGGCTTCGCGACTGACGACTAAATCTGCCTCTATTGTCTCAAAGAGCGGATCAACCCGTAATAACCTCAGTTGTTCTTCTAAACTGGGTTGATTAAACGGAAACCCAGCCCCCAAGAGAATGCGATCGCAAAGATAGGAGAGATTCAGTCGGTCTAAGCCTCGGATTTCAATTTCTCGAAGACCCTTTTCAATGACTTCAATTTTGAGAATATTATCAGCACTAATCTCTGGTGTTTCTGATTCTTCTAAGCCAATAACTGTTGATGTAAAGTATCCACGTTCCAAATAAAGTTGAGTAATTAATTTTGTGAGTATCTTATAAAAATCAATTAAATTAATATTCTCAAGCTTGGGTTCTTGTCCTTCTTGAACACTTTGAAAAATAGATTGAATCTCTGAATTTGGAGACTTTTCTATAATGTAATTAATGATATCATTAGAGTCAAATACTCGGCTACCGACCACTTTAATTGTAATCCGGCGGTCTTCTTCTAGAAATGTGATTAAGGAAATAGACCGAGGCTCTGTTTTGGGTTCAAGCTTGGGACAAAAACCAACCTTAACCTCATCATCCGTTATGGACTCGACCGCAATAACCTTGGGATGACCCCATATTAATACTAAAGATAGACATATTAAGCACAATTGTAGATGACGCATGATTCACTCCCCTGGTTGAGTAAGAAGAAAGCTATCAAGTCTGTTGGATAAGATTTATAGCCTTCAAATCCTTCTCAACTAAGATAAACGATGATTATTAAGTCAAAAGTCCCCTCGATCCCTTATTTGTCTAGATAATTTCTTCAATGCACATCTTTGGAGAGAGATTGTGACTGCTCCGGGTGAAATCACAAAGGAGATTCAGTCTGATGATGACCACTTGAATCACAGCAAGCGCGATCGCCACTGCCGTTGGCACAATCACCTTAAAACTTGAGCAAATTATTCATCTGTTCAACCGTTATGAACAATTAAAACCTTAGCTACTCGAAGAATATCCGGGCTGTACGATTCGAGGACGGTATTATAATTTCCCCTCCAAGAAGACTCAATTCTATTGTCAAAACATGAACTTGATTATCTCATTAATGATTAGTCACCTTGACTTTGCAAATAAGCACTCAAATCGTCCAAAGAGTTAAAATCGAGGACAGCTATACTCAAGTCTTCGAGTTGTTCAATCGATAGTGCCTCCACCTGGGCTTTTATCTCTGGCGGCAACCCATCTTTGATGAAAGAAAAATCCTCTAACTTGTAGAAGAGTTGCTTGCAAATAATGGAGAGGGCTGCTTTTTTGCGGATACTGAGTCGAGTCTGAGTAATCAAGGTTTTAGTATTTCCATCCGATGAGATTTCTTGAGCTTGAATACTTGCTTCTTCTAGGATTGTATTACCCAGAATAATATTTTCATAAACCTCGTCCTCTGTTTCAGCAGTCAATTCGGTTTCATAGTGTATAACAACCCAATAGAATTTCGAGTTATTCCTATTATATTGAGATTAAGTTTACAAGTTTTGAGTGGCTTTCTTTCTTCGAGCTTGATGCCATTTTTCGGCACATTTTCTAGCTACTTCGACTTCCTCAAAATTTACCTTAACGACTGCTTTGTCCAGCTTTAACCCGAAAACGGTACTCACTTCTAGGAGTTCTAGAAAACTCGCACATTGATAATCAGTCTCCTCATACTCCTTAACCCGATGTACCTCAATTCCAAGTATCTCTGCCAGTTCTTGTTGAGTGAGATGAGCCGCTATCCTGGCTTTAATTAATACATCTGGCCACTTATCTATACTTTCAACAGCAATCTGAATCGGTTGTTTCCGTTCACAATTAATCAACCGTTCATATTCCGAGATTTCGGCTTGTAATTGCTGCCAATGACACTGTTTAACATCAAGAGACATTTGCCAACCCTCTGGATCATTTTTTTGCAGTTCCCGATCTTGCTCTAAGGCTTGAATCGCTTCGGCAAATTGACGAGCTAACTCCTGAGTGTATTGATACTGTTTGTCGTTTTTGATCATGGGTTCCACCGAAATAAATCTATGGCAATAATGCCTTTTTCCTTAAATTCTCTGTCACGCAAAAAGAATTCTAAAGAGGTTAATCCATAATTCCCTACAGGTTGATCGCAACGGAAAAGTTCGCCTTTATATTTAGATTTCTGTGCGTTACGCTCCCAAGGAGTCAATAATCTGGGGGCGTTCTGGCGGAGGTAATCATAATCTACATCTTCCGGCTCCCAACAGCCATCAAAATCACCGGGCAGAGGCTTATTGGTGACAAAGCTACCATCGATATATATAGTCCGACACCCAGCTGCTTTAACGCTTTGCTCAAAGTCAAAAGTGTGAAGTCAGAAGTGATGTTAAGAGAAATTGTGACTCTAAGAACTTGATTCACTAAAGTTAAGCTAACTGTGTACTTCTGACTTCTGACTTTTGACTTCAAAATGCACTCCTGGGGGTAGATTACCGTTCTCATCAAATTCTGGAATCACGTCCTCACATCTGTACTCTGAATGAATTATTGAGTTTTTCTACTTTACCACAAATGCAAAAGTGAAAACTTTATATGATGAGTAATTCATCACAGAGAAGATATATTCAGGCAGGATATGTACGCTCTGTTGTCTATTTTGCCTAGATTAAATACTAGAATTAATGAGATTAACCACTGTTTTTTGAAGGTTAAGAAATTTCGATGCGTTTTGTTGAAAGTGTACGGAAGAACCGCGATCGCGTAGCGTGCCGTCAGGTAATCCCCTACTGCATCAGTGAAAAGCGATCGCGCAATTGGGTTGCTTGGGATTCTATGCAATTGCCTATGCCACTGCCCTTCGTGCCATTAGCTTCGCCAATGTTTTGCTGTGCGATCGCTCATTGGGTTAGCTTGGAGTTTTGTGCGATTCCCCCGCTATGTTCGACAAAACATAGAGTAATCACCTACTCAGACCAGAAGTGCAGTGCCTGGGATGATCGGCACTCCTGAGTGAATAGTCAGTTGATCAAGAAAAACAAAACTGGTATAGTCGGGAATGCTTAACTCGCACTCTCTCTTCAATAACTGTCTACCTTAAGTAAAGATAATGCTGTGCCAGCCAATGCCAACAAACCCCATTTATGGAAATCTGATATAGCCCATTCGGTAGGCTTGAGGAGCGAATTCCATAAACCACTTGTTGTAAAAGTCTACCGAA
>JBCBCI010000161.1:0-8763 GCA_038530755.1 Cyanobacteria bacterium J06592_8 | reverse complement strand
CTATTGAGGTCACCTCGCAATACATCATCACCGTCGCCACCTAACAAAGTATCATCACCCAGGAGTCCAGCAACAAGATCATTACCTGCGATCGCATCTATACTATTATCGAGATCGTCGCCAATAATGACATCATCATCATCCGTTCGAATGAAGTCAATACCATCTTCAAATGCGAAGCTAACTTGATAAGGACCCGGTTCAGCGAGTTCTCGAATTGTCCAACCACTTCCTGTCGCAGCAACATTGGGATCGTAGTCATTATTACCGATGCTGCTGATACCAACATAATAGGTTCTGGCTTCAGTTGCGGTAAATTCTAAAGTCGGATCGCCTTCTCCTGGAATAATATCATCGGGGGTTGCAACTTGTTCTGAAGCAGCTAATTCATTCCCTTCGCTGTCAAAGACTCGCAAAACTGAATGAAGCAGTGAACTAATTCCGTCTTCAGTTGAGTTTGCATCAATATCAACCGTCACCGTTTGATCCGCTTCTAGGTCAAAGCGATACAGATCAACATCTTCGGAGTTATCGTATAAAGGCGCTGTCGGATCGGCGGTCAAGAAGTTGTAATCGATCGCCCCATTGATCACTGTTGGAGTGTCAAATTCGGGATTAATGGCGATCGCTGTTTCGAGGGTATTATTGAACTCGGTTTCGATGGGAGATGGGGGAACTTGTTCAGGAGTATCAACAATTTGGAAAACACCCTGACTGGCGACGGTTGAAATGTCATAACCATCTCCGGGGTTGAGGGTAAAGGTTGCGGTTTCTAATCCTTCTGCTTCACCGTCATTACTAATCGGTAAACTGATGCTAGCATTGGCTTCACTCAGGGTAAAACCTAATTGCAATGGGAAGCTTTCTAGAATGCCAATTTCCCCACTAATTCCTGTTGTTTCAATTCCTGTAGGATCGAATTTTTCTAAACCTTCAGCCGTAACTGTCACGTAAGTTCCTTCTTCTGGCGGTGTTGTACTGAGGTTAAAGTTATGAACTGAAACGGTTTCTTCGGATTCAATTAAAACCTCTGGAGAGGTTGCTAAACTGAGTAAAGGTTGGGATTCTTCGGTATCAGCAACGGTAACAATTCCTGAGTTGGCTTCTGGATCGATTTGATAACCGACACCTTGTTCGAGGAAGAAGTTAAATTCTTGCACTCCTTCAATCGTTGTATCGGGGAAAGCAGCAGCTTGAATTGTGGCGGTTTGTTCGGTTATTTTAAAGTAAAAACCGCTTGAGGAGAAGTTAGAAGATGGGAAAACTCCGCCTGTAACTTCTGCATTGAAAATATCAAACTGACCTAATCCCTGAAAGGTTACACCTTCAGCAAATTCAGTCTGAGAAGTCGTTGCTGTATTCACATAAACAACGACTCCATCTTCTGGAGGTGCTTCATTCAAAGTAAATGAAAATGTGGCTTGATTTCCTTCTGCTTCTATTAACTCACCATCACTCACCTCTAAACTCACAACAGGTTCAACAGTCGGTAAAGGTGCAGTTTCTACGCTGTCGTAAAACGTAACAGTGGAACTCCTCGCATCGGGATTAATATTAGAGAAAGGAGTCTGTTCTAGAGTGAAAGTAGCTGATTCTGCACCATCAGTTTCAGTTTCTGCTTTGTCTTGGAGCGTTAAATTCAGAACGGCATTATTAGCAGTTAAATTTAAGTAAAGACCGATAACACTACCATTCTCATTTACGATGGGATCAATAATTTCTACACCTCTGAAGAAAGGTTCAAAGGTAAAGACATACTCAGATAGATCGACATCGCTATTAATTACAACGGGGATTCCTTCAGGGGGAATTTCTCCTTCTGTACTCAAGACAAGAGTGATAGCAGCACCACCTGTACCTTCTTCTGGGGAAATACCTTCAACAGATTCAACTAATTCTTGAGAAAGAAGCGTTTCGTCTAAACCGTAAGTCCCAGTAATTGTATTAAAAGAGACTACAGGTGCATCTTCAGGCGGTAAAACAGCAGGGAATACAGGGAGTTCAACATCGATAATATTATTTTCAACTAGATTGACTTCTAGTTCGTAAGTTCCTACATCAAAGCCAAAATCACGGAAGGATTCTCCACTTCCTGAACCTACAGTAAATGGATCGTAGAAATTATTAGAAAGTGCGCTAACTCCTACATAATAGGTCGCACTTTCTTCGGCAGTATATTCAATATAAGGTAGGAAAGAACTAAAGGCATCATCGGGACCTGGATCTAAAAAGCTTCCTTGGGCGAGATTATTTCCTTCTGCATCAAATACAATTAATTCTCCTAGAGATAATGGGCGATCGCCAATAGCATCTAAGTCAATAGAAACCGTATCTCCTGAATTCATTTCAAAGGCGTAGAGATCTACATCTTCGGTTTCATCTACACCGGGATTATTCTCAAAGTCAAAGGCAATAATTCCTTCGGTAACGGCTGAATTGTTCTCATCAATAACACCGAGAGAATTCGCAGTATTGAGAGTATCGTTGGTTTCGGTTTCTGTGAAGTCAAAAATCATGGGTTCCTCCATTTCTTCAAAATAACTTTCGTCGAGAGTTGTAGCATCGGTATTGAGTAAAACAGCCAAGACATCCTCGGTTGCTGTCAGTTGGATAACGGTATCTGCTTCGACTTGAGAAATCGTTAAATCACTAAAATCGATAGCACTTGAAAAATCGCTGCGATACCCTCTTAATTCAAAGCGATCGCTGTCATCGAAATTAACAATTGTGGCAATTCCTTCTCCGGGTGCGAGTTGAAATATGTCTGCACCATTACCTGTAATAATCGTATTATTACCAATTGAAAACAGAAAACCACCATCAACAACAACCGAATTAATTAAATTATCTCCTTCTCCAACATCAATGGTATTATTTCCGCCACCACCATGAACTGTATCATTTCCTGCCCCTGCGGTAATTTCATCATCTCCTAAACCAGAGGTAATATGATTATCTCCTTCTCCGACATCGGCAACCAGGTTTCCTTTGACTAAATTAACTGTATCATTGCCTGCACCTGTATTAACTGTTGTGGAACCATTACTCGCCGCAACAAAATCATTACCGTCGCCTGCATCAACCGTTCCGCTACCGATACTGATAATATCATCACCGTCGCCTGTTTCTACAGTTTGATTGTCACCCAGAGCGGTAATAATATCCTGACCTGCTTCAGTGATAATGGTATTGTTGTCACCCCCAACTTCTAAGAGATCATCTTCGGGAGTTCCTTGAATAGTTTCGTTTCCCCCTTCTGGTATCGGATCGATATCCGCCGTGACTTCAACTTTACCGAAAACTCCATCTCCAGCGTTATCTCCAAGATCGTTTCCGGCTGCAAAATACAGGTCGTTGCTTTCTCCTAAACTGGCACCATTACCAAAAACTAACCCCCACAAACCATCAATTTCTATGGGTTCACCGTCAGCATCCCGTAAATAATCAATTGGTGCTTGTGTTTCCGGGTCAAACGCTACAATTGTTCCATCACCAAAATTTGACACCAGTAATGAATTACTAAATGGGCCAAAATCATCGGGTGCAACCACAAACCCCCAAGGCGCATTCAGTAAACCCCCATCATCCCAAGTTGTCACTAAATTACCATCAAGATCAAATTCAGCAATTCGACCTAACCCCGGTTCGATGACTTCATCACCAGGAATATTCGGATCGCGAATAGCATAGGCTACAAATAGAGAATCTTCAATTAACTGAATGTTATACTCGGCGTAACCTTCATCTGCAAAAGGATTAGCAAAGTCAAAATCTGTGGTGATTTCAGTAAACGTACTGTCGTAGACTTCGATATCTGGTGTTGCGCCAAAATCCGCCGCATACAAACGGTTATCCGATTCAAAATCTGTAATCGCTACCCCATAATAAATCGAATCAAGGAACTTATCGACGACAACTTCAGATTCTAAAGGGCGGTCAAAAGAACCGTCTTCATTGCCTCTTTCTGTCCACGCGGAGATACCGCCATCGGTGGCGACAAAGATAAATTTACTGGGGGCTGTAATTTCGCCGTTGGGATGATCTTGAGTGATGACAAAATCACCAGATGCGTTAAAGACCTGTCCTGTGGGGCCAGAGACACCAAAGGGATTGTTGGCTGTAGGAGTGACTTCGATCACTTTCAGGGCATCTTGATAGATGGGTACACCACTGACATCCCCAACATATTCAGTGACGGTACCGCTACCACTGTTGTTGATCCAGAAATGACCTCCAAACCCAGCCGGACGAATGGCAATTCCCCAACCTAAGCTGACATAGGGATCGATCAGTTGAGGATTGTTGTCGGGATTATTGGAAACGAGATTTGTGACAGAATATTGATTGAGAGTGTTAGACATTGATGCTTTCGCTCTACTCTTGAGATTTTTTCTCACTTCATACTGTCAAATTTTAGAATTTTGCTCATTTTTCAGATACTCCCAGACGGATCTTTTTCACCCCTAGACGGATCTTTTTATCTTCTAGAGGAAATAGAAATATAATGAAACGATGTATGCCTTAACACTCAGTAGTGCGATCGCGATCTTGTAGAGTGCGTTAATGAAATGTAACGCACCGAACCCAAATAACCAATAATCAACCCATAAAGTGCGATCGCTTTTAAGTTGGGTTGAGTAAATCTATATTCTTAAGAAAACCTGTAAACCTGATGACGAAACGACCGACCAATAAGTACGAACGCTACCATGCACATATCTATTTTGACGAAACCTCCTTGGAGAAAGCCTCATTTCTCTGTAAAGAAGCAGGTCAACGCTTCGGAGTGTCAGTAGGCCGTGTTCACCAAAAGTTTGTCGGTCCTCACCCTTGCTGGAGTTGTCAGCTTAGTTTCGATCAGACGCAGTTTTCCTTGTTAATTCCGTGGCTTGAGGATAATAGAGATGGTTTGACGGTTTTCGTACATGGATTAACGGGTGACGACCTTGCAGACCATACTGAACACGCATCATGGTTAGGAGATGCTGTGCCGCTTAAACTATCCATCTTCGGTTCTCGCTCAAGCGGTTCCTGACAAGATCGCCCGATCGTGGCTGGGGAGCGATCGCAATTTAGATCTTTCTCTAGCTACCTACTTGACAATTTTTTCAAAAAGTGTAGAGTAATATCCAGCTCAATTGAGCTTAATTACCTAAATCTTGGTAAGTCCTTAGCCTTAGTGCAAAGACTGTCTAAGGTTTGCCTGGGTGCAATATTAGTAAAGATTTTCCATAAGGTAAAGCTAGAAGCGATCGCTTGCTGAAGGCGGCTTGTTGACTCATGCCTTTAACAAGCTGATATGTAGTTAGCCTCTAGCTTTGCTGAAGATTATGTCGCTCAATCAAATAGGCTGTTGATTACGGGAAATGGCTGTAGCCCTATCAATAAATAGTCTAAACTCCTGAATTCCAGAGCTGTCTTTATTCTACCAACCAAATATCCAATCATGAAGTTTCTCTACTCAAATTTGCCATTATCCAAATCTTTGAGCGCCTTAGTTGGATTAAGCTTCCTCGCTTTACCCCTGCCAAGTTTCGCTGCAACGTTAGTGGCTGACTATCAATTTGATAACAGCCTAGCCAGTTCCATTGAGGGCGCACCCAGTTTATTCGATTTAGGAACAGACAACTTTTTTGGCACTGAAACAGTTGACGGTCAGTCCACAACCGTCTTCAATTTTGCCGAACAAACAGGCTTACAACTTTCGACCGAAGGACTCATTCCTAACGACGATTACTCAGTATCCATGTTATTCAACTTTGATACTGTTGAATTTTGGCGAAAAATTCTTGATGTGAACAATCGGGTTACAGATGCTGGACTCTATACCTTCAGCTCTGATATGTTCTATTACGGCAAGAAAGATGTTGTAGATTCGGGGACTGGAACTCCTTTGGGTCTTGATCAATGGGTTCAAGTCGTTTTCACCAGAGATAGTGACGATCAGGTTGTTACTTACGTCGATGGAGTTGAGCAACTCAATTTTTTTGATGATAACAACTACAGCAAAATCGTTCCCGACGATGTCCTACACTTCTTCCGGGATGATTTTACGACTGGAGACAGCGAAAATTCATCTGGCGCGATCGCCCGTTTACGTGTCTACGATGGTGCCCTTTCCGCTTCACAGGTTGCTGCTTTAGATCGGCTTCCTGAAACGCTCACAGCACCTCCATCTGAACCGGAAGCCACTCTCCTCCGGTTGATTTTCCTAGAGACCCCAACGATCCGATAGATTCTGCAACCCCGATTGATATTTCTGAGGGTTCTGGAACGGCTTCAGGTAGTGTGAGTACGGACAGTGATATTTACAGTTTTGACGCTGAGGCTGGACAGTTAGTGACTCTCACCGTGGATGTGACTGGAACGGAGCCTGGCTTAGTACATCAAGATGATGATGCCACACTCTACTTATATAACGAAGCGGGGCAAATTATTGGTTTTAATGATGATGGCGCTTTGGGTTTAGTTGAAGGGGGCGAGTCCGCACTGTTCAATGTTCTGATTCCTGAAGATGGGACTTACTATGCAGCAGTAACGACCTACGCTGATTATGACGGCGGTAGTGCAATTGTTGAACAAGGCGATGTCTTTAATACACTAGCTGGATTTGCCGGAACTGGTCTCAGCAATATTGATTATGACCTGAATGTAAGCACCGCCGTCCTACCGGAAACGGCTCGTTTCTTTGATATTGCCTTAGCTGCTGATCCAGACAACCCGGTGGGTAGCTTTGTTGTTGATGGCAGCACAATTCTTAGCCTGGTACTCAACGGACAGCAAAACACCAGTGTAACCGGACTGATTGATATCATTGTGGGAGAAAATACCCTTACTTTTGATAATTTTGAGTTTGTTCTGACCTTTGCTGAACCTTTTGCCTCTAACGATATTAATAACGTTCTCGATTCCCTAGACGGCTCAATCGCCTCCGCGTTGGTACCACCGGATGAGTTCTTTGACAACATTGTTCTCTCGGAACGATCACAATCAGTTCCTGAACCTGCATCAATTTTAGGTTTATTAACCGTTGGGGTATTGGGAGTTAGTTCCAAACTCAAGCGTAAATCTTAGTAGATCATAATGTGAGGAAAGAATCAGAGTTTCAGTCGCTCAACTGGCTCTGATTTACTCCAAGGTAGCGATCGCGAGAGTGAGGCAATTCATTGATTTTTGCCCCTCTTTTATTTTTAATTCCTGGAAGGGTAACTTGTCACTATTAGGCGGAAATAGAAGGTTCGTGCAACGAAGTGCAGCAATAAGCTGAAACCACCTGACAGTATGCTTTTTAGCATCTCAATGACTCGAACTAACTCAACCCGATTTTTCGGCTGATTAATAAGTTTTTCAAATGTGTCTTGTTTGAGGCATTTGACAGTTAGGGTCAAACCTGGATTCATTATGAATTTGAAGTCAGATTGCTACTTATTCTCCTATATGGAAGTTAAGTAGTGATTTGTAGCATGGGTCAAGTCCTCATGCTGATATTGATACTCTTATGACCCACATTCCGCACTTCAACTTGAAGTATCAATAATTACATAAAAGATTCTCGATTTCATGAGAAAAAAACCTTACATATCATCTCAGCATTCAAGACAACTTCAGTCTTTTGGGGAATAAAGGGTTTACTAAATCATGAGAAAGTGGAGGAAAAAAATTATCCCTCTCTCAAATTTTTCGTTTTTTTCACAGACATCCCCATAGAGCAAACATCAAGTTTATCAATAATATTTTTGACAAGAAGTGGGTAAAAACTCTAAAATATAACTCCGTTCATTTGTTAGATTTATAATCTGTTGAGTTGAATTCATTTTCAGTAAGTGAATCCCTTGAAAACATTGAAATATCCATCGCAGTGTCGGAGTATCTGTTAATTTTCCGACTTGATTTTTAATTCCCGTTTTTGCTCTTTTTAAACTCTTTCTCAGTTCTCTTTGACCTAGATTATATACCATCAAGCACAGAGACATCAAAAACAATATGGTTTCTACTCTTTCTGGCTTTTCTACAAAAAAGCTATCGGCAAAAAACATGGGATCTTTGAGAAATCCAAATCCTCTTTCACAGCCTTGCTGATTTTTATAGATTTCTAGGATTTCTGCTGAAGTTATTTCGGACTCCTTCTCAAGATTTGTTGCTAATATAAACCTCCCCGCTTCTTTTCTTCTCCTTTCTATTTCTTCTAGATTCATTGCTCTCGAGAATATCCCTTAGTCAGAAATATAGGTCTTTCTTTTAATTTTTTTTCTGTTTCTGAGATCTCTTCACTTTGATCTTCTCCATGTAAGTGAAATGATGTTGAATCTAAGTGAGCGGATTTGGTCTCAATTTCAAACTTCTTAGTTACTAATAATCCAATTTCTATAAATAAGCTTGTACACCCCAGGTGATAGATTTTATCCATCACTCTCCCAATTTTATCATCATTTAAGTATTCACAACTTCATCCATTTCCTCATTACTTTTCTATCTCCTTATCTTCAAAAAATTGACTAAACAAATAGAGGGGGCGAGACACCATTCCTAATCCATTTAAAATTAAGGCTTTGACTACTTGTCCTGATGTTATTTTTTCCCGGAGATCTATTCCTAATTTTTTATTGATAATTTCTACAATTCCTATTTCATCAATTATTCCTGCTACTATTCCCAGGTGATCTATATTTTTTATGGTTATTTCATCTGAATTTGACACAGTTTCTAGGTGTAAACTTTTTTTGACCACAAGTCAATGATTTCACTTTTTCTCGGATTATTAGA
>JBCBCI010000160.1:0-8992 GCA_038530755.1 Cyanobacteria bacterium J06592_8 | reverse complement strand
CAACCGTTAACACCCGAACAACTGGCTAAAAGATTAGGAGTCACGGTTGAAGTTCTTGAACAAGAATATGCCAAAGGTGATGTTAACTTTCGGATATGGGCGAGGAACAGAGGGACGACAATATTGTGGCAGAAGCAGGGGGATTTGTATCATCCTCTGAAGTAATGCAGTTAGGTTTCAACTATAATCAAAGGCTTTTCGTGATAATCTAGTTAATAGAAATCTTGTTTTTGATTTAATAGAATCTAGTTTTCTAGAATGACAGAATCTACATCACAGGCAACTGTCATCACAGTCTCTTGTCTTTCAGGCGGGTCGGGGAAGACAACCGCTGCCTTGAATTTAGCGACTATGCTATCTGAGAAAGGTAAGACTCTCGCTGTTGACTTTGATCCTCAAGGCAATTTATCTCAATGGCTAGGATGGTCAGACTTATCTGAGGAAGCCACGATTGCAGAAACGATTTTACCCAATGCAGATCGCGTTCCCATTCAAGACATTCTCAAATCTCCAAACAACGAAGATCGCCAGGGTCGATTAATGTTGGCACCCGCAGATTACAGCTTGTCAAGAGCCGGAGATGCCATCGCTCCTGAACCGGGACGAGAGCGATTTTTGAAACGAGCTTTGAAGCCGATGTTATCGGAGTATGACTTTATCATCATTGACTCTCCACCCGCCAAAGGCATCCTCACCTATAACGCTGTTTTAGCCGCAGACTTACTGGTGATTCCCACTGAATGCACGAACAAAGGAGTTGTGGGAGCCGTGAATACCATCACTTTAATAGAGGAGTTGAAAGAAATTGACTTCGTTGTTCCAAAGATTCTCGGTATCATTCCCACACGAGATCAATGGTCAGGAGCCAACCAAACCCGAATGTCTAAAGCAGCAATGACTGCATTGAAAGAAGCTTTACCTCAACTCCATCTGTTCAGTTCCGTTCGTCAAAGTACCATTGTGCAGCAAACCAATTACTCTGGGTGGTCATTAATTGAAGCTGGACAGGAATCTCTCGCTATCGCCTACGCTGAAGTCATTGACGCAATTAAAAAAGCAATTTATCATGCCTAGAAAAAAACTCTCAACCAAACCCATTCGCATTGATGTTCCAGAAGTCTCTAGTCAAAGCACATCTGGGATTCAAGATCCAGACCAAAAACAAGATTCTGTTAAACAAGATTCTAGTTTACAAGAGTCTAACATACTAGAAGCACGAAGACAAGAATCAAGTTTACAAGAGTCTAGTAAAACAGAAACAGTTAAACCAGATTCAAGCTTACAAGATTCTAGTAAACCAGATTCAAGCTTGAAACCAGAATCTAATCAACCAGAAACAACTAAACAAGATTTCAGTTTCCCAGAATCTAGTCAACCCGAATCTAGTTTGACAGAAACCGAATACAAGAAAGTGGCAATGAGGCTATCGCTTCAAGCCGCAGACCATTTAAGGCAATTTCGCTCAGACACCGGAATTCCCTATGAGATTTTAGTAGATGTGATGGTTCGCAATTGGAGCAAACTACCGGAACGAACTCGAAGTGCTTACCTGAAACAAGCCCAACAACTTAGAAGTCAAAGATTGTTAGCCGGACAGGAGAAGACCATGAAAACCTTACAGCAAAAGTATCAGCAGCATCTTTAAATCAAATCCGCCAACAAATCAGAAATCTCACCCTGTTCCTGTAGACGATTGTCGTCATAAATCATTAAAGTTTCAATCTGTTTATGACGACTTAATTTCTGTACTTTTCTGACATCGCCCTTGGTGGCATCAAGAGCAGCTGTAATAGAACTATGACGAATGCGATGGGGAGACATTTTTTTCGTGACTCCAGCTTGTCTCGAAAGTTTATCGAAATCCAACGAATACCTTCTCCAGTCAGATATTTTAGCAAACTTTGGGCTGTAGGAAAGTATCTGAAAGGAGCTGTGCTTTCAGATTTCAACAGGGAGAAAGGCCGAAATCTAATAACACAATTAAGAAGAATATTAGCTGTTTAAGTGGTGTCTTTGGCACACTGAATTAACGCCCTTCCCTGGGAGACGGGGAACAACCCGTCTCCCAGGGAAGGGCGTTCACCGCCACTACTTCCCTTTCGGCTTACGATTGCTAAGAGCAATCTGGCCTACCCTTCCTGGCGGACAAGATCAAACAATCAAATAACGGTTGCATCAAGTGTATCAATTAATAATTTCATCATACTGATTGCTGTCATTTTCTTGTTGCTGTTTGATTGAGGTCAGAATCTCATTTAATGGCTTTTGGTCTAGCCATTGATGACGTTCAGTCGTATAATCTCCAGTACCTAAGTTAAAGTATTGAATAAACCGAATTGCATCAACAATGCCCAAGGCATCAACTAAGGCTTGATATCCAAGTCTGATAATTTCCTGTTGGGGTTTAGTCATCATCATTATTCTCCATTTGTGTTGATTCCATGAGCCAACGCACAGGATTATCAACGGCTACATTGAGCACCTGAATATTTCGTTGAGCTTTGTTAATAAGTCGGTCATCTGTGGACAAAAATATGTCAGCACGGCTACGTTCAGCACTGGCAATATGGGCAGCATCATAGCCTGAGAATCCTAATTGAACCAGTTCGACAGTTCGCTCCTCTATGATAGAGCTACTGACTACTTTGATTAAAGCTATCGCCAGAAGACCTTTAACGTTATTGAGTCTTTCAAGATTAGGCGTTTGAGCAAGTTCTGCATCTAAGACGGTGCTGGTAATCAGCTTCCATTGTCCGGACTGACATTGACTTAAAATCGTTAGTGATGAAGACTACAAGATTCGAGAGAGCATACGCATTCCCCACATTATGAACTCATCTAAGTTGTTTGGTCTTGTTTCTCCGAAACCTTGGTCAAATTGTAAAAGTGATGATTGGCCAACACATAATGGTGAACCAGTAAAATGTGTTCTAACGGATACTCTGGCACGACAAATGTATTTTCTCGACCAATATCCAACTGAGGATGAAGCTGCTTCTAACGTACTCATCAGTTACAACTGGGGTGATGATTCGGTCAAGATTATGGGCATACGGAATTACTTGCCGTGGCAGGTTGTTGATAAGGATGCTGGTCCCGACTTGGTTCTGAAAAATGCTTATCAGTTTGGTTTGGAAGGCTCCGATGCAGGAAAAAGCCCCATAGCTGCTGCTCTAGAGTCTATTAACCCCGAGAAGAAAGATGGAAATGGATACAAATTTCTTGATTCAGTTGTTTGGCAAGAAGAACCGATGATTTTCGGGGCTTTTAAGCTCGATTATCCCAACCAATACTATGCCACAAGTCAATTGGTTTATCAATACCAGCAGGCTGTAACAAAGAATGAGCGAGGACAAGAAACTCCTGGAAAGCGAGTATATCTGGCTGGAAATAATTGCTCTTTTTATGGCGGTTGGGTTGAAGGTGCCATGCAGTCGGGAGTAAATGCTGCTGCTGCAGTTCTTAAGCATATGGCACTGACATTTAATGACAACGAAAAGGTTGAATTCCGAGATGACATGAATGCTCTCTTTGAGCCTAATCCATTCCAAGAGGTTTTAGATGAGCTAGAGAAAAGTTCTTCTCCCTTGAGGGTAAGAGATAGGTTATAGCAACAAATCACCTCAAAAAGGCTATAACTGTGGTTAATGTTTCTTTGACTAGAAAGCTTTTCCTGTCGAGAAAACATTAGTGTTGCTTATACACAGATTAAGTAAAAGTAATAAGCTTTACACAACTTAACTAACAAAAATTAGAATATAATGTTTGAGTTAGCTGAGTATCAAGGTAATTCACCATGTCCAAAAATATAGGAATAAAATTCACCTAAACAAAAAAGGAAGTTGGAGGCAAATTTTATGTCAATATTAGATCAAACGGCAGAATTAGAAACACAAGAAGAAGGACTGTATAGAAAAAAAATAACCATCGAAAGCGAGCACCTGAAAAAAGCACAAAAAGTTCATGCTTTAGCGATTAACATCATTCCTTTACTCGGTTCCATTGCTACAATGATAACCGCGTTTTACTGGGGCATTGGCATAGTAGAAGTCGGGCTATTCCTAGTTATGTACATTCTGACTCTTCTGGGAATTACTGTTGGTTTCCATCGGCTATTTGCTCATGGTTCTTTTCAAACCAATACTCCGGTTAAAGTGATTTTACTAATACTTGGTTGTATGGCTTTTCAAGGCCCTGTAACTTATTGGGTTAGCAATCACAGACGTCACCACCAGTACAGTGATCGCCAAGGAGACCCTCATTCTCCCTATTGCTCTGAAGGTGGCGAGCAATACTTTAGTCAAATTCAAGGGTTATGGAATGCCCAAATTGGCTGGATGTTCACTCACCAAATCACAAATACTTTATTCTTTGCTAAAGATTTACTTCGGGATAAATCTATTGCTAAGATTAACGAACTTTACTATGTTTGGGTAATGATTGGAATTGCTATTCCGACCATTTTAGGAGGAATATTAACAGGAACTTGGAAAGGCTTATTATCAGGATTTTTATGGGGAGGTGCAGTACGTCTATTTTTGTCGTACATCTTTACAAATAGTATCAATTCCATCACCCATTTATATGGGACTCGTCCTTTCAATACTCGCGAGCAAAGTACAAACAATATCTGGCTAGCTATTCCAACTCTGGGAGAATCTTGGCATAATAATCATCATGCTTTCCCTAATTCAGCCAAATTTTGTTTAAAGTGGTGGCAGATAGACTTTGGCTATTGGGCGATCCGCTTTTTACAATTTATGGGATTAGTATGGAACGTTCAATATCCGACTAGAGAAATGATAGAGGCTAAAAAAGTTAAGGCGTTGCTGAATTAAAGGATGAATGTTTATGGAACAGGTAAATTCTAATTCACCTTTCTCCCTACCTACAATTCATCCCGCACTCTATGCAACATCAAAGTTAATTGTTTGAGGTATGGGTCTCCAAGAAAAAACTCATAACTACAACAACAGTCAACTAATAATTAAGACTAAAAAAAAATGCAAACTCAAAATTATCAATTTACACAGGCAGAAATTCAAGATTGGTTAATCTCATACTTCGCTGAAACCTTAGAGATAGATAAAAAAGAGATAGATATTAAAGAACCATTTATTGACTACGGCTTCGATTCAACATCAGCAATTGTGATGACTGGAGATCTAGAAACTTTTTTAGGTCTTAAAATTGACCCGACAATACCATACGATTACCAAACCATTGAGGCTTTAGCTAAATATTTTAAGGAGCAAAAAAAAGTGGCATAGACTCCAAGAAAAGCAAGCAAAATAAATTAAACCTAGGAAAATCAAATAAAAATGACTAATGTAAAAACCAAAAATCCCGGTACTTCTTTTGAAGCTCTCAAGTATCATTACGATATTAACAACAGTTTTTATCAGCTTTTTCTAGGCCAGAGCATGGTATATTCCGGTGCGCTTTGGGAAGAAAATGAGGGAGATGAATCTTACGAAACAGCGCAAATCAGAAAACTGGATTTTCATATTAACCAAGCCCGGGTTAAAGATGCCAAAAGAGTATTAGAGATAGGATGTGGTTGGGGTTCTCTTTTGAAACGTCTAGCTAATACTTATAAAGTTGAACACGCTGTAGGAATAACTTTAAACAAATCTCATGCTGACATGAGTGCGGCTCTTAATCATCCTAATATAGAGGTGTTTCTTGAAAGTTGGGCCGAGCATTCTCCAGTAGAGCCTTATGACGGGATTATTTCCATAGAAGCATTTTCACATTTTGCTAAATTAGACATTTCTGAAACTGAAAAACTGGAAGTTTATCGTTCTTTCTTCTCGAAATGCCATTCCTTCTTAAAACCCGGTGGTTGGATGTCAATTCAAAGTAATGCTATACATGAGAATTCAACAAAAAAAGATATCAGTCAATTTTTTGCTGAAGATATTTTCCCTGAATCTGATTTACCTCGCTTATCAGAGATGATTCAAGCCAGTAAAGGAACTTTTGAAATAGTAGCTGTCCGAAACGATCGCGAAGATTACGTCCGTACCTTAAAAGTTTGGCTGAAAAAGTTGAAACAAAATCGAAAACAAGCCATAGATTTAGTCGGTGAAGAGTCAGTAGCCAGATATGAAAAATTCCTGGGTCTATCTATGATTGGTTATCATACAGGAAAGAGTCATCTATTGCGTGTTACCATGCGTCGCCTTGACAACCCTAGTTTTTAATTCACTAAATATCGAAATCAAAAACTCAAAAGCCCAAAAATATAACCATTGAGCGGCGATATTTTGCGTGCTAGCGATGACAGAATTCGCATTATCTTCCCATTGGTCTTAGAAGCAATAGGAAAGGTGTTTTTAAAGCATCTAGTCCCGCTAGTTGTACGTTGTGGCTATAACCAGTCGCTACGCTATTTCGCTAGTTTCCATCAGGAAATTGAAATGAACCATAATATTTATCAAGATGGAAAGGAGGAACTGCATAACATTGAGTTTGACGAAAATACATATCGGGAAGCAGTCGCTCTCATATACCGATGCTTTGACTCTTTCGAGTATTTGGCAGACCATCTCGAACACCAAAGAATTATCTTCGGAAATATCTAATAAACAGCAAAATATAAATAAAATTTTTTTTGATTCGATGAGATTTTTAACTTAAACTATGCTAATCTATACTTAAGAAAAAACTTCTCAAATACCACAGGAGAAAACATTATGTTATCACCGTTTGTGCAACGAAAAATTGCTATGGCATTCTACAAGTACGACCAATCGAAAAACGGACTTCTGCAGAAGGAAGACTTGCTACTGATAGGAAAGAAAGTAGCTGCATCTTTTGGTTTCAAGGAAAGCGATAGCAAATATCAAGAAATTCTTGAGAAGTATACCCTAGCTTGGGATCGTTATTTGAGTGCTGCTGACACAGATGGAGATGGAAAAGTCAGTCTAGTTGAATTTTTAGAAGCTCGGGCAAATATGGATTCTAGCCAAATCGAAAAAAATCTAGAATATAACAAATATATGTTTGATTGCTTGGATGTGGATGGAAGTGGCACAATTGGTTTCAAAGAATATGAGATATCTTTGAAAGCTCTGGGAGAAACCAGCGAAGAAAACATTAAACTGGCATTTGACAGTATCGACACCGACAAAGATGGTACGATTTCACGAGATGAATATGCTAAAGTCCGTAGCAATTATTTCAACTCGGAAGATATTGAAGATCCATCAAAGTTGTGTTATGGAACCTTCTAAGACTGATAATATGTAATCAGTAATGGGTAAGTGTAGCGACCAGCAATAAGATCCACTCCGACCAGCAATAACGATCATTCTGGGCCCGGATTATTTGCAACTAGATTTGTGTTTGAGCCCGAATTATTTTGCAACCAGCCAGCAATAAGTTTCCTTCAGCCCGGATTATTTGCAAATAGCTTGAAGCTTTTGTATGACAAGCCTTTTCGGGATTAGCTTTTGATTATAGGCAAGAAACTCATGGTGGCGAGTAATACTTTGACTTTGAATCTTTTACGGCTTTTTTGACTTCAAAAAGCCTATGTTTTCGTTGATGATGCCTTTTTCGCCAATGGTAAAGAAAAGGGTCATTTTTTTTTACCGCTAGTTGCAGTTAATCCGGGCTCAGATTTATTATTGCTGGCTGGTTGCAAAATAATATCATGTCCGGCTAATCACTTATAATAAAGAGACTGAGTGCAGATCAAACTAATGCCCAGACGAATTAGCATAGCCCCACACCAAAGTACAGAGCAACTCAAGCAAGCTTACAAACTTGCTAAAGATGGATTAAAAAGTCGTCAATATCAGATCATCTGGTTGTTAGCTGCCGGAAAAACTACAGAGGAAGTTCAACAAATCACTGGATATAGTCGAATCTGGATTTATGAATTGGTGAAAAGATATAACCAATTAGGCTTGGAAGGATTAGGCGCGCGCCGCCAGAAAAATACCGTCCGCCAACCCCTCATCGGAGATGTAGAGCAGGCACAGTTATGGCAAGCTTTACAAGAAAAAGCTCCAGACGGAGGACTATGGAATGGTCGCAAGGTGGCAGACTGGTTGAGTTCTGTAACGGGGCGTCATGTTAGCAGGCAAAGGGGATGGGAGATCTTACGACAAATGACTTTTCGGCTTCGTGTTCCTCGACCGGCTCACGTCAAAAGCGATGAGTTTGAGCATCAGGCCTGGAAAAAAAACTAGCCACTGAGATAGAGCAAATTCAACAGACTTACCCTGATGCACAGGTGCAATTATGGTGCGAGGATGAACATCGCCTGGGACTCAAACCCATCATCCGACGCATTTATGTCCCTGAAGGCTGCCACCCAATTGCTCATGTCAATTGGAAATTTGAGTGGTTATGGCTGTATGCTTTTGTACACCCCAAGACAGGGGAAACCTATTGGTGGATTATCCCTTATGTCAATACTCAACTATTTAATCGGGTTTTACAGGAGTTTGCGGCTGAATTTAACTTAGGTAACAATAAACACATTATCTTAGTTGTTGACCAAGCGGGATGGCACACCAGTCAGGGTGTTGAACTACCAGAGGGGCTGCATTTGAGCTTTTTACCTTCCCATTCACCTGAATTGCAACCTGCTGAAAGCGCACCGCCTGCGCCGAGGTTTCCTCGGCGTAAAGACGGAGCAAGCAGATTATGGACTGTGGTGGATGAACCCATTGCTAATCCGCCTTTGTATAGCAACGGAGAAATTTTGGTCGGTAAGGAAAATTGAAGTGCTGAAACCCTTAGAAATAAAGGTTTTTGATTTAAAGAGTCAAATTTTATCCACCTTGCCGCTTAACAAGATGAGAATTTTTGAGCTAGTGTCCCACTTTAGCCCTTTACTGGGACAGTTTTTTCTAAAACCATTGCTAAATGGTTGTCACAGATAATAAGAGATTTAATTACCAATAACTGTAAGTGGGACAGTTTCTAGCAAAAAAACTCTTAGCGACCAAAATTTCCCCTTTGCTAAACAGACACC
>JBCBCI010000159.1:0-9066 GCA_038530755.1 Cyanobacteria bacterium J06592_8 | reverse complement strand
CCTCTCTTGGTCGGCATTCCCTAGCGCCGTGAGACGACGCGGGTTCCGACCGCTAGCGCCCGCAGGTGGCGCGGTGAACCAGTGCGTTGGGCGGGTTCCCCGACTTGAAGCAACTGGTGAACCCGAAGGGGGTCTGACCGCTCTCGACGGAAACCGCCTCTCTTGGGCAGCTTTCCCTGAGCCGGGTCGAAGGGTTCCCTATCCCCTGTAACCTACAACTGCGGGGGTAGATTTCCAGTAATCACATCAATCGCCAGGTTTTCTCCATTGCGGTTCACCTCCACTTGTAGAGAACTTCCAACGGTGTGATTTTGAACAATTTGTTGAACAGTTTCCGATTTCTGAATCGATTGACTGTCAATTTTTTTGATCACATCTCCAGGCTGGAGTCCGGAGCGTTCTGCTGGAGATCCAGGAATCACATTTACAACTAAAACCCCATCATTAGTTGCGATGGGAACCGGGAGTTCGGGGTCAAGTTGGCGTTTGACCTCTGGAGAAAGCGTCACCATCTCAATTCCCAAATAGGCGTGTTCGGCGCGACCCGTTGCGATTAATTGTTGAGCAATTTGTTGAGCTTTACTAATCGGAATCGCAAATCCTAAGCCCTGGGCACCACTAATAATCGCCGTATTCATCCCAATCACTTCACCTTTGGAATTCAGAAGTGGCCCACCTGAATTTCCAGGATTAATCGCCGCATCCGTTTGAATAAAGCCAATACGTTTATCAGGGACACCGACATCACTACTAGAACGACCCGTCGCACTAATAATCCCCACCGTGACGGAGTTATCTAAACCCAAGGGATTACCAATCGCGATCGCCCATTCTCCGGGTGCGAGTTGTTCAGAGTCTCCAATGCGAACACTGGGGAGATTATTCGCTTGAATTTTAATCACAGCGACATCTGTAATTGAGTCTGTTCCTAGAACTTTGCCTTCAAATAAGCGACCATCTTTGAGAACGACCTGAACAGTATCAGTTCCTTCTACCACATGGCTATTGGTCAAAATATGACCCTCTGAGCTAATAATAAATCCCGATCCCGTCCCTTGCTCTGTCGGAGGCTGATTCGGCATTCCACGCGGTCTACCAAATCCAAAGAATTCTTCAGGAAACGGCTCCTCAAACCGATCTAATCCTCGTCGTCCTACTCGTCTAGAGGCATTAATTCGCACAACCGCAGGCCCGACCTGTTCAACCGCAGAGACAATAAAATTATCATTAGCCGTTCTTGGGATGGGGAGAGAAGGTTTCTGAGCAAACCAAGAGGCAGAATTGACTGAGGACACCTCTTTCTTTTCTTCTGATGGAGTCGGAACTTGAGCGATCGCTTCGACCGAGTTATCCTGTGAGGACAGAAGGTTCTGTTTTTCTATCCATCGTTCGCCCATCAAAGCTCCGCCTGCTCCGGTGAGCAAAAGTAAGAGATAGATAATGGGTTGCTTCCAAAACACGTTTTCCGTTGTACCACTCATCGCCAGATTGTCCGGTTAACTAATAGGGTTCGTACAGGTGCCGGGTTTTCCCGCCGAAACTAGACCGTTTGAGCTACCTTGAGGGAGCAGTTATTTAATTTACTTTTTTCAACTGTAGCATTATCGCTACTGGAACAATCAGTTTCTTTAGGTTATCCTTTTAAGCCAGAGACAAAAGAGAGCAGTTTCGACATTCGTTAAACTGTTGATGTAGGCGTGATTGAGGTAAATCGATTCACCCATATTTTTTCTCGGACTCACGAGCTTCAGGCTGTGCATGAATCTGCTGTCCGACAGTGTCTCAACTTTTCTATTAGGATCGAAAGTCAGTAGTGGAAATTTCCCTTGAAAGTTTATGGTATCAAGTCTTAGATCGTCTGCAAGTTCAGCTAGGCGGGCCAACATTTGATACTTGGATCAAAACAGCGAGTGCGGAACGACTCGAAAATCAGTGTTTGGTGATTCGCACACCGAATCCTTTTGTTCGGAATTGGCTGCAAAAACATTACAGGGAAATGATTGCTGAGGTAGTTCAAGACATTCTCGGCTACCCAGTTGAAATTTATGTAACGACTGAGTCGGGAACAATTATTCCCCAGGGAGAATCCCAGCGAATCTGGCCTTCGGCTGGAGGAGTGGAGTCGGCTTCTACTCAGAATCTCAAGCCTGCAAATCTGAATTCTAGATATGTGTTTTCTCGGTTTGTGGTTGGGGAGAATAGTCGTTTGGCTCATGCGGCGGCGTTGGCGGTGGCGGAGTCTCCAGGCCGAGAGTTTAACCCGCTGTTTTTGTGTGGCGGTGTCGGTTTAGGCAAAACGCATTTAATGCAAGCCATTGGACATTATCGAGTTGAAATTAGTCCGGAGGCGAAGGTTTTTTATGTTTCTACAGAAAAGTTTACGAATGATTTAATTGCGGCTATTCGTAAAGATAGTATGCAAAGTTTCCGAGAACATTATCGAGCGGCGGATGTTTTATTGGTAGATGATATTCAATTTATCGAAGGCAAAGAATATACACAAGAAGAATTTTTCCATACCTTTAATACACTCCATGAAGCGGGAAAACAAGTGGTTTTAGCCGCTGATCGCCCTCCGCATCAAATTCCGCGTTTACAAGAACGGTTATGTTCTCGCTTTTCAATGGGGTTAGTTGCTGATATTCAAGCTCCGGATTTGGAAACTCGGATGGCAATTCTACAGAAAAAAGCTGAATATGAAAATGTGCGTTTATCTAAGGATGTGGTTGAATATATTGCCTCTCGCTATACGTCAAATATTCGGGAACTCGAAGGAGCATTAATTCGGGCGATCGCTTATACTTCTATATCAGGTTTAACAATGACAGTGGAAAATATTGCCCCGGTTTTATCCCCGACTGAACAACCGGAAGAATCCTCCCCAGAAGCGGTTATTTCAATTGTTGCTGAGACGTTTAAAGTCTCTGTTGATGATTTAAAAGGGAGTTCTAGGCGGCGAGAAATTAGTTTAGCCCGTCAAGTGGCAATGTATTTGATGCGACAGCATACTGATTTAAGTTTGCCGAAAATTGGCGAATTATTCGGGGGAAAAGACCATACAACGGTAATGTATTCTTGTGAAAAAATCACTCAATTACGAGGAAAAGATTTGGAATTGACTCAAACCCTAAGACAATTGAGCGATCGCATTAACTATACCAGTCGCTATCAATAATACAAATAAGGGCGCAAACCGCAGCGCCCCTACAGACTATTAACGAAAGGCTTTTTCAAGACAACTAGCGGGAGGTCAGCTCATTGACTTCTAGGATTCCTGATGTTGAAAATACCACTTCAAATGCAGCAGTCGTTTCTGTGGAAGTTGCATCAGATTTAACTAATGTCGGTAAAGGTGTATTTTCAGCATTATTCTTGGCAACTTGAGATTTGGGTTCATATCCCAAAATTTCTCCATTCCTGTTAAGTTTCACGACATAAACCGACTCTCCATCCACAGGAACACTCCAAGTCGAATCAATTTGATTGTAAAGATTTTGGCTTAATTCTATCGAATTGACTTCAGAAGTTGCCGCCGCAGTCACGGTTTCTGATGTTGCTGTTTCTGATGTTGCTGTTTCTGATGTTGCTGTTTCTGATGTTGCTGTTTCTGGGGTTGCTGTTTCTGGGGTTGAGGCAACAACTTCATTTCCCTCTGTTTCTACCGAGTTGTCTGTCACTAAATTAGACGCAATGGAACCCGCTGCGGCATCTGTTGTTTCCGGTGAGGAGGTTGTGACTTCAGACTCGGAAGTTGCGGTTGCGGTATCTGTTGTTGCTTCTATTGTGGGTTCTGTTGCAGTCGCTTCAGTCTCTGGAACTGTGGCTGTATCTGTTGTCGGTTCTGTTCTTGTCAGGCTGGTATCAGGAACGGTGGCAGTAGCAGTGGTGTCTGTTGTTGCTTCTGTCGGTTCAGTTGCTGTTACCTCTGTCTCTGAAACTGTTGTCGTTGGTGTGACTGGTGTTGTTTCTGCTACAGGGCTAGTTGTCTCTGGTTCTGCAATAACAACAGAACTGGTTTCAGTGGAAGTGGCGACAGTCGGTTCGCTGTCTTCAGTCTCAGTTACGGCGGTTGGTGACGGACTTGCCATCAGAGAAGCTATCAATGCGGCAAAAATGATCGCAACCATTCCTGCTATTGAGGCATTTTTAACTCCACCAGAGAGTTCTGATGTAGCAATTGACTTCACTTGGGGAATCTGAATTGAATGTTGGGGTTCTGAGGGAGTTGATGAGGATTCATATTTTGTCTGCATATTCCATACCTCTGTTGTTTTAACATAAAGAATTGAATGATATTTTTACACATATCCTGTCTTTTCATCGGCTCATTTTGGACAGGCTTTCCCCAATTTTAGTTTTTTCATTTTGATTGTTTCTCAGATTGAGGGTGATTCAGGCCATCTTTGAGACTGAGTGACGCAGAACTTGAGCTGCAAAGCGATCGCATACTGCTATTGTCTCGCTCATTTCTCAACTTGGCTCAACATTGACTAGATTTTAAGAAATCATTTATTTTTAAATCGGGTCACAAACTCTTCATCCGAAGGACAAAATCTGATCAATTGGCTGAGGGGCATAATACCATGTAACTATGCAACCCCATCAATCCCAAACTCAACAAAATCACAAAATATTGCCAACTCAAATCGAAAAATCTGTAGCAAAGACTACATTTTATCACAAAATTTGCAAATCAGAAGCTTTAATGATTATTTAATGATTATTTAATAATTACTTAGATCACCTGTCGAGAATATGACTATGATAGGATGTTAGAGTTTTGATAACAAAAACTTTTTTCAGGTTCCCGCATCGAATCTAAATTTTCAGACAGACTTAGGTAAGCTTTCTATCCTGAGCTGTTTGGCAAATAAAGATTCATCAAACCTCTGAAAACAAATTCCTAAATTTTGACTATGGTACAAACAATTCAGAAACCCTCTGTGTCCCTTCCTCAAAGTTGGAAACAAGTACTTACCGAAGGTCATGTACAGGATGCTGAACGTTATGCAGCCCTAGCTCAAGACTTTTTACAGCAGACGGTATCCTACGATCCAAACTTTGTTGTAGAAACTGTTGATGCCTATGGAAAGTCTTTTTTGAAAGCGGCTTATCCAGACTTTGAGGCAGTATTCTGGCAAGCTCAACAACACCCTCAACAAGAATGGGCAGAAAAACTGGTCTTAGCAACTCAAGCTTTGTTTCGAGAATTTAACTATGAAGTGTCTAGCTTTCTCTATTGGGCAATTTTGCATCCACTAGAAAGAGAGGACATTTTTTTACCCACATCTCTGCGTAAAGGCGATCAAAAAGTTGCTCGTGAATTGGATAGTGCCAATCATGGTTTAAACGTATCCATGATGCGACGGGCGGTCGATGCAGTCACCAGCAAATATGGTCTATTTGTTGAACATGGATGTGCTTGCGATAAACACGCCTACCGTCTAGCTGAGACAGATGCTCAAGTTCTGTTTAGCCTAGCCCCAGATTTCCGTCGCCGTACCCTGCGAGCATTTTTGTGGAATTCGATGGAGGAATATGCTCTGTTTCCACTGCGGGTTACAACGGATTTAGTTTACGCTGATTAATTTTTATTGATTTCGGTGCGCCAATATAATTAAGGTATGTCGCGGCGCACCAATTCGCTCCAAATTCTATCTGTGCGATTTTTTCTTAATCTCTTCTTAATCGTAGTGCGATCGCCTAGTCTTCATTATTCTCTGCAAATAGAGCCTCTAAATCTCTGTAGCCTGCCACTACTCGTATTACCTCGATCCCCCCTGAAACTAAGCGATAAAAAATTAGGTAATCTTCTAAAAGTACCGCCAATAATTTTGAGGAGTTAGGAATATGAAAACGTTACCGATTGATTTACCCCAGACTGAAATCAATCAATTTTGTCAGCACTACAATATTTGCAAATTATCTTTATTTGGTTCAGTTCTGCGTGATGATTTTACAATTGGAAGTGATATAGATGTTTTAGTAGAATTTGAGCCAGGAAAAACCCCAGGTTTGGCAATTATTAGGATGGAAGATGAATTAAGTCATTTATTAGGACGGGTGGTAGACTTAAGGACTCCAGCAGATTTAAGTCGTTATTTTCGAGATCGGGTTTTGCAGGAGGCGATGGTTATTTATGAGCAAAGTTGACGATCTGACTCGTCTTAAACATATTCGAGATGCTGCTATGACAGCGATTAATTTTGTCAAAGCTCGAAGCCGTGAAGATTTAGATAATGAACAAATGTTATCTTTAGCGTTGGTTTACCAGATGGGTTGATCAAGCGATTCAAGATTTGGAGTAAGGAGAATGAAAAAACTTAATTCTAAGCCGATCGCCTAATACAGTACACAGTTTTGTACATTAACAAGTCAAAGTCAACCATACAGCGATTGATCAAGCAATGGATCGAATACAATTTTATAACTAACGTTAGGAATTAAACCCTGTAGCGTTTGTAGATATCCCTCGGCATCATTATAACTACGAAAGCGACCAACGATGATTGGTTTTCGGCTTGGGAAAAGTCGCAGCAAACACCAAGGACTCAATTGTTGAGCGTAGCGTTTACGATTGGATTTTTTCATAGGATTAATACTCTTTAAATCACAATAAAACCACCTTAAAAATAAGGCGGCGGAAAAGAAATATAAATTTTATATGGATTTTGTAGTCGTGTAATGTTTTACTTTTGAGCGGGAGTTGAACAAAGCTGCTGCCAAATTTCGGGTGGTATTTCTTCAAAATGTTCTAGCAGAAAATCCATTAATGCTAGGTGGCGAAGATCGTTCGGTTGGGGATGGTAATGGCTGCGTCCCCTCGCAAACCAACGCCGAACTGTTGATACCGAACGAAAACAGATCAGGGCGATCGCTTCTTGTTTGATATCCCACTTGGCATAAAACTGTTCGGGGGTCATCGCCAGTGGACAATACACGTAAAGTTCGATCAGCCGTTGTTCTCGCGCCGTGATTGGGCGAGGAGTTCCGAAGTGTTGTATCATTGGATCTAGATATGTTTTTTCGAGAAGTCAGTACCAATGTTGATGGTGCTGGCTTTTTGCTTTGTGCTATATTGACAATGTAAACGTTTACCGTGTAAATGTCAATCTGTTCTTTTGTAAACAAATCCGGTAGTCTGGGCAACTAAATCTAAGTGTTTTGATGTTGAACGAGTAGGGCTGTAAACTCCGTTCTCCCACTCACTGACTGTTTGTTGTCGCACTCCTAAGCGTTCTGCAAATTCTGCTTGTGTTAATCCCATGTATCGCCGTAACGCCTTGATTAATTCTGCATTCCAGAGAATCGTATCCCCAACTCGTTCAACGGTGGGTGTTAAATTCACCTTGCGAAACGTTACCCGTTGTTCATCGAGGTCCACATCTTCGACACGATATCCCGCCTCCATCCAAGCCGCTGCCTGTAACGCCCCTTTTGTGCGGTTACTCCACCACGCCCGTTTGTTTCGCGCTGACGCTGGGAGTCGATCATTCATCAATGCCTCAATTTCAGCGAAGGTAAGCGTCACTTCACTGCGATCGCGAAGCGTCTCTGAAACAGAATCGCACTCATGCAGATAATCTAGGAGTGGCTGGTACTTGCTGCCCTCCCTCATGTTGTTTGAACTAGAGTCGTCAAATCTTAGGATGCCATAAAATTGACAGATACAATATAACAATAGTGGCGATCGCTAAATTCAATCAAAATTCCGATCAAATCTCCTCACGCATCATAAAAGTAGCAATTTGTCAAGTAAACCCCACAACCCTAGACCCAGGGGTAGATAAAATTCGTTCAATTGCAGAGATCGATCAATGTGAAAATTTCGGAAAGTTCTACGAGTTTTATAGCTTTGAGGACAACAGAATTGGATGTAGCTACACGTCCTCCTTGACTATTAAAATATCATAGAAGCTGAAATAACGCAATCTCGTGACTTATTGAGAATAATTATCAACCCAAAATTCTTGAAATTTCGGGTTTTGATTGAATTTTTAAAATGATCAGCACTAGATAATTATCTCAGCTTATATAAAGCATAGAGGTTTTCGCGTTGTACTCAATTCATAATTCTCAGGGGGTTCTGGAAGAGGTTAGGCGATGAGTTGCTATTCTGTTTCTGGAGGTTTGGTATATTGGCAGAAAATATTCAATCCTACTTTGATAATGTACAACACAATAATTGTGGCGATCGCAGGACTAATGGCTATACTGGCTATTTCGACCAAATAAACAATTAAACCTGTTAGCAGAAATGCACTACCGGGATTTTTATTGTAGTCGAGAATCTTTGAACGAAAGCCTTCATCTTTTGCTAATCCAGCCAACGAAATCCTTTTTCACCTCTCAGCTTGCCATCAAAGCTCGCTATTTCTGTACAACCTGCTTGACGAGATGTCGCCCCAATCAGATAGTCAGAAAAGTCTGCTTTGCCTTGTTTGTATCGCTGGAGTGCTTGATCAACTACAGAACGATTTTCAAATTCAAAGGCGGCACTATGGAGCATGGCTTCCAGGACATTGATGATTTCATCCTTCTGAAAACGGTAGTTTGTACCTCTGAGTACCCAAACCAGTTCACACAATACGATATTGGCAATAAAGCAGGGTTGGTTTTGCTGGATTAGTTCAGAAGCCTGTTGCCACTGATGCTCATCATCGCGGGTGAGGTAGCGAACAAGAATGTTGGTATCAAGTCCAATCATTGGCTCCCTTAGCGATAGCGGTGTCCATATCTTCGAGGGTGACTGCTTCAATGCCCGGTCGATGTAGGATGCCTGATAAGGTTTCTAGGGCAACATTGAGAGGTAAGATCTTCACCTGACCATATTCGTCAATGACAAACTCAACCCGGCTGCCGCTAACGAGTTTGAGATGTTCTCGAATTTCTTGAGGTAAAGTGATTTGTCCAGTGTCGGTAACGGTTGTGTTAAACATCGTCTTCAATCGGTTTGGTGTATTGGCAGAAAATATTCAATCCTACTTTGATAATGTACAACACAATAATTGTGGCGATCGCAGGACTAATTGCAATGGTTGTTACTTCGACCAAATAAACAATTAA
>JBCBCI010000158.1:0-9081 GCA_038530755.1 Cyanobacteria bacterium J06592_8 | reverse complement strand
ACCAAGAGAGGGAATGCTGACCAAGAGAGCAAAGTTTGCGCATAGAGGAAGTTCGCAAGAGACGCGCACCAAGAGAGGGGGTTTCCCCCATGAGCGACTGCATCAAGACAATGGTGTAATCGGTTGTAAATCACTCCCACTGCATTATCGGTCATTTGTGTTAGGTTTTTCCTCTGACTTTCTCCCAGTAATCCTCCTAAATAATGTCTAAACCCTGTTTTTTGGGCTTTAGTTTTAAAGCAATCATCAAAACCCTTACACCATTTCTCGCGCGCATGGGGGTATGGCGGAGGGGCTGGTTTCTCTCATCCGGGCTGATCTCAACGTTAAACTTCTGTCTGGTAACGATTATACTCAGTTTTGACTCTTTTTTTCGTTTAAGTCCCATTAGTCAGCAAAAAGACCCCTCGCTTCTGGCTGCATAAGTTCGAGAGTTTGCTGAAGAGCCGTAAAAGTTAGTCCATTTCTATCAAGAAAGAGGCTATGTCCAACTTGCAAAAGTAATTGCTGTTGTAGCTATTTTGCACATATTTCTTACAAAGATAATAAAGTTCCCGGTTCAAGGGTTCCCTCCATTTGTACCCTTGCGGTTAAACCTTGACGAGATTGAAAGACTGCTTTTCCGGATAAATCTGACTGAGAATTCACTACATTTAATTGAGTTCCAGGCTTTAACTGTGCTTTTTGTTGTAGAGTCAATCCTCCTAACCAAATTCGGGCTTGATTGTCTTCTGTCTTCATTACGACTGCACTCGCAACTGAATTGGGATTCTCGACAAAATACATCGGTTGACTTTCAGAACCACTATTAATTTTAACTTCGTACATGGGATCTTGCTTGAACTTTCTGGGAATTTGTTCAGTTGCGTAGGCGATCGCATTCTTAGGATTTCCCGCATTTTGCCAGAGATATTGAGTGAGAAAATAGCTGAAAATTCCAACATTAAAATCTAAAAATCTTACATCCTTAGCGAGTTGATTCGGTTTGGCGGAAGCGATCACAATTCCTTTAGCAACGCCCTCTTTATATCTTCGTACAAACTCATCCTCAGACCAACCTAAACGAGAAAGCCACTTTTCCTGATCAGCTTTTTCTTGAGGGGAAATCTTTACTTTTTCTCCTCCTTCTCTTGAACGAACCTTATAATTTCTAGTCGTTAATCCTGAAAAACAACTATCAAGAATTGCGGTAACGTTTTCGGTTTGTATTGCAGACATCAACAAGAACAAAGTATGTCCCATAATATCATCAACTTCACCGCCTACATTGGGATAACCTGGAGGAAGTTGACTATCAACGGGAACCAATGTTCCATTTAAACCCACTCCATCAATAATTGGACTTTTTAGGCGAATAGGATTCGGATCGAGAACACGCGAACCATGTCCGGAAAAATGAAAAACCACCACATCTCCGGGTTTGGCTTGTTTAATTAAATGGTCTTCAAACGCTTCTAAAATACCTTGTCGAGTCGCTTGTTTATCCGTCAATGTTAAAATATCATCTTCCTTAAAACCAAACCGATGAATTAGCAACATTTCTTGCAGTTTGACATCATTCACACAGCCACTTAGAGGTTGACGTTGATATTGATTAATCCCCACTAATAACGCTAGTTTTCGAGGCGTACTCTGGGCTAATACTTGACCATAACGCTCAACTTTTGGGAGTAGATCTAAAGAGTTGAGTCCGAGAGTTGTGAAGGTTGAACTTGCAAATTGAATGAAATGACGACGAGAGATTAGAGACATTTTTTTATTTGAATTAGATGTTATTTAATTTGATTTTAATTCCATTCACCCTGAAACACGAACGGTGCCCAGAAATAAGGGGCATTATATTGATTAGATTGTAACATTTCGAGTTGAGTTTCACGCATCGCTGTGGCTGGATTTGAACCTGTTTCTAATATTTTTCCATAAAAATCTTGCATGAATTCAGAAGTTGAACTATCTGCAACCGCCCACAAACTCACGACAACTCGTTCCGCCCCTGCATACATAAATCCTCGCGTCAAACTGACTAATCCTTCGCCGCGAATCTCTTGACCAATTCCGGTTTCACAAGCACTTAATACGACTAAATCAGCCGAAAGAGTTAAATTAAAGATATCACTAAGTTGTAAAAATCCGGGTTTTTCTGTGCCTTGTTGATCATAGAGAGAAAACACTAATCCTGATAATTCCGGTTGAGTTTCATTCAGAAGTCCGTGGGTGGCAAAGTGAACAATTTGATATTGGCTTAAACTGGAATCTGTAGCCGCTTGACGGGTGGCTTGGAAATCTAAGGCGAGTTGTTCTAAGTTATCGGGAACTAACGCTAAAATTCCTTCCGCTTCTTGGCGAGTATATTTTAAACGACTCATCGATTTTCCTAAAAAATCTTCAGTAGATTGTCTCAACGCGATGTAATTGACATCATTTTTTCGGGTGTCTGTTGTGGTTTGGTAATCCCCTTGAAAACGAGGGTCATTTTCTTCAAAAACGGGGTCAGCAATAACTGCAACTTTTTTTGGGGCGGGTGTTCGTCCTTGAACTTGTTCTCGGAGAATAGAGAGACTGGAAGCGGAAGGTAATGTGATAATTTCATGTTGAATAATTAACGGTGTGTAACTCCCATTTTGAACCCCCTCGCTTTCTGTTGATATAAGTTTTGCCCCCCTAGCCCCCCAACTTTGGGGGGAACTAAGTTTTGTCAAGTTTCCTTTAGCTTGTAACGTCTCACGTCTAAATTCCAAGTCCCCCATGATTGGGGCATTTAGGGGGCGAGAAGTCAGAATACTCTCAGTATTAGAAGTCACGGGTTCAGGGGGATTTAGGGTGCTAGAAATGGGGCTATAAATCGGTAACGCTGCAAACGGAACGGTTTGTAAAATCCCGTCCCCAACAATCACTAAGCGCTTATTTCCTAACTGATTGAGAACGGTCGATAATAAAACTTGACTTAACTTTTCTCCCGACGCTGGAACAACAGCCTTTGATTCAATTTCCGCTAAAAAATCTTGTGATAACTGTTCGATTTCCTCACGTTTTGGAAGTTCATAACTTTTCACTTCCGTTGAACTCACGAACCATAAGAAACTGCGTTTAGTTCCCAACGAATACACTAACAATACCGTCTCCTCATCCAGAACTTGTTGCTGAATTTCTGAGGCGGTTAAGGGTTCAGGATATTTTAACTTGGCATATTCAGGACTACTGCGTTTAATTTTGACTTCTAGGGCTTGCAACTCCCGCCGAACCGTTTCAATTTCCTGCTTCAATTGCTCAAAATCTCTTTCCCCTGGATTTAATTGTCGAGATTGGTCTAACGCAGTCAATCGTTGCAATAATTTTTGTTCCTCTGCCAACAATTGCGGGTCAACCCCTTTTTTAATATCCGCCCCCGACTCCGCCAAAATATCTAATAAACTTCTCGCCCGACCCCGTTCACTCGCGTGTAACGCTTTGGCATCATAGCCTTGATTGGGGTTTTGTTCGTGCAACTCCATCAACAAATCAATAGAAAATTCATAATAATCATAAACGGTAGAAAAGTAGGTTGTTCGCAGGTCTTGACTAATAATTTTGGTGCGGAGTTCTTCAACAATATTAATCACTGATTCCATACCCGCTAGGGCTTCATTCAGGTTGCCTTGACGGCGTTTCAAGCTAGCCAAATTATAGAGAGAGGTCGCTTCTCCGGCTTTATCCTCCACTTGTCGTTTTAGAGGAAGAGATTGGTTGAAGTATGAAAGCGCCTGTTGTTGGTCTCCCAAATCATCGTAGACAAGGCCAATATTATTGAGAGAGGTCGCTTCACCTGGTTTATCCCCCAATTGTCGCCTCAGAGTCAGGGATTGATTGTAGTAATCGAGCGCCTGTTGAAAATCTTCTAAAGTATAGTGGACAGTGCCAATATTGTTGAGAGTGTTGGCAACGCTTGCCTTATCCTCGACTTGTCGTGATAAAGTCAGAGATTGGTTGTAGTAATCGAGTGCCTGTTCTTGGTCTCCTAAATAAGAAGAGACAAGGCCAATATTGTTGAGAGTGGTGGCAACGAGAGCTTTATCCCCCACTTGTCGTGATAGGGGAAGGGATTCCTCGTAGTAATCGAGCGCCTGTTTAAAGTCTCCCAAATCCAAGTAGACACCGCCAATATTGTTGAGAGAGTTGGCTTCACCTGCCTTATCTCCCACTTGTTTCCTCAGAGCTAGGGATTCATTATACTTATCGAGCGCCTGTTGAAAGTCTCCTAAAGCATGGCAGACATGACCAATATTGCTGAGAGTGGTGGCAACGAGTGCTTTATTCCCTACTTGTTCTGATAAGGTCAGGGATTGATTGTAGTAATCGAGCGCCTGTTGTTGGTCTCCCCAAGCAGTGTAGACAGTGCCAATATTGTTGAGAGATTTGGCAACGCCTGCCTTATCCCCCACCTGTCGCTCCAGAGTCAAAGATTGGTTGTAGTATGAGAGCGCCTGTTGAAAGTCTCCTAAATTCGAGTAGACATGGCCAATATTGTTGAGAGCAGTTGCAACAAGAGCCTTATCCTCGACTTGTTCTGATAAAGTCAGAGATTGGTTGTACTTATCGAGCGCCTGTTGTTTTTCTCCCCTAACATCGTAGACATGGCCAATATTGTTGAGAGTTGTAGCAATGCCAGCTTTATCCCCCAATTCTCGCCTCAGAGTCAGGGATTGGTTGTAGTAATCGAGGGCTTGTTGAAAGTCTCCTAAATCCGAGTAGACAGCGCCAATCTGGTTAAGCGAGGTGGCAACGCCTGCTTTATCCTCGACTTCTCGGAATAGGAGAAGGGATTGGTTGTACTTATCGAGTGCCTGCTGTTTGTCTCCCCAATCTGAGTAGACATGGCCAATATTGTTGAGAGTGACAGCAACGCCTGCTTTATCCTCCACTTCTCGTGATAGGAGAAGGGATTGGTTGTACTTATCGAGCGCCTGTTGTTTGTCTCCCAAATCCGAGTAGACAAGGCCAATATTGTTGAGAGAGTTGGCAACACCCGCTTTATCTCCCACTTGTCGCCTCAGAGTCAGGGATTGGTTGTACTTATCGAGCGCCTGTTGTTTTTCTCCCAAATCCGAGTAGACACTGCCAATATTGTTGAGAGTAGCAGCTTCACCCGCCTTATCCCCCACCTGTTGCCTCAGAGGTAGGGATTGGTTGTAGTATGAGAGGGCCTTTTGTTTGTCTCCCAAATCCGAGTAGACACTGCCAATATTGTTGAAAGTGGTGGCAACGCCTACTTTATCCTCCACCTGTCGGCTGAGAGGTAGGGATTGGTTGTAGTATGAGAGGGCCTGCTGTTTTTCTCCTAAAGCCGAGTAGACATGGCCAATATTGTTGAGAGTCTTGGCTTCCCCCGCCTTATCCTCCACCTGTCGGCTGAGAGTCAGGGATTGGTTGTAGTATGAGAGGGCCTGCTGCTTGTCTCCTAAAGCCGAGTAGACACCGCCAATATTGTTGAGAGAGGTGGCTTCCCCCGCTTTATCCCCCACCTGTTGCCTCAGAGTCAGGGATTGGTTGTAGTATGAAAGGGCCTTTTGTTTGTCTCCTAAAGCATCGTAGACATGGCCAATATTGTTGAGAGTGGTGGCAACGCCAGCTTTATCCCCCACCTGTCGGCTGAGAGTCAGGGATTGATTGTAGAATTCGAGCGCCTTTTGTTTGTCTCCTAAAGCATTGTAGACACCGCCAATATGGTTGAGAGAGTTGGCAACGAGAGCTTTATCCTCGACTTGTCGTGATAAAGTCAGGGATTGGTTGTAGTATGAGAGTGCCTTTTGTTTGTCTCCTAAATCATAGTAGACAGCGCCAATATTGTTGAGAGTGTTGGCAACGCCTGCTTTATCCCCCAATTGTCGCTTCAGAGTCAGGGATTGGTTGAAGTATTCGAGGGCTTGCTGTTTGTCTCCTAAAGCACCGTAGACAGTGCCAATATTGTTGAGAGTGTTGGCAACGAGAGCTTTATCCTCGACTTGTCGTGATAAAGTCAGGGATTGATTGAAGTATGAGAGGGCTTGTCGTTTGTCTCCTAAATTCGAGTACACACCGCCAATATTGTTGAGAGTGTTGGCAACGCCTGCTTTATCCTTGACTTCTCGGAATAGAGTCAGGGATTGGTTGTAGTATGAGAGGGCTTGTTGTTTTTCTCCCCAAGCATCGTAGACATGGCCAATATTGTTGAGAGTGCTGGCAACGCCAACTTTATTCCCCAACTGTTGTAGAAGAGAAAGAGATTGATTGTAATAATCAAGAGCCTGCTGTTTGTCTCCTAAAGCATTGTAGACACCGCCAATATTATTGAGAGTGGTGGCAATACCAGCTTTCTCCTCGACTTCTCGGAATAAAGTCAGGGATTGGTTGTAGTATGAGAGGGCTTGTTGTTTTTCTCCCCAATCATCATAGACAGCACCAATATTGTTGAGAGTGGTGGCAACGCCTGCTTTATCCTCGACTTGTCGCCTGAGAGTCAGGGATTGGTTGTAGTAATCAAGTGCTTTTTGTTTTTCTCCCAAATCCGAGTAGACTTTGCCAATATTGTTGAGAGAAGTAGCAACGAGTCCTTTATCCCCCACTTGTCGTGATAAAGTCAGGGATTGCTTCAAGTAATCGAGTGCCTGTCGTTTGTCTCCTAAATCCGAGTAGACATAGCCAATATTGCTGAGAGTGGTGGCTTCGGCCAATTCATTCCCGACTTGTTGCCATAGGGGAAGGGATTGCTTCAAGTAATCGAGCGCCTGTTGTCTGTCTCCCAAATCATCGTAGATTCTACCCAAGAAAAACAAAATACCAGCTTGTCCTTCCAAGTTTCCGGCTTGCTGATAAAGTTGGAGTGCCTTTTCCCAAACTACAATTGCTTGTTGATAAGATTCTGCTGTTCCTTGGTTAAAGAGTTCAAGTCCCTGATTTAATAATCTTTCGGCTTCTGCATCGGGGTCAGTTTGGGCGATGACTTCTCCACAATTAATAATTATAGGTAGGGTAAATAGAGGAAAACCCAAATTCAAGAAAAAAAGACTCTTAATACTGAGAACGGATAGCCACTGTCTCGATAAGCGCATAAATGGGATTTCCTTACAATTAGAACCATTTACTCCAATATATATCTGGTGCTTAGAAACTTATGCAATCAATAGAAAGTTCCTGCTATAGAGTGAGTGATAAAAATCGAACACAACCTGACAAACTTCTCCGTATTCGATAACTCTCTTATATCAGATTAAGTTTGATCTGTTACGTCTTAACAGTAAGTTCAAGGGTGGCGATCGCAATTCAATCCGGGCTTCAAGAGCAATAATTCATACTAAATCCGGTTCTCATACCCATCTTATTTTCATAGCCTGGATGATTGATAATCAAACCAAAATGGATTAATTTTTATAAAGGGGTTTTGACAACCGGACTTGGGATCATACCGTTGGAAGTTAGAAGTGAAACGAAGAAAGTTGACCCGCTTACAATCAGTTTGAGTTACTGTTCTTTCCCAACTGCAACAAAGTGACTCTCGAAGTTGTCTACAGTCTAGAATCTCAACAACTGAGAGGTAATGGTTTATATTTTCCCGAAACTTGTCAAGATACTTCTCGCTATAGTTTGTTAGCCTTATCTCAAGAGGTTGATTTCGTCAGCTTGTATGACAAACTCTTGCTGACTTAATTGACAACTTAAGGATTTATTTTCTCATTAATAATTAGTTGCCTTGACCCGGTAAAGTTGAGTGTGCCGTCAGGCGATCGCAATTGCGGTAATTAAACGATGGTGAACTTCCGGCCACAACTGAGGATGTTCTAGATAAGGATTCATACCTGGGAATGGGGAAGCCATTGTCACCTCCTAGAAGCGATCTTGAGTCACATCATAGTTAACCAATATAGCTATTTTGCGATCGGGTCAACTGAATCTTTTGGTTTGGACTTTGTGTTTTGCGAAAATGCTTCTACAAGTGGACTTCAAATTGGGATTAAATTGGGTGTCAACATGATTCAATTTTGGATCGCAATTGGATCGTAAACTAAAACTAATCACACCTCAAAACTTTGTACAGAAATCGTTATAGAATTTGAGAGTTATACCTTGACATCCCCTTGGTCATCACAGAGCCAGATCGTGACGGAGTAACTATGAAGCGTGATCGCTATCCAAATTCCTTAGTTACTGTTCTAGCTAAAAATCGAACAGTTGTGGGGTTTTGGTAACATAGCCTGCATAGTTGTCATAGAGGGTCTGAATATCATGTCCCGTCACTTGAGCAACTTCCATTGGATTGATACCAGAAGCTAAAGCATGACTGATAAAAGTATGACGGGTAATGTAAGGTTTGCGATACTCTATTCCCAAATCCTCTAATATTGGCTGCCATGCTCGACTGCGGAAATTGCCATCATCAATTGACTTTCCCTTCGCAGTCAAAAAGACTAACTGTTCTTTAACTACAGGTGTCGGACGAATTGACATTAGCAAAGATGAAAGGCGATCGCTCAAAGAAATGGTTCGCGCTCGATTTGTTTTTGTGGCTTTTCTACGACCTCGACTCAAACTTTCTCCAATCCAAACTGAGGTACAGTTGGGGTTAAGATTTTTCCACTGAAGCCCGATTGCCTCAGAAGTTCGGCAGCCTGTTCTGAACAAAAACTCCACATAAGGATAGTAATACGAATAAACCGATTGATTTCTAAAAGCCTCAATGATAGCTCGAACTTCCTCTAGAGTAAATGGTTCGGGCATTTGTTTGGGAGGTACTTTAAAGTAGCTGACCACCTCAGTCCAGGGATTTCCCTCTACCAGCTTGTTCTTGATGGCGTAAGCAAAAGCGGCATTAAGTAAGCCTAAATATTCCTTAGTGGTGCGAGGAGATAATTGTTGATTGTCCTGTAACCATGCTGGAAATTTAGCTGCTAATTTCTGATCGATTTGATGGAGCGCACGTTCTCCAACAAACTCATCAATGTAATTCCGGCAAGCATAATACTTGTCGAGGGTTCGTGTATCCACAAAATCTTCCTTAAAATTAAAGTCAGCGACTCCCTCACGAGAGCCGCTGCTCTCCAAAACCGTACTTGACACTTTTGCATCATACGG
>JBCBCI010000157.1:0-9131 GCA_038530755.1 Cyanobacteria bacterium J06592_8 | reverse complement strand
GGCTTTAGGCAATAGCTCCTGTGGTAATTTATGGGCTAGAGAACTCAATGCCCTTGCACGGTCGGACTCATCCTGAATAGAGCGGGTCACTTCTAAGGCTTCAGCCAATAGTTCCGGTAATTTATGGGCTAGAGAACTCAATGCTTCTGCACGTTGATACTCATCCTGAATAGAGCGGATTAGTTCTAAGGCTTCAGCCAATAGTTCCGGTAATTTATCGGCTAGAGAACTCAATGCTTCTGCACGGTCGGACTCATCCTGAATAGAGCGGGTCACTTCTAAGGCTTCAGCCAATAGTTCCGGCGGTAATTTATCGGCTAGAGAACTCAATGCAATGGCACGGTCAGACTCATCCTGAATAGAGCGGGTCAGTTCTAAAGCAACTGAAAGTAAGGTATTAGGTAAATAGGGAACAAGTTTAGCAAGTGCGTTTGCTCGTTTCCCTGAATTTTGCATCTGTTGAATGTATGCTAATCCCTGAGTCGGTTGCCAGTATCCTGTTTTAACAAGAGCAGCGAGTAATTCTGGTGGGATGTTACTCGCCAAGTTGTTGAGAGTGGCAAAGATTAAAGCATAGCGACACTGCAAGCTCATCGACTGAGTAGAGTCCCATTCATAGATTTTCTCAGCCCATTGCCAAGCTCGTCCCACATCTTCTACAAAGTTACCTGTTTTTCCCAAGCGTTCACAGGCTTCATACCAACCATTGCGCCCTTCTGGGGTTTCTTCTTGCAAAAGCTGATGTAAAAGTTCTGTTTTCTCTGCTTTCTCAATATGCCAGGTCAAACGAGCATGAATATAGCTATCATCAGCTAGTTCGTGCCAAAGTTGATGGGGAGTTTTGCTAAGATACCGTTCTAATAGCAAGCTGTGAGCTTCTGGTAACGTTAACCCCAGCCCTGTTATTCCTGTTTGTGGTTTGGAGTTTGTTGTCAACAATTTACGAGCAATATCATGGACTAAATCATGCAATCGATAGGCTCGCCACTCTTTATCCCCAATCATTACCGGAGAATCAGAGAGTAACAAAGCATCACTGTACAACAGTTCTAAATCCTCATCGGCTTCCAATAATTCAGCTTGCCAAAGTGTTGAAGTCATGGGAGCCGCAATAGTTGCATCTTCGGGTAATACACCCAACCAAACAAACCGTTGCCAGAGTATTTCATCTTCGGTTCGCAATGCCTCTAAACTTAAGTTAAAAGATGCCATCAACTTCAAATCATTGCGACGGCGTTGGCGAGGGTCTTCTAATATCTCTAAACGAGCAATTTCTTCTTTGAGTGCAGCACATAAATCAGTCCAAGTCACGCCTCGACTAATTCGAGCCACAGCCAGTTCTAACGCTAAAGGTAAATATCCAACTGCTTCCGCCATCGCTTGCGCTTGTTCTTTTTCCTCTCCTTTCAATGAACGATTTAAACGATTAGAAAACAGTTCTAAAGATTGTTCAGGACTCATCAAACCAAGCTGATAAAGTCTGGCTCCACGAGCTTCAGCCACATGAAGTCTACGAGTAGTAACAAGTACCCGACAGTTATCATTTCCGACAAGAAAGGGTTCGAGATGGTCTTCTTCCCAAACATCATCGATAACTAATAAAACCGTTTTATCAACCAACAATCGTCTGAGGTGAGTTGAAGCCATTTCAACTGTTGTCGGTTGAAAATCATAATCCTCTAAATCCCTTACCCAATCACTTAATAACGGTAATAAATCCGGTGTTTGTCCTAAAGTGACCCAGAGAATCCCATCCGGAAAACGACATCTAACTTCTGAGTCTCGAATTAGACTAGAAGCCACAGTGGTTTTCCCAATTCCCCCTAAACCCTGAATGGCTCCAATTGCTAAAATTCCCGAAGTCGTAACTTCTTCTAACAGCAACTCTTTGACATCGGATTTAATTTGGGGTCGGTCTACAAAATAAGACGGAATCAAAGGAACCGCAGACCGAACTTTACCATAGGTTTTTTCAATAGTGGGATTTGACTTTGTCCGTTCCCCTTCGGACGGGTTCAGTCAACCTTTTGATGAACCTAAGTTAATATTAAAAGTATTACCACTACCACCTTGAACATTTACTCCTTCATTTCTATTAGATAGATAACCTTCACCACCAAAGATATTTTGAGTAGCTTCTGATTGCTCTGTTTCAATATTAATTTCTTGGTTGATTTGTTGGGCAAGGTTCTGAACCTGTTGAGTAAATTCAGAATCTCTCTCCATTACTGTTTCTAGAAATGTGACTACTGGTTGTACATCTGATTCGGAACCCTGTTCTACTTGTTGAAGAGCTTTTTCTACTTTCCCTTGTCCCCGTACTTTTTGCCAGATGAGTTGACGTAATTTATCTAACTTTTGTAATGCTCCTTCAGTTAATTTCTCCGATGCTTTCTCTATAGACTTACTAAAAGCCAAAGTCAAAATCGCAGTAGCTGTCAGAGGTTCCATATACTATATATAAATTTAAGTTGTGTCTTACTTTCAATATAACAAGCCCTATTCTCAAAACCAGATTTATTCTGAAATTGCCTTAATTTCCTCTAACAGCTCCCGCAGTTTCTGCCACCGGGGTGATGTTTCACTAGCATCCTCACTACGAAATTGCCAGTCGATGAGTAAAGCTTCCAAATCCTGGAAGTATCCAGAATCGATCTTCTGCCAAAGTGAGATAGGTATTCTTACTATCTTCGTCTTCGGTTTGAGTTTGTCCACTGCCGTTTTTGATCCTTTGGGCCGGCCTGCTCCTACTCTTTTTCCGCCCCTGCCAGAATGCGTCATATCGCGTTTACCTTCTATTTGGTATCTATATCAATTCTAGCTCAACATTGATTATAGTGTAACTAATTAATCTAAAGACTATATATAAGCGGAAAATCTTGCGTCTTAGGGTGAAGCTCGTCGGGAAATGCGAAAAATAGGACATGACATAAAGTTTAGAATAGATGACCAGATTGACTCCATAAACCTTTGCCCTGGTAGACTAACTAAAACAGAACCCGTTCAGCTAGATGAAACATGACAGGCACGGCAAGGCAAAGATATTGACTCCAGAGGAACTCCAGAGATTGTTTACCTCCGGTTTGCAAACGAACCGAGATCGGGCATTGTTTGGAATTTGCCTTTATACGGCCTGTCGAATTAATGAAGCCTGTTGCTTACGAACAACCGATGTATACGAACGTCTGGGCGTCGTACTGCCAGAGGTCGTCTTCCGAAAAGAAACCACCAAAGGCAAACTCGCCACTCGCTGTATTCCGGTAAGTGAAGATTTGCGGCGATTATTGTTGGATTATTACCCCTCACCCCGGCGATGGTTTTTATTTCCCGGGTTAAAGGGGACGGGACATTTATATCCAGAGTCAGCTTCTAGAGTGCTGCGAAAAGCCTGTAAACGGATGGGAATCATTGGAGTCAGCACCCACAGCTTCAGGCGAACCGCACTGACTCAAATGAGCAATGCGGGAATCCCCCTGCGTGTCATCCAAGAGATATCCGGACACCGTAATCTAGAGCAACTCCAGAAATATTTGGAGGTACGTCCAGATCAGATGTTAGGCGCCGTTTCAAGTTTATCAATGCTCACACCTGTTAATAAAGGAGAGTATCTTAACCATGACCACAGAAAGCTGTTTGAGTACCACACCCAACTCCTCGACTTCATTGAGTGAAGGGTTAACTTCAAGACACACTCCCAATGACTTAGAATTGGAAAAAGAGTTGGAACGTAAGCATTTAAAATGCTTAGAACGTTTGTCCAAGCTTAGAGAAACACTAGAACCTCATTATCAGAATTGGTATATTGCTATAGATCCTGATAGTGGGGTGTACATGATAGAGGCAGATTTAATCAAGTTTTATTGGAAAATCAATACTTACTTCCCCAAAACTCTAGATTTAGGATTGTATCGCCTGAACCCATCTCAGTATATTGGCAAAATTTGATGGCAATTCAAGGATATTTAGAAGGTGATGCGATTCGTTTCACTATTGAATTAATGGATTCAACAGGTAATATTATTGAAGTCGATGCTCTATTTGATACAGGGTTTACAGCCGGAGTTTTAGCCATTCATAGAGATGACATTGAAGCATTGGGGTGGCCATTAAAAAACAGAAATACTCGACTGCCAACGGCAAGTGGTATAGGAAGATTTGACTTGTATGAAGGTACAATCGTGATTGATGGTCAGGCATTGCCAATTCCAGTTCTTGCCGGAATATTACCTGAAGAAGACCGGGTATTACTTGGCTCTGTTGTTCTGAGATTTATGGATTTAACAATTAATACAGCCACTGATACTTACCTACTCACTTTGAAAGTATGAACGACTATATGTATTAAAGAATTATTCTGAATTCAATACTAAGCTTAACGCACTTCATTGTCCATTAGATGATAATCTCATTTGGTGGATGGTATGATTGATTTCAGTGAGTTGATTGATGAGTTTAAGTTTGGCTTGAAAAAGTTTGATTCTGCTTTGATGGTATGGCAGAGTTACTTTAGCAAAAAGTATACTCACAATGGCTATTGTCTATTCTGGCATTTAATTAATTGCAGAAATGATGAATAAATTACAGCAACCAATCCAGCCAGAGCTATGAAAGTTCACGCTATGATCTTAAATATTTTCTTTGATTCTTTGGAGGAAAACAAATCAGGATTACATTAATATTCACAACGATAATCGAATAAGAATTGAAAAGCTTGCTTTGAAAATATTTCTGATTGAATTAGGAGATTGAGGCAAGATGATAGGTGGATTCCGAATCGTTGCGAAAGCTTTCTATGTGTGGCGAAAAGTCATCTCAAAGCCTTATGAAAAAATCGGCTCGGATATGTTTTGGTGCCTCATTGATTATCGAGAGTAAAGTGAAAGAATTGTTGAACTCATCTAATGAATCGCGACAGAAATTGCTCTCAGACTTCAAAAGCTATGGAAATTGAGAAAAAATGAGGGGGGAACCTCCAAGCTATAGCACACCCCCAAACCATTTCAGATTGAGGCCAATCTTGATAGAAAGTTGGCGGGGGTGGCTATAAGCTTTCCGGTCAGCAAAGTGATGGAAGTTCAGAAGGTTCGGTTAACCGTACATCTAAAAGATATTCTGTTAAGGTTTCTAGCTATTTAAGTTGAATAATTTAGTCCCCTATAAAGGGGATTTTTTTATTCATAATTCTTTAATAATCTTTAAAAAGCGGCACAGAAAATTTGCACTTCTTTCATCTACTTATTAAGGTTAAAAGTAAATCTATCTATTAGCAATGTACCATACCAGTAGCTGATTCTGACACAGTTAAAGCCATATTCTTCCACCTTTATCAATCCTCCTTTATAAGAACGTTTGACTTTAATTCTACTTCTATTTGCATGATTCTCAAAGATTGCATTGATTGACATGAGGAGGGGAAAGAGAAATGTTTGGGTTCATCAGCTCCAGACCTGTGGGTTTCATGTACCCTGTCGTCTGGGTATATTTTAACGTTTTTTTCCTCTGTGATTAGCTTTGCGGGGTCTGCAATAATTCGGAAATAATTACGGAATGAGGGATTACACCATGGCGGTTCCAGTCCGTTGGGTCATCAATACATTCATTGTCATTCCTCCCCATCAACTAATTGAATCTCGTGATCACGAACATAGATCACAAAACCCTTACCAATCTCAACAACAATCGGATTATATTTCGTACGGTCAATATTCTTGATTTTTCCAATCTCTCCAGAGAACAATACTTGTACAAGCTGACCCACTTTTACAGGAACTACATCACAATCGGGTGCTACATCCGCACCCCCCTCTATAGGCTCTTCACCTTGTTGAGGAGAAACAGAGTTAGAAGTTTTATCTGGCTTGGGTTTCACCGTTTCTCCATTTGTTTCTCCTTGCTTCTCCTCCCCGTTTATTTCTCCTCCAGGAGAAGTTGAGGAGAAAGATTGTAATTCCTTGTGAGTAGTCGTTTCAGGTTGTTTCTCCTCAACATCAAGTTGACTACTCTGTGGGGGGGTCTCTAAATCCGGCTGTAGTACAAAGTAGACTTTTCTTTTCTGATTGATTTGTGAACGCTCCGAACCAACTAGACCAAAAGCTTTTAAGCTGTTTAACGCCTTAGAGACCTGTTTTTTCGCCAGATTAGCCAGGTTAGCAATCTCCTCAATTTCTAAGTGCTGGCTGACTCCCTTCAATAAATCAAGGACAGTCTGCTTGATGGATTTTTCCTGCTCAGAGACTTCTCCACTGACAACACGAAGACTCAAATCCCACTCAATATCAAAACGGTAATTAACATACTCCCCTCGGCATTTTTGAGAGTAGAGGTGACGAGTTTCATCTCCCCGTCCTTCTAGGATTAAGACACTTGAAGGAGTGGAGGTAATTGTGGTACTTCCTCGGACTTGCCCCGACTTAGAAAGGTGATGGAGTAGCAAAACCGCGCAGCCATACTGTTCACACAGTTGTTGAAGTCGCAAAATAGTGGCTGCCGCTGAACGCTCATTTTCATTAAAGGCTGCGTCGTGAATGCCCGTGAAGCTATCAACAACAACCAACGGCGGCTGTACCCCCTTGACTGTTTTCTCAAAAATTTCCCAGTCTTTAACCTGCCAGTTGAAGACGTATGTAATGTCATCCCCATCAAACCCAAGTTTCTCAGCCTTGTCCTTGGCGTCTGCTTTGGTTTCATCACTGGAGACAAATACAACCTTTCCAGTTTGGGTGGGTTTCTCGCCAAACCAGTCTTTCCCCTCGTTCACTGCTTTGGCTAAGTGGTAAGCAAAAGTGGTTTTACCCGCACCCGGTTGGCCAGCCAGTAGTGTCACGCCCGTACTGGGAACTCCAGGCACAAGGAATTGACCACTAGGAATATTTTGGTTTAAGAGGTCTCCGGCGGTTGTGACTTCAGTTTGCGGGGGAGCCATACCCAGCACTGATAAAATCCCATCCTGAATGTCGCTTCTTGAAATCCGGTATTTTTGAGCGACGGAACTGGCCATGAATTTTCGTCGTTGTTGGTCGGGTTCATGGGCAAGCAGAAGTAAGTCCTGACGGTAAGCCTGATATCTGGTCTCCGTTTCCCGAGCAAAATTCTTCTGTTTGTATTTGTCTAGGGTGGGTTGGATAAATCGGTTCCAGTAGTAGGGAGTCATCCCTACCTTTTCACGTAAGTCCTCTAAATCGAGCTGTAACTGCTCCGGCTCACGGTCGCTGTCTAAAAACTCATGAATCAACTCCAACGCCTTAAAGCGTGAAATTTTGCCGTCTCCTGCCGGAGGGCTGTGGATTGCCTCTGTGAGGAGCAAAACATATTGATCAACATTGACCGCACTGACGGTCTTTGCGAAAAGATTCCATAAGAAAACCTCGCCACCAATTTTCTTTAGGTCTCCCCTCAGAGTCAGCTCCGTTACCAATGAAGTCATGTCAATCTGCTTCTGTTGCTGATGCAGGTCTTTGATGACTCGGATCACTATCTGGTGAGATTCTAGAGGGAACAGGTCAATGCTCAGTATGTCATCAACTCTTCCAATGGCGTAGAAGTCTTGAATTAAGCAGCCGATAATCTTTTCGGATAAGTCGATTGCGATGTTGTTGAGACAGGGATTTGCAGAAGATGCACCAATGCTGTTATTATTGTTCATAGATATTGGAGGTCACTCAATGACCTCGTTTAATGAGCTGAAGACCCTGTAGCTTTTTTGCGTCGAAACATTTCGGCTATGGGGTTTTCACTATTTTTTTGACACGGACTAGGAAATTCTAATCAAAGAGTTCCCCTTTTGAATTTTTAACTAGCGTTACAGCACTCAGCAATAAGCCGTCAGCACTATTGAGTTAGTCGATGGAGCTATCATACTAAATAATTCATCTAGAGAACAAGCCCTTAAACTCAAGCCTTACGCAACTCAATAATCAGGCTCTAGCTGATAGCTGTAACGCTAATAGCTATTCAACAACAATTTGTTGACAAAGGAAATAATCACAGTCTCGTCGGATAATTGCATTAGACCATAATATAATCCCTCTGGTAAAAATTGGCTTCACATCTAAGCCCCCCCAATAACCCAATTGATGTGAAATCTTATGGAGAGCTTTTTCGGAAATCGGCAAAGCCTCCGCCATACGGCGCAACTGAAGGCGTGTAAAGTTTTGATACAATCCTTGTTCACCAAGGGCAATTAAGCGGCAAGCAATCACATACTGCCTGCGGCGGATGTGAGTTGGTGTTATATTCATTTTTACCTCGAGCTGAGTGCTTTTCAGTCGTTGAGGGAGAGTCAGGATCAGGTGTTGGCGCACCCCCTGGCTCAAGCTCACATCAAATTGTTACAGTTTTCATCATACCTGTAGATCTAGTTATAGTCTAGTGATGTGTAACTTTTTAATTTTTCTTAAATGAGCTATCAGATCACTGTGAACATCCCAGATGACCTGGGAGAAATCTTGCAACTAATTTTAGAGGAAACGGGGCGAACCCAATCTGGTATGTGTGCCATCTGGATTCGGGAAGGAATCTACAAAGAGATTGAGCAACTCAACAAAGTCGAAGTTTACAAAAATCTACTCAACAAGCGTAAAAAAGCACAAGATGAATCCTGAGTAAAAATCAACAAAGTCTATTTTCTTCTTTCTTCTCAGAAGCCTCCAACATGGCTTCTATTTTTTTGGCTTACCAATGAATCCAGCAAAGCACATCGAGTTGGGAAAGTCACCCAAGTGGGTGAGGTAATTATACTTATTAAGCAGATAGGGTTGAGTTATAAGAGTTAGAAATTAATGCCATGAACAAAACTAAAAAACCCAAAGAATTAAACAGCAGTGAAGCACTCAGCTTTGTTGAATACAAAAAGTATGCGTTACAAGGATTATTGGCTAACCCTGAACTGATTAAATGCAAGATACTCTACGAAGGAGAAATCGGGAACGAAATTAAACAGTACATTGCCAAGTGCGCTCACGAGATTGCACGTGTCTCGTTGGAATTAGAACTTGCTGACGAAAATGAAGAGATCAGTCTTGACGGAATTAAAGAAGTTCAACGCAGACTGTATACCAACTAATTTTAGAGGAAACGGGGCGAACCCAATCTGGTATGTGTGCCATCTGGATTCGGGAAGGAATCTACAAAGA
>JBCBCI010000156.1:0-9158 GCA_038530755.1 Cyanobacteria bacterium J06592_8 | reverse complement strand
CTGCTTTTTGCGGGAACGAGACCGCCGATCTTCTCTAAAATATTCGTTCAGTTGGTCATTGGTTGCTGGGTTAACAGAGTTCTCTGAACTTTCCCCAGAATTCAAATCTGAAACTTGTACGACAGAAGAACCACTCTGAGGTCCAATCTGTCCGCTGTGGGGATTTACCGGAACTTGAGCGAACAGTTCACCAGAAGAAGACACTTCTGCTCTGGCGGCGGTTGACATAACCAAGCTGGCTGCCAAGAAAACCGGACTCAGTAGCCATGCTTTCAACGATTGTTTTAACATACTCTCCTCACACAAAGATTAGTTACATTAGTCGGCTGACTAATCCTTTGATATTTCTACTGTTATCTTACTGTCCTTTTCCTCAACAGAAAAGCAAAGTGGCCAAAAAATATTGAATATCGCACGGAAGTGTCCCGATGAGACTGGATTAGCAAACACGAGCAGATGGATTTAGTCGGCCATATCAAGCAAGATAGTTTTGGTTACTATTCTAGGTTGTCGTTCAGCATTCGTGTATTGGCCAATCCTGAAAAATTAGGCAATACAGATAAAGTTCACCTTTTGTTAAGCTTTTGGGGATTTGAAAGCGAATTCTCTCTACTCTTTACTTCCTATTTGTGTTAGTTAGCTTACTGAACTAAATCCTGTTGATAATCAACGCTTGAAACTAATCGCCATTTTTGATCGCCGAGTAACTCTAAAACCTGATGATGGTACTTTAATAAACTCAGGCGATGTCCAACACTCACGTATGTTGTTTGAGTATCTTGTAGTTGTTGATAAAGACCTTCCTCATTTTCTAAATCTAAAGCACTGGTCGCTTCATCGAGAATGGCATAATGGGGCTGACTCAATAACAAACGTGCAAAAGCTAAACGCTGCTGTTCTCCTAATGATAGAACGTTTGCCCAGTCTAACTCCACATCAAAACCCTTAACTTGTTCAGGAATATAACCTAAATTCACTCGTTCTAATACTTGTTTTAGCTTCTTGTCATCAACGCCTTGTTCTAGATAGGGATACAATAACTGTTCGCGGAGCGTGCCTAAAATCATGTAGGGTTTTTGGGGTAAAAACAGCATTTCCTGTAAATCTGGACGTACCATTTTACCCGTTCCTGAACGCCACAACCCGGCAATTGCCCGTAATAATGAACTTTTCCCGGCTCCACTTTTACCCATAATTAATAATCCCTGTCCCGGTGGTAGCGTCAAAGAAAGATCCTGAACTAAGATTTTCTGGTAATTAGGAGTATTGAGAGTAATATGTTCGAGGGCGAGGGAAGAATTTATGCTCAAATCAATACGAGGTTCTCCCGGTTGAGGAGTTGTATTTTCGGGACTGAGGGCTTCGGAAAATGATGATAAACGGTTAATTCCCGCAGCAAATGCACTCAACGCATCAATCTGACTGACAATTAATGAAAAAGCACCTAATACCTGAGAGAAGGCAAAGCCTGCTTGGGTAATGTCTCCATATCGAATTTCTCCAGCAAAATAAATGGGAGCCATGATTAGTGAGGGCAAAATAATCACAATGTATCGATATCCAGTTGTGAAGTAATCCACATTTCGCTGCCAACCGACTAAGAGATTAAAATTCTCAAAGGCTTTCATAAAGCGTTGCTTAATTTGCAAGCTTTCCTGCTGTTCGCCTTGATAAAACGCAATAGATTCGGCGTTATCTCGAACATGAACTAACCCATAACGAAAATCCGCTTCTCGTCGCAGTTGATTGAAGTTAAGCGGGATTAATCGTCGTCCGATAAATACGGTAATTCCTGTTCCGAAAATGGCATAAAACAGGAGAAAAATCGATAGATTTTTTGAAATTGTCCAGAGAATACCACTAAATGAAATAATATCAATAACTGAATTCAGAAGAATCAGAAGAAATCTTAAGCTGATAATTGTAAAGGATTTAATATCTTCAGAAATTCGTTGGTCTGGGTTGTCAATTTGCCGTTTAGATTCGAGCTGATAATAGGCACGGTTTTCAAAGTAACTGTCTAAAAACTTTTCGGTTAACCATTTGCGCCAATAGTTTCCTAAGCGATCGCGAGTGTAGGCGTAGAGCGCAACAATTGGAATTCCGACAATGAAAACACCCGCGTACACAAATAAAAATCGCCAAAACTCGGATTCATTTTTCTCGGCAAGGGCAGTGGTAAAAAAGTTAGAAACATAGCTGATAATAACGTTTAAGCCACTCACCGAGATTGACAAGAGTAGAAGAATCGCCAAAAATGCCCAAGGTTGCATACGGGAGAGTAAGTTTTCCCGATAATAAAAACCTGCAACGATTGGTAAAATCAACATCAAACCAAATACCACAATCCAAGGCGATTGGATCACAGCTTTGATCGTCTCAAACAACCCGGGAGCAATGCTATTAAAAAACTCTGGAAATAGATACTGACTCCCTAACGTGACTCCAGCAACCAGTACAAAAACAGCAGCAAATAGAAAAACCAGAAGTAAGAGTAACAACCCCAGAAATACGGTACTGCTTCCAGATTCCAGGGGGTAAAAAAAGGGTTGAGCGATCGCTAAAAATCGCTTCCACAACTGATTATCAAATCCATTCATGTGCTGTTTGATCAACGTCTATAAGAGTTCAAGAATATCCGAGTTTTTTGCGTGATTGTAAACGATTCCCCGTTTTCTTGTCAAATATGTTACACGGGTTCTAGGGTCGCTGAGGGAGAAAGCACTGCTAGGGTGATGTACTTCATCAGTGTATACAAGACAGTCAAAACTACAAATGTTACACCGATCACCAGTAGAGGTTCCTGATTGATCAGGTTCTCGATTAAACTTTGCATTAAGATGTCTGGATTTGTGAGAATATCCCAACTATTGAATCGCTGAAATCGTCCCAAATAAATTCCAATGGCACAGAGGGCGTGTATGATGAGTTCTGCTATCCAACGATTTCGTTTCCAGCCTTGCTCTGCTAAATACCGATCAAGGTAGATGAGGGAAAGGACATAGGCTTCAAACCCAATAAATATAAATATAATGTATTGGGGAATTAATGCCAACGAAATAATCGACACAGAATAACCTTGACGGATTTGACGAATCAGATGAATGATGTCTGTCAGAACGTAAGGTGCATTCGGTAGAAACAAGATAAAGACTGAAGCCCCTAGCCACCACCGCAAAGATAAACGATGTCGCCGAGAGGATCGTCGAGACTGCCAAATCTCGATTCCCATTAACAAGAGTGTCACGACTACGGTAATCAACAGATAACGAGGATCTATACTCTGGAGCGCACGGTAAAGTTGTCGCCCGACTCGATAAGCATTGGGTAGAAAACTCAAACCCAAGAGTAACCCAATACACCAGATGAAAATAGGCGATCGCATCTTAGATGCTCGAGAAATCACCGATGGAGAGAACAACCATACACTTAAAGCCAGTGGAATTAATGCCAGAAAGGAATTCCACGACATCCAACCTATATTCACGGAAACTGCTTGCCCGGAGGAGGTGAGCCAGTTTGTTAGCATATCTATCATTATGAGCAACTAAGCCAAAACTTCAAACCATGAGTAACTACAAAAGCTCAGAATAAAATTTGATGGGTGAGTGATGTGATCAGAATCTATCATTAGATAACAGATGCCTAAACTCTAATATTAGCTTAGAATTTTATGATCGACATTCAGAGCTAATTTTTGAGAGCAGCGTTCACCAATCACTCATTGAGCTAGAGTTTGTTGTTCAATTCTCAGAATATCTTCAAAACAATACTGACGGTTTCCGGCGACTAACTCAACGAAATTAGAATTAAAACCTGTTTAAATCAAATTTATTCTTAGCTGGAACCCAGAAATTAAAGTCGCGATCACGAACCACATTATTCATCATTAATTCATGGAGAAGCCCCTCTCTTGATCATATTTGTATCTGTGAGTAATTGTTGATCCAGAAAAGACATCTAGTCAGCCAGACGTTTGCCCTACTCTTGACCTCTCAAATGAAAACACGATATCCATCCTAAATCCGATCTCAAATCTCTGGGCTTCTTAAAAACTAATTTCGCGGATAAAATCACAACTTCTCTTAATGTTTGACAAGTTGTCGTTTGACAGATTTATGGAATTTATGAGAATAGAGGAATAGTATCCAAGATTATGGGTAGTGTTGATCGATTTCAAAAGGAGAACTCTGTTGAAAAAGTTATTTGCTTTTCTCATCGCTGCGATCGCTGTCTTCACCTTCGCACTTCAACCTTCAGCTTTAGCCGATGGCAACCCAGCCAGTGGGGGTCAGGTTTTCGCTGCTAACTGCAATGCTTGTCACCTGGGCGGCAAGAATATCATTATGGCACCCAAAACTTTGAAGAAAGATGCCTTAGCAAAATATCTCAAAGGCTTTAGTGATGATGCTCAAGCGGCGATTTCGTACCAAGTTACAAATGGTAAAGGCGCAATGCCTGCCTTTAAAGGACGTTTAAGCCCTCAGCAAATCGAAGATGTATCAGCTTATGTTCTAGACAAGGCTGAGAAAGGCTGGTAATTCTCAAACCGTTTCATTGAGATTGTTTAGAAACCTAACAGTTCTGACTCTCTTGCATTGTCACAATCAAGTTAACTGATGACCAGGGGCACACTTAAGCCAAAAGATGTAGGGTTGAAAGACTCAAAAAAGCTGATAGTGTTACGCCTCTGGTTATTGCTATTTTTCTTATAGCCACTATGAATCGACTGTATCGTGTTTTATGCAGCCTTTGCTTTGCTGTGATTTTCGGGCTGTGGCTTTCTCCTGCTGCTGTTGCTCAAACTTCAGGAAATTCAGCCTTAGATGCAAAAGCTTATTTGAGTCAAGCCATTGAACAGATCCAGCATCAACATTATTCTCAGGCATTATCTGCCTTAAATCAAGCAATACGATTGGATAAGACTCTAGCAGAAGCTTACAGCGATCGCTGCTATCTTTCCATTCAAATGGGTGATTATTCTGATGCGATCGCAGACTGTCTCCACGCCATAGAACTCGAACCGAAGCGGATTAACACTTATTTGCATCTGGGAATAGCTTACTACAGAAAGGGCGATCTGACCAATGCGATCTCCGCCTACGATCATCTCCTCGAACGTCAACCAACGGCTATACTCGGCTATTATAATCGAGGGCTGGCTTATGCTCAACTCCAGCAATATCCACAGGCGATCGCAGACTACGATCAAGCGTTATACCAGACTCAATCTTTAGAACTGCCTCAGTTAGCAAATATTTATATTGATCGCGGAGTCGCCTATCTAATGAGTCATCAAATTAGTAATGCAGTTGCCAACTTTGCTGCTGCCATTCACTGTGATACAAATAACCCTAGAGCGCATTATAATCTCGGATGTGCCTGTCATCGTCAGGGAAAGACTCAAGTCGCCTTGCATGAGTTTACGACTACATTGCACCTCAAACCCGATCATGCTTTAGCACATTTTAATCGAGCCATGCTCAGACAAAAACAGGGACTCTACGCCGGAGCGATCGCCGATCTTAAAGCAGCCTGTAAATGCTTTACCGAAGAGGGAAACCTGGCCGCATCTGATCACACCTTAGCCCTAATGAAGCAATTGCAACGGTGGTTACATTCAAATGATTTTCAAATCACTGCTTGATAGTCGGCTAGATATTTGATAACGACGCAACGAAACGTTATCCTTGAGAGGAAAAGTGAAATTTAGCCGACTCTGTTTTGTATTTTCCTCTCTTTACATTCTTTAGCTTTTTTAGGGCTATATTATAGATTCTATTATAAGTTTTTCTGAATATTATCAGCAATAGTATTGATGCCATTAATGAACAAAATCAAACCCTAACTTCAGAAGAAATTAAAGCCTTTTCAGGTCAAATCAAGATTCAAACCTGTATAAATCCTAAGAGAACTGAGGCAATTATTCGCATTACAGATAACGGTTCTGGAATTCCTGAAAATATTAAACAAAAACTCTTTGATCCTTTCTTCACGACTAAACCTGTTGGGAAAGGAACAGGCTTAGGACTCTCAATCAGCTATCAAATTATCACAGAGCGACATCACGGTAAAATCAACTGTTATTCCGAACCCGAAAAAGGAACAGAATTTGTGATTGAAATCCCAGTTCAGCAAACCACAGCTCCTATTGCTCAAGCAGAAATCATTGGCTAAAATACTATAAAATACTATTTTCCAACTTAACTGGATGAATTTTCTGGAGAAGCATTATTAAAAGACTCTAGAAACGCTTTCACCCGACCACTGGGTTCTAAAACAATCCGAATACTCGGCCGTCTCCCGTCTGCTGTCGCCGAAACAAACGGTTCTCCCAGTTTAGGTAATTCAAGCTGAGATAAACGATTTAGAGCCGCTTGACCGACAGGTGTAATACTAGCAATTGTTCCATCTGCATTCAATTGCAAACTATATTGAAGGGCTTTTTTTAAATTTTTAGGTGGATACCAATTTTCTTGAAAATAGGTTCTGACTTCATTGACTTGGGGAATTTGGTTAAATAAAGTTGTATCTTCAGTACGGGTTGCAGCAATAGTTTCAGGACGTTTATTCAACTGAGCTAAATAACTGTCTTCTGAGAGTTCGTCTTCTACCCGTTCAGAATCGCCAAATTCTTCACCTGGAGCAATATTGACATTTTCATCTACAGGTAAAACTGTCACAACTTGTGAGGATGGACTATCTTGCAGAGGAGGAAGTTGAATCACAGGAGGCACCTGGGGAACTGGGGGAGCATAAGGAATCGGTGGTGGTGTCGAGGGAGCCGAAGGAGGCGGTACCGCAGCCACAACAGGAGGATTCGCCGGTTGAGGAAGAGGACTCTGGGGCTGTGCTGGAGGACTGGTAGGTTGAGGCTCCGGTAAGATAATCATCATCCCTTCCTGCTGAGAAACATTGGGAATGGGTGGTTGCGCCGGAGGTGGACTTGGACTACCCGATGGAGGAAATAACGGCGGCGGTACAGCAAGTGGAACAGTATCAACAGTCGGTAAATTCTCAGCCACTGGAGGCGGAGATGGCGTTGGAGTCGGAGTGGGCGAGGGCCAAGTGGGAAGAGCAGGTGGGCTGAGATTTGGGGGCGCAATCGGCGCAGGTTCTGTTTCTTCTGAGGAATCACTGACAACCTCACCGAAGGGCTGTCGGTAGAAATTAATCAGTTCAATGATCCCGGTTAATGCACCAATACTAATTGCTATCATCAGCAAGGTGCGAAACCAAACGAACGGTTGAAATTGAACAGAGAAACTGCGATCGCGAATTTCATCAACGGTATCTCTACATTCTTCTAATGCTGTGACTAAATCGAATAATTGTAATGCACTCAGATGCACAAAAGGGCCAGAATTTTGAGTCGCGAGTGAGCCGAAAAACAGATCATGATAAAGTAATCCATCGGATTTCAAATAAATTTCATCGGGATCGGAGTGATTCCGTTGAGATGGTTTCGGACGATCTTTGGAGAGGCTGTCGAACCAGTCTGCATTATTGAGAAAATCCTGAACATAAGAAATCACCGTTTCAGAAAGGGTGTCTAACTGAGTGCGATCGCCTTCGACTGTGACGTACTCTTCTTCCGGGAGACGCGGATCGTCAAAGCTTAATTTAAACTGGAACTGCTCGGAACTGTCCTCATCTTTGTTGCGACCAAATCGAGGCTTTTTGGTGGTCACTTCTAGGGTGCAGGTGGGTGGGGTATATTTGCGAGTCGTCATTTCCAGTTCCGATGAATAATGGCCAATTGAACGAGCGATTTAAGAGGATTTAAGAGATGATTAATGGATTTTTATTGAGTAAGGCGAACCAAAAACGTTGGGGACTATTGGGATTGCTGTAAAACAGTAGCTCGACTAAAAGTTTAATGGCTAATGGATTTAGGGTATCAGAGCTAGGCGAAACGGTGTGATCAATTTGCTCTTGATACATTTGGCTAAAGGCGTCGAGGTAATCTCGCAGTAAAGCTGCATCACGGAGATCGTCCTCGGCTTGGCTGTATTGTTCGAGAAGTGCGATCGCTCGTCGGATCAGAGCTTGATTTTCTCTGGCTAGATGACAAATAATCAAAACTAATGCTCTGGCTTCATCAATACTGAGCGGTTTCTGTTGCTGTGAATTCTCAGGTTGAGTCAGTCGCTCCGCGATAATTGAGTTCAAATTCAGTTGATCGGCGACTTCTACCAAAGTTTCCGAACTGACACCCGTGAGGGCAACCAACGCCAATATCACCAATTCTAGTCGAATCGTGATGTCATCTAACTGGGTTGGCTCTGGGTCTTGTTCTAAATTTAACTCCTGCCAGTTGAACGCCCGCTCATCAGTCCTAGCCATGGGTTGCATCGTTCAGTGAGATTGATCTGATCTTGACCTACTATTATATGAATTTTCGTACAGTGTCTTTGTTTCCTGCGTTCTCAATTCGTGAGGACTGTTGCTGTCGGGGCAGGTTCTGTCGAAATCCATGTTTCTAAGCCATCACTTGAATTCACCCACCCGTTACCCACCCGTTACCATCAGTCGTTCAGGATGTTCTCTCAGCGTGACATGAATGTTAACTGAACAAGAAGTTAACAAGAAAATAGAGTTTATAGCGAGTGGGCATGGGACAAGAACTTCAATCAGAACTGGAGTTTAAAAATAGCCAATTTAGATGAGTAAAATGTCCACGCTTTAAGAACTCGATGAGCATGAATTTAATCTGTTTCTATACTTCCAGAGGAAAAGATGGGTAAAATAGCGGAACTAATCGAAACAGATCTCAGTAAGTCTCAAGATTTCACTGAATATTGGTGTGAGGAGAGGAGAGTATGTCAAAACAAACGTTGAAAGCTGGGTTACTTAGTCCAGCTATATTGGCGGTAAGTCTGGTTGTATCTTCTGTTGCTCAAGCAGAAGTCTCCGTTTCTGGTACTTCTGAGATTCAAACTCAAAGCCATCCAACAGAAGTTCAGTCTCACCTATTAGTTCAAGTTCCAGTCAACCTACATAGTGGTCAAATTGGGCCACAAAGTGGTTCTGGAAGCGTACAGGTTTCAGATTTTAATACTAAAGAGAATACTAACAGTTCTCCCAGTTCTCAAAACACCGATCAACTTAATCAATATTTTCGAGAAGGTCGAAGATCGGGTTCTCCTAAAAAACAA
>JBCBCI010000155.1:0-9165 GCA_038530755.1 Cyanobacteria bacterium J06592_8 | reverse complement strand
TTTTGACCACCGCGAATAATGTCATCATCCTCGCCACCATCGACAATATCACCATCCAGGTTTCCATTCAGAATGTCGTTATCTGCTTCGCCAAAAACTTGGTCGCCACCTCGACCGCCACGCAATGCTGTTCTGACTTGATCTGCGGGGAAGTCAACAGTGCGATCGCCATCCTCACCAGCCCCACCTCTAATCGTATCATCACCTCGATTGCCATTAATATTGTCGCTTTCGGAGGTTCCAATACCGTTATCGTGACCGTTCAGGAGTTGCGTATAGATACCTCGTGCAACACCCGACAGCTCATCAAGATTAATCGGGTCTTCTCCAAAGTTATCGTAAATGTAGCTGGTAATGCCAGAAACTGAGTCAGAGAATACAATGTTTTCTAGCGGGTTACCGTCACCATCTAGTATTGGATCTGTTGGTCCTGGATCGGTTTCACTCTGGATGGGTGTAGTCCAACTAATCTCACTTCCTCCAAAATCGGGTAAGTTAGCGTCTAGAATATTCTGTCCGGTGACATCAGCAATTTGTTCAATAAATCCTGTTCCCGCTCCTCCTGAACTGTTGTAGAAGTTCTTAATGGTTAAGTCATCTTCTGCATTCGCTGTTCCATCTTGGTTGAGATCTAGAATCAGATCTGTGCCAAAACGAGCCATATTAATAGTATCGATAGTATCGCCTGTGGGAACTTCTGGAATGATGGGGGCTGTAGGAGCCTCAAAAAATCCGAGCCGATCGTTTCCACCTGTATCTTCAATGACGGTACCGCCCACATCCGCAGTCTCTCCACTCAAACTCGGATCGATAACGTAGGAATCATTTCCTGCTTGACCTTGAAGGGTATCTGCTCCTTCTGAACCGCCAAACAGGGTATCCTCAAGACTACCACCGACAATAATATTATCGTCTTCATTGCCTGCGAGTTGGTTTTGTCGGTTAGCGGCACCCTCAACATTCTCAATTGTTTGAATCAAATCCAATAAATCTCGGTTGGAACCGTGAGTTGCTTGTCCAAACCCTAAACCTACAGAAGAAGTATCATCAAAGGCTTCACCAAATTCTAGACCCGTTGTACCCTGCTCATCAGGTATAGTCACCTCAATATCTGGAAAAGCAATACTCGCATTAGCTAAGGAAATAAAGGTGTCAGCATCATTGAGGTTAACAGTTAGATCGTCAGTCACATCGGCGTAGCTTACCCAATCATTACCATCTTGACCTTCTAGAAAGTTGGAGTCGGTTACACCTAAACCGTTACTCGCTCCACCAATCAGGGTATCATTACCCTCACCTCCCACTAACTCATCTACACCATCACCACCCTCAAGGCGATCGTCACCATTCCCGGCTTCTAGTAAATCATCACCACCTAGACCAATTAGAGTATCATCTCCAGTGAAAATCTCTTCAGGTAGAGGAACTCCATTGAGAAAAGAATCATTGGGAGCCGGCTCGTCGGTAGTAATTGGAGTATTGTCGCGACCTGTACCAATATTGTTATCAGGTGCTTGATTCGGTGCGATCGTTTCATTGAGGTTGGTTCCAGTAATTAGTGTCATTGTTTTCTCCTACATTAAGTGGGTTTGAGATCAAATCTTGAGTGATAAGAATCCACAACATAAGCTGTTAATAGAGTGCAGCTTTTTCAGGCTTTATAGTCAAAATAAAGCTGTCTATTTCTAGTCAAATCTGTTGAATCTGTTGAATTAAATCTTGTTGAGTTGTGAATTCTTAATCTGTGTTCCAGATAATTGACTGTTCTATCTATCTCTTGGAATTAATTGGAAGTTTTTACGGGAAATGCTGAAATTTTTTTGAGAAGAACGGCTATCTTCATGGATCGGAGCGAGGTCAACTGTTTTTTCACACTATGAAGCGACCAAACATATTACTCGCTTGGGAGCATCACTATCAGTTATTAATTTAAGATTTACTTACAGATATATTTTCTTTCCCATCCTTAAGCATGATCCCATCGATACAACCGCAGTAAATTTCCTTGTGCTTCAATGCGCCAAGTGCCAGTCCATACACCTATTATACCTGTTGGCTCCTGAGCCGGATGACTATCATGGTAAGTATAAATTCCTCCGGCTCCATACAACCAAATATTATGTAATGACATTTGAGAGAAATGAGATTTTGAGAGTAATCGATAATCGGAGTAGATGTCATGGTTAAAGTCCAAAGGAGATGCGCTCTGAAAACTATCTACTCCTCTCTTTGCTGGGGAGACTCGATTTTTACGTCTATCTGCGATCTCGTTACAAAACTTTAAAATGGGAAAAAATTCTGAAATTGACGTAAAACATTACCTCAAATCCTAAGAGATAGGTAGACAATCCAAATACGAGCAATCAAAATCACACCGGAGCAATGGAAATTGTGGATTATGAAGAACAGGATGAGAGGCTAAAAGCATGGGCAATAGAGGCGCAAACTCATCCTCGTGGCAGTCAGGAACGACAACGAGCCATTACTCAACTCGTTCAAGAGATTTTTAACTCTCGACGTTTATCTCGTCCCTGTCGGGGTCAATTTACGGAGTCTTACGACGAAATCTATGGGGTTGCTGTTCAGAAGTTAATGTTTCATGTCTGTCAGCGAATTGAGAGTTATAAGCCCGAAAGTGCGCCTGTAATGCGATGGGTCAACTTCTTGCTAGAGCGAGAGTTTTTTCCGAAAGCAGTTGCGGAGGTGATGGGGAATAAGAAAGTACAACCAGAGGTCTTTTTTTATGAAGACACTCAAACTCCTTTACCCCCAGAATCTAGTCCTTGCCTTTCAGAGTTAGTTCGACAGGTGATAGAGGAGGATGCAGAGGGTATCTTTACCGCTAAATGTATTCGGGGTCATTCCCAAGCCAACTTTCGAGCTATATTCAAACGTAGAATTATGGAAAGACAGAGTTGGGAGCAAATTTCAACAGAACTTGGTATAAAAGTTTCGACTCTTTCTGATTTCTATCAGCGCTCTCTACGTCAATTAGCCTCTGAGATTAAACGAAATATTCAAAGTTAATGTCTCTATGGAATCTAGTCAACATGAAATCTCCAGTTGTAAATTCAATGCTAACAATACCAATTACTTCCAGAGAACGTCGTCTTGCTGAACAATTTAAAATGCAACACGCTCAACCCGAACTCACCGAACAAGTCTATCGTAATACTTTAGCGGTTTGGGCGGTGAATTATTACTGTCAATGTCTAGAAATTCCTACGAATTTAGAAGGGAGTGACAGTTGGGACTCAGTGATGCAAAGTTTATCCGATGTGGCGGATTTAAACTTACCCGGAATCGGTCAATTAGAGTGCCGCCCGGTTGAATCTGGAGCAACAACTGTTGAAATTCCAGCCGAAGTTTGGGGCGATCGCATTGCCTATATTATTGTAGAACTAAATCCCTTTTATACAGAAGCGAAATTGCTGGGATTTTTACCGTCAACTTCTACGGGGAAAGTTCCTTTAAGTTTGTTACAACCTTTGGAGAACTTACCGGATGTTCTTGCACCTCCTCAACCTCAAATTATTACTGACCTGAGTGACTGGTTACATCATCAATTTGAGGAGAGTTGGCAAGCGATAGATTCCTTTATTAAGGATACTCAAATTGCCTACGCTGTGCGGACAAAATATGCTTACCGTACTGTACCTGAATCTAGTTCTGGAGGTAAACCTGCGGTTGAAAGAATTAAGTTATTAGGTGCGGAAATCGAGCAAGCCGGGAAACCTCTTGCCATGCTGGTAGAGGTAAAACCGACTTCTATTTCTGAGGTTGATATTGGTATCGAAGTCTCCCCAACTCAGGTTAGCGAATCTCCCCAAAATCTGCACGTGATGATTCTGGATGAAACCGGAGACGTGTTGATGGAAGCGCAAGCTAAAAGCACTGAAGAAATTAAGCTCGAATTCAGTGGAGAGAAAGGCGATCGCTTTAGTGTACAGTTAGTTTGGGATGACCTGTGTTTAACTGAACAGTTTGCCATTTAGTTAGTTAATCAAAACCTGTCTACACTATGGACAAATTGATGATGCAGAGCCAGCCTTTTAAGCGGAAAATGCACGATAACCTGAACACAAAATTTAGTTATGGGAAAGATTGTTATTTTAAAATTTGATGGCGACTTAGAACAGGCAGGATTTCGAGTTAATTCTACTGTTCAAGAAGAAATTCATTTGTCAGATAACTACGCTTTTCGGACATTAACAGAAGTGAATGGGGCTTTATCAGCTAATCCTGAACTGGCTCTACTGATTCAAGATCATTGGCAATACAAATATCGCAGTATTGGCGCACCTTCAGCCCGGAAACTTGCATCGAAAAAGATTACAGTTCGAGGCAATTTATATCAACGAAAACAGGATTGTAGAGAGTCAGCAAAACGACTCTGTGATCGCTTAATTAATTGGCTGAATTCTCCAGAGTTTCGCCCTATCGATCAACAGCTTCGAGAGGCAATTACACCGTATGAAATGATTCGGTTCCTGATTCGCACAGAAGACAATAAACTGTACAAACTACCCTGGGAAGAGTGGGATCTGATTAAACGTCACTCAAAAACTGAAGTGGTTTTCGGCAGCCGTAAACGTCATACACCTGGCAAATTAACGGATTCAGTTCTTCGAGAAAACGTCAAAATATTAGCGATTTTAGGTCACAGTGAAGGCATTGATATCGAGAAGGATAAACAACAACTTGAAAATCTCAGAAGTATTGCTAATGTGGTTTTTCTCGTTGAACCTAAACGCCAACAAATTAGTGATAAACTTTGGGAACAACCTTGGGATATTATCTTCTTTGCTGGACATAGTGAAACCAGAGAAGATACAGGTCGAATCTATCTCAACTCTCAGGGTGAATACCTAGAAGTTGATGAGATTTGGTATGGGTTGAGACAAGCTGTTGACCGGGGATTAAAACTAGCAATTTTTAATTCTTGTGATGGGTTAGGACTGGCTCAAAGCTTAGACGATCTTCAAATTCCGTTGATGATTGTGATGCGAGAAGTCGTTCCCGATCAAGTAGCCCAACAATTTTTTATGAATTTTATTGAGGTCTTTCGACAGGGAAAACCTTTTCATCTTGCTGAACGAGAAGCCAGAGAAAAACTGCAAGATCTCGAAGATGATTATCCCTGTGCAACTTGGCTACCTGTGATTTATCAAAATCTCGAAACGCCGCCTTTACATTGGGATACGTCTATCGCTCAACGTCCGAAGTGTAATCTCGTTTCAGCCGCTTTAGCGATTTTTATTGCTGTGTCTTTAGTGCTTTTAGTTCGTCCATTTGGAGTTTTAAAAAGTAGCGAAATCTCAGCCTATGATGCTTTGATGCGGATGCGGTTGCCATTGGAACAAAAAGACGATCGCCTATTTTTAATTACCATTCATGCTCAGGATGTACAGGCTCAGAGTCTTGAAGAACGAGTTCGGTACTCGCTTAGTGATACTCAACTAGAAAAGTTACTACAAAAGCTAGTTAAACTCAACCCAGCAGTGATTGGTTTAAGCAACTATCGACCATTCCCCATTGATGATAAAAAGCATCCATTTCTAGCTGAACAGTTTAGAAATAATTCCAAATTGGTGACAAGCTGTGCAGTCAATCAAGCCGAGCAAAATATCTCAGGTTTTTCTGCTTCCCCTGAAATTCTCAATTTACCTCCTAAAGAAAGGACTCGCAGACTAGGGTTTAGCAATAGTGTTTTTGATGGAGATAATCGAATTCGTCGGGATTTATTAATGATGGCGAATTCAGATCAAAAATGCCTATCACAACAATCTTTTAGTTTAACTGTTGCTCTGCGCTACCTCCAAACAATTGACCCAAAAATTGACCTGTCAACTCCAACTCCGGGTAAGCGTCAACTGGGTTATGTGCTATTTCCATCTCTAACAGGAGAAGGTGTGGTAGGTTATCCACCTAACGATCAAGACTATAGAGGCTTACAAGTCCTCTTAAATTATCGAGCATTGAAAAAAGTTGAAGATATTGCTGATCGCTTAACTTTAAGTGAATTTCTCAGTATGAATGAGGAGACTATTCGTGAAAAAATTGAAAATCGAATTGTACTTATCGGAACCATCGATCAAGGGTTTGCCTCCTTAGTTCGCACGCCCTACAGCAAAGGTTTCCAAGAAGATACCGCCGGACTTTATGTTGAAGCCCATGCCATTAGTCAGATTATCAGTGCTGTCATTGATGGCCGACCTCTCTTGCAAGGGTGGCCTAGAGAAGTTGAATATCTTTGGATCGTCCTCTGGAGTGGGGTTGGTGGTGTTCTGGCTTGGCAATTCCGTCGCGGGTTCGTGCTGGTTTTCGCAGGCGGTATCATCGTTATTATTCTGGGCTGCATCTGTTATGTTTTTTTTCTGTTTGGATACTGGATACCTCTGGTTCCTCCCGCGATCGCTTATATTCTAGCCATTAGCGGTGCGATCGCGCTTTCTCCAGTCATAAAACAAAGATAATAGCCCTCTAAATTCCCCTAGCCTGGGAGGCAATCCTCTCTCCTTTGTTCTTTACCTTCGGTCAAAACTATGCGTCTACCTCAAAAAAGCTTCCTCAAAGTTATCCTCTTGTCTTTCATTCTTAGTGGGTTTACAAGTGTTTTAACTGTTCTTCCCACTCGTTCAGAATCTGAACAAAAATCAGATGACTTATCTGCACCATCTCATACTAGAGCTAAAGGATCGTTAGGAGATTCCTGTGGAATAGAAAACCCGGAAGATGTGGTTGCCATTAATCCCGTTGCTACTGTTAATCCTCACCCGACATTATGGTTTTATTTGCCCATGAATTCGGGCGAAATTCGAGAAATGGAAATTGCTATCCTCAAAGGAATGGATGCTGTTTATGATCAGGAAATTTCAGGAGAAAAGCTTGCGAATTTGCCCGGTTTTATTAGTATTGATTTACCGCCAGAAGACCAGAATAAACTTGACAAAGGAATCGCCTATCAACTCTTAATTTATTGTGGCGATTCCGAGAGTTCACAACTGAGAATTCCCAAGATTCCGACTCAACTGCAAACTCCATCTCCGGAACTACAAACCCAACTTGAACAAGCTACATCCGAACTCGAACAAGCTAAAATCTACAATCAAAATAATATGTGGTATGATGCCCTAACAATTTTGGGAAGGTTGCGCCGTCAAACACCAGACAACCCAGAATACAAGCAGGAATGGGAGCAAATTTTAAAAAAAATTAAGCTTGCCGAATTGGCAGATAAACCGATTGGCAATCATATTCAATAACATTAAAGACAACTTCTCAAACTTGCATCTATCAACGGGGAATTCAAGCTGTGAATCTCAATAAACTCAATCGATTTTTGTCTGTATTGGTTGTTACCATCTGCCTTGCATCTGGCAAATCCTTCGCCCAACCTCGCCAACCCATTACGCCAGCAAACGATGGAACAGGTACAATCGTTACCCCAGATGGAAATCGCATTGATATTCACGGCGGTTCCCTCTCTCAAGATGGACGCAATTTATTCCACAGTTTCCAACAGTTTGGTCTAGACCCCGGACAGATTGCTAACTTCCTCTCGAACCCCCAAATTCGCAATATTCTCGGTCGAGTTGTGGGTGGGGATGTCTCTTTTATCAATGGGTTAATTCAGGTCAGTGGCGGCAATTCTAACCTATTTTTGATGAATCCCGCTGGAATTATTTTTGGCCCGAACGCCCAACTGAATGTTCCGGCTAGCTTCACCGCCACAACCGCCAATGGCATTCTGTTTGGGGAGGAATGGTTCAACGCGGAAGGTCTCAATAATTATCAGGGATTGTTGGGAGACCCCTCTGGTTTTGCCTTCACAATGGGACAACCGGGAAGTATTATTAATGCGGGGAACCTCGAAGTTAATCCAGGGCAGAATTTAACGCTATTAGCCGGAAGTTTGATTAATACTGGACAACTGGCGGCGTCGGGAGGTCAGGTTATTATTACCGCCGTACCCGGAGAGAATTTAGTCCGAATTTCTCAGTCGGGACAGGTTTTAAATCTGACGATAGAAGTTCCGAGTGTTGAGAGTCGTCAGCCAGAAGATTGGCGACAGCCGATATTTACCTTGTATGATTTGTTGGCGGAAGCTGGAGACGGGGCGGAACTGGGCGTGATTGTTAACGGAGATGGAACGGTTGCGTTGACGAACCCAGAGGTAACAATTCCGACAGAGGCAGGAAATGCGATCGCAAACGGTAATATTGATGTATCGGGGGAAACTGGGGGAACTGTTGGAGTTTTTGGCGAGAACGTGGAAGTGGTGGGGGCGGAGATTAACGCCTCTGGAACCAATGGCGGCGGAACAGTATTAATTGGAGGCGGGTATAAAGGTGAGGGAACAGTCCCCAATGCTGCCCAAACTTCAATTAGCAGTGACTCGACAATCTCGGCGGATGCGGGTTTAGAGGGAGATGGCGGCTTAGTCGTGATTTGGTCTGAGGAGAATACTAGCGTTGATGGAGAAATTAGTGCTAGAGGTGGATTAAATTCGGGAAATGGGGGATTTGTTGAAACGAGTAGTCGAGGCGTTTTATCTGTCAGTCAAGCCCCTGATATTTCTGCTGTTGCTGGCGATGGAGGGACTTGGTTAATTGACCCAACAGATGTTCAGATTGTGGAAACCGAAGACCCGACTTTACCCGCAGATATTACTCAAATAGAAGCACAATTAATCGAACAAACTTTAGAAGATTCTGGCAATATTATTATTGAAACGAATAATGATCCGAGTATTGCTCGTGAAGGGAATGTCACATTTGAAACCTCAATTGAGTTTGATAATCCTAATAATATAGCCGAAGCCAGTTTGATCGTAAATGCTGCCAATAATATTATTATTCAAAATCAAAGCATTATTAATAATTCTCCAGATTCGGGAAATTTGAATATATTTTTGACAGCAGATGTTGATAATGATGGTTCTGGGGCAGTCGATCTCACTGGTGCAATAATTAATACGGGAGGCGGTGATTTTACAGCAGTTGGAAATTTAACTACAGGTGCAACTTCTGGTAATATTACTGCTGGAATCAGTCTGGTTAATACCACAATTAATACTGGAAGTGGTGATATTAATTTTACGGGAACAGCGACCGGGGAGTCTTCGGCAAATGGAATTACTCTAAATACCTCAATTATTACGAC
>JBCBCI010000154.1:0-9400 GCA_038530755.1 Cyanobacteria bacterium J06592_8 | reverse complement strand
AATTTTAGTCCAAATAATCTAATGCTTGTTGAAACTGAATTTTAGCTTGTTCAACTTTTCCTAGTCTTGCCAGATTCTCTCCTTTTTTAATTAAGCTGGAAGCGGCGATTCTTTTTGCTTTTATTTCAGGATCAAACTTGTGAGACGGATCTTTTTTTAAAGCTCGTTGGAATTTAGCGATCGCTTCTTCGATTTTCCCCTGTCTGGCTAAACTTTCACCTTCAGGAATAGACGTGTCAACTCCTTGACAAAGGTTGCGATCGCTTGCACTTACCTTGGAATTATTCCGTAAATAATCTTTCACCTGATAGCAAGCATTTGCCCTCAATTCATCCAAATCCAGATTCCAAAGTCTGACGGTTTTATCCCAACTGGCAGAAGCGAGTAACTTTCCATCTGAGCTGAAACTCACATCATAAACACTGTCTTGATGTCCCCATAGGGTTGCAATTAATTTTCCCCGACGAGTCCAAAGTTTGATGGTTTTGTCACGACTAGCAGAGGCAAGCATTTGATTATTTGGACTAAAATTAACACCGTAGACAGATCCATTGTGTTTATCTAAGGTTTTCAGGAGCTTGCCACTATCAGGATTCCACAGTTTGATGGTTTGCTCTGAACTTGCAGATGCTAGGAACTTTCCATCAGGACTGAAACTTACCTCATGAATACCTTTACTGTTTTCACTAAATATTTTGAGTTCTTGAGAGGGATTAAGACTCCAAAGTTTAATGGAATCTTCCTTTTTACTACCAGAAGCAATTGTTTGATTATCCGGATGAATACTCACGCTGAGAACTCCATCTTTGTGACCTTCAAGCGTTTGCAGTAACTCACCGTTACGACTCCAAAGTTTTATTGTTTTATCCTGACTAGCGGAAGCAATAATTTGGCTATCGGAACTAAAACTAATATCATTGATGTCATTTACTTGTGCCTTGTGTTGAAGGGTGTGAAGTCGTTCTCCATTGGAGGAGTTCCAGAGCTTGAGTGTACCATCTCGACTCGCCGAAGCGATCAGTTCTCCATCTGGACTAAAACGAACTTGAGTTACAGCTTGATTGTGTTTTTCTAAAATTCTTAGTGTTTCACCCTCTCGGCTCCAGAGGAGTACAATTCCGCCATGAGTTGCTGTGACTAGAGTTTGACCATTGGGATGAAAGCTGACGCTGCGAACTGGATCGGAATGGCGGATAGTATTGAGTTGTTTGGGTTCGAGGCTCCAGAGTTTGATTGTGTTATCGGTACTGGCTGAAGCCAGAAATTCAGCATCTGGGCTAAAACTCACGCTATAAATCCGTCCATTATGTCCTTTCAGGGTCTGTAGATTTTCACCGTCTATTGTCCAGAGTTTGATGGTATTGTCTGAACTGGATGTAACCAAAGTTTGACCATCCGAACTGAAATTAACTCCCCAAATATAGTAATTGTGAGCGGGAATGGTTTTGAGTGGTTTTCCCTGACGATTCCAAAGCCGAATGGTTTGATCTCGACCCACAGAGGCAATGGTTTCACCATCGGGACTAATTGCAACGTTCAAAACCCAATCTCGATGACCCTTCAAGGTTTTGATTTCCTCACCTTCTCTTGTCCAGAGTCTAACGGTTTTGTCATCACTGGCGGAAATCAGCATTTTACCATCGGGACTGAAAACGGCTCGATGAACCGGAGCTTGATGACCTGCTAATGTTTGAATTAACTCACCTTCTCGTGTCCAGAGTTTAACCATATTGTCATCACTGGCGGAGGCTAAAATTTCGCCATCCGGACTGAAGCGAATACTGTACACAGGTTTATTGTGAGCAGATATGGTTCTAAGCAGTTCCCCCTCTAGCGTCCAAAGTTTAACGGTGCCATCTGCACTCGCTGAAGCTAGGATTTCACCATCAGGACTAAACTGTACATCCCAAACTTTATCTTGATGACCTTTTATTGTTCTAATCAGTTTTCCTTCTACAGTCCAAAGTTTAATCGTATTATCTACACTCGCTGAAGCAATGATTTGACCATCTGGACTATAACTCACTGCTAATACTGTTTTTTCATGTCCTTGTAAACGATTCTGTTCTCTAGTCTGACTAATTGCTGTTTGAAGTAATCTGAGTGTTTCAAACTGAGTTTTAGGAGAAACCCATTGACCCCACCAATTTTTGAGAACTCGACTGGCTCTTAAACTGTCTAATAATGCTTCAAATCCGAGATCAGCTTCGAGTAAAGCATTCGATGAGGTATTATGATCCGCAACTAAAGTCTGGGTTTTGTTAAGTGTTGCTATGACCACAGAAATCAATGCGATCGCTGTCATTCCCATTCCAATCATACGAGTTTGTCGGAGTTGTTGTTTTAAAACTCTGTTCAGTTTAGCTTCACTGCGCTTGCGTTGTTCTCGTTCTTGTTCGAGTTCTTGATGGAGTTTAACTTCATTTTGTTGACGAATGAACCGTACTAAATAATCGTGAACCAATTGATATCGACTGGCTGGATTTTCTTTGAGGAGTAAAACTAGACCTGATTTCACAAAAATCTCTAAAATCAAGTCAATACTTTGTTGATCTGTTCCTAAATTTTCGGATAAGGCATTTAAGTCTTTTTCGAGTTCACTTTGAGTTTTGAGGGGTCGTGTGTTATTTTCATCTGTGAGTAAGTATAAAAGTAGTTGAGCTGCTTTTTGGTTCTCTGAACCACAGTCTTGAATCACTTCGGTTAAATAATCTTTGACTAATTCTGCTTTAGGATTTTCTCCGAGTTGTTGATATTGTTTTAGCGTGTTAATATTCTTAGCTTGCAGTTGTGCGCCAACGACTTGTAATTCTATCGGACGAACTTCTTGTAATTCTCCCGCTAAATCTTCAACTAAGCGATCAATCAGTTGAGGTTCTAGGATAAATTGAGCTTGTTGAGTTAGACTGTAAATGACTGCTCTGGTGTCTTCCGGGGTCAAGTAACCTAGATAATACAGAATATTTTTGTCTAAAATATTATGATTGATAATCTCTAAATATTCTAAACGATTACATTCAACGAGATAATATAGATAATCTTCCCGTAAGGCTAAAACGACTTTCACATAGGGAATATTTAAACAATCTTTCAAAAACTGATAAAATTCTCGTTTTTGTTGAGGGTGTTTACACGCAAAGAAAAATTCTTCAAATTGATCGAAAATGAAAACGGTCATTAACTTTTGATTAACCTGACTTCGCAACTGTTCTAAAATCTCTTCAACAGTATGCAAGTTATAATTTAGTTTAAGTTGACTTTTTAATTTTTCACCTAACACCTGAATCCAGTTAATATAAATACGCTGCAAAGTGGGAATAACTTGGCGAGTATCAATTCGTTTTTGCTGTAAAGTTGGGATAAAACCTGCTTGTAAAATTGAGCTTTTTCCAACCCCAGAAGCACCACAAATTACAGTAAGTTTGTGATCGGAACGTTCCATGCGTTCAATTAGGTGATCTAAATCCTTTTGTCGTCCAGATGTCGAAATCTCTAGACTGCTTGTTTTCTGTTTCTGAAATTGAGGAAAGGCTGGATTTAGATTCAATTGATTTGCTCTTAATCGACCTGCACCAATAAATGCCCTAAATCCGAACTGCTGTTCAATTTGTCTCTGTATCTGTTTGGTTTCAAAGGCTTCTAAATAGGCCTTATTATCCCAATAAACTTCTCTAAGTTTTTGCAAGATTGAAATATAAAGTTCTGGATCATATTCTGGTTTTGTCCGATTTTTAGCTCGCTTTAGGGTTTGAATTGACTTTTGACTTTGACCTAGGTTTTGTTGAGATTTTGCTAAGGAGAATAAATACCACCCTTGATGATAGCAGGATTCCCAATCTAAGCTTTTTTCGGATTCCACCGTTCTAGATTTTGAAGTTACACTCAAGTGAAGCTTCAAAAATTTTAAAGCTTGTAGTGCTAATTTTCGTGCTTCTGCATGATCAGATTGAGCAAGTTTAACCTCTGCTAAAAATCCAAACGCCCGCGCCAACCTAGATTGATCAGAATATTTTTGATGTAATTCTATAGCTCGATTTGAAACGGTTTCCAATTGAGTCCAGTCTGCTAATTTGTGCAGAATTTCTAACCAAGCATTGATAAAATTAGCCGCTAAATCTGCACGATTGACCTCCTCAAAGGTTTGAATCGCTTGACAAAAATAGGTTTCAGCTTCAGCATAGGCTTGTTCTTTATTAGCTCGATTTCTAACTGCAAAGCTCCGCCACCATAGTCCTAAATAGTAGAGAACATGAGCATATCGAACCGGATTATTAACCTGTTGCCAAAGTTCTAAACTTCGTTGATAATGGTGTTGAGATTCAAGGGTGGAATTATCAGTTCCTCGACCTAAAATAAATTCTAAACGAGCTTCTAATTCTGGTTCTAACTTAATGCCTTGACTTTGTAGGTCTTGGTGGGCGAGTCTCAGCTCATCACAACAGGAATTTCCCCGTTCTAAATCTAGATCCTCATTCTCTAGAAAAACTCCGGCTCCCGCTTCAATTAGGGTATTATAAATGTGTTCATCTGTTTGCTGAATTAAGGCAATCAGTTCATCGGGACTTGCTACAAAATTAATCGTTCTCACCCAACTATATAAACCGTGAGCCGAGCGCATAAATGTTTGTAAAATCTGACTGTTCACCCAAAAAATAATCGGAAACGGAAACTGATAAAATTCTTCTCGTTCCTGATCGGTTTTATTCAGAACTTGATGAAGAGACTCTACTTGTTGAAGTCCAGATATGATTAACGCTTGAGGTAATTCTGATCTTAATTTTTGTCTGATCGCTGTTGGTAAACTGATCATAGAAGAATCCAACTGAATGTGTTGAATTTCAATTGGACACTGTTCTTGAAGTTGTTTAAGAATTGAATGTTTAAGCTGTTGATAATTGCATTCGACCAAGATACAGGAAAACTGATCCGAAGCATAGGTTATCATCCGAATCAGGGCTTTTAACGAGTTTTGATTATGTTCTGACAATTGGAAAGGTTGAGAGTCTTTCATGGACGCTATGAATTTGATGACTATCGCACGCACTATGCGCTCGGGAATAGAAAAGAATAGATCTTGTGGACTTCTCAGCTTTTACTCACGTCATCAGTAGTGCAAGGATTAGCAAAAATATTCAACAGATAAGAAGGATCTAGCTTGAGAAAATGGAGATTGAGTAAACACTATTTTAACCTGATCAATTCAATCCGGTTCAGAACTTTATTAAAACTTCTCAGTTGCAGGTCTTAGGTCTAATTCTAATGTCCAAGCAGTCGGAGATTGTTGATGTAATTGCCAATAGGTTTCGGCGATCGCATCCGGTAATATTAAAGTATTCGCTTCTCGTTGCGGAAACATTTCTCGCACTCTTGGCGTATCAATCAACCCATCAATAATCACATGAGCGACATGAATTCCTTGTGAACCAAATTCTCGCGCGAGAGACTGCGCCAACGCCCGTAAACCAAATTTCCCGACCGCCAGGGCTGAAAAGCGTGCAGACCCCCGAATTGCGGCTGTGGCACCGGTGAAAATAATCGTTCCTTTGGCTTGTTCAACCATTCCCGGTAACACCTGTTGAGTGGCTAAAAATGCACCCAAACAATTGACTTTCCAACTTTGTTCAAATTGTTCTGGGGTTAGTTCTAAAATTCCCCCAATTTGCAACATTCCTGCATTATAAATTAGCACTTCTGGAGTTCCCAATGTCGCTCGCACTTCGGCAAAAGCTTCTGCAACTTTGACACTATTTGTTGCATCAACTTCCACCGATATTGCCGTTTCTCCCAGTTGTTTAATTTCTTGTTCAATAGGGGCTAAATGTTCTAAAGTTCTTGCCATTAACGCCACTGCATAGCCCTGACGCGCAAACTGACGCGCAACAGCAGAACCCAGTCCAGAACCAACGCCTAATATAACCGCAACAGGAGCAACCATAACACCCTCTTTTCTATTCTTGCTTTTTTTAGTATGAACGACACGCGACAATCTATGAAGTAGATTTACCACTAACTCAACTGATGCTAGGATTGTCGCACTGACCGACAGATTATTGCTCACCTTGGGCTTGGCTTACATCCCCTCTACCCGAAGCCGAGGATTTTACGCTGACTGAGTTAAATCGTAGATAAATGTAAATTCAATATCTAGAAGGTCATCGACTCTACATCTTGACTGATACACTTCATATATAAATTCTGTGTTGCACTTGAGTCCCATCCCGAACCCTCGTACATAGACAAGGCTTGGCTAAGAATTTTTGCTGTTCGGTGGTGTGGCACAGATTCAGAGACCGATGAGAATAAAAGATTATGATGGAATGGCACATTAGCGATGCCCAAAGTCTAGGAATTATCGACCACGAAATTGGCGATCATGTGTTTTCTCCGGCTGAATATGAAATCGTCCGCCGGGTGATTTATACAACCGCAGACTTTGAGTACAAATACCTCGTTCGCTTTTCTGATCAAGCACTGCAAGCAGGAGCCGCAGCCCTAGCTGCCCGAACAACAATTGTTGTTGATGTACCCATGGTACAAGTCGGAATTAGCCCTCAGATTCTAGCAACTTTTGCAAATCCCGTTTACTGTTCGATGGAAGCAGTGACTCGACCCCAACGGGAAAAAACCCGCACCGCTTGGGGTATTCAAACTTTAGCTCGACGCTATCCCGAAGCTATTTTTGTGATTGGTCAAGAACAAACGGCTTTATCGGCTTTGGTTGATTTGATTGAATCTGAAGAAATTAAGCCGGCTTTAGTGATTGCAACACCTTCTGGTTTTGTCGGGGCTGATGTGGCGAAGTCCCGTTTACACGACTCGATGCTGCCTCACATTCGGATTGATGGCCGCAAAGGTAGTGCTGTTGTTTCCGTTGCGATTGTTAATGGTTTAGTAGACCTGGCTTGGCAAGCCTATGGTCAGGAAGTAAGCGTGAACTAGAATGGGGATGGGTTGAGCTAATGTTATAAAAACTCGCCCACACCCAACCCTAACTTCTGAGAGTTTTTTACAAAAGTATCAACTAAACGCTAACGCCCTGACACACAGAACAGTTGCATCCTGAAAAAGCATTTTGATCGTGATTAGAGTCCGCTTGGGCAACTAAAGGATTATTGCTAGAAACGGTCGAATTCATCCAAGTTTGAGCCAACTCAGCAGACATTTGGTTAAGATTCACTGTTGGCGTAGAACGGGGAGTTGGGAGTATTTGAGCAGTTAAACGAGGGGTTTGCTGTAGACCAAACAATGCCTGGGCGAGCGCCACAGCGGAAGCCAAGATCATTGTGAATGCTAAAACCAAGAAGCGGGGGAGTTTTAAAAGTTTCATAACCGAGGTCAATCTCTAATCTGTCTATACGATATTTTCTGTTTCCAGGATAACTTCTCAGGAGGTGGAGTAGAACCCTCTGAAAAGATTAATTTGAACCTCTCAGCACAAGCTGCGTCCATTAAACTGGATTACATCTCGTCTTAGTCGGGGAGTATACTAAATGATTCGATTTTTACTATGGTCTCAAAGTTCCATCCGATTCTGGAGTTTGTTGTGTGGGAGCATTCTAATCGGCTTCACCACAATGGCTCAAGCTGGGGGGCCACCTCCCCAACAAGGGAAACCTGCAATTGTTGAACCCGAGGAAGAAGAACAAGCAGAAGAACCAGAGGAAGAAGAACAAGCAGAAGAACCTGAAGAAGAAGAAGCGACACCTACCGCACCTGCATCCACTCCTGTCCAACGGTTGCAGGATGAACAGGAAGACTCTCCCCAAGAACCCCGAAGTTCTGAACCTCCTCCTCGCTTTCCTGAACCCAGTGCAATTCTGTCCTTGAATGGTCGTCAGTCTGTCACACTTCGGCTGGTGAATACGACAAATACCGTCATTACCTATCAAGTTATTGAAGGCACAGGAGAACGAACATTAGGAGAAGGTTCTCAGGTTGAACTGCAAGGATTACCTGTTCCGCTCAATCTAACCTATCGACGCCAAGATGGTGGGCTTTTATTGGTGATTCCGGAAGCGGTTGAACCCGGAGTTCTAGAAGTTCGCTTTGAACCCACTGGAAGCTTCTTTCTCGATACCAAATCTCTCAATGTTACCGGAACCGGATCTGTTTTCTTAAATTGAAACTCTCACTCAGACCTCACTATTTTTAGCAAGATTTGAGAAATTTTCTCTAGTTTTAGCTAGCTCCTCACTTTTCTTTTTTTTGTTAATTTTGTAAAAAGACACCTATTTGAGAAACCCTCAGCCTTTACTCAGAATAATCTGTAACAAAAATGCGGTTCTATCTCCCAATTTACACTGAACATTTAGTGATTAGACGCTTTATTCCAGAGGATTTAGCGGCTTACTTGGCGTTTATGCTCGATCCACAGTCTACTCAATATTTAGCCTTTGAAGACAGCCAAAAAACGCGAGAGGGTGCAACTGAACTCTTTAATTTTGTTTGCTCGAGTTATGATTCAGAAAATGTTATTCATGCCTATGCGATCGCATTAAACCCCTCAGATCAATACATAGGTTCTTGTGGTTTCTCACCCCATGACGAAAATTGTATTGAGATTTATTATAGTATTAACGCTGACTATCGCCAACAAGGCTATGCCTACGAAGCCACAAAAGCTTTAATTGATACACTTAAATCTAACCCATTAATTGCTGAAATTCGAGCGTATTCAAGTCCCCAAAATACAGCTAGCCTTCATCTCGCTCAAAAACTAGGCATGACCTCTCAAGGTCTAGTGGTTCATCCTTATTCTGAGTTAGAAGGCTTGCTATATATTCTGAAAAAATAAGCCGAAAGCGAGAAATTGTTATAGCACTACGCGCAAGTTCAAAGTCAAAAGTTAGATTACATTATTCTGTTACTTTTTGCGGAGAGTTCGACCACTCAAAATGGCAACTCCCAATAAACCAAAGATAGAATAAGGTTCAGGAACAGATGTCGTTTGTCCAGGTGTAAAACTGGCAATGATGTTTTCTCGAACACCTGCAACATCAACATCGGGATCAACAAACTGTACTAAGTTATATGTAGGCGCGGCTGCACAATCTCCGAAGAGACCACAGGTTAAGAGTCCAGTAACTCCGGGATAATTTTCAGTTGCTGAGACCGTATCCCGCAGGGCTTGACGACCAATGATTAGAGTTCCGTCTTCCTGTTGAATTGCCGTTTGTTCGATACTATCGAGGAGAAGATTAGCTGCATCAAACCTAAAACCAAGGAAAGTTGAACTGGGGGGCATTCCAAATGCAGTTTCAAAATCATCAGCAAATTGGTCAATGGCATCGCCTTGAGGAATTTCAACCGCAGTGAAATAGGTGCCTAGTCCATCATAATCTTTTATTCTCATCGGTCTCTGAATCTGTGCCACACCACCGAACAGCAAAAATTCTTAGCC
>JBCBCI010000153.1:0-9505 GCA_038530755.1 Cyanobacteria bacterium J06592_8 | reverse complement strand
GTGTAGGGGCTAAAGTTGTTTTGGCTAGTCGCGAACTAGCTTCCTCCGGTCAATTATTGGCAAAACTGCTCCAAGAGTATGGCACAACAGTGATGCAAGCCACTCCCGCCACCTGGTATTTGCTGTTGGCAGCTGGGTGGGAGGGTATCCCAGGACTGAAAATACTCTGCGGTGGCGAAGCGTTACCCAGAGAATTGGCGGATCAACTACTAGAGAGAAAAGCCTCCCTCTGGAATATGTATGGTCCGACAGAAGCAACTATTTGGTCAACTGTCTATGAAGTAGGGAAAGGGAGACAATCTCCACAAACTAAAGATGCTTCAGAATCCATCGGTAGACCGATTGCCAACACCCAAATTTATATCCTGGACTCCCATCTACAGCCAGTTCCCGTGGGAGTCATTGGGGAACTACACATCGGTGGAGCCGGACTTGCTAGAGGTTACCGCAATCGTCCAGATTTGACAGCAGAAAAATTTATCCCTTGCCCCTTGTTCCTTACTAATAACCAAGAACAAAGGACAAATGACCAAAGACGCCTTTACAAAACAGGAGATTTGGCTCGTTACTTACCTGATGGCAATATAGAGTTTCTTGGTCGTATCGACCATCAAGTAAAGGTTCGTGGCTTCCGCATTGAACTCGGAGAAATTGAATCGGTATTGAACCGACACCCTGGAGTCAATCAAAGCGTAGTTGTTGCTCAGGAAAGTTCAGCGAATGACCTTTCTGGAGGAGATAAACGCCTGGTAGCTTATGTTGTTCCTGACCCGACTTACCAGGGCAATGATGAGTTAGATGAAAGCGAATCCCAAGCTATCCAAGAGCAATGGCAAGAATTGTGGGACTTGGCCTATAGCCAGGAAGCTACCGAAGTAGATCCTACCTTCAATATTAGTGGTTGGAACGATAGTTATACGGGGGCGCCCATTCCAGCAGAGGAAATGCGTGAGTGGGTGAAGGGAACAGTAGAGCGGATTCTTTCCTGTCAGCCAAATCGCGTCTTAGAAATTGGTTGTGGAACTGGGATGTTGCTGTTTCGAGTTGCTCCCCACTGTTCTGCTTACTACGGCGTGGATTTGGCTCCTAAAGCTTTGCGTTACATTGAGGAACAAATGGAGAAGCTGGAGGGTAGTTGGTCTCATGTCCAACTCCGCCAGGGAGCTGCTGATGGAGCCTTTGAAGGCATTCAACCTGGAGAAATTGACACCTTAATTATCAACTCAGTGGTACAGTTGTTCCCCGGCATTGATTATTTGGTAGAGGTGCTGGAGAAGGCAGCGAAGTTAATTAAACCAGGGGGAGCTATTTTTATCGGAGATGTGCGCAGCTTGCCTTTATTAGAAGCCTTCCACGCCTCGATCCAACTGCATCAAGCTCCCGACTCCCTAACCACAGAGCAATTGGGCCAGCGAGTACGTAAAAGCATTGTTCAAGAAGGGCAAATGGCGATCGCTCCTGCCTTTTTTACTGCTCTCCAGCAGTATCTACCCCAAATTAGCCATGTCCAAATTCAGCTGCGACGGGGAAGCTACCACAATGAAATGAGCAAATTCCGCTACGATGCCATTTTTCATATCGGTCAAGAAATTGCCCCTACAGCAGAGCCTCGCTGGTTGGATTGGCAAAATGAAAAACTAACCTTGTCCTCTGTCCATCAGCTTCTTATCGAAAACCAGCCAGAGAGGTTGGGAGTCAAACAAGTACCTAATGCACGTCTTGCGACCGAAGTCAAGACATTAGAGATTTTGGGCAATGGAGAACCCACTACTGTAGGTGAACTGAAACAATCTCTGCAACAGTTAAATAGTGATGGAGTAGAACCAGAGGAATGGTGGAAGTTAAGTGCGGAACTACCCTATACCGTTGCCATCAACTGGTCAGAAGCTCAAGGTTGCTACGATGTTGTCTTTCAAAAAGGTGACACCTTATCCCCCGACCCTAGTCCGCCGATTTTCTCATCACCCCTTAAACCTTGGACAGCTTATGCCAATAATCCCCTCCAAGGACAGGTGGCGAGCAAACTAGAACCTCAATTGCGCCGTTATTTGCAGGACAATCTGCCGGACTACATGGTGCCAACTACGTTTGTCACTCTAGAGGAAATGCCCCTGACTCCAAACGGGAAGGTTAACCGCCGCGCATTACCTGCGCCAGACCGATCACGTCCGGATTTAGCAACAGCCCTAGTTATGGCTCAGTCAGAGACAGAGCAAGCGATCGCTAAGGTATGGCAGGAAGTACTGCAATTAGATTTAGTGGGAATTCAAGATAATTTCTTCGAGTTAGGGGGAAATTCCTTACTGCTAACCCAGGTTCATAACCAACTAGCTAAACTCTTTGGCTCAAACCTATCAATTGTAGAACTGTTTCAATACCCGACGATCCATGGCTTGGCTCAAAAATTAACCCAGACTCAAGATTCAACTCCTGCGATTAAGCGCAGTCATCGCTCAACTGCTACCAGTACCTGCGATATTGCCATTATTGGTATGTCCTGCCGTTTTCCAGGAGCCAAGAATATCGATACTTTTTGGCGAAACCTGCGAGATGGGGTGGAATCGATTTCCTTCTTTGCTGAAGAAGAATTGGAATTAGACAACCCTACTGTCTTGAGCGATCCGAACTATGTCAAAGCTGGGGCAGTCTTACCAGATATCGATCGCTTTGATGCTTCCTTCTTCGGTTACAGCGCCAAGGAAGCAGAAATTATGGATCCCCAACAGCGGATTTTCCTAGAATGTGCCTGGGAAGCCCTAGAGAGTGCCGGTTACAATCCTCAAAACTATCAAGGTTTGGTGGGAGTTTACGCTGGTTCCGGCATGAATACTTATCTCATCAACAACGTTCATCCCCACCGTAGCTTCTCCCCTCAGCAGACATTTTTGGGTTCAGCAGTAGATCTTCAGGTGCGGCTGACGAATGGCAAGGATTTTCTGCCCACCAGGGTTTCTTATAAATTGAATCTCAATGGACCGAGTGTAAATGTCCAAACGGCTTGTTCCACTGCACTAGTAGCAGTTCACATGGGTTGCCAGAGTTTACTTAACGGCGAATGTGATCTGGCGATGGCAGGAGGTGTTGCTGTTGGTGTTCCTCAGAAAACTGGTTATCTGTACCAAGAGGACATGATTTTTTCTCCCGACGGTAAGTGTCGAGCCTTTGATGCAGATGCCCAAGGAACAGTATTCGGCAATGGCACAGGCATTGTCGTACTGAAGTTGTTGGAGAAAGCCCTTGAGGATGGGGATAACATCCATGCTGTTATCAAAGGCTCAGCGATTAACAATGATGGAGCTTTGAAAGTAGGTTACACCGCTCCTAGTGTAGAAGGTCAAGCAGCGGTCATTTCAGAAGCTTTGGCAAGGGCAGAAATTGATGCGAGTACGGTGAGCTATGTGGAGGCTCACGGAACAGGAACTGCTTTGGGAGACCCAATTGAAGTTGCGGCACTCACCCAAGCCTTTCGGGAAACTAGTGAGGACAAAGGCTTTTGTGCCATCGGTTCGGTGAAAACCAATATCGGACATTTGGTTGAAGCAGCAGGGATAGCAGGCTTGATTAAAACGGTATTGGCCTTAAAACATAAGCAAATTCCACCCAGTTTGCATTTTAAGCAACCCAATCCCAATATTAATTTTGAGGATAGTCCTTTTTACGTCAATACGTCCCTCTCAGAATGGAAAACCAATGGAACTCCTCGCCGTGCTGGAGTTAGTTCTTTTGGGATGGGAGGAACCAATGCCCATGTGGTTTTGGAAGAAGCACCGGAACAATTCAAAATTCAAAATTCAAAATTCAAAATTGAGCGTCCGTGGCATATTTTGACTCTATCGGCGAAAACAGAGCAGGCGTTGCAAGAATTAGCACAGAGTTATGTCATTTATTTGGCATCGAATCCAGAGGTAGAATTAGCCAATATTTGTTTTACTACCAATAGTGGAAGAGAGCACTTTAACCATCGTTTGGCAGTTGTCGCTCAATCTCAAGAACAACTTCGGGAGCAATTGGCAGATTTTGACCAACTGACTACTGGGGTGGTGAATAATAAACACAGAGCCAAAACCATTGCCTTCCTCTTCACTGGTCAAGGCTCTCAGTATATTAATATGGGTCGCCAACTCTACGACACCCAACCTACGTTCCGACAAACCATCGATCTATGTAACGAAATTCTGCGCCCCTATTTAGAAAAACCCCTCCTGGAAATTATCTATCCTGATCTAGGGAACGGGGAAACCCCCCCTGTGTCCCCCCAAGGGGGGAAGGGAACAGGGAACAGTTGCCATGACATTGATGAGACTACTTATACCCAACCCGCTTTATTTGCACTGGAATATGCCCTATTCCAGTTATGGAAATCTTGGGGTATTAAGCCTGATGTAGTCATGGGTCATAGTGTAGGGGAATATGTGGCAGCTTGTGTGGCTGGAGTCTTTAGTTTAGAAGACGGATTGAAACTTATTGCCGAGCGGGGGCGTTTAATGGCAGCTTTACCCACAGATGGTGAAATGGTTTCCCTGTTAGCACCAGAGGAGCTTCTTAAAGATGCCATCGCTCCCTACGAAAACGAAGTTTCAATTGCGGCAATTAACGGTCCGGAGAGTATTGTTATTTCTGGGAAGCGGGAGCCAATCCTGGCAGTTTGTGCCACCCTGGAACCCAAAGGAATTAAAACCAAGCAATTAACTGTTTCCCATGCCTTTCACTCGCCATTGATGGAGCCGATTCTGGCTGAATTTGAGTGCATAGCACAACAAATCGACTATTCTCCACCCAACATTAAGCTGATTTCCAATGTTACGGGTAAACTAGCAACAGATGAAGTCACAACGCCAGAATATTGGTGTTCTCATATTCGAGAAGCTGTACAATTTGCTCCCAGCATGAACACCCTGGAGCGCATGGGTATCGGAATATTTGTAGAAGTTGGTCCGAAACCAATCCTCTTGGGAATGGGGCGACAGTGCTTCAGTGAGCATGAAGGTAGTTGGCTTCCCAGCTTGCGCCCGGATAGAGACGATTGGCAACAGTTATTAACCAGTTTGGCAGAACTCTATGTTCAAGGAGTTCCAGTAGATTGGCTTAGCTTTGATGGAGACTATTCCCGCCGTCGAGAGCATTTGCCTACTTATCCCTTCCAGCGACAGCGCTATTGGGTAGAGGCTCCAGATTGGTATCGGTATAGGGAGTTTTTCCAGAAAAATGGTAACGGTAAAACCACCTACCGTCAAGACCAGGATCTCCCAGAAAATTCTCTGAATTGGCAATTCCTCCAGACACCACCATTTGATGATTGCGTTGCCCAAAAGACTCCTGCTCAAGAATCTCTGGATTTTCGCCAGGAATTAGTAGGAATTCCGGTTAACCAGCGTCGAGGTTTCTTAGAAGAGCAGGTTCGCCAACTCGTGGTTAAAACTCTAGGAGTAAGAGATAGCCAGAAAATTGAGCTGGAGCAAAGTTTAATTGAGTTGGGACTAGACTCTCTAATGAGTATGGAGTTAAGACATAATCTCCAATCCAATCTGGGATGCTCCTTGCGTTCAACTTTAGTATTCGACTATCCAACCATCGAAGCGTTGGTGGATTATTTATCTCAAACAGTGTTTGACTTAGAGGATTCACCAAGCCGACAAGCCCAACATCCTCGAGCTGGACAGGATTCTGACAATTCGACCTTAGTACCAATTCAGCCTCAGGGTTCCAAGCCTCCTTTGTTCTTCGTTCCCGGCATCCTTGGCAATGTTTTTGATCTCCATCCATTGGCACACAGCTTGGGTTCAGATCAACCATTTTATGGCTTGCGATCGCTTGGTCTTGAGGAGGACGAATATCCGTTAACCCGCATAGAAGAAATTGCTGCTCACCATCTTCAAGCCATACAAGTTGTTCAACCCCAAGGACCTTATTTCCTAAGTGGTCATTCCTTTGGGGGTAAAGTTGCTTTCGAGATAGCTCAACAATTAAGGAGTCAGGGACAAGAAGTTTCCTTGCTAGCTATTTTCGATGTCCAGGTAGAAATTCCTGAACCAGAGAAAGATTCAGTTAATTGGGATAATTCCCAATTCATAGCTGAGTTAGCCAATAACTATGGAAGTATGGTAGAAACAGATTTGAAAGTTTCCCGTGAATCACTCCAGTCTCTTAGTTCGGAAGAACAATTAAATTACCTCCACCAACGATTGCAAGGAACTGGTAAAATGTTGCAAAAAACTGATCTAAAGCGGATTTTGGCAGTCTACAAAGCTAATACTCAAGCAGTTGCTAACTATCTACCCCAGAAAATTGACTCAACTCCAATTATCTTCTTCCGAGCCTGCGAACTTGGCGTTTTGGGGAATTATCTACCTAATAAAGCAATGACTCTAGAAGAGCCAACTTGGGGGTGGAGTCAGCTTTTTACCCAACCAATAAAGTATTACGTTGTCCCCGGAAACCATTTCACTATGCTCAGTGAACCCTACGTTCTAGTTTTAGCCGAACAGCTACAATACTGCCTAGATAAAACGCAGTAAGAGTAGGTTGATTGTTTTCTTTTTCCCTAGCTCAGCTAGGGAAATTAACAAAGATAGTATCAGAAACAACATGAGTACAACAGACAAAATTCAGTGGGTCTATAGCTCCCAGAATAATCAAGAATTAGCCGAACGGTATGACACCTGGGCTCAGGATTATGAGCAAGAACTAGATGATGCATTTGGCTATGTCGGACCAGAACCTGCGGTGGAGGTATTGGTCAACTATGTTTCCCCAGATGCCAAGATTTTAGATGCCGGATCCGGTACAGGCTTAGTCGGGCAACTCCTGCACCAACGCGGTTATAATCACCTAGAGGCAATGGATATGTCAACCGGTATGCTGGAGGAAGCTCGTAAAAAGAATGTTTATACTAGTTTCCATCAGCAAGTTTTGGGTGAAACCCTAGACTTTCCCTCGGCAGCCTTCGATGCTATCGTCAGTGTTGGCGTTTTTACCTATGGACATGCCAAAAGCAACGCATTCGAAGAACTCATTCGCATTACTAAGCCAGGAGGATATATTGTTGTTACGATGCCTACCGATTTGTCTGAGAGTAACGATTTCCAACCAAAGTTGACTACCCTAGAGGCGTCTGGTAAATGGCAAATGGTTGCAGTCACAGAGAAATTTCGCGCTCATTTAAAAAAAGATTCTGGTGTTTATTTAAAAGTTTGGGTGTACAAGGTTTGTTAAGAGCGCAAAATCAACAATAAACTCTCATAACTAGTAAGAATACCGTAATTTTTTTATGAACGACCAAAAGCTGGAAAATTTGAAAACCAAACCCAAAATTGTAATTTTATGGGCTACACCCCGGTCTGTATCGACTGCTTTCGAGAGAACTTTTTCACAACGCCCAGATGATACCGCAATCGTAGATGAGCCATTCATTGATGTTTATTATTTTAGTAAATGGCGACGCTCCAATCGATTTGGCGATTGTGAGGAACGGCAAGATTATCAACCGATTCAGGTAATTGAGGAAATAACCTCAAAGCTGAAGGTAGCTCCTCTAGTTTTTATAAAAGAGATGGCTTACCAAGGACTGCCATACATCGAGCCAGATTTTCTCGATTCTGCGATCAATACTTTCATTGTGCGTCATCCTCGGGAAGTAATAGCTTCCTGGTATCGAGTAGATGAGTCTCCTACAAATGAAGAATTTGGTTTTGATGCCTTGAAACAAATGTGGCAAATAGTAACTGAGCAATTAGCACAGAAACCAATCGTTGTTGAAGCTAATGCATTCCGTCGCACTCCCGAAACAGTGTTGAGTGAGTATTGCCAACGGATAGGAGTTCAGTTCTACCCCCAAATGTTGAGTTGGAATGAGGATAAATGGAGAGAATGTCAGCCTAATGAAATGGAGAGTCGAGCCAAGTGGTATAAAACCTTAGACAGTAGCAAAGGGATTATGCCACCAACCGAAGAGAAACTAGCAATTCGTTCCGAAGATGTGGGGATGGTTGAGCAAGCAGAGAAAGTTTATGAAGAGCTTTCTGATTGGGTAATTTAATGAGGTAAGAATGTGAGTAAAGAAAAATTTCTACAAGGTCGCGTTGCGATAGTAACCGGTGGTACATCTGGTATAGGTAAAGCCATAGCTCTTGCTCTAGCAGAAGTTGGTGCTAACATTGCCATTGGCTCTCGCTCCGCTGAGCAAAGTTCCTGCAAAACAGAAATAGAAGCACGGGGTGTTGAAGCTCTAGCAATGGCTTTAGATGTTTCTTCCACTGATTCAGTTGAGACGTTTTACAATAATGTACTCCAAGCTTTTGGTAAAATAGATATCTTGGTCAATGCTGCTGGAATTACTTACCTGCATACAATTTGCGATCATCCAGATGAAGAGTGGTATAGAGTTATTGACGTTAACCTCCATGGTATCTATCGTACCACCAAATTTTGCTTGCCAGGAATGATTGAACGCCAGTGGGGTCGCATTATTAACATTGCCTCTACTGCTGCTTCAGTAAGTAATCCTAGTGTTGTAGCTTATTGCGCTTCTAAAGCGGCAGTCCTAGGGCTAACTCGTTGTGTAGCTTTAGAGGGAGCTCCCTATGGAGTGTCCTGCAATGCAATTAGTCCAGGTTGGGTAGAAACAGAACTCGGCAAAAACGCAATGAGAGATTTTGCTGAAGCTGAAGGTCGGACGACGGCTGAATACTTAGAAGAAATTCAGCAAAGCTATCCCCAGAAGAGACTGATACAACCAGAAGAAATTGGTGAACTGGCTGCTTTCCTTTGCCGTGATGAGGCATTAGGTATTACCATGCAGGATCTAACTGTATCAGCTGGTTCACTATGGTAATAATACCAAATCTATCGCTCTTCAATCACTCTAAGCAGAGGAAAATAAGAATTCTTCTAGTTGATTGGAGTCTGGAATGACTCCATCTAGATGATTCATCAAAGCAATAAGTATAGAAAACCCAATAGATAATTGGGAAATAGGAAAAACCCTCAGCCAGAGTTTGGAGAGAGGGGGAAAACGGTACAGCACATATAATCGACATTGTATCAAAAATAATCAATTTCTAGTTTTCACCTCTGAATCCATTTTTCTCCAGAATTGAGTCTTATAGTGCTCGTAGCAAGCAGTTTTATTTTCATTCTCATAAGACTCGCACTGCTTCATTTCTGCTTTAAAGCTATTGATAATATCCTCTACCTCTCCCCAAGTAGAGGTATTGAGTTCAGGTTGAAATCTCTCAATTTCAGTAGTTTTTTGGGTGGGTCCTTGGGGTTTGAGTAGCAACTGTGCAAGAAGTCACGCTAATACCAATTTCATAAACTTAAGCTACACTTAAGCAGAAGATATATTCTAGCGATCGCAACCAATGTCAGGTGTAGTAAAAATCGAGATAAATGAATCGTGCCGTAACTCTCAAAGAACTGCTCAAAAAGGAAAAAACACCTCAAGAAAAAGAGAGACTTCAAACTCTTTACTGGTTAAAAACAAAAACAATCACAACAGTTAAGCAAA
>JBCBCI010000152.1:0-9530 GCA_038530755.1 Cyanobacteria bacterium J06592_8 | reverse complement strand
ATCTCCCCATCCTCAACTCTGGAATGCACACACAATCCGAAAACCAACGCCAACGTTGAAGAGGTCGCGCGGATAATTGCCGTAACGGTAGGCAGAACGACAGACATCAGGATGGGGAGATAGGGAGATGGGGAGATGGGGAGATGGGGAGATAGGGAGATAGGGAGCGAGTGAGCTTGGGAGATGGGGAGATAGGGAGGTAGGGAGCTTGGGAGGTAGGGAAGATTTTTATTAACAAAAAGCTATTTTTGAAAGGAATTAAACTCTCACCCCAGCACCCCATCACCTTTTCGCCCCAGCACCCCAGCACCCCATCACCCCATCACCTTTTTACCCCAGCACCCCAGCACCCCATCACCCCATCACCTTTTCGCCCCAGCACCCCATCACCTTTTCACCTCACTAACTCCAGCATTTTTCACTGAAAATGAAACATCCCTGCTCCTAATTACCAGTTCTCCTAATTTCGGGGTTAAAATAGTAGAGAGATCGGGGAATAAAAATGAATTCAAAGACATCTAATTTTATTAATAATCACGAAGATTTAGAAGTTTATCAACTGGCTTTTGATGCTGCAATGAAGATTTTTGAACTCTCGAAAAAGTTTCCTCAAGAGGAGAAATATTCTTTAACAGATCAAATTCGACGTTCTTCTCGTTCAGTTTGTGCCAACTTAGCAGAAGCATGGCGAAGAAGAAGATACAAAGGCTCTTTTTTGAATAGATTGAACGATGCCGAAGCTGAAGCGGCTGAAACACAAGTCTGGTTAAAATTTGCTGTTAAATGTAATTATCTAGAACTTAATCAAGGTAGAGAGCTTTACAGCCAATATAATAGAATATTAGGTAGCTTAGTTAAAATGATTCGCCATTCAGACAAATGGTTAGTTAAACGAGATACTTAACTAAGAATTGTGTAATCGGTGATAGTCAAAGATACGGAGAACAGAAAAAGGGTAAACTGGAGATGAGTCAGTGGAGAAAAGTTCTTCAGAGTAAAAACTCTCTCTATCTCCCTATCCCCCTAGCTCCTAATTATTCAGTTGACTCAGTGTAACAATATGACGGATAACCAGCGGTTAACGAATCTAGAGAACCAGTTGTCAGAAGTGACGCAGCGATTTGACAGTCAGTTATCAGAACTGAGACAGCAACAGCAGATTAATACAAACTCGATTGTTGGACTCAACCAAGTGGCTCAAAGTTTATTGGAAGTGGTTCGAGTAGACCGAGAAATAGCTCGTGAAGATAGAGCCGTTGTAAGACAAATGCAATCTGAGATGAGAGAAATGCAATCTGAGGTTAGAGAAATGCAGTCTGAGATTAGAGAAATACGAGTAGATACGCGAGAAATGCGCTCTGAAATCCGAGGTATACAGCTAGAGTGTCAACGGATTTGGGAGTATTTGCTCAGACAACAAGGCAACGGGAATCGACCTAGTTAAATTGTAAGATATTGCGTATATGTCAAGTGAAACACCCCAAAAACGAATTATCGTTACTCGTTATAAAACGACGGGTCAATATTTTAAGGAAGACCTGGGAAATAGTGTCGGTTTGGATATGGTATTGATTCCAGGTGGGGAATTTCTGATGGGCGCACCTGAAGATGAACCGGAAAGTCGAGATAATGAACGTCCCCAACACGAAGTCAGCCTCAAACCCTTTTTTATGGGACGATACACCGTCACTCAAGCTCAGTGGCGAGTAGTCGCAGGTTATCGACAAATTGAGCGAGAACTCAACGCAGACCCTTCTCGATTCAAAGGTGATAATCGCCCAGTTGAGAGAGTGAATTGGTATGATGCCACAGAGTTCTGTCAGCGACTCTCAGCCTATACAGGAAGGAAATATAAACTCCCGAGTGAAGCCCAGTGGGAATATGCCTGTCGTGCGGGAACAACGACCCCATTTCACTTTGGCGAAACCATTACAACAGATTTAGCGAACTACAGAGGAATAGATGAGCGATGGGGTTCTTATGGTAGAGGAACAAAAGGAGAATATCGAGAACAAACAACAGATGTAGGCAGTTTTCTGGCTAACCGCTTTGGGTTACATGATATGCACGGGAATGTGTGGGAATGGTGTGAGGATGATTACCACAGTAGCTATGAAGGCGCGCCAACAGATGGAACAGCTTGGATAGATATAGATAAAGACAGAACTGATACAAGGGTAGGGCTGCGGGGTGGTTCCTGGCTCTTCGGTCCTAATCACTGTCGTTCTGCCTTCCGTGACGACCCTGATCCGCGCGACCTCATCCTCAATGACGTTGGTTTTCGGATTGTGTGTGCATTCCAGAGTTGAGGATGGGGAGATAGGGAGCTTGGGAGATAGGGAGCGAGTGAGCTATTTTTGATCAGAAAAAAACTCTCTGGCCACCACCCCATTACCCTATCAACCCCGGCAATTTTTAACTGAGAATGAAACAGCCCTTCTCTATCCAGGGGGAAAGCTTATGGTTAAACCTAACTTGGTATGGCAGTTCAATTTAAAAACTGGACTCCCTGACCCTCAAACCTTCTTCAAAAACAGTAATAATTTGGAATCTTCTTGAATCAAGTTTTCGTCTGAATTATTCAGGGATTACCTCGAAAGTAGATCGTGGTGAGTAGAGGAAATATCCTGAACAGAATTAGGGCAAATAGAAACGGATCATATAAATCTGAGAGGTTTTTCTGCCACTCACTAACTGACTAATTTAATACAAATTTAATTGAGAGAGAACATAACTATGTCGATTAATCGTCTATTTTCTTCTTCCTTGGGTTTACTCACTGCTGTATCATTAGGGATAGGCTTTGTGGGCTTAGTCAATGTTTCCCAGACTTCCCCCGTTATCGCTCAAGAACAACAAATGAGAACATTAACTGTTAGTGGTCAAGGAATTGTTAATATTCCCACTTCTCTGACTCAAGTTCAACTCGGCGTACAGGTTCAGGGAAAAACCGCCGATGAAGTTCAACAGGATGCGGCGAAACGAACTTCAGCCGTGATAGAATTATTGCGATCGCGCAATGTTGAAAAACTAGAAACAACGGGCGTTCGTCTCAACCCGACCTACAGCTACCGCACAGATCAACCCGAATTAACTGGATATTCAGCAACCAATACAGTTAGTTTTCGGATTCCCACTGAAAAAGTAGGCAGTCTGTTAGATGATGCCGTTAAAGCTGGAGCGACTCGTGTGGATGGCATTAGCTTTATTGCTTCAGATAGTACAATAGAAGCAGCTCAAAAACAAGCTTTGAAACTCGCAACTCAAGAAGCTCAACTGCAAGCCGATGCAGTTCTCGAAAGCCTCAATTTAAGGAAACAGGAAATTGTCAGCATCCAAGTCAATAACGCCAACGCACCTGTTCCTCAACCTTTGATGGCAAGGGCTAGCGTTGCCGCAGAACAAGCCTCAACTCCTGTCATTGGAGGGGAACAACGAGTTCAAGCCTCTGTTACTTTACAAATTCGCTACTAATCAGTACACAGTACACAGTAAATAGTAGACAGTGAAGAATTGGCTCAAACTAAACAACTGAAAAATGAATCCGGTATGACTGTAAACTGTAAACTGTCCAACTGTGTACTGTCTATGTCCACTCCGCCACTCACATTAAATCTAATCCAAGGTTCAGTTTCCATTCGGTTTAGCCTAGAAGCAGCTCTTGGCTTAAAGGTAGCACTTGATGAGTTGATGGAACAACTCAAAGCTGTAGCGATGAAGTCTACGCCGAGTACAACGGGTAAACCCACACCGCAAAAATCAATGGAATATCAACATACCGGAGATGTCTTTTTAGAGGTATTTTGTAATCCGAATATCTGGCCAAGTCCCTTTGCAGCGAAGTTACTGATTACAGTACGAGATGACCGAATTAAGATCAATAGCGAAGCTGAATTGACTCGTATTCTCGAAGATGTCCATCAGTATCTCGAACAGATGAGCTAAAAAGAAAATGAACTCCTAGATCAAATCTGCCACCTAGTGTTAAAATCTCTATCCATATTGACTAATATCTAAAAAGTGGTCTTTTTGAATTTTTGTCCACTGACCGAACTCTGACAATATCGGATTTCTAAACTACCGGACTTTTTGCTATGAATGCCAATAACATAACTAATATTCTGCACCAAGGATTCCGTGTCACACTGGGGGCAACCTCCTCTGCAATCGAAATGTTACAAGATTCGCAAAAGCGAAACGAGAATTTAGAAAAAATTCAGTCTCAGTGGAGTGAGCTTGCTCAGGAATGGGCTGAAAAAGGAGAACAAACGGAACAAGAAGCTCGCAAGTTTGTTGATACCATCATGGAGCAGAGAACTGATTCTGCCACAGCCGGAACCTCCTCAACATCTTCATCGTCCGTAACCACAACCTCAGTTCCCACCTCCGAGCCAGACTCAGCTCAAGAAATTCAGGAACTCACTAACCAAATTGCGGCTCTGCGAGAAGAGCTAGAGGGGTTACGAGGTTCTGATGCTTAAGGCTGAACGCCGAGATGATTTCCAGGACTTAGGAGACTACTTCAAATCAGCCAACCATTAGCAAAACGAGAAAGATATTAGAGCCAGCCTCCAGACACTCAGTAACGCATACTTAGAGCTTAGAAAGCTGGCTCGATCAATTAATTCAGTTTGGACCTAAATTAAAACTAAGAGTAATTAACTGATTAACTCAGTCCAATCAGCTAGTTTCAACTGAAAAACTCTCAGAGATGTCCCTAGCGTCAAGCAACTAGGGTTTCAGATGAACGATTTTCGTCTATGGGTGTTAATTAGGGGATATTACAGGTCTGATGCAAATTTGGATCAAAAGCCATGCAAAATTTTAGGCAATTGTTAACTCGATTACATCAGAGGTGACTCTCTACAGTTATTCTATAAGAACTGGACATTTCATACCGAGTCCCAGTTCACGATCCTAGTCATTGTCCCACTTTTCGCAGCCAATTAAGTCGCCAATCCGATCTCTAAGCAGGAAGTTGCAAGCATCTAGCTCACATTCTATGCCTGCCCATTCACGAGCCGGGATATATTGGCAAAGGGTATAGATTGGCTGTTGACGGCTAACAATGCCTTTGCTGACGAGTTCACGAGCCTCGTCTTTAATCAAGTTGAGTGAGTATTGAACAGTGGTGTAAGTCATAAGATTTGCCCTCTTGGGGTTGCCTTGGGTAGTATATGGCATCCAGATCTAATGATAATGGAAAAATTGGATTTAGGGAAGAGATTTTTTCAGTATAAGTGAATACAATTTCGCCCTAATCTTTCCAGACAGAAATTAGAATGCCATGTAGTCAGCCTCAAAAGCCGATCAGAACAGAGTTTTCGCTTAGAAAATCCTCACACTCAGCTCAAATTCAGCCGCAGTTGATTGATTAAAAAAATAAATCTCCCCACAAGCTGAGGTATGTTAATCCTACAGCGAATAGATCATGCACTTGTACTCTAAAGGCAAAGTTAAACCTCAAACTGATGCCTTTGATACTTTATTCTTCAGGAAAAAGCCAATCTCAACTGTACAAAGCTTTACATTTTGAATAAAGTGTTAAGCGCGATCGCTTGAGCGGATGGTATTTGACCAAAGCAGAAAACATAAGGAATATGAGAGGGGATTTCCGGTCGAAACCGTTCTAGAACATAAGGACTACCGTAAATCACAAGAGCCTGCATTTGATCGGTTTTTAATAAATTTTTAAGCATAATCTCTGCAAGCTCAGTTAAACCTGAACTCCCCCGAAAAGGATTTCCTCGTAGAAAAATCTGAAGGAGCGTTAAACTGGTTTCTGAGTCTCCTAAATTCAGAACGGCTCGATCTTTTTGGGAGTCAATTAATTGTAATTGATAACCCCATTGAGTTGGAAGTGCGATCGCTGGAGTATGATTACCTAAAAAAGAGCAATTTAACAAATCATCAACAATCACAACATTTTGCAACTGAGACGTTTCTGTTTGCAAAACAGGTACAGGAATCGATCCTCGAGTCTTTAACGTTTTATGAATCAGATCAGAAACCGCGATATTAGCAGAAGAAGTCGATAAAATTTGACTTAAATCGCTAAAAGCAGGTTTTTCTATCTCTGGCGGAAATAAAGTCGGCTGTTCGAGCTTCCAACTGGGATAAACCTTCGCCTTCGCCTTCGAGATTCGGTCTACAGAAGCTTGAATCCGTTCTGGGGAAATTCGACCCGAAACCACCGCATCGCAAACGGAACGAATTGCCACCTCTGGATCAACAGGCATTAAGATAATATCAGCTCCTGCTTCCACTGCTAGAACAGGAGCTTCCTCTGGGCTATACTGATTAGCGATCGCGCCCATCACTAACGCATCGGTTACAATCAATCCCTCGAACCCTAAGCGTTGACGCAACTGACCCGTTAAAATCTGAGGAGATAGGGTAGCCGGACGTTGGTCATCCCAAGCCGAAATCAACAAGTGAGCGCTCATCACCGCATCAACTCCCGTCGAAATCGCCTCTCGAAATGGTTGCAACTCCAATTCATCGAGCCGTTGAGCAGAATGGGGAATTGTTGGTAATTCTAAATGAGAGTCTATCGCCGTGTCACCATGACCCGGAAAATGTTTTGCTGTAGTCAAAACTGGATAATCTTGACAACCCTGAATAAATGCACTGGCTAACTGACCTACGGTAGCCGCAGTCTCCCCAAACGCACGCACATTAATCACAGGGTTATCGGGATTATTATTCACATCCACCACCGGAGCGAGAATCCAATTTAAGCCAATCGCTTGCGCTTCAGTGGCAGTTATCCTTCCCATCTGTTTTGCCGCCTCTACAGCCTTCTGGAGTTGGGTATCCGCCATTGAACCCATCGTCATTGGAGGTGGAAACCAAGTCGCCCCCGCAAACCGTTGACCGACTCCTTCTTCAATATCTGCGGCTAACAGCAACGGATATTTCGCCCAAGCCTGGAGTTGCTGAGTGCGAACCGCGACTTCGACGGCGCTACCGTCAACCAGGAGAACCCCACCGACCCCTAAGTCTTGTAGCCAATACTGCAACTTTTTGGCGGGAGGCTCCCAAACCGGATAACGAATTTGATGGTCAAAGAGATAACCAGATGCTCGGACTACGACCATCTGAGCAACTTGTTCAGCTAGGGAAAGATTCATTCGGGTTGTGAATTATCAGGGCTGTATTGCTCTGAACCGTTCTCTTGAAGTTGCTCTTCGGCTTCAGGGTTGCTGTTTTGAGAAATTTGATTCAGCAGCGACAACATTTTATCACCTCGCTCCAACGAACGATCTTCTAAAAAGGTAACTTCTGGAGTCCGACGCAGACGAACTCGTTGACCCAAATAGGAACGAACATAACCTGTCGCCGCCCGTAACCCTTCCATTGTTTCCTTGCGAGCCTCTTCAGTTCCATAAATGCTCACAAAAATCTTGGCGTGTTGAAGATCGCCAGAGACATCAACATCTGTGATACTCACCATACCACTTCCAACTCGATCATCTTTCACTTCTTGCATCAAGATTTGACTGACCTCCCGTTTAATCAATGCGGCCACCCGGGAAACGCGACGATCTGTAGGCATGACTACTTTTAGCTAATCTAGACTCCTAATAGTTTAGCGCAAGGCTTTCTCCAGTATCCGAATTTCTTGATCCGGGGAACTCTTTTGCTCCTCAACTCTGTCAATCAATTTGACAGGTCTTTCATCTCCTATTCGCGATCGCAAATTCCGAATCCGATTAGGGGTTTAAATTTCTTTTTTTGCCTTTATACTGTCAAAAATTCTTCGGTTAATTCATAAGCTTTTGATCCGAATTAAATCCCCATTAACAAGATTTGACAAGAAATCTTATAGTTTTGTGCTGCCTAACTCCCCTTTTAATTGAGCTTAACTCTATACCGAGTATCAATTGAATTCAAAAAATAACCGGAAAGGGTCAATCGTTAAACGAAATACAATGACAAAAGGAGTTCAACCCAAAGCAAAATATACTCTCCCAATCAATCTAGTAGCAATTTTAAGTTGAAGTTGAAATAATTTTTGTTTCAATTCAATCTCGCTATTTTTCCCACTCATCAATACAGACTGGGGTCATTTTACTATGCCGATTTAGGTTCGCGCATTAAGCTGACATCCTCCTCAAACCAACATGAACAATCTCAACAAAAGAGCTATTTTCTTCCAATCCGTTAACTTTTTCAGAGTATTCAAGTCTATTAAAATCCGACGAAATCAGAAAACAATCTTTGCGATTAGTTTAGCTATCATTACTTGTATCACCATTCTCAATCCATTCACAACCTTGCAAGCGACTGCTAATTTTTCTCGCTTTCCCAGTAGTTTACAACGGAGTTTACAACGGCAAAACTCAGCAGTTCAAGGTCAAAATGCTTGGCCCTGGGAAGGCAGCAGCGTCCATCCTTTAGTCAGTCGAATGCCTCTGGCTGCTGAAACCAGTATATCAGCCGTTGCCCAATATATTACGCAGCGAGAATCTGACCCTTTTTTAGTTGCAAAAGCCTTCCATGATTATGTGGCGACAAAAATTGATTATGACTATGCAGCCTATCGACGAGGATATTATGGCCCGCAAGATGCCCAAACGGTTTTTAGAAATCGTAAAGGAGTTTGTTCAGGCTATGCAAGATTAATCAAAGCATTAGGAGATGCAGTCGGTTTAGAGGTGGCTTATATTACCGGAGATTATCGAGATTATAGCGGCGGTTTAAGTGGTGAAGGTCATGCTTGGAATGGCGTTAAAATTAATGGCAAATGGTATTTAATGGATGCCACCTGGGATGCAGGATATTTAACCGCTTCAGGTTATGTGAAACAGTATCGAACTAACTATTTGCTTCCGCCTCCTGATGTGATGATAATGACTCATCTTCCGACTGACCGAGCTTGGCAATTATTATCGCGTCCAATCTCCCGTCCTGAATTTTCTCGAATGCCTGCATTACAAACTGACTTTTTTGCAGAAGGTTTCGAGTTAATTGCTCCCAAACGTTCCAATATTCGAGTTCAAAATTCTGTTGATATTCAGTTAAAAAACTCGAAAAATCGTTGGGTGATGGCTGAAGTGGTTCCTCAAGGCGGTAGACAAACCTATCTTTGTAGTCCTCCTACTCGTCAAACCTATCGAATTCCTTGTTCTATTCCCAGTCAAGGTAGCCATGAAGTCCGGTTATTCAGTAGTAAAGAAGAGTATGGAACCTATAAATATTTAGGGGCGTTTCGAGTTACAAGTTAGTGGGAGTTGTCGGGTGGGCAATGCCCACCTTCAAGGCAGAATTAATTAAATTATTGAGAGGTTTTAAAATCAACTTTATCATAAATATCGGATAATTCGACTTCGATAGGAACTGTCGTCAAAGAAAGTATCGCCTCGGAATTTGTAGATTCGATAAACGTCCATTTTTGGGGTTCAACTTTAATATATTGCTCAATGTGTAAGGTATACTGATTGACTAATATATAGCGATCGCAAATGAGATGTGAGAAAATTAGGAAGAGAAGTTACTTAGTATTGAAGTGGACGAATTAGCAACCT
>JBCBCI010000151.1:0-9533 GCA_038530755.1 Cyanobacteria bacterium J06592_8 | reverse complement strand
GGTTGTTGCTGTATCAATGATTGAGGTTCAACAGATGGAGATTCAGATTGTGGAGATTGAACTGTCGAGGATTCTCCGACTGATTTCAACGACTGAGATTCTACAGTTGGAGATGAGGATTGTGGAGATTCATCAGAAATCAGTTGAGAGATATCACTTTCCCATTCAGCCTGAATGACAGGTAAATTATCGGATTGATTCTTGATTGATTGGCTTTCGGAGGGTTCAGATGTTTGTGGAGAAAGTCTTTTATCAGAAGCAGTGGTGAGAATTCGGGATTGGGTTTGAATTAATTGCTTACCCAAGCGAGGATGAAGTTCTGAAAGAGGATTATTTTGGATGTTTTCTCCTATTGAGGGCTGAATTTGAGGTTCTTCTGAAATCGCAGAAGTATTCGGGTTAATCTTGGCTTCTGATGTTGAGTCGAACTCGGAGTCATCAGCTACAAATCTATTAATTGTAGAAATAGGTGTTTGGGAAGGTTCTGAACGAGATGAATTATCGGGAAAAGAGAAAAATTGATCGGATTTTTCTACAGTTTGGGGTAATATTAATTGTGAAGTCTGAACCAGAGGTGATTGTACTTTCAACATTAACCGCTGTCCCAAAATTTCAGGCGGATGCAAAGGATTATTTAAACCTAAAGGAGACATTGTTGATTCACCTCTCACGAATTAAACCCCAAAAAGTTGCAATTTATCGAAGTTCTACTGTTATCTTGCATATATTAACATGAGTTGGACTTGCTTAACGATCGCAATCTTGTTTCTAATTGGGTTCAATCACTCACTTGAAAAATAACCTAAACTACTACGAGTCAATGGACTGGCTGGATTGAATTCTTGGCTTTGTTGTTTGGAACCCCCTTGTTTGTTGATTGTCAAACCTTCATAGGCTAAGGTTAATTCTTCAATCGCAACTGTATTTGATTCAGCTTGAAAAGAGGGGGCTTTCCAACTCACTGGAACCGAACCAATTAATGTCCAAGACTGCATCGTTTCTCCTTCTTGGTTAAACAGCAGTAGAGTAACATTCAACCGTTTTTTCTGGGGTTCTCGTAAAATTTTGTCAATCCAACTCAAGAAGATTGCATCATTTGTAATTCCTCGCTTTAATGTAACTTCTGTGAATTCGGCTTTTCCTAAGATAATTCGTTGTTGATCGTTCACACCTCCTTCATTGTAGGTTTCTCGCTTAATATTAATCCCTAAACCGGAACATTCACTAAAACAAGCGGAAATTTGGCTATCAATTTCTACATAAAATCGATTAGCTGTTACATAATTGAGTTCGTAGGCTGAAGGTTCTTGACGATTCATTTTCATTATCAAAGTCTCCGATAGCTACAAGTGCGATCGCGTTGATTGCGAATATCTTCTTTCATCAATTCATAAACTCGATCACAAAGTTTTCGGAGTAAAATTGGATCGTTAGTGACTTTTTCAATTATTTTACCTTCTAGATCTTGTGCAGACATTTTAATTGATTTTCCTCCTAGTTTTATTTTAAGGCTCGAATCGGAATTAATCCCGCCGAATGTAACAAGTGTTGTCCTTCATCTGTTTTCATCATTTTAGCAAATACCTGACCCGCAGAAGATGTTTCACCTTCTTTTTTATAAATCACAGCAATTGCATATCCTAAAGGATACTCTCCAGATTCAAAAATTTTAGAATTAGGCTGGTAACTTCCTTTATCCCCACATAAATCAGTTTTTGGGATAATTGGATTCCCATTATTATCTATAATCGGCTGAACGGCTTTCCGGTTTCCCTCTCCTACAATTGCTAAAGGATAGACTGAACATTGATTAAATACTTTGCTGAATAAATCAATCCCAATTCTGACTTGACCTCTTTGTTCAAATTCAGCTAGAGCTATAGCTTGTCCTTTAGGATATCCTGTTTGTGTGCAATTATTTTCATCTTGTTTGAGAACTTTATCAATCTTATCAATTTCCTGGTTATTGATCTCAAATAATTTCGTTAAAGGTGAGGTAACCAGTTTAACTTCTTTTTTATTTTTATAACAAATTTGAATTCTTTCTACGGTTGGATTGGGTGAGTCAAAATTTTCTAAATCTTGATCAGAAATTCCTAGATCTTTCAAAGTTAGGGTTCGATCAGAATAGAGTTGCTGTAGAGATTCGAGAGAAACTTTAGCTGAAAGTAAGCTAGGTAAACTTCCTTCTCGCTGAACATCACTGAACGCAACATAAGCAAGTAAAGCGTCATAAGCAATAATTTCTACTTCTAATTGATCGCTTTCTTCTAACCACTGAAGTTCATCTTGAAAAATGGAAGTGACAATGAACTGAGATTCTTTTAAAGTGTTCAGGATTTCCGTCTCTAAGCTTTCTTTTTTTTGTTCTTCTGTTTCTGTATTGTTTTCGCTCTGAACAAAAGAAAATAAATCAGGAGATTGTAGATTAAAGGAAAGTTTAGATAGATTTAACTGATTAGCTAAAGATTGATTCGCGCCATAGACAATTGATTTTTTAAGTGCAATTTTCCATCTATTGTCGGCTGAATATTTAATTGTTTTATTGATTAAATCTTGAGGAACACTAACCTGATTTATTCCAGATGGAACTGCCTTTTGATTGAAAAGAATTTCACCTGTATTTTCCGGTTGTGAACGAGAGAAAAATCGTCCAACTCCCAAACTTAATATTCCCAAACTGATTAATGTTGCGATTAAAATAATTAGAGGAATCGTCCAAGAACGTTGAGAGTCTTCAACAGGTTTCTCTGTACTGTCATCTAAAATATTCTGTGAGTTAATCGCATCGCTGGGATAATCTAAAGGTAACTTTAATAACTCTCGATGAGCATCTGAAGCTCTTGTAAATTCACCTGAATATAGTCTTAAAATAAAGTTTTTAAGTTCGGGATGACAATGTTGATGCCAGTGAAAATCCTGATCGGGAGTTGTCTGTTTTCCCCCAGATAAAAGATAGCTAACTTGACCCAAATCTTTGAGATCTTCTTGAAAGGCTTTAGTTGATAGAGAAGGATGACTCGCCTCTGACTCTAAGGAATCTAGTAATTTTTCCCAGAGTGCAATCCGACTCACATAGACCGAAAACTGTTCATTTTCTTCATCAAAAGGAGATTGATTTTCCGGATAAACCAGCAATAAACTCTCTAAGTTTAAGTTGCGATGACCAATTCCTTTCCGCATACTTTGAGATAAACGGACTTCATAACAGTTGTGTAAAAATTGCAAACTTTGCAAGACTTGTTTGAGGATTTTACTCACCTGAATTGGGGTTAAAGGTTGATGTCGCTGTTCTAGATATTCTCGTAAAGTACAACTTTTAGAAAGTCGCTCAGTAATTAAATACCAACGAATATCTTGAGGATTATCCTCATATAAATATTTAATCACCTCAATGGGTGCGAGTAAACGAAATTCTTTAACTTTTCCGTTCTGATGGTTAATTTCAGCTAGTAGGTAATCTGAATCACTTTGAGTCAAATATTCTTGAATTAATACCTGTTGTTTTTGCTGCGAAATGGGAGTAGCTTCATACTGACGAATCTGCTCGGAATGACTCAAACACTGACCAATTGTATAACGTCTACCAAAGCGATCGCGAATTTTGTTGTAACCTTGAACCAGATCTTGTCGAGTTTTATTTTGACGACGCCGCCGAGAACGTTCTGTGATAGTAGGTCGGTCTAAAGTCGTAGACTGAATACGAGTCGGTACTCCTCCTCTGTCTCGGTTTATTCTAGGTTCGGCTTGAAATGAATGTCGTGATTGTTGAGAAATCGGAGTTTCTCTGCTTTGTTTATTGCGATCGCTCCCGCCAATTTCAATTTGTTCATACATTTGTTGCGCCCGCCGTCGAAAAATTCGACGAATAACCACATCTGGATGAGAAATAAAGTTAAACATTTCTCGTCCTCTGACTCTGGCTGTGTTGACTAATTCTGATAGTCTCATTACAAGCACTCCTAATAGTAATCTTGATTATTAATAACAAATCTACCTTCGTGTTTTTCGAGTTGTTTTTATTAAGTTTCGTAGCACAACTTCTCGCTCACGACGGGCAATCCTATACTCTGGATCTAACTGCAATGCTTGCTCAAAAATCGCCAAAGCATCTTGGTATCGACCTAAACGAGACAGAGCAATTCCTTTGGCGGTAATCACGCTAACATTGTCAGGACTGAGGGTATCGGCTTGGGTGTAGGCGTTGAGAGCGGCTCGATATTGTCTTAGTTCGAGTAAAATTAATCCTTGGTTGTGCCAAGCCTCAAAGGAGCGAGGATTCAATTGAACCGCTTGCTGAGTCGCGGCTAAAGCGTCTCTCAACAGTTGAGGATCTCGTAAGCGTAATAAAACAACGGCTTGATTGGCGAGTATACTGGCTTTGAGAATGCGATCGTTGGGGGTGAGATTGGCTAATAATGCCTGCTGGTAAGCCTCCCGTGCAGATTGATAGAGTTCTGTCGCCTGTTGATATTGTCGTTGCCAACTCAGAAGTTGACCATACTCGCTGAGAATTCGACCATAATTGTACCAACCCGTTGCATACCCCGGATCGATTTTAACGGCTTGACGAATTGATTGAAGTGCCTGCTGGTAGTTGATTTCGGCAAATTCATATTGTTGCTGGGCTTGCTGAAGTTGACCCAAATGCCACAACATTACCCCTCGGTTATTCCAGGCGGCGCTATAGTCTTCCTTGAGCGTAATGGCGCGGTTGACAGAAGCAAACGCATTGTCATACTGTTCTAATCCAGCCATTGCTGCACTGCGTTGATTCCAGGCTTTCGCCGGATGAGTATCGCCCCAATTTTGATCGCCCTTGAGGGCAGCTTCACAGGCACTTAAGGCTTCTTGGTATTGTTCGAGTTGATTGAGAACTTGGCATTGATTGACGAGTGCGAGAGAATAGTTAGGTTCGATTTGAACCGCCCGACTGTAGGAGGTTAAGGCTTGAGCCGTCTGTCCCAAAGTTTGTAGGGCAATGCCTTGTCTTGTCCAGGCTTCAGCATTGTCAGGATTTTCCGCCAAAACTTGTTCATAAAAACGGACTAAATTTTGAAATTGTTGGGCGAATTCTTCGGCTTCTTCTTCCGGGTTGCTAACAAGAAGTGAATTCGATGGGGGAATTTCTTGACGAACAACGAGCAAATATTCTAAAGCTTGAGCGGGGGTACTCATACTCCAATTTTCATTCACCGCGATCGCTAATTCGCAACTTTCACGGGCTTCTTGATAGCGTTCGAGTTCGATCAATAAACCACATTTTTCTGTCAGCATTGAGGAAGAATTGGGTGCAATTCTCAGGGCTTGATTGTAAGATGTAATCACATCTTCTAAGTATTGAATTTGACGGAATTCAGCGGCATCTAGTTCGCCTAAACGTTCGAGTTCAGCCACTTCTAACTCTCCCAATTTTCCGAGAGCTATAGCACGCTGTTTCCAGGCTTCTGTCGGACTACTTCGCCCCCAAATCCCATCAATTTGAATTGCCTCTTCGCAAGATGCGATCGCATTTTCATATTGTTCTAATTCTAGAAAGATTTCACATTTTCGTAATAAAACTTGAGAATATTCGGGTTCTCGCTCCAATACATAATTATAGGAAACCAAGGCTTGCGGATACTGTTGCAACTGTTGTAATGAATGGCCTAAACTCATCCAAATTTCTATATTCTTTTGTTTGGGTTTCAGTTCAATCACCCGTTGACAAGCCGCCACAGCTTCAGCGTATTGTTCTGTTTGTTCGAGGGTGGTGCAGAGTTCTTGCCAAAATTCTACATTCTCGTAATCAAAGTCTGTTAAGGGGAGTTCGGAAGCCTCATCTGGCTTGGGTTGCGGTGGGGAGGGAAATTGCGGTTGAGGAGGATTGGGAAGTGAAGGGAGTGGTGGAGGTTGAGGAATTTGTGGAACTTGAGGAACTTGAGGAACTTGAGGGGGTGATGCTGAAGGTAAACGAGGAGTCGGAACAGATTGAGGAAAATTGGTGGTTCCCTGAGCTAAATGTTGTCGAGAAATTCTAACTTCTCGTTGTCTTAATGCACCCGTCGCTTGAACTGCGGTTTGAATACAGAACCCCAGTCCAATACTGGTAATTGTGATCCATTGCCATGTTAATTTCATTTCCATCAAGATTTTATTGAATTCTGTTAACTGCGATACCTTTAATTAAACTTAGTTAACTTTCGGTTTTTGCCGACAAAATATTAAAATTTCTTAAGAAAAAAATTTCATACCGACAGGACAAACTTAATTCTAGCAATGCTATTATACTACAATTAGATTTCAAACTTTTGAGATGTTCTTGTCTCGGTAAGTTATAATCAACGAATTGCTCACTCCAGTAACAAAATAACACAATGGGAGCGGGTTAATGAAACAAAAAAGTTGCCATATTAATCAAATTATCGCTCTAATCGTTATCCTGGGAGTGCTGTTTAGCAATGCCATACCCGTTTCCTCTCAACTTCCGAGAGTGGTGAAAAAATTACAGCAAAACGGAGAATGTCGTCGTTGTAATTTAGAAGGTTTAGATCTCAGGGGTTTATTTCTTCAAAATGTTGATCTTAGGAGAGCCAAACTTAGAGGCGCAAACCTCCGAGGTGCAAATTTAAGCAATGCTAACTTACAGCAAGCAGATTTACGAGAGAGCGATCTCCGAGATGCTAACCTAAAAGATGCTGATTTAAGCCGAGTAAAATTAGCCGGGGCTAATCTGAGAAATACTCAGCTTGATGCCGAAAAACTTGAGCCGAAATGGCGTCTGGTGTGGCAAATTGTCAATTATCCAGAACCTTGGACAGAGGATTTAAGTGGTCAAGATTTAGCCGAGGCTAATTTAGAGAATGTTGACTTCTCTCAAACTCAACTGATTGGAACAAATTTAGAAGATGCTAATCTCAAAGGAGCAAAATTTTCTCATATTAATCTCTCCCATGCTAAACTGCGTCGAGCCAATTTATTTGTAGCGAATTTGAGTCATACAGATTTAAGTTATGCGGATTTAAAATATACAGATTTAAGTTATGCAAACTTGAGCCATGCTAACCTCAGTTTTTCTAATTTAAGTCATGCAATCGTCAACTCAACTAACCTCAGTCATGCCAATTTACAAGGTGCGAATTTAGATAAAGTTGATCTCGAAAATGCCGACTTAACCAATACAAATTTAGGAACAGCCATAGTTGACCCATGACCGATCAATCTTTCCCAACTCCATCTCCAAATCCGCTTGATCGTCTTCATGTAACAGACGGTTTAATGATTAATGCTCAACGATGGCGTTTAGCCCATACCTATTCTCGCAGACGGCAAAATTTACATTATCAATCCCTGAATCAGCCCGGAATTGTATGCGGATTAGGCGTACATCCAACGGAAGCACCTGCGGGTGTACAGTCAAAATTCAAAACCGGATGGCTAAAGGTTAAACCCGGAATTGCCATTGATGGTGAAGGAAATCCAATCATTATTGATCGTCCAATGGAGTTTCGGATTACCGATCCCAAACCGTCAAAAACTGAACCCATTATTGTATATTTGGTAGCGAGTTATGTTGACCCAGAAGAACTCAGTTTAAGAAACGATCATGATGTCGTTCGAGAAACCTTTCGCCTCGATCAAAAAACCGATCCACCCAGTCATTTAGAAGTAGAAATTTGTCGAATTAATTTACAACCTGGCATCGTTGAAATTTGTCAACCCGAAGATACATTATTTCCACAAGTTAATGATGTAGATCTGCGCTATCGAATCCCAGCGCGATCGCGTCCTCATATTATTATGAAAGCTGCAATGTTATCTCCGCAAGCTTCTCAAGGAATGATGTCAGAAGCCGAAGGAAAATATTGTCAAGAAAATCTTACTTTTCTGATGCAATCCGTAGAATCATTAGACCCCCGAATGCAGGGAATCTCAGAAATTGAGCAAATTCATCTGGAAGGATATGATACTTTTGATTTTGATCTTCTCTATTTAACGGAACAGCAAACCCGTAAATTAGGCGATAATCAGTTAGAGATATTAGGTGGTTATTTAAAGCAGGGTGGAACGATATTAATTGAAATTGCGATTGATGACGATCTCAATCAAAACTTTAAAGAGTTAACCGATTGGGCAAAAGAAGAATTTAATCTAAACTTTATTGACTGGGATCGATTAATTCCCGATCATCTCTTAAAAGTTCATCCATTTTTATTTGCAATCCCTCCTAATATTAACTATGAACCGATAGATCTAATTTTAGGAGGCGGAATAATTTTGATTATTGGTAGCTTATCAAAGGCATGGGGAATTAATCAACATACACTTCCTCGCACTGAAATTAGAACAGCACAAGAGTTCGGGATTAATCTACTGTATTTTGCTTGGTACAGACGACATCAAGCTCAATTGTTAGAGGTAGCTTTGGAGTAAGTACGCTACCGTTGTTAATTGAGGATAAAAATCAACTTTAATTGATAAATAATATGATAGATTTTATTAGATTAGACGTTGAACCCAAATACCTAAAATTACATCAAGGTTCACAGAATGCTTTATCTTTTCAGGCTTATGTCACGAACTACAGCCAGGACTTTCATAGTTTTTATTTAGAGCTAATTGTACCGGGAATTACTCCCGAATCCAATCTGAAATGGTATAGCACAGAGCCTCAAGTTGCAGCCAAGAAACCTCCCGGTGCAACAACTGAATTCACCGTTAATATTAATCGTTCTCCCCGACCCAGCTATGAAAATCCATTAGATGTAACCGTCAGAGCCATCGCCATCGAAAATCCAGAACTATTCGCAACAGAAACGCTAAATTTAAAGCTGGAAGCCCCTCTTAAACCTCTAACTTTATCCATTCTCACGCCCAGAGATGGATTAAAAGGATATCCTGGTGAAATTATTGAAATTCCGGTAATCGTATCTAATTTTAGTCAAAATGAAATGGCAGTTACCTTGATATTCAAAGGAGAAGAAGAACTCAAACCTGACTGGATGATTTATGGCAGTGAAATACACATTTCACAGCTTAATCCAGGTGAACCTGAATCTGTGATTTTTGAATGTAAACCACCAGAAGAAGGTCAAGCCAGAAGTCAAACTTACAACTTTACAATCACGGCTAAAGCAAATCGAGTGCTGAATCCGGAACCAGAAGTTCGGGAAGTTCTTAAAGTTTTACCTAAAGGAATTGTAGCTTGGGATTGCGATCCGATTGAGCAGGTTTTATCTAGGTTTAAACTGAATAATAGTGTTGATTATACAATTAAATTAGAAAATAAAAGTAATCTGCTCCAAGATATATATTTTGATATTGTTGAAAAAACGAAAAGACCTCATCGTCTGAGTATTGTTTCAGTTGAGGGACAAGAACAAGAACTTTTTTTTGAATCCGATCAACAAAAATCTCATTATATTTATACAGGATTAAATTTTGAGACAATTTATCCCAAAGAGTCAGGTGTACAAAAACTCAAAGTGAGTAAAACTCGAGCTTGGCTAGGTATGGGGAATCTACTGAAATTCAAACTGAAACCTTATTTATTA
>JBCBCI010000150.1:0-9667 GCA_038530755.1 Cyanobacteria bacterium J06592_8 | reverse complement strand
TAACTCTTGTTTAGGATAATTGGCGATCGCTACTTAAGTATAACCTTTACCTCAAAAGATACCAAATGGGTTCTATATCAGTATTTTCAAGTTCATATTGCCCCTCGTTGCACCGACCTTCTATTTACGCCGAGACGCAGTGCAGCGGACAGCGGGATGTGACATCGCCGGAAGGGCTTCGGAGCAGGCACCCGAACAAGTTCGGGTGAACGAGGAACCGCTTCCGCACTGTCAGGTGAACGGTCAACCAAGCCAACATAATGAGTTATTGACTGAAACTTCTAAATTGACTTGAAACCTGATTGATTTCCTAGAAATTGAAATCATTACCATCTAATTCGTTAACATCTTGCACGAAAATAGTTGCTTCTGAACCGAGTAAGAAATCACTAATTTCCGGAGCAACCGCACCCAGAACATTAATTGTCATACCCCTTGAAGTGACTTCAACATTGAGGTCATCGTTATTCAAGACTCCATCGCTGTTTCCATTGATATCAACATCTAGATCGACAAAAGTTAAGCCAGTAATGTCACTCAAGTCAATGACATCAGAGCCAATCAAGAAATCTTCAATCGTATCATTGCCAAAGGACTCAAATGGTTCTGGGTTTGGACTTCCTGGCTCAGAGAAAGTAAAGAAGAAGGTATCAATGCCAATCCCACCATTGAGAATATCATCTCCAATGAGAATATCATCTCCAATCCCACCATCTAAAAAGTCATTACCATCCCCAGCAACTAAGGTATCCTCGCCATCACCACCGAACAATCGATCATCTTCTTCACCCCCATCAAGGTAGTCTGCATCATCTTCACCTTCCAGCGTGTCACGGCCAAACTGACCGTAGAGACTATCTTCATCACTACCACCAATTAAAGAATCGGCATTGTCTCCTCCGTCTAAATAATCGTTCCCATCCTCTCCGACCAGGGTGTCAAATTCTCCTCCACCAAAGATTGAATCATCGTCAGAGCCGCCATTGAGAAAATTTTCGCCAAAAATGCCTACCAAGGAATCGTTGCCGGAATCTCCTTCCAGGGTGTCATTACCAAAGCCACCAATTAGCGTATCAGCATCGAGTCCACCCGCGAGGAAATCATTGCCGAAATCACCAAACAAAATGTCTTCACCCGATTCACCCCTCAGCGTATCGTTGTCAGCATCGCCGTCTAGACTGTCGTCTCCGTTTCCTCCTGTGATAGAGTCATTCCCATCTCCACCGGATAGCGCGTCATCTCCTGCATTTCCTGCTATTGTGTCATTTTCCTGCTCACCGAATACCTGATCGTTACCGTTACGGCCTTCTAGGGAATCTTCTCCTAAACCACCGAAGAGGAGGTCTGCTCCACCACCCCCGCGAACGAGATCATCTCCAGACCCACCGTCGATGGTGTCATTTCCCCGTTCTCCAAATAAGCTATCATCACCTGAGACCCCACTGATATTGTCGTGACCTCGGCCACCGAAAACTTCATCATTCCCCTCATTACCTGCTAGAACGTCGCTTCCTAAACCTCCAAATACAGAGTCATCTCCACTCCCTCCAAAAATTCGGTCACTATCGTCATTCCCATACAGTTGATCATTTCCCTGTTCACCCAGAATAGTATCCTGACCTAAACCACCTCGAATCAGATCATTGTTACCAATACTGCGAAAAACAATTTCTGGAATAACAAAATCAAAGTTAAAAGCCGAGAAATTTTCAGCCATGTTCAACCCCGAAAGGTTATCCCCGACTCTATTCTGTGAGGTATTACTCAATTCATTACTTGTAAGGTCACCCGGCTCACCAAACTGACTTCCTCTAGAGTCTCCTAGCAAGCGATCATTCCCTGCATTTCCCTCAATTGTATCTGCACCCAACCCCCCAAAAACCTCGTCATTACCTGAGTTACCCAATAATTCATCGTTACCATCAAGCCCTCGAATAAGATCATCAAAAATGCTTCCATTAATGATGTCATTGTTGTCTGTTCCATTAAATAATGGCATCTGTTAACTCTCCATTTTTAGATCGGTTTTTGCTCTGGAAAAAGAGAGAATAAGACAAAGTTTTCTCTATATTTGTTACTCTCTCTTGTCAATGTATTAGGACATTACTGTCATCCATGTGGAAATTGTTAGAGTCGATTTCCTTCTAAATCAGACTCTGGCAATACGAAAACTCTAAATTCTTAGTCTCTTTCGCGCCAGTTGATAACAATATCTCGGACTTCAAAGTTATCGCTACCAATTCGTTCGATTTCAATTCTGTTTGAACCGGATTTTAGGACACCCGGTTTAAAAGTAGTCATCCATGCTAACCATGCTTGGGAAGCTCCCGGAGCGGGTTGAAAATCAAATGGAATAGTTTCACCGTTGATTCTGAGTTGATGGGTACCAGGTTCTCCAACACTACGTACCTGCATCACTAAATATCCATCGTCAACAATCTGCCCTGCTTCAATCGGAAAATTAACGCTAAATGAATTGTTGCTAGAATTAAAAGTCCGTCGAATGGGAATAACATTGAAATCAGACCTAGTCGTCATAATTCGGAATCCTCTTTGTAATTTTGTTGGGTAACCGTCTTCAGCAAGCTGAATGACATTTCAAGGATGACAAACCTAACCCAACAGCGTAAATAAGGAAAAGTAGGATGTTTAATTATCAAAATAAGGAAAAGTAGGTACTCGTCCCTCGACTCTCGATAGATTAGAGATCATTGGTAAACTGTAAATAAGATTAAGCTAGATCTGATCTCCAGAAAAATATATGTATAAAGTGCTGTGAGTGATACTATTTTTGAATGGATGTGGTCTCAAATTGCGGACGAGATCACACCGCAAAAGCATTCAACCTATCGCACGATTTTGAGCGGTGCTTGGCAAGGAAAGACCTATACAGAAATTGCTCAGAATTTGCAATACTCTGAAGTCTACTTACGTCAAGATTTAGCACCTCAGCTCTGGCAGATTCTCTCCGAAAAGTTTGGCATTCTGCTCTCTAAAAAAACCTTTAAATCTACCCTTTCTCAATACTATCAAGCTACTCAAAACTTAAACTCATCTACTCTGTCCCATTCCTCTTACAACTCTTCCTCTTTTCCCCTTCCCTTTGGCGATCGCGGCTGCATTACCAGTGATGAACGCTTCTTTGATCGAACAAATCTCTTAGAAGAAATCTTTGTATCTCTCAGCAATGCCTGGAATATTTCTATTGTTGGTGAACGTCAAGTCGGTAAATCTTCTTTGCTCCGTAAAATCTGTCGGTATGGCTCTATCAGACTTGGTATTAATAGTAATCAAATCATCTATTTAGACATGGAACTGATTCATACTGAAGAAACATTTTTTCAGCGGCTCTGTTATGAAATCGGTATAGATAACTGTCGTGGCTATGACCTATTAGAAGCAACAGAAGGGAGAAAATATATTCTCTGCATTGATGAAATAGAGAAAATGCGAAACTCCAAAAAATTTAGTGGTGACGAGCGTGACGAACTACGTGGACTCTCAGACGGGGACCATATGCCATTTACGTTAGTCACAGCCAGTCGAACCCCTTTAGATGAACTGTTTCCGGATGATATGTATTCAACGTCTCCTTTCTTCAATATTTTTCAGCCAGTTCAGTTGCCCCCTTTTTCAGAAGAGGTCGCTGAACAATTTCTACGATATCGATTAACAGGCTGTCCAGTCCAATTTAGTGATGATCAAATTTATAGCCTAATCCAAAATAGTGGTGGACACCCCGCTACGCTTCAGCAGCTAGCCAAAGCACTCTATCAAGAACTTTCTCTAATGTAAGCGGAACATTGATCGGACGGAGGGCTGGCTTGCTGATTAACTCTTATAGTTTATTTAAGTGTCATTCAATCAAGTATTACTTAAATGAGCGACTTGGCAATATATATCAGCCTCTCTATATTAAAAATGTGAAACAAAGTCATACACTTTTTTGGATCAAACAAATGAAACAAATTTTCAAAGGACTGTCAATGTTCCTAACAGTTGCTTCACTTCTATTTTTTCAACTTAGTCCAGTAGCAAAAGTGGCATTCAGTCTGTAAAGCTCTATCTGATTGTAGACCTCCTCCGAAGAAAAATCCCCAGGCTGACCGAGATATTTAACTGTTTATGAAATTAGCATTTCTACCTCCTATTGCAAGAGTGCAAGAGTACACAGCACTATACCCTAGCAACAAGACTGTTTTCACAAGCCCTAGAGATGCCGACTTTTCCTACACCGCCTAGCCTAGTACCCAACTACCTGAATCCCTTTAAGTTTAGGCATTCGCTGCTGATTGCTTACTGGATTTACTGCTATCCAACAGCGCTTAAATACTATCTTTATAGAGCTAATCCTTCGGAGTATCAAGCATCCCTTGGCAGCAGCCTGCTCAAGACACTAACGATTAGAGCCTACCGTAATCTCTATTTTTGCTTACCCCTGACAATAGCGTTGCTTTCTACTGGTCTCAGCGCAATCGCACTAGGGCTACTGCCAGCATCCCCTTTCTCTTTGGCTCACTGGGCTTTAGGGCTTACTATTGGTGATATCATTGGTATTATTTTTCTCGTCGTTTACAGTCTCACTTTTAGCTTGACAGCCGGGACTGCCAGAGGTATTGCCAGCGGGTCAGTTGTGAGTGTAACAGCAGGTGTGGCTAATGCTACAGTTCTAGCAGTGGTATTGGGGCGATCGCCTGACTGGTCTTTTACCCAGGTACTCACACTAGAAAATGCTGGCTTGGTTATCCTATTTGGTTTTTTTGTAGGCACTTCTGTGGTGCTGACAATTGGGGGTATCTCTGGCGGCATTATTGGCGTTGTTACAGGGTTAGCCTCTGGATTAATTGCAGGAGCTGTCTTTGGGATTATTTCAACAGCAGTTGAGAACGTAGAAACTTCTAGCCTGATCTATGCCTCTATCATTGGTTTGGCAACAAGTGGTGCGTTTGGAGCTTCGATGACTTTTGCTAGTGGTCTGATGATTTGTCTGGCGATGGGCATATTTGTCGGATTTTCGATTGACATCGCCCTATATCAGAATGCAATCAGTGCTGAAAAAGCTATTCTATATGGCGGTATCGCTACCTTTATTATTTGGATAGGCACCCTGCGATTGATTCCACTGCATATTGGTTACTTACTCTATACTATCCTCAAAGTTTTGCCAGGTCTGAAACTCAAAAGCCATCCTATCGCCTGGGATGAATTGATTATTTTGCCATTACCCGGCACGCAAAAATACCTTAAAAACTTACTCCATCAAAATCGAATATTAGGCTTACTGCGACTGACTCAAATTGCAAGGAATCCTCTCCTGCGACCGATAGCACAGCGTACTTTGAAGGAATATCTCAGTCAAGCAGAAGCCTTCCTGCCATCGCTGTATCGCTTCCTAAATGCGCCTGTAAGTCAGTCGTATATTTTTGCACCCGTTGATGGGAATGACTGGAAACAGGTGCCGGCAAGCAAACAGTTACTGCTAGGAGAATTGAGCAGCCAATGGGTCAACTGTACATCCGAATATACTAGCTACCAAGTAGAGCGGTTTATCTACGGCATCACTTGGCTACAGCGAGACCATGTTAGAACATCTCAAACAGCCTTTTATCATCTAATTTATGACATCAGCTATAGCACAGAGATTCAGGCTAAGTCTTTTAAGCTGTCTAATTATGCACCAGTTTATTCTGCTTTTGAAAATCAATTGGGTGGAACAGAAATCAGTCAATCTTTCGATGTGATGGCAAAGTTTTTGAGCTATACCCATATTTCTCACCTGGCTGAGGCTAGCAAACTGACGACCAATCTACCCTCTATTCATGAAGCCATTCGACCAGATGTCATTGATTTTCTTAATCGCCTTAAACAGCTTGCTGATGATATCACAATCGCAAACCAAAGCAATAGTTTATTAATTCAACAAGCCTCCCTACTCAGAGCCAACAGTACACTTGAAGGACTCCATCAAAGCATTCGTAATCAGGTCGTTTCTCCAGAATTTAAGTTACTACAAAAGATTGTCAAACAATGGAGTCATTTTGTTAGGGAAGCCGGAGGAGAGACTGGACAACTTGTCCAAAATCCCTCATTTATAAACAATCCATATATTATTGGCACACCCGTTACGGGCAAAGCCTTAATCGGCAGAGAGGATATTCTCAGGCGAATTGCTGACGAACTTTTCGCAACGCCTGGGCATTGTCCCTCTATTGTGCTGTATGGACATCGGCGTATGGGGAAATCTTCAATTCTTAGAAGCTTGAGTGGATATCTATCTTCCTCCGATATCAAAGTTGTTGACTTTAATATGCAAATTCTTGGCCATATTTCCAACACAGGAGAATTACTTTATGCCTTATCTCGGCAAATTTGCAGATCTTTAACATCTGAAAAAATTCAAAATTTCACTGAACCTGAGCGGAGTGAATTTACAGACAAAAATCCCTACCACGCACTCGATGACTTCTTTCAGACGTTAAATCCAGTTTTACTCGGTCGTAGCTTGATCATTGCGATTGATGAATTTGAGAAGATTGAAGAAAAGATAGAAAAGGGTCAACTTTCAGAGAATCTTTTGGAATTTTTCCGGGGTCTGACTCAAACTTATCCTTGGTTTAGTCTGGTCTTTGCGGGCTTACACACACTAGAAGAAATGTGTTACAGCTATTGGCATCCTTTCTTTACCAGTATCCCCATCAGAGTCAGTTTTCTACCCTGTGATGCTGCTGAACAATTGATTATGCAAGCTAACAATATTACCTACGAAGATGAAGTCATTTCTCAAATTGTCCGACTTACTAATGGTCAGCCTTATCTCATACAGCTTATTGGTCATACACTTATTGCCTACCTCAATCGTAACTTACTGAGTCAGAGAAAACCGGATAGTACCTTTCCAATATTCAACTCAGAAGACCTACAAAAAGTTCTTGATTCGCCCGAATTTTACTCGATTGGCAATGCCTACTTTAGGGGAATTTGGCAACAGGCTTTTACGAGTTCAGTCCCTGGACAAATCGAAATATTAAAACAGCTAGCTATGCAACAGATGTCGGCTGAACAACTCACCCAAGCAACGGGCTTTCCTACTTTAAAAGTCGCTTCTGCATTAAAGATACTACAAGAACATGATGTTGTTATCTTCAAAGATTCTAGCTACACCTATACAGTGGAGCTTATGCGTAAATGGGTTGTCTCCAGTCAATACTGTACTCTCCGCAATAATTCGACGAATAACCAAAGATAGCTTCTACTTTATTTGCGTATTTGAAGATGAGATTTATGTATGAGTCATTTTTCAAATCCTTTAAACGATGTTGTCTGGGTAAAGTTCACGTTTCATTGGCATTGTTCAATCCCCCTAGATTAGCTCTAAGTTGAATAGGGGTTCATCGGTAGTGCCACCATTGTCTAAGCGAATGTGATAGGGAGTCAGAACACGCTTTGGATCAATCGCTTCAACTGTTCCGAGTCGATCTTCAATCACACCAACTAAAACTTTGACGCGATCGCCGACTTGAATTGCTCCAGGAACAAAATATTGTAAGCGGTCAGAACCTGCGGATGTTTCATCCGCCAAGGAAGGCTGACCAAGAGAGCGGTCATCTTCAGTCGGCACCGCATCTTCACATTGTGTAGTATCATCTTCAGAAGTCTCATTCTGTACTACATTTTCGGGGTACGTTTTTTTCTGAGGCAAATTCTCTGTGTCACAGTTGGTAGATTTAGACTCAAAATCCGATTCTACAAAGGCTTCGTCAGTGTGACACTCGTCTTGATTTTGAGGTGACACCGCTGTGGCTGACACAGTTGAATCATTGGGTGTCACCGGAGATGTCACAGTTGGTGTCACAGTTAATTGTTCTTGTATATCAAGGTTTTCAGCCAGATTTGAGTGGTTGTGACAAAGTGAGTGGGATGTATCGGAAGAAAAAATTTCTTCATCATCGTTTAGTTGCAATTTGTAATATAGAAAAGCTCGTTGACGGGTCGGATGTTTCTTGCGTCCAATGGATTGAGAAGCACTCATCTGTGCCAAACAACGTCGCACGGTACGGGTGCTGACCTGGCTCCCCCCTTGAGCTATCATCGCTTCGATGTCCCATATTGCTAATCCCTGGGGATTGATTGTCAGTAAATGATCAATCCGGCTCACGGTAGAGGAAAGGGCTTTGCTGAATTCAGGGGATTCCATTTCCCATCGTTCTAACTCAAAGCGACACTCGTCGAGATTGAGAGTTAATCGTCCATTTCTGGAACTGCTGCGGGTTTTAGCTGTGCTGAAAACTCGTGTTTCCTCATACTCGAAAGGCTTATCGAGCCGCCAGTGAATATCAAACCGAGCCGGGATGTCTCCTGAACCGGAGGATTTACTCACTCCTTTAAATTCAGTAGATTTGTTCTCGTGGTGAATCAGTAGGAAAGTTGAACCAAAACGGGTGGCTTCCTGGATCAGCTTATTGAGGTGGCTACCAATCTCGATATCGTTTTCGCTGATTCCTGTCGGGTGACATACAATGGTTCGCAGAGAATCGGCCCCAATAAAATCAGGTCGAAAGTCCTCAATAAATTGTCGCAGCTTGGCGAGGTCGTTAATCGTAAAACCGGGGTCATCTCCACCACGTAGCCATAGAGCTAGGTTAGGGTTAGTCAGGTCAATACCCTTATTTCTTAAATAGGCGAGGCTCTGCTCAGTGGATTGGTCGGTGATCAATAGAAGAACCTTGCAGCGTTTTGAGGGTTTCAATCCCAGAAATTCCTGACCTTCTAACAATGACTCACTCATATCGAGCATAAACTGAGTTTTGGCAGTACCGGAAACACCGGATAAGAGAATTGATGCGGCACTGGGGAGAAAATCAGGGATTAAGTAAGGCTTGGGCTTAACCTCAACTCGGTCATATTCAATGGCCAGCTTAGGGCCGTGCCAATCTCTGGTGTAGGTTTTAGCTTCCATCCGCACCATGTCGGACTGCACCACACCTCGACGCTTGCGATAAACTTCACACACTTCATCAATTTCTAGAGATTGCTCTAGTGGGTCATCTATTAGCAATAACCGCTTCAGCTCTAACAAATATCGTTCTTTGCGACACTTCCTCACTGTTGCCGCGATAAATTTACTCCATTTATAGGCAGGCATTCCCACCTTCTCGCGTAGATCTTCGAGGTCGAGCGTTAGTTGTTCCTCAGTGCGATCGCTCACTAAGTATTCAGCAACTAACTCTAATGCTTTGGCAAGTCGCATCTTGCCGTCTGGGGAATAGTTCTCGATTCGCTCAATCAGCATGAACAGATATTGATCGATATTCACCGCGCTGACTGTATGAGCCAGGATGTTAGCCAGGTACTTCTGACCGCCCACTTGTTTGAGTTCTCCCCGCCCCTCGAGTTCGACTGTCACGGTCATCAAGTCAACGGGCTTCTCTTGTCGATAAAGATCTTTAACAACTCGGATGACCTTTTGCTGAGATTCCAGAGGGAAAATCTCTACGGCTAGAATGTCATCGATTCGTTCAATGGCGTTGGGGTCGAGAAGCAGGCCACCGATTATCGCTTCACTTAGATCAATGACGGTTTCGTTGATACGGAAGTTTGCAGAAGATGCACCAATGCTGTTATTATTGTTCATAGATATTGGAGGTCACTCAATGACCTCGTTTGATGA
>JBCBCI010000149.1:0-9933 GCA_038530755.1 Cyanobacteria bacterium J06592_8 | reverse complement strand
CTTCTGGCCACCACCCTATCACCCCATCACCCTATCAACCCCGGCAATTTTTAACTGAGAATGAAACAGCCCTGCCTTTTTAAGGGAGGTGCCGCAGGCGGAGGGATTAAGAGTGATTGTTGAGTTTTGTCCAGATGAACCTGAAGTATCTGAACCTGAATCTCCGCTTGATGATTTACGACAACAATTAATTGAAACAGAAGCAAAACAAAATTAATGTAGCTTAAATTCCTTAAAGAAGACTTTGACGATTAGGAAGTAATTTTAATTCTAGAATTTGAGTGAAAATTGCCTCCTAAATTTTGCCTAAAAAAAGGAGATTCTGAAATGAATAAAAAAACACCTCGAATTATTATTCCGCCTGCGGTGAGAAAATATGTTTTTGAACGAGATCACTACTGTTGTCAAAGTTGCAAAAAAACCAATCAAGAAACAGAACTAACAATCGATCATATTATTCCCCTCGCCAAAAGTGGAAGCAACGACATTAGCAACCTGCAAACCCTCTGTCGGAGTTGTAATGTCAGAAAAAGAGATAACTTAGACTCTCGTTTTCAGCGTCGATATACAGACTAACTTTCAATAGAGTAAGGAATTCTGAGTTGATAATTATAATCTACAATTTGATTGATTAGCTTGAAATTTGGAAAATTTCCCAGTAAACTACTAAATCACAGACTGGATACAACAAAAAATAATGTCACGTCGTCAGCAGTTGCACGATTTAATTGACCAAATGCCCAAAGATGAGTTAGAACGAGCTTGGGAACTTCTGACTACATTATATTATGATGTTTATATGCTCAAAGCGATTCAATATGCTCAAAGCACTTTAAAACCTGGAGATGCTTTTACTCTTGAAGAAGCAATGCGGATATTATCTGATGATGAGCTGATGAAACAAAATAAACCTAATACCCCTAAATAAGTTCTCGTAAATTCTGAGAATAAAATCTCGACAATTCTTTTATTTTCTGTGACTCTTGATCTTCGTTATGCTCGCTCTTTCCTCAAAGACTTAATTAGTTTAGAACCTGCGGTTTATGAACGAGTCTATGACTATGTCTTTGTTAAGTTCCGCGATTTTGATAATCTGTACGATTTACCTGAACTTCATTCGTTGGAAGCCAGTCGGATTTTTTATCGCTTTACCCTAGAAAATTATTTTATTGGAATTGAGGTAACGGGTCAGATTGTTAAATTTGTCCGAATTTTACCGAAACCTGAACTTTAATAATCTTTCGGGTTAGGTTCAAGATTTGGGTTCAAGATCAAGTGCGATCGCTTCACAAATATTTTCTAAAGCTTCTTCTTCTGTTTCTCCGGCGGACACACAACCCGGTAACTCTGGACACCAAATCGCCCAATCTCCCGTTTCAGAATCGCATTCAAGCACAACCCGCCATTTCATATTTTTTTCTTCTGACTTGCTATAAAATATATTAGATTATGCTGAGAACTGTTACTGATCCGATGGCAATCAATAGGATGATTTTGCCTTTTTCTAACAGAAAAGGGTCACACCTGTACAAATGCCAATTTCGTAGAAGCATTTCTCGGTCCCCAATCAAAAGGGACAAGCTAACAATCTTTAGATTTAGTAAATGGAATACTATCTCCTTGTGGAACAGATGATAAATTAATGTCGGTTGTAAGGTTGGCTAACTGTGGCTGACCTAACCCACCGCGATCAGGACAGGTTGAATCTTTCAGCTTTCCTTAATTAGCGGGCGTTTGAGTGAATTCTGCATTGGCTTTTGTAATTAGCGAGTATACGATACTATGGATGCCTCAACACTTTGGCAACGATATCAAGACTGGTTATATTATCACGAAGGCTTAGAGCTGTACCTCGATGTCAGTCGCGTGCGCTTCGATGATGCTTTCTACGAGTCGATGACGCCCAAATTTGAAAAGGCGTTCAAAGACGTGGAAACTCTCGAAGGTGGCGCGATCGCAAACCCGGATGAGAACCGCATGGTAGGTCACTACTGGCTCAGAGATCCGGAAATTGCGCCGACTCCCGAACTGAAACAGGAAATCATTAGTACCCTCGAAAAGATAGAAGCCTTTGCGAAAAAGGTTCATAGTGGCGAAATTAAACCCCCTGGAGCCGATAAATTCACCGACTTACTCTCCATCGGAATTGGTGGCTCGGCACTAGGGCCACAGTTTGTTGCTCAAGCCTTGACACCCAACTCTCCTCCGATCAAAATTCATTTTATTGACAACACTGATCCTGATGGGATTGATCGGGTGCTAGATGAACTCAAGGATCGACTCAGCAGTACCTTAACTTTAGTTATTTCTAAGTCTGGCGGTACGCCTGAACCCCAGAACGGCATGAAAGAAGCCAAGCACGCCTACGAAGCTCAAGGCTTAGATTTTAGCAAACACGCGATCGCGACAACAGGTGTCGGAAGCAAACTCGATCAATACGCTAAGTCAGAAGGCTGGATCGATACCTTCCCGATGGCAGACTGGGTGGGAGGACGAACCTCCGAACTCTCGGCTGTGGGACTGTTACCTGCGGCACTGCAAGGGATTGATATTCGCTCTATGCTAGAGGGAGCGAAAGTCATGGATGAAGCCACTCGCAAACCCGACTTGAAAGATAACCCCTCAGCATTGTTGGCACTGTGTTGGTACTATGTCGGTAATGGTAAGGGTGAAAAAGATATGGTTGTGTTGCCCTACAAAGACAGTTTGCAAATGTTTAGCCGCTACCTCCAACAATTGCTGATGGAGTCTTTGGGTAAAGAAAAAGACCTTGATGGCAATGTTGTTAACCAGGGGATCGCAGTTTACGGAAACAAAGGTTCAACCGATCAACACGCCTACGTTCAGCAGTTGCGTGACGGGGTTGCCAACTTCTTTGTCACTTTTATTGAGGTGTTGCAAGATCGTCAAGGGCCATCTCCAGAAGTTGAACCCAATGTCACCGTTGGAGATTATCTCTCCGGATTTTTGCAAGGAACTCGACAGGCATTGTATGAAAATCAACGGGATTCGATTACGATTACAGTTTCCGAAGTCACACCTCGCACAGTCGGTGCATTAATTGCTTTGTACGAACGAGCCGTCAGTTTGTATGGGTCTTTGGTGAATATTAATGCTTATCACCAGCCCGGAGTTGAAGCCGGAAAGAAAGCCGCAGCTGCTGTTTTGAACTTGCAGCAAGAACTCCTAAAAGTCTTGACATCTGGAGGTTCTGGACTGACTTTAGAGGCGCTCGCCCAGAAAGCCGGAGCCGCTGAGGAAGTCGAAAAGGCTTACAAGATTCTCCGACATCTCGCCGCAAATGATCGAGGTGTTGTTATAGAAGGAGATCTCGCTAAACCGGGAAGTCTAACAGTTACCTACAAAGGATAAGTTGCATAGCGCAATTTACAGAATCCTCAGTTAACCCATAACGGAGTAAGGAGTCAAAACATTAGCTTTCTTACTCCCTCTGTGGGTGATTCGTTAGACCAGAATTTAGTACGTAGTTAAAGAGGGAGAACAGTCACTCTTTTCAAAATTGGCTGGGTTGGCAAAAGAGGGTATAATTGATAAGCTGAACAAATCAAAGTTATAACGTTTGCTTGTTATTTCTTGTCAAACTTGACTCAACTCAAAATAAGCAACGTTAACTGATATCCCATTATGTGAATTTCCAGTCCCCGTCCTATGCCCCTAACCATATTGGTTGTAGATGACGACTTCGGGACTCGCCTCTCGATCAGTGATTATCTGGAGATTGCAGGTTACACTGTAATTTCAGCAGAAAACGGTCAAGAGGCTCTTGAGTTGGTAGACAAACACAAACCTCACCTGATCGTCACTGATATTGCTATGCCTGAAATGGACGGCTATGAGCTGGTTAAACGTATCCGCTCTCGTCCAGCTTTTCGTCTGTTACCTGTGATTTTTTTAACGGCTCACACAAATATTTCTGAGCGAATTCGCGGCTATCAATTGGGTTGTGATAATTACTTACCCAAGCCTTTTGAGTTGGATGAATTAGGAGTCGTGATTCGAGCTTTATTAGAACGATCGCAGTTGATCGAGTCAGAATTGCGATCACGTGTGATGGAGTCTGTAATTGCTCAAAACGGTTCTTCTTCAAACGGATCAGAATTTAGAGAAGGAGTCTCAATTTCTATTAGTTTAACTGAGCGAGAACAACAAGTTTTAGATTTGCTCACTGAAGGATGCTCTAATGTGCAAATTGGTGAAAACTTGCATTTGAGTCCGAGAACGATTGAAAAATATGTGAGTAGTTTATTGAGGAAAACGGATAGTAGTAATCGAGCTGAATTAGTTCGGTTTGCTCTCAAAAATCACTTGAGCGATTAGTAACTCATCAAAGAATATGGGGAATGGGTGAATGCTGAACCTTTCAAAAGAAGAACGAACGCAACTTCGTAAGGCATTACTCTCCGCCTATCGGTCATATCCAGCACTGAAGATTTTTATCCATGACCATTTTGCTTTTAACTTAAATGAAGTAGCAGGTTCAACAGCATTGATATATGCAACTGATGAATTAATTGAGTATCTTGACTCAGAAGGAGATCTCGATAATTTAATCATTGCACTACAACAGGAAAAACCCCGCAACCCTCAAGTCAAAGCACTGTTTCAACGGGTCAAATCATTTCTACAGCAACAGATTATTCTGAGTGAACAGGGGGGAGATAGTGTTGATTTTCCATTTGAGTGGAAAGAACCTCTAAATGACTTAGAACTGGAAGCGTTTTTACCCCAAAGATTATCCTATGACGCAGATGTAGGTGAACTTCGACGAGGTTTAAAGTTAGCAGACTCGGTATGCAAAATTACCTTCTCAGATCACAATCGTACAGGAACCGGAGTGTTGGTGGCACCCGATCTGATTCTGACAAACTATCACGTTCTCAGTTCTAAGGAAATTAGTGATCAAGCCCGACTTAATGAGTTAGCGAAATCAATGCTTTTTGAGTTTGGCTTTATTAGTCAAGAACAGGATACACCCGTCCGTCCTGATGAATTGAGTCCCCACTCAAACCAACCTGTTGTCGCCTACAGCCTAACAAGAGAACTTGACTATGCTTTACTGCGAGTCGAACCTAATATTGCTGAGTTAGACTATATTCAGCCTGTTCCACTGACATCGGTGTTACCGCAAGAAAAGACAAGCTTGAACCTTCTACACCATCCAGCCGGAAACGTGATGCAAATTTCATTGAGTCCTAGTGGTGTTGTCAAAACAGACAGTCAAAGCGGTCGAATTTGGTACGTGAACCGCACTCAAGGTGGGTCGAGTGGTTCCCCTTGCTTTTCAGAGAAGTGGGAATTTGTAGGTCTACACCATGCCTCAATGTCACGTGGATTTGGTAGTATTCGGGAGGGAATTTTATGCGATCGCATCTACGCGGAAATTGCCGAATTTTTCAAGTAAGGAGTCTTAAATGAGTCGGCGCATTATTTGGTATGAGTATGAAGCAGGGGGTTCTGAATCTAAAGTTGATGGCTATTTTGATCGGGTCTTGAAATATATTCCCGCTGATGTCGTGGGTCTATGGTTAACAGGAAGTGGCTTAATACAAAGTCAGGGTGAAGAGATTCCAAAAGATGGACTTCTCTGGCTTTGGTTTATAGTGGGCTTAGTGCTGTCGTTTTTCTGGACAAGGAAACAAACTCAAGAAGCTGGAAAAAGAATAGCATGGCAACAGATTTGGTTATCAAGTGGTTCTTATATTGTCTGGGTGTTTGCAATTGGTGGCCCCTTCGTAAATTTATCCTTTTATAAGCCGTTTTATGGCTCTTTGCTACTCATCTTTTACACCTCAATTGTTCCTTTATTACCCGCACCTGAATCAGAAAAATGACAGGGAGTGAAGACGAAAAATTCAATACAACAAAGCTACGGGAAGCATTCATTAGTGTTTTCCGTACTCCCGTCAAACTCAAAATGTTTGTTAAAGATAGCTTTCAAAAAAATCTCGCTGAAATTTCAACAGGTTCAGATTTAGAAGAGTTAGCCTATGAATTGATTGATTATTATGAGTCAGAAGGCTTACTTTATGAATTGTATCAAAAGTTTTATAACTATAAGAATAATCGGGATATTCCATGTGTTGCAGAACTTCAGAGTGATTTCTGTTTATCTAATTCATCGATTTTTGCAACTGCTAGTCCAGGACAAGCTGAATTAGAAAAACTGTTTTCAATCTTGAGTTCAGGAGATGATTACTCACTAGAGGTTAAACGAGCCTTTTTCCAAGCGTTTGCGAGGGTGATAGGGGATTTTAAAGAATATCGTCCAGATTGTAAAGAGCCTAATAGCTTTCAAGAAATATCTGATTTTTTAGAACTTTATTATAGCTCAGAATTGATCGTCACATTTGCTGAATGTTTGCTCGGTGAAATTCAGAAGACTAATCAACCTATGAATTCAGTTTGTTCGTATTTTGAAGAACTAAAGCAATGGCGCGAACGCTTTGCTCAAAAATATAATGTTCAACCAAAAGTGATTACCGATTCTGCTCTCAAGTCCTATTTACTTATCTCAATTCAAGAAAGAGTCGGAAATGTTAATATTTATCTTCAGTTAAAAATCGGTGATGAACCTATTAAACCTGTAGATATTTCTGCGGATAAACCTGGATTGAATTGTGACTTTGAGGAAATTCCAGAATATTTACCAGATTGGGTAAAGATGGTTGAACAGGATTTATTGTCTTATTCAGATATTGAGCCTGTGACTTTAGAAGTATTTATACAACATTGTCGCTTCGATGAAAATCTTGCTGAAGAGTGGAAAATCAGTAAGCCTAATCGTAATAAACCAATTCCGTTAAAAAATGCCAGAAGCTTTATTGTGAGATCGCTAGATCGGGTCATTAATAGAACCTTGAAACTTGACTTAGAAAGAAAATGGAAGATTTTAGAGAATTGTGTTCAAAAAAATGATGTTTTGGGAAGTTTTTGTAAGCCAGAAGCTTGTCCAAGTGATGGAGACCTTCAGAGTTTACTAATTGATAAACCCGGTCTAAAGTTGGTGATTCCATTGCCTGATGATGAGGAAGAACGAGAAGATCTGTTCTGGGATATTATTGAGGCGGGTGTACCGATCGCATTGTGGAGTGATCATTTAGATTGTACAACAGATGAAAGATCATCAGAATTTGATAAGATTCTCAACAATAGTAACCTAACTGACTTTGCAGATTTGGCAAAGCAAATTAGAAAAGCAAGATCTGAAAGTGAAATATTGCGGAATCTTAAAATGCTTTGTGACTGTCCCCATCGCTTACCCACAATTCCCACTAATAAAAAACCTTTAACAATACCTTCTTAACATGACTAATTGGAAACTATTTCATGGCAACTGTTCAGAACCTGATTCTTTAGAGGAAATACCAGATCGTCCTCCCTGGCGGTCATTTTTACCGATTAAGCAAGTTAACGAAGAAGAAGATAATCAATATTGGGATACTCTAGAAGCAAAAGCCCAAGAGAATCAACGGGCGATCGCCAGAGGACGCAGTTTCCAAATTCAAACCGATGAAAATGAATATTCAGAAATTGTAGATGCGGTGAATGCAGCGATTCATCTGCGTCGTCCTCTTTTAGTAACTGGGGTTCCAGGGTCAGGGAAAACGACACTCGCCTACGAACTGAAACTTGACCCGGTATTAGTCTGGCCAATTACTGCGCGTTCAACGGTACAAGATGCGCTTTACCGTTATGATGCGATCGCTCGTTTACAGGATGCTCAACTCGACAAAACACGGCGGGAAGAAAATCCCGCTCAGAATCAACCCACTGAAGAAGGTAAGTTAGGAGATTATATCCAGCTTGGTGCAGTGGGTACGGCATTTTTACCCTCTCGACGACCCCGTGTATTGTTGATTGATGAAATTGATAAAAGTGATTTAAACTTACCCAATGATTTATTAAATCTGTTTGAAGAGGGAAGCTTCAATATTCGGGAATTGGTGCGACGAAAACGGCAAAACCAAGAGAAGAATCAGCAGAACTCCGAACAACAAGATTCAGTACAGATTGTCAGTACCGCAGATGACCTAGAAGTAGACGTGATCAATGGTCGAGTACGACGATGAATGAGAAGATCAGGAGCTAGGGAGCTAGGGAGATAGGGAGATAGGGAGATAGGGAGATAGGGAGATAGGGAGCTCGGGAGATAGGGAGCTCGGGAGATAGGGAGATGGGAAGCTTGGGAGGTAGGGAGGTAGGGAAGATTTTTATTAACAAAAAGCTATTTTTGATCGGAAAAAAACTCTCACCCCAGCACCCCATCACCTTTTCGCCCCAGCACCTTTTCACCCCATCACCCCATCACCTTTTCACCCCACCACCCCATCACCTTTTCACCCCTTCTCCCTATTAGACTTAACGATACACGTTGTTAGAATCAAATTGTTTTGTTGATGAGTGTAGAACGGTTGGTGTCAATCCTAGCAGATGAAGCAGATCTCACCGCGAGAGAAATCGCGGATTTGTTGTGGTTAGCGTTGCGAATTCAACCGGAAGTCAAAATTCAACCGGAACAGAAACCCGAAACTCAAACTGTTCGCCAAGAAGAAAGTATAGATGATACGGCTATCGAAGCACCATTACCTGTTACTTCATCTAAACCTGTTGCTAATATTAGTATCCCAATTTCTCAAAGTGCAGATGTCCTTCCTACAAACGCTTTACCGATATGGATTCCAGATCCGCCCATACTGTCTGATACTTTATCGTTGATTCGTGCTTTACGACCGCTACTCAAACAAGTTGAAGTAGGGATTAGTAATAAACTGGATGAAACAGCAACAGTTGAACAAATCGCAAAAACTCAGATTTGGGTTCCAATTTTAAAACCAGAGAGAGAACCTTGGTTTGAGGTCGTTTTAATTGTTGATCGCAGTATCTCAATGAACTTGTGGCGACGTTTAACCGATGACATTGCCCTAATGTTAAAGCGTTACGGGGCATTTCGAGATCTACGAATTTTTGATTTAGAACAGGTGGGTTCTGAGGTAATATTACAATTTTCTGAACCCAATGCGACTCGAACCCATTCTGAAGATTCTGTGAGTGATTCCTCTGAAGATAATTCTTCTGATTATTCAGAGCAAGAAAACTCTCCCCATAAGCAATCTAAACAACGATTTCACCATGATCCTCGTGAATTAATTGAACCAAACGGACGACGAATTATTCTGATTTTAAGCGATTGTATGGAGAGTTATTGGTGGGATGGCAAACTCAATAAAACTATACAGCTTTGGTCGAAATCAATGCCCACAGCAATTTGGCAAATGTTACCGGAGTGGATGTGGGAAAGAACCGCTTTAGGACGAGGAGATTATGTGGCAATTCGTAATACAATTCCAGGAGCGATTAATACTCAACTGCAAACCGAATTTTTAGGACTGGAAGCACCTAAAAATATTAACAGTCGTGCTGTTGTTCCGGTGATTACTTCCGAAAGTGAAGATTTGCGTCGCTGGAGTCGAATGTTAGGAGGCGATCGCCGTGAAGTCACCGCCGGATTTCTCTTACCTGAATCTGGAAAACGAGTCCCCAAAGCGGAGTCTATTGAGGATATGGTCTCTGAACGGTTACACAATCGTCAACATGAAAGCCCCCTAAATCCCCCAACTTTGGGGGACTTAGACTCGGAAGACCCTAATTCTACTTCTCCCCAAGAGGAGCATTCTAATTCAGATTCCCTCCAAGATTGGGGGACAAGGGGGGCATCCACAACTGTAGAACAACCTTATAACGAAGCGATCGCAGACGCTGTTCAAGAACGGTTACAGGAATGGAGGTTATTGTCTTCTCCCAGGGCGAGGCGGTTAATCATGTTATTGGCAGCTTCTCCAGTAATAACCTTACCTGTAATGCGGTTAATTCGAGCATCAATGTTATCGGAAGTGGAGAGAAGTTATCCGATAA